>JAEPDS010000034.1 GCA_016842065.1 Candidatus Thiodiazotropha sp. 'RUGA'
AATTGACCGCTTAGTAATCCACCCTCTTCTGCTGAGACTTCGTGAGCTTCTGCGACAGGTACATCGTTGGTTCCCGTGACTGTAATCGTCAACGTGGTTTCTGTAGTAGCACCTTGATCGTCAGTAACACTTACCGGCACTTCTATGCTTTCAGTCTCACCTTCACCCAATGACTGGTAAGAGGAGGCGTTGAAACTGTAAGAACCATCCTCATTTAAGGTCAGACCCTCAACTTCTGATGAAGTAGAAAAACTGAGTGTCGCCCCATCTGCCAGATCAACATCGCTTGCTTGTAATTGACCGCTTAGTAATCCACCCTCTTCTGCTGAGACTTCGTGAGCTTCTGCGACAGGTACATCGTTGGTTCCCGTGACTGTAATCGTCAGCGTGGTTTCTGCAGCAGCTCCCCGGTCATCTGAGACCACTACTGGTACTTCTATGGTTTGAGTCTCTCCTTCACCCAGTGATTGATATGCTGAGGCATCGAAAATGTAGGAACCATCCTCATTCAAGGTTAGCCCATCGACCTCTGATGCAGTAGCAAAACTGAGTACCGCACCTTCCGCCAGGTCAACATCGCTTGCTTGTAGTTGACCGGTAAATAATTCGCCTTCTTCAATTGAACTCTCTTGCGCTAAAGCAACTGGCCCATCATTGGTACCGGTAATTGTTATAGATAGGGTTGTATGCGCAGTGGCACCGTGCTCGTCGGTTACCGTGATCGGTATTTCGAGAATCTGGTGCTCTCCTTCTCCAAGGCCATTATAGTTTTCCGCGCTAAAGCTGTAGTGACCATCCTGACTCAGTACAAATCCAGGAGGAAGGTCATTTCCATTAGATACGGCGAATGAGAGAACTGAATTGTCATCCACATCCGTCGCGAAGATTTCACCTTCGATCGTTGACGACCCCTCCGTCGCCTCAGCACGCTGCCCCGTCTCTACGATGGGCAGGTCATTGCTTCCATGAATAACTACCTGAATCTCTGTAGTCGTCACCTCACCCTGATCCGTGATAATTTGGACCGGCACGATCAACGTCTGACTATCACCCACACCAAGATGTTGATAGGCCTCATGGGCAACATCCAGGTCGTAACTACCATCTTCATGCAGCACAAAGCCAGCCGGAGCCTCTGTTTCGTGGAGTAGTGAATAGGTTAGATTCCCTTCAGGTTCCTGCGCTTCATGGATCGGTGAAGAGCCATCTTCGCTTATAGGATCTGCCTGCTCCTCTGGCACACCCAATACGATTACTGCTTCTTCAGTGTTTAGATCCACATTGATGACAACCGTTTCCTGATGGGTATTCCCTGATTCGTCGGTTATCTGAAAAGTCAGGCTGTGGTATGAGGATTGGGTTGTGTCTATATCGATACCCGGTTTGATCAATACCCGATTATCAACCAACTCGAAATAATCACTACCTGAACCAATCAGTTCGTAACTGTATTCGCTCTCATTTTGCTGCCCCGCCAACATCAGGTTAGCGACTACCAACTCTTGGTCACCATCATTGACCAGTAACGCCTCTGACGCTTCGTTTGGAGTTGACTCCGGAGCTGGCGGATCGGACTTTAGGACATCATAGATCGGTTCCGGTTGTTCAATGCCCAATGAAGTCGTGGTTGAGGTATTACTTATAGATGACTCTGCTGAAGGATCTGTTTCTTCTTGCGTCTGGTTGGCAAACCCTTGTGCCTGATGTGATCGGCTCTCACCAGTCAGTACTGACGAGGTATTCTCCACGTCATCAGCACTGACGGTGGAGATCGAATTTGCAACTCTACTCTCAACACCTGGTGATTGATTATTATTCTCATTAAATTGCTGTTCAACGCGAAGGGATGACTCTAACTTTAACCCTGCAGAATCTTCCGCTTCTTCCACCTCTCCAGACATCTTGTCGTCGGCTTTTTCGGCCATTGCCACATCAGCCTGGGCTACCTCATGATGATCACTGCCCAGAACATCATCCGCCTCCAGGTCTTTACGAGAACCATCTTTCGCAATATCCCGCTCAAACAGCTCCTTTGTCGCCTTTTCCCGCTCTTCCAGTGAACCCCTGTTTTCACTGTTTTCGTCAGCCATGGTGCCTCTCTGGTAAGGAATTAATTTCCCGACACTGAATGTTTCTTGTTTACAAAGCTTGTCAACAGGTTATCGGCAAGCAACTGAAAAACCTTGCACGAGGAGCTGCGCTCTATTAAATAAATTCCTGAAGCAGTCGATATCTGTAGTATCGCTCCTGACTAAACTCAACCAATACCCGGTTGAATGGCTGAACGGCCTTGATAATTTAAAATATGACTAGTTCATCCGGTTTCACAATTCCGCGCGGCTGGCGAAGACCCGATGTGTTGCTGGCATCACTGGGTATCAACACCCTTGCCCTCGCCATGCCGATGGTGGTTCTGCAAGTCTATGACCGCATCATCCCCCATCAGGCGATGGGAACGTTCATGGCGTTGATGATCGGTATGCTGGGAGTGGTCATATTAGAATCGATGTTGAGAATTTTCAGGTCAGCAATACTAGCCTGGAGCGGCGCACGTTTTGAGCACAGGGAGAGCATGGATGCCATGCACCAGGTGCTACATACCGACACACTCGCCTTCAATCGGGAGACCAGCGGAGACTATCTCACCCGTCTGCAGTCAGTCGAAGAGATCAATCAATTCTATTCCGGCCAATCCATGCTGCTGCTGATGGACTTCCCCTTTGTGATTCTCTTTTTGTCATTAATCTGGTTTATCAGTGGCGAACTGGTACAGATTCCACTCTTCCTGCTCGCCATTTTCGCGGCGGTTTCCATTCTGCTGGGACGACAACTGCATAACGCCCTGAAGGCCAGAAATATCACCGATTCGCGCAGACAGAACTTTCTAATCGAAGTTTTGAGCGGTATCCATACGGTGAAATCCATGGCCATGGAGGCGTTAATGCTGCGTCGATATGAGCGACTGCAGGCGCAATCAGCTGAGAGCATCCGAAAACTGGCACATATCAACAGCGTAGTGCAGGGATTTGGTAGCACTTTTTCACAAGTCGCCATGGTAAGTTTCGTCAGTTTTGGCAGCCTGTCTGTGATTTCCGGAGATTTGACTGTCGGTGCACTCGCTGCCGGAACCATGCTCACGGGCCGGGTACTGCAACCTGGTCTGAAAGCGATGGGACTGTGGACCCAGTTTCAGAGTGTTCGCCTCTCTCTTGATCGACGTCAGGAAATTGATCAAATGCCGGCTGAGATATCCGGTGAGTACGACGGGCCAGAGCCGCTGCGAGGTGATATCAGAGTAGACAGCATTCACTTCCGCTACCCGGGTCAGGAGCAGTGGTTACTGGAAGATCTGTCGCTCGAGGTTCCTGCGGGGGGATCAGTCGGTATTACCGGTAACAATGGAACCGGGAAAAGCACCCTGATATCGATCATGACCGGATTCATGCATCCACAACAAGGGGACGTTCTACTGGATGGCCGCAACATCAAGGCCTATCGGCAGGAGTTTTTACGCCAACAGATAGGCTTCATGCCTCAACACGGTATGCTCTATGAAGGCACGATCCTGGAGAACATGACCCTGTTTCGCGAAGGGGAAGCCATTGATCAGGCGATGGAGCTATCCAGAGAACTGGGTTTGGGTGAGATCATTGCGCGCATGCCTGATGGGCTGGATACCCAGATCGGCGGTTCGGCTGTGAACTCCCTGTCAGAGGGGGTCAGGCAGAAGATCGTCATGGTACGCTCACTGATCGGTCACCCCAATATCATTCTGTTCGATGACGCAAATGCCAACTTCGATATTAAGAATGATGCAAAACTGATGGCCCTGATTAAAAAAATGAAGGGCAGCCGTACCCTGGTCATCGTTTCACACCGCCCATCATTCCTGCGTATCTGCGATAAACAGTTTGAACTGCGCGACGGCCAGCTTCATGCGCAGCAGCAGCGCAAACTTAAAATGGTATTTAAAAAATGAGCGGCGCAAAGCAAAAGCCAATTCTCAGTGAAGTACTGGCCGATGCGCTCAGACATAACCGGCTGGATGATATTCATCTCGATTCACCCTTTGCCGCCAGTCTGATGCCGCTGCTCAAAGCCTTGGGCTGGCACCACTATGCGCGTGAGCTGATCGAGGCACTCCCCCACTTCACAGATACCATCGACCTGGTCGACCTGCGCAACATTCTGGTCAACCTTGGCTATGAAAGCAGTGTTGAGAAAATCAATCTTCGAGATATCCGCGAGGAGCTCTACCCGTGTCTGTTTTTAGGTCGCAAAGGGGAAATTCTGGTCCTTGAAGAGCGTCAAAACGATACCATCAGTTTCTATGATGCCAATAGCGGTGAACATAAAACACTTCCGCTAAAGTCGCTCAAGGGTACTGCCTACTATTTCACCGACACTCACACTACCCACGGGTTTGTTGAGACTGAATCGAGACAGGCCTGGTTTGCACGATTGATGCGACGCTTTCAGGGACTGACCTGGCATCTGCTTTCAATGAGTTTTTTGATCAATCTGGTTGCGATGGCTGTACCGCTGTTCATCATGCTGGTCTACGACAAGGTAATCGGGGCAAAATCGGTGGATGCCCTGCCCTGGATGGTAGCCGGGATCGGTTCTGCACTACTCGCCGATATGGCATTGCGTTATCTGCGTGCTCGTGTGATTGGGAATATTGCCGGCCGTCTTGACTATCTGATCGGTGTCGAAACTTTAAAACAGATTCTGCACCTGCCCCCACTGTTCACCGAGCGTTCAACAATGGCCGCTCAACTCTCCAGGCTGAAACAGTTCGACTCCGTTCGGGACTTTTTCACCGGCCCGAATGCCACGCTGATCCTGGAACTGCCGTTTGTGCTGATGTTTGTCATTGTGATCGGCTTCATTGCCGGGCCGGTAGCACTCGTACCGGTAGTGATGCTGATTGTCTACGTCGCCTTTGGTGCACTCTGGTTACCCGCAAGCGCTCACCGGGTTACCCATGCATCCGCATCCCGTACGGATAAACAGCGTATGCAGATTCAGACATTGAACGGGCGCTACGAAATCAAAGGCGTCGGTGGAGAGACCACCTGGTGGGAACGCTATCGCGAGTTTTCCGGTGAAGCGGTGACGGCCAATTATCGCACCACCGTGTCGAATGCGGTCATCAACTCATTTGCACAAGGGGCAATGAGTCTGTCGGGTGTTGCCGTGCTCGCGATCGGTACCTACATGGTGATCGAGGGTTCAATGAGTATCGGAGCGCTGATCGCCACTATGGCATTGATCTGGCGGGTCCTGGCACCGCTACAGAGCGCCTTTCTCAGTTTCAGCCGTTTCGAACAGGTCTCCAAAACCATACAGCAGATCAACCAGTTGATGAAGCTCGATGTGGAGCGACATAGCGGCCGATCAGCGCTGATGCTTACCGAGCTGAAGGGACGTATCAATATCGATCGGGTCAGTTTCCGCTATGGGCCGAACTATGACCCGGCACTGCTTGGAATTTCCATCCACGTTGAGCCAGGAGAGATGCTTGCGATCATGGGTGAAACGGGGTCCGGTAAATCCACATTGACCAAACTCATTGCGGGCATGTACAGACCACAAGCCGGCTCACTCTCGATCGATGAATTTGACATCAGGCAACTCAACGCCATGGACCTGCGGCGTGCCATTGCGTATGTACCGCAGAACCCCCATTTTTTCCACGGCTCGGTCGCACAGAACCTGAGGCTCAACAATGTCCTGGCCACAGATGATGAACTGCGACAGGCCTGTTCACAGGCAGGCATTCTGGAAGAGATCGAAAGGCTGCCTAAAGGATTCGACACCCGCATCGGTGACAACACAACAGAGCATCTACCACCAGGCCTGACCCGGGGACTGTCAATGGCAAGGGCTTTCTTACGTCCCGCCCCGATTATTCTACTTGATGAGCCAGGTGCCTCTCTGGATATCGAGAGTGATGAGCGCTTTATGCAACAGATTAAAAAACTGAAGGGTACAAAGACCATCATCATGGTCACCCACAGACCCAGCCACGTAAGACTGGCTGACAAAGTCATAGTACTGGATCAAGGCTCTGAGGTTTTTGCCGGTGATCCGGACAAAGCGATCCAACTGGTTTTGGAGAGTGTGGCATGAAAGAAGACAGCATCGTTTTTGCTCAGGAAAGTACGGCAGGATTACCCAGAGCAAGAGCACACTACCTGGCGCAGGCCATCCGGCTTGAAGAGGTAACCCCTTCCCGCACACTCAGTGCCGCGATCGTTGTCAGTATCTTTCTGTTTGTCTCTCTGCTCTTCTGGGGAGCACAGACCAGAATCAGTGAAGTCGCCATCGCCGACGGTGAGGTGATTCCTTCAGATCTGATCATCAACATTCAACATCTGGAAGGGGGTATTGTCAGACAGCTGCATGTTCGAAATGGGGACCAGGTGGCACAAGGTGATACGCTGGTCAACTTCTCACCATCATCATCCCAATCGGAACTGCAGCAGATGCTGACCCGCAAAGCCAGTTTGCAACTGCAGGGAGAGCGACTGCAGGCGTTGGTGGAAAATCGTGAACCGGACTTCAGCAGCCTGCAACTCGAACACCCCGATCTTGCGGCCAAACAGAAAACCATATACCTGGCACAAGTGAACGGCCTGGAGAGTGAACTTGCGGTCACTGAAAGCCAGATCAGTCAGAAAAAGAATGAACTGACCCGACAACGGAACCAGGTCAAAGCCCTACGCAAAGAGTTGACCATCTACAAAGAGCAGGTCACCATCAGACAATCCCTGGCGAAGAAAGGTACGGTTTCACGTACAGAACTGCTCAGTGCACGCTCCCGCCTGGCAGAGGCGGAAAGCGAACTGAGAAAAACCGTGGATGGCATTGCCGTTGCCAAGACAGAGCTGGAAGAGAGCAAACAACGCAAACTCGAGCTGTTCAGCAGACACAACAAAGAGATCGAACTGGAGGCCGGTAGCGTTGCCTCAGAGCTGGCGGAAGTGGAAGGCACTCTGATCCGTTTGCGAGACCGTTTTGATCGACTGCAGGTAAAGGCGCCGATTGACGGCATTGTCAAAGGGTTGACGATCAACAGTAACAACGCCGTGGTTGCACCCGGCGAAGTGATCATGCAGTTGGTACCGGTTGAAGACGAACTGATTGTCGAGGCGAAAATTCTCCCCCAGGATATCGGACACGTGCATATCGATCAGCCTGCGGAATTAAAATTCACCAGCTACGATTCATCCCGCTTCGGCAGCCTGCAGGGCAAGGTACACAAGATTTCCGCCTCCACCTACCTCGATCAGGAACAGAACCCCTACTATCGGGCTGAACTCATTCTGGATCGGAACTATCTGGGCAACAATCCGGATCAGTTGAAGATTCTGCCAGGCATGACCGTCACGGCAGAGATACGTACCGGAGAAAAAACCATTCTGGACTACCTTATGAGACCGGTCAGCCGAGGCATGGATAGCGCCTTCAGAGAGCGTTGATCGATCTTAATCTGTTGCCAACTAATGGCTTGGGTTTCTCACTGGAAATTGAGCAACTACGGTTTGGATTGCGTCGGCCAGCCGGACGAATACCCGAATCCGGAACAAGCAGCCAAAGGGTCTCCTGCAATAAGCGCAACCGATTAGCCTGAAGGCCACGACTATTAAGCAGCTTTCAAATAAGAACGCCATTCGTTTTTCACATCGATCTGTTAAGATGAGCGGAGAATAGGGACTGTTAATCAAGGAGACGAGAAAATGAAAAGGATTTCCCGGCTTTTGCTGTTGGCCACTCTCTGCACCCCGCATCTATCGCCCGCTCTCGCACAACAGATCAACCAATCCTCACTGGAAAGTCTGAAGACAACCCTGAAAACAGCTTCAAATGATGGCCTGAGACTGTTGAGTCAATCAAAATCCTGCTTTGACAAAGTCAACAACGAAGCGAGTTTCAATCAGTGTGTATCAGCCATACCTGAAAAGCTGAAACCCGATATAGTGAACCTGTTCTCTTCGTCTACGAATCTTCTCAACTTGAGATCGGAATCTGACAACAGCCTCTCATACTCGCAAAGCAACAATCAGAAGATCGTGGACTATCTGGAAACCGGCATTAACAGCATCTCCACGATGATAACCTGTATCGATCACAGCATCGACTCGAATCAGTTGCTGCGTTGTATCGACCGGAAACAGCCCGAACGTAGTGCCCAACAGACCAGTAATACGAACAATCGAACATCCGGTAACCTAAGTGAAGATTGGTGACAGCCGCTCACAGAACAGATAGCGCCCCAGGCTGATATCGATACCCGATGGGATGGATCAAAAATCCAGATGCAATCAACCCGCAAAGTGGATCATCTGCATCTGGGGCTGAATCGAATCGGTCTGTCCGGATCAAGCCGTCGTGTAACGTGCCACCCAGTTCTTTGGTAAGACCTCGAAACACCCGCTTTACCGAGCTTGGCATTGATTATCCGGTCTCTGGAAAGCCAATGGTCACCAAACTGGAATTGCCGAGACTCGATCAATGGCTCAGGCCAAATTTCTGGCCGGCCATGCTCAACCTGAGAAAACTTGGGGGCGAAAGACGAAAATATAGCCAGTTTGAGGTTACCTGTATTAGTTTTTCCTGATATACTTCTGCACTTTTTGCCGACCCCCCAAGAGAAATCCGATGTTTCAACTGACCTGCCCGGGAAAACAGTGTGTTAAGAATGATGTGCTGTCGGGCCTGACCGTAGCCCTAGCCCTTGTCCCGGAAGCGGTGGCCTTTGCATTCGTCGCCGGCGTGACTCCGCTGACAGGCCTCTACGCCGCTTTCATGATGGGTATCATCACCGCCATCATCGGAGGCCGTCCCGGCATGATTTCCGGTGCTACTGGAGCCATGGCGGTGGTTATGGTTGCACTGGTCGCTGAGCATGGTGTGGAGTATCTGTTTGCGGCGGTTCTGCTTGCCGGTCTGATTCAGGTTGGCGCGGGAATACTGCGGCTCGGTAAGTTCATCCGCATGGTGCCCCACCCGGTCATGCTTGGTTTTGTCAACGGACTGGCAATCGTGATCTTTCTCGCCCAGTTAAAACAGTTTCAAGTTGCTGATTTAGATGGGAATATGGTATGGCTCTCAGGAGCATCCCTGTGGACCATGCTGGGCCTCATCGGGCTCACCATGGCGATTATTCACTATCTACCGAAACTGACGTCCGCCATTCCTGCTTCTCTGGTTGCGATTGTCACAATCACTCTGCTGGCAACCCTGTTCGACCTGGATGCAAGAACGGTTCAGGATGTTCTGCAGGACCTGTCAGGAGATCCGAACGCCACCATCGCAGGAGGACTCCCCTCTTTCCATATCCCAATGGTCCCTCTGACCCTTGAGACCCTGCATATCATTCTGCCCTATTCGGTCATTCTTGCCGGTGTCGGCCTGATCGAGTCCCTGCTGACCATGACTCTGATCGACGAACTGACAGAGACCAGAGGACGGGGAAACAGAGAGTGTATCGGCCAGGGTATTGGCAATACGGTAAACGGTCTGTTCGGAGGCATGGGCGGCTGCGCCATGATCGGTCAGAGTATGATCAACATCAATTCCGGGGGACGTGGACGACTCTCCGGAATTTCCGCCGCACTTTTCCTATTGTTGTTCATTCTGGTTGGTTCCAGTCTGATCGAAGAGATCCCCATTGCAGCACTTGTGGGCGTCATGTTTATCGTCGTCTTAGGCACCTTTGAGTGGGCCAGCTTCAGACTGCTGGGCAGAATACCAATCGCTGATACCTTTGTTGGCATTCTGGTCGCTGTGGTCACGGTACTGACCGATCTGGCCATTGCCGTGGTGGTTGGTGTGATTGTTTCTGCCTTGGTATTTGCCTGGCAGCATGCCAAGCAGATGATTGCCGAGATCAGGCTTGATGAGTATGGCATCAAATACTATCACCTGAAGGGTCCGCTGTTTTTCGGCTCAGTACAGAACTTCGCAGACCTGTTTGATCCGAAAAACGATCCTCAGGAGGTTATCGTAGACTTTGCTAATGCCCGGGTTTTCGACCACTCAGGCCTTGAAGCCATTGATAGCCTTGCAGAGCGCTACATGCGCGAACAGAAGACTCTGCACATCCGTCATCTCAGCCAGGAGTGTCAGAATTTACTGGTGAAGGCCGGGGACCTGGTAGAGGTCAATATGATGGAGGATCCTGTCTATAGAGTGGCCGATGATCGACTGGGTTGATATCGACGCCACTTAAGCTACTGGCAGATTCCCACACGCCGAGAATGGTTTTTTTGTTTATTATCTGATGGTTACGCTAAATTCGAGCACACTTCATAATTAATTAATATCGACTACTATTTGGTTTATAGCCAGTACGGGTCAAAAGGAGTCGCAGGAGATATAAAAAAAATCCTGCTTATACATTAAGTTACCTGTATTCCGGCCGCTAACCATAGACTAGAATGTCTATTCTGGTTGTAGCGAGCCACCATCGGACTTATTGATTGCTCCCATGGAACATTTAGTCGAAACACACCATCTTGTTCGTTTTGCTCGACAAGCGATTGTCGTGCTATTGCTTGTTTTTTGTGAGTTTCTCAATTCTGCCTGGGCCGATCCCCTGGTCGTTGGCGTTTTTCCCAGACGGGATGCTGCCGTCACAGCAAAATTATTTCGCCCCCTTGCACAACATCTGGAAAAGCAGCTTGATCGAAAGGTCAGACTGGAACTCTCCCCAACTTTTGACGTTTTTCTGAAGCGCCTGAAAGAGAGGCGCTACGATCTTGTGCATCTCAACCAGTTCGAGTACATCAATGCCAATAAAGAGCTGGATTATATTGTCATCGCACAGAATGAAGAGTTTGGTGAGCGGACGATTCGTGGCGCGATATTTGTCAGAAAGGACTCAGGGATCAGTGATACCAGTCAGTTGAAGGATAAGAAGATCCTCTTCGGTGGTGGACCGAGAGCCATGATGAGTTATATCGTACCCACCTATCTGTTAAGGCAGAGAGGACTGATGGAAGGCGACTATACAGAGACCTATGCCTCCAACCCCCCAAATGCGGTCTTGGCCACATTCCAAAAACAGGCTGACGCTGGAGGAGCAGGTGAAGTCGTAGCCCGCTTGCCATTAGTCAAAAAGAAGATCGATGTTAGTCAAATGACAGCACTTGCTGTCAGCGAACCTCTTCCGCACCTACCTTGGGCAGTCAAACAGGAGATGGATGAAGATCTCAAGGGTAAAATTACTGATTTACTTCTGGGACTTAAAAACAGTGCTGAAGGTAAAATAATTCTTAAGTCTGCACGCCTAAGTGCGATTAACCCTGCATCGGATGCAGAGTATGACTCACACCGTGTGATTATTGATTTCGTCTATGCCAATTGATGTAAACAGAGAAAACTCAAATTCCTCAACCCCTACATTCAATGGAAGGTTACGTCTCAGGTTTTTGAGTTGGATTAGTATTATCCTGGTAATTACGCTCGGTGGAGCGACATACTATATCTACAACACTCAACAGACTCACCTTGAATACAGCCTAAAAAATAAAGCTTATGCTATGGGTGAATTTATTGCGCTGATCAGCCCGGATGCTATTTACAGTTATGATGTAACAACCCTGGACAGCTTCGTAGAACAGATCTCGACTGATGTCGATATACAATATGCGCAGATCTTAACCCCTGATAATGTACCAATTACCACTTATTTACCTGAAGATATCGACCCAAAAACCATTGCAAGTTGGATATCAGACAATCCAGGCTTTGTTCAATTTGAAAGCAGTCGAGACAGCAGTACGATTGCTTTGAAATTCCCGATTAATGACGGTGAGATTAACCTTGGCTGGTTGGTTATTGGTCTAAACACAGCCAGGATAGAGTACATCACACAAACCGCAACTATTTTTCTGATAGAAATTTATACCATCATTTTCCTGATTTTGGGTGCAGTAATTTTTATTGTTTTTAAGATGCAGGTTCTTAATCCTGTAAATGCTTTAACTATGGGCGCCACACGCGTGGCCGATGGACGACTCAACCAGGACGTGCCGATCATATCACATGATGAACTCGGCCGATTGGCTCACAGTTTTAATATGATGCAGCGGGAAATCAAGAACGATAGAGAGATCTTGATTGGTTTCAACAAACAACTGGAAGAGGAAATAGAGTATCGCCATAAAGCTTCAGAAGAGTTAAAAAAGCTTTCCATGGCGGTTGAGCAAAGCCCTGCATCCGTTGTTATAACCGACACCAAAGGATTGGTCGAGTATGTAAACCCCAAGTTTTCCGAAGTTAGCGGCTATTCCGCCAAGGAAGTTATTGGCAATCCGTCAAAGTGTCTTGGCGCAGATGTTAAAGACAGCGCTGTACTGAAAGATATCTGGGGCACCATCGAAAAAGGTAAGATATGGAAAGGCGAATTTTGCACACAGAGAAAGAATGGGACGGAATATTGGGAGTCTGCAGTTATCGCGCCGATACGGGACAACAACAATATCACCACACACTATCTAACTGTTAAGGAGGATATCACCCAGAGAAAGGCCATTGAAGACAAGCTCTTGGAACAGGCAACTCACGACCAACTCACCAAGCTACCCAACAGATTTCTTGCCTTTGATCGGCTTGAACAACTGATTCAACATGCAGAAAGAAACAAGACTCATATCGCAGTCATCTATATCGATCTTGACAATTTCAAGAACGTTAATGATTCATTAGGCCACTCTGTTGGTGACGAATTATTAATTCTGCTTTCCAAGCGCATAAGCGATCAACTAAGAAAACAGGATACTCTGGCCAGACTGGGTGGCGATGAATTTTTAGCGCTCATCCCAGACTTGAATGACCTGTCGACAGACCTGGAAAAGGTCGTTACCAGACTTCTTTCAACAACTGAGTCTCCTGTCGAACTGCACAACCATCAGCTAAATATAACTTCCAGCCTTGGCATCGCTGTCTACCCGGAAGACGGAACAACGGTATCCTCCTTGATGAGTAATGCTGATATAGCGATGTATGACGCAAAACATGCAGGCAGGAACACCTTCAGATTTTTCACAAAAGAGTTGAACAACAAGATCAGTGAGAAAATAGCACTTGAGACTGAACTGAGTCATGCACTTGAGTTCAATCAGCTTTACCCTGTATATCAACCAATACTCGATATCTCACGACATGAACTGGTTGGTGCTGAAGTTCTTCTACGCTGGGATAACCCACAGCTTGGAATAGTGCCGCCATCTGAGTTTATACCAATAGCAGAACAATCCGGGTTAATCCGTCCTATCACAGATTGGCTGTTTCAGAGAATACTCGAAGATGCCAATACCTGGAACAGCAGACCTGATAACTTCTGGCTGTCAGTAAATGTTCCACCCAACTACTTTTGCGATACATCATTCAGTAAAGCGATTACACGTATCAATCAACAAGCCGAAAATGCAGGAATCAGGCTCTGCATCGAAATCACTGAAAACCTCTTATTACAGGGTGATAGCAATGTACTTGACACTTTCGAGCACCTAAACAATTTAGGTATTGAAACAGCAATCGATGATTTTGGTACCGGCTATTCATCACTTGCCTACATCAAGAAATTTCCTCTGAATCATTTGAAAATCGACAGATCCTTTGTTGAAGGTCTACCTTACGATGAGGATGATAGAGCACTGACCGAAATTATTGTTCTGATGAGTAAAAAATTTGGTATTTCTGTTATTGCCGAAGGCGTTGAAAATGAAGATCAGGCAAACTTCTTACACTCTCTAGATATCAAATATGCACAAGGATTCATATATGCAAAACCAATGGAATCCATGAGTTTTAACGAATACCTTGTTGAACGCCACAGCACCGAACTTACAACCTGAAGTTCAAGATCCTGCCAATCACTCCGTCTGGTAAACTTAACAATGACGCAGTAACGATTGCTTTTAATCTTATTCGGGTTGGTAATTCAGTGTATCCACTAGATCAATCATGAATTCCATCGCTTCGTCGGGCATATTCTCCCACTCATCAAATCCCATAGATTCCATTACACCAGCGCCCTTGTAATTACTTTTCATTGTCAACAGGTGCTGAGACAGGAGATCCCGATGTTGTTTCAATTGAGGCCCGACCAACAGGGTATGGTGCATTACATTGATCTGACTTCTGGCCAACACGCTGAGGTTCTGTTTTGTTAGCTGCGAGAGTGATTGGTACGCTTCAACAAGGAAAAAACCTATATCTGCCCTATTGTTGATCAATGCTTTGGCAACCAGCGGATAACTACCCATGACCAGCCTGTTTTTACCGGAGTTGTGCATCTCGGCCGGCTCCAGCATAATATCGCAGATAAGATTAACATCAGGATCTTCTGTCAGAGCGATTACCGTATCCATGCCTAATGATTCTATATATTCAACATTACTTGTCTGGTTTACTGCAATTATCGCTTCATCTGAAGTCTGACTCGGCCTAGCCACAGGAACAAAACCTTTTTCTCGAACCAACACAGAGGCGTCATATGGATTGGCATAGATTAAATCAATTTGATCGTCCCCTATAGCCTTACGTTGCTGATTAAAGTTATCGTAGAGCTCAAGGTGAATCGGTAGCTGAAGACTCTTCTGTAACCATGTATTAAAAATATACCATCCACCTATATGATCAGGTGTAAAATCTGGACTTACTGTCATTCTGTAGGGCATAACCTGTTCCGTTAAAAAAGCGTTGGATAAAGATCAATACACTCTTCTACCTTACGTCGAGCTGGTTTCCGCCTTACTGATGTAAAACCAGTTATTTTTCCTTCCCTTATATTTGGTATTACCACTGCAAGTACCCAGTAGTAACCACCATCTTTGCGGAGATTTTTGACATAACCATGCCATTTATCACCCTTCTCAATAGCATCCCACAGGCCCTTGAAGGCAGCTGATGGCATATCCGGATGTCTTAAGATATAGTGAGGTTGACCAACAAGCTCCTCTTGACTGTAACCTGACATTTCGACAAACGACTGGTTTACATGGGTAATAATACCTGCTGCATCTGTTCGAGAGACGATCAACCTACCATCTTGAAATGGGGTTTCTTTATCTGTTACGAGCACTTTACGTCGACTGCCATCATTGAAGATAAGGATTCTCTCAATGTAATTGCCATTAATGTCTTCCGGTTCCATATCCTGCATTGTCAAATGCCTCTTACAAAAACAGATGCCAGTTGCAGCAACTACTCATAAACTCATTTTTAAGTTGCGGTTGCGCCCATGCCAACGCAATGAAGTCATAGACACAGAGCCATATTAAATAACTTTTGATATTGCTTCTGCCGCCCTTTTTATATCCAAAAATACCAAACCAAGCTTTGCTGATGATTTGGCTTGGACTGACACTACAGCCTCTTCACCTGCATGAGTCATAACAACATAACCCTGACTACCTTTAATAAGTACCATTTCCAAGTTTCCACGTGTCAACTCAGATGCCGTTCTGTCACCCAGCGATAACATTGCCGCGCTCATCGCACCAACACGGTCCTCATCCAGATTGGCTGGCAACAACGAAGCCATGATCAAACCATCTGTCGATATCACCGCAGAGGCTTCAATATCTGCTGAACTACCATTTAAATCACTTAGAATCGATGCGAGCATATCTTCACGCATTGTTTACTCCTTTAATAAATACCTTATTACTTGTACCAATAACTACTCTTTGTAAGCACTTGCAAGATTATCGAAAAGTGTGCGGCTCATTCCGGTTATTTTCAAAAACTTTTCCAGCTCTTCAGCCAACCTTGATGACTCATAGGACTGCTGCATTACCATCAAAGTAAAACCGAGGATTGCATTAATTGCAGTAATAGACTCTATCAACTTTTCCCGGTCATCTTTGAATATCGTACCCAGCAACTGTTGCAATCGAGTTGTTACCAGAGCCATAGACCCGGCCATGAACTCCACTGGCAGCTCCGCCTTTACATGCACATGCCCGACACGATACATCGCTTTTACATAGGCCAAATCGAAAGGACCACTAAAAACAGATTCCATCCACCTGATATGGGTCTCTCTCAAAGCATCAATTCTATTTACAAGAAAGGGTTCTGCTTTCGGTATATCTAAAAGTACCGTATAGAAACTGTCTGTAACCTCCGCCATATGGGGCCTAACTCTCTCATAAAGCCCCTGCAGTGTATTTTCCATATCCTCAGTAACACCAGAAAACTGCTTGGCATATTTCAATAATTGTTCATATTCACGATCATCCATTAGAAGAACTGCCTCTTATGTTAAACGTTTCGGAATAACGCAGTAATAAAACCCATATAAGATCCCTGAAAGAGGGCTGGTTCAGTGTTGGCCTACCTTGGATGATAAGTACAAATCGCTGTTTACCGATGTAGATCGGCCAAAATCCAAGCTGACTGTTGCCTGCCGCGTCGGAGAGCGCCCAGGCCTGAACGTCGAGAGAAAGGTTATTTTTTAACAGCAGTCGATGTCGATCATAAAGAGAGCCAAGATCGGCACTAACAGCCGACAGCGATTCAGCTGCTTCGTGTGGAAAGTTACTGGTACTAAGATAGAAACCTTGATCGTCAGCAAGTAGCGCTTTCCCTTCAACCGACACTTTAGCCAATAGATTCGGCAACACATTTTCCAGAGTGCCATCAGGTACAGTCAATTGTGATTCATTGCCGGAAAGCAATGCCATATCTTGCAAACGTTTGATCAAATCCATGGTATCCGTTTCTGACTCACCACTCCAATGTGATATTCGCCCAATGTCAGATGACGGCAAACTTTTTTCACTCATTACCCCGACCAGGATACGTCTAGCTGGTTCATCATGGATGGAACTGACTGCATAATAGGCGCCCGCCGGTGTTGGCTCCAGGTATATTCCGGCTCTAAGATTGAGATTCATACTATTCTGCTATAGTTGGATCTATTGTGTAGAGCAGTGACTGTACTAACATTGACATATCTTCTTTTTCCCTTGCATCGACTTCCATTATGGGAAGCACAGGCCAGCCCATTGCGCTTATTTCACGATGATAGTCGTCAATTTCTGGGTGAGATTTTTCATCCATACGGGTTATCCCGATAGAGATTGCTGTCGTGTGAATAAAACTCTTGAATGCATCAAGAAAGAAATAGAGATCCTGAAATGGCTCTTTTCTAGAGTTATCGATCAGTAGTACCAACCCAAGCCCACCTTGCGTCAGAACTTCCCACATGAAATTAAATCTTTCCTGACCCGGTGTACCATAAAGGTGGACACGTTCTGATCCATTGATACGCATCAATCCATAATCCATTGCAACCGTGGTCTGTTGCTTCAGGTCTTTTGTCATATCGGAAGCCAATTCATCCGTTGTGATAGGTACAATATCCGATAGCACACTGATAGCTGTTGTTTTGCCAGCTCCAACAGGTCCTGTAAAAATTATTTTATGCTCTGACATTCCTTCTCCAGTACCACAAGAATTAACTACATCGATTGCAAGCGTGTCAATATTCGCCTCAAAAAACCCGTCTTGGCAAGTTTCTTAGATATGGGATCCTTCTGATTACTATTTTGTTTGTAAGAACTATGAAACTGGATCAAATCCATTGCGTGACAGGCGCTGAAGAAAGCATAAATATAGCCAGTCTCAATACGCAGTAACTCAGCAGTTTTTGTCAACGAAATCGGATTTTTACTCCATAGCGCAGCAATCCTTATAAACTCCGGTATCGCCAACATTCTGGTCAAATTCGGCCATTTACGGATACCGATATTCACATCTTCTACAGTACCGATTGGTAATCTACCCCTGGAACTCCACAGAGAGACCTTCCATAATAGTGCATCAAGCGGCTGCGGATTGTCATCACAACTCATCATCAGCTGTGACTCACTATAGTCAGAACTAACCACTTTTACTTGCTCTGCACTCAACTTAAGTAAACAACGGGGTTTCAGTTTTGAATCACTGATTGCATTCAGGCATTGATTTGCATTTGGTAGTATTGTGATACTCTTTCCATCCTGAAAAACCAGATGCGCAGGTTTTCTGTTTGATCTTGATGTTTCAATCGCACTCTTCAGTATTAACTGTAAGTTACTTTCATGATTATAAAAGTAAGATTTGTTGGTAATTAAAGGCTGCTTTTCCTCCTTCTTGTTACTCTTTCCACAGGTGCTTTCGATGATCCGTGCCTGTGATGCTGCAGAAGGTACTGACAAGCGCCGTTTGTTCTCACCCGATGATTGAAATTGCCATTCAGAAGCAATTCCTCGCTGTTTAACTGGTCCCGTTGACGGTAACACACGGATAATACGTTCTGATTCAGACTGAGCTTTCTCTATTCTTATACGATCTTGAAGTATCTCACTGCGACAGACATCGATGGTCTCTTTCAATAGCTCTGTTCGTAATGGTTTACGTAAAACACGAACACCAACGATTGACATATCATGCACCGATAGAACAATCAGTGGTCGTTGATTGTATTCACTCTGTTGCCTCTGTAATAAACGATTACCCTCGATACCATCGAGATCCAGTATACAGAGTTTTGCGAGATGGTCCGGAACCACAATACACTGAGTCGACCAATGCCTTTTGAGGAACATTTCCATCATAGGCTGATCTTTACCATTCAAACCCAACAGGGCTATTCCCATTGGTTCATGATTTGCAAACAGCATTTATCATCCTTGAGATTCCAGATATCTGCGGGTCTTCATCCATGCTGTCTCTGCAACCTTGATGCGCTCACCTAATCGATCCTGCATCATTAACAGATCACTAAGAGAGTGGGTATGCTGGTAAATTTCCAACAAACCGAAATGTAAGCTCATACGCTCTGGTGACGACAAGAGTGCATTTTCGAGTATCTCCTGCGCAACGGCTACCTCACCGAAAGTTAACTCTTCCTGCGCCAACTCTAATGGGTCTACACCACGACCTGGTTGCTCATCAGATTTCGGATCCACATCAATCAGGCTCAAACCACCATCGAAAAAGTTAGCCAGTACCGAATGTTGACTGATCGGATAGGGGTGGTTTTTTTGAAGACCCTGTTTCAAATTCTTTACAAACAGTTCAAAGAGATCTCTATCCAGTATCGTTTTTGCTTTTCTTAGCAGCCCTTTTCGTAACGATTCTCCCTTATCCCCTAAAACCAGGAACAGATCCAGCATGGCTCCGTAAAGTTCCTCTGTCTGCCTCAATTCCAGATGAAGATAGACTCTTCTTACATGATTCAGTAAATTTTCGGGTTCTCTCGCGGAACGGTAGGCTAAGTGATTTGCCCACAACCCAGGCTCAACTTCTTTAGGAGATTTAAGCCCTTGATGAGTGGGTTCATGAAATGTCAGCTGAGATGATTGGTGAGGTGATTTCAATGTACGAAAGAAAAACAGGCAAATTAATCAATTCAATCCATTGATCTGTTCCATTGGAGAGAGATATCGGGTTATTCCTGACGAGCTTCCTGCCAAATAAACATTAATCAATTAGTCCTAGATACTTGATCCTTCAAAATATTACTAATACGCTAGTAATGAGTTCCTTGCAATCAAGTATACTGCGAGATGTGAAACAAATAAAACCCCTATTTATTTAAATCTCTCACAACTCTTTCAAATCAATGACTTTCTGATCATTTTCTTTCATCTCGAATCGCTGATTACTAATATTACGATGTTTATTTACTCAACTTCACTTGCCTCTAACCCAAACACTCCACTTCCCAACAGCAAAGCACATTACTTCTACTTCCAGGCATTCATAACCATGACGTGGAAGTAAAATCAACCCGATGAAATAGTTACTATCAGCCGGACTTAATCAACAGGAAAATTGGTTACGTCTAACCTTCATGATACTTGCCTGGTTAGAGGTCATAACGATCAACAGCTGTTCCAATCATTTTACTTTTTCATTTTAGAGTCACCCCAAAAAAACAACATCTTCTGCCTTTTGGAAAGCTCAGGCTAATCCGTCCTCTCACGAATCAATAGTTAGTTATGCTTGTTGAAGAATTGAATGCATAAACTTAGAAAAATAATAAATTTTGTTAATTTTACAAAGATTTAGGTTAACTTGATTAAGTTTCAGTGTATAAACACATAGTCGATTTATACTAGAGTCCAACCATAAGATAACATTTGGAGGAAACACACATGGTTAAATACAAAACCCTATCTCTAGCAATTTGCTTTCTCAGCATTGGAGCCTGCAGTCAATCTTCGGATGCTGAAAAGAGTACCACTTCCGCTCAGCAGGATTCTTCGAAATCGGTAACAGAGAAAATTGTAGAGACAAGCAAGGATACTTGGGAAAAGACCAAGCAGATGAGTAAGGATACAGCAAACACCGTTGTTGACAGCAGCAAAAAGGCCTATGAAGGTGCAAAGCAGATGGGCAGTGATGCAGCGGATACTGTAAGCGAAAAATCAAAAGAGGTTTACGATAGCACCAAACAGACTGCCTCTGAGATAGGTAGTACGGTTAGACAAGAGACGAGTGAAATGATGTCAACCGTCAGCAAGGAGAGTGGTGAAGCCTATGATGCGACGAAGAATAAAACAGGTGAACTCTATGAATCCGGTAAAGAAAAGGGAGCTGAAGTAATCGATTCCATGAGTAAAGAGTAGACGACTTTGATTCAAGAGATCAGACAAACTCATACAACATAACCTCAGTCCAATTCCCCCGGCCCTCTCCGCTGGAGAGGGCTCTATTCCGGATTACCCTCAAAACTCAGAAGTGGCTGATACAAGCGCAATCAGTATTTCATTTATTACTTATCTTACGTAACGCTTTGCTATCACATTGATCGCATTTCCTATTAAAGCATTTAGATTTAGTCTAATTAGAATTACCCCCCCTGTTCGCGTTCTAGACAAATAACTTACACATAAAAATCTACTAACCATCTCATTTCTAAGCAATAACTTGATACGACCACTGTTATTTATTAATTATATAGAGTATAAATAACCCACTTTTTACGTAGAAATAATTCGCTTCCAACAGAAGCGTGAGCACCAGACTCGGGTATGGTTCATGGCGATGAGTGGAGAGAACGAAAACAACCAACTACTGCACCTCTTAACTGAGAATCTGCAGCAACTGAAATCATCATGGCCGATCCTACCCTCTGGTATCTGGAATGCCTCTTCTGTGATGACTGCACTAAGGCATTTAAGTGAGCTGACAAGAAAAAGTCGACAATCAGGATTGATCAGCGTCACTGACATCACTCAAGCGATTGACGATATCATTACCAATGTTTATCAAAACGCCCAACAGCCTGATCTTGCAGATATTGACAGGCTCAACCAGCTGCTCGAGGATTTGCAGCAGAAGATTCAGGGCATTCAGCAGCAGAGAGTTAGCGCCACTTCCGAACATCAGAATATTGACCTGATCTATCTTCATAATTCCAATCCCAGTGATAACCTGATCATTGAGGCTATTCATAATAATGGATGGCAGGTCCTCAGTATCAGGACCATTGAAGAGCTGTTTGAGTCAAGCAGCTTCGAACAGACCAAGGTGATCCTTATAGACACTCAGTATCTGGAGAGTGTTGATCAGGTCAATCAAGTACTCGATCAGTTATCTGTAGAGAAGAAAAACCGACCGGAACTGATCTTTTTAACCCCGGATTGTGATATAGAGATTCGCCTCCAGGTACTCCGGACAGGTGTTACTCAATGTTTCACTAAACCTATTAATATCAATGACTTAATCTTAAGTATCAGCAAAGTAGTCGCACCGCCACATGAGCCTAGCAAACGGGTTCTGGTAGTAGAGGACGACGAGTCCCAAGCGAATTTTGCCACCGTCCTTCTTAATAAAGGCGGCTTAAAGACCCTTTCGATCACCAACCCCCTCAGCGTTCTGGATGCGGTTCAACAGTTTCAACCCGACCTGATCCTGATGGATCTCTACATGCCTGGAGCAAATGGCATTGAGCTTACCCAGGTAATACGTGAAAAAGTCGAATTGATGCCGATTCCAATCGTCTTTTTGTCAGGCGAAGATGACATGGAGAAAAAGCTTCTTGCACTTCATTCGGGCGCTGATGATTTCTTGACCAAACCGGTCAGGCCACAGCACTTGTTAGCAACAGTGAAAACCCGGATCAGTAGAGCAGAGGTGGTCTTTAGTGCTGGTAATAAAGGTTATATCGACCACACAACTGGTTTAGAGAGCCGAAAGATCTTATTGCGCAGTCTCGATTGCAGCACACAAAAAACCCCGAACAACAACGATACCCAGGGTATCATTTCGGTCAGATTTGCTGATCCAGATCAACACAGACATAGTGAAATCTACACAGCGCTCCTGCTTGAAACCGTAAAAGTAGTAAACGCGACACTTGATGCCAATGACAAAATTGCCCGCACATCGATAACCAGCATAGGAATGTTGATCGTTCGTGAAAGCGCAGCGGCTGTTGAACAATTCAGTGATACTATTTATAAAGTGATCAAGGAGACTCTGAATAAATTAGCAACAGAATCACACTCCGGTAAGTTTGGTATCGGTTTAGCGTTTATAGACAGTTCCCAGGAAGATACCGATAGCTATCTTCTCCAGGCTGAAACAGCTTCACTCAACGCATATCGCCAACAAATAAGAGGCTATCTTACTCATCAGGATCAAACTGAGGTTTTGGAAACGGATGAAACCTCTCCGGATCAGTTTCAACAACAACAGTTCAATAATGCCCTTGTAACCAATCTTATCGAATTCAAGGAACAGGCCTTCAGTGCCACCAACCAGAGCGGCAATCAGATCATTGAATTGAGCCCAAGACCAGCACCGGCAACCGATATTATTCTGATCTCAGACAGCATTTTTCTGACGGCGGAGCAATATCAGCTCAGTGACAAACTTGACCAGTATATCTGCCAATTTGGCTTGAACTTCTTGGGTAAAACTGCGTTAAGCGGATCAGCAAAAAAGATATTACTACCAATCTCAGCCCAAGCGATTCATAACGATACCTTCGTCGACTTCATCAAATCGGAATTACGTCGACTGCAGTTGGTTGGTACCGGGTTGATCATGGAGTTCAATCTACCAGCACTCGCAAAGGATCTAAAAAAGGCCCGTTACCTGCTCGGCGAACTGTCATCTTTAGGCATCGATACGCTGCTCGGTAATTTTGCTTGTAACGAAACTGCCTATAAGGTGCTTGCCTATCTGAATGCTGATGGCGTGCGTCCCCATTTCACACTACTGAAGGCCGATTTTGAAGAGATCAATGATATTGCAACTCAGATTCACTCACTAAACGCAAAAATCATATTACCGCGAGTTGATAATTTCGACCAAGTCAGTCTGTACTGGTCGGAAGCTGCAGACTATGTTCAATCAAGTTATGACTTTTAGGGCCTGTTAACACTGACACGGCTACGGGTTTCGCTGAGTTCTGATTCAATGGAGATTGATTTTTCAGATGGTTGACTGGTTGATACGATTATTCTTCAATAATTGCCCTGATTCATTGAAGAAACCCTTTAAACGTAGATTCGGGTTACTACTCCTCCTACTGCCTCTATTTATAGCAGGCCCGGTTCAATCTGAACAACTACCGATCGAAAGTCTGTTACAACGCAGCTATCTCGATGACTACTACAGCAATGTGGTCTATGGCTATCGAATCGTTACGGAAACTGAAAAATATGGTGCTCGTTATACAGGTAATAACCTGCGCTGCTCAAACTGCCACCTGAATGCTGGCCGTAAGGAAAATGGACTGCCGCTCAATGTAGCCGGAATGTATCCCAAATGGCGAAGTAAGAACGGTCGACGTAATGGCATTGGGTTACGCATCAGAGAGTGTTTCGTCTACAGTCTGAATGGCATCATGCCGCCTGAAGACGCTCCAGAGGTGATGGCGGTAGCCGCCTATATCTCATATCTGTCACATGGAGAGACAATCGGCAAAGCCCCTGCAGGCCGTGGTGTCCCTACACTACCCGACACCGGTTACGATCCCAACCCGGCATCAGGCAAAGCAATCTATGATCAGACGTGTGCTGCCTGCCATGGTTCCAACGGCCAAGGAATAGCACATATGCCTCCACTATGGGGCATGAATGCCTATAACGAGGGAGCCGGTATGGCAAGCGTACATCGAGCTGCCGGATTCATCTGGGCAAATATGCCGCTTGGACAGGAACGTACTCTAAGCCATCAGCAGGCGTTGGATGTATCGGCTTATATCAACATGCAGATTCGACCTGGTGACCCCAGGGAATACAAACTCTTAAAACTGTTCGAGACAGTTTCTTGGTTTTTCGATCGATGAACAGGTGCCATGGAGGGTATAGACATTTGAGGTTGGTCAGAAGACCAATAGTCATATTGCCATGGCACTAAATCTGCTAGCGGATATATCGCCATGGCTTCCCAGTCACTCATCTGACGTAAACATTAGAAGGGAGCTGTTTGCAGCTCTGATCGGCGCCATTCTGGTCATTCCTCAAGGGATTACCTTTGCCTATCTCGCCGGACTTCCTCCTGAATACGGAATCTATACAGCGATTTTTGTCACGCTCTTTGCCAGCCTGTTTGGTACCAGTTCCATGCTTGGAGGACCCAACACAGCCGTAGCGATTCTGATTGGGATTGCAGTCGCTCCCTTTGCCGGACGGGGAAGTCCGCTCTACATTGAGTATGTTTTATTGCTCAGTTTCATGGTTGGTTTGATACAGCTTACGATCTGGTTGTTACGGGGTGGTCGGTTTTTCATGTACCTGAGTCCTGCAGCAATCACCGGTATCACTACAGGAGTGGGTTTCATTCTGATACTCTCATCACTCGACGGTATTTTTGGCCTCTCCTCTTCCGACACCCATTTTTTTTACCATAAACTCTATTTTTTATTTGATGATGCTGAGAACTTAGTCAATCCTTTTAGCTTTACCGTCGGCGCAACTACGGTAGTCGCCGGTATGATCGCCCGTCACTATATCGCCCGCTATGCAATACTCATCGCCATTACAGTTGGTTATCTCTGTGGCTTGCTATTAATGTCCTACTATTCCCAAGTGGAGATGGAACTTGAATTACTGGGACATTTACCGATCAACCCATTACCGTTTTCGCATCCCCCTATGGGGACAGACTACCTGATTACCGGCCTGGCCATGCTACCTGATGCACTGATTATCGCATTGATCGGATTGGCTCAGTCGATGGTAATCGTCAAACAGCTTCGCAACGATACGGACCAACCGATCCAACCGGATAAAGAGGTGTTTGCTCAAGGCATAGCGAATTTCATGGCCCCGTTTTTTTCCAGTTTTGCTGGATCGGGAAGTTTCAATCGTACCCAGGTGAACCAATCAATGCGCGCAGAGACACCTCTAACTGGCATAGTCTCTGCTGGTATCGTACTGGTTTTCATCTTGCTTCTTGGCCCCGTGCTTACCTATCTGCCAATGCCAGCGATCTCCGGAACTTTGATGCTGGTTGGAATTGGCATGATCAAGTCTGATGAGATCAAGCGTTTGTTCAATTGGCGGGGTGAACTGGCTGTCTTCGCTACAACCCTATTCTGTATCGTATTTCTAGGTCTACAAACCGGCTTGGTAGTCGCTTTGATATTGTCAGTTCTGTTATTTGTTATCTCTGCTTCCAGTCTTGAACTGATTGTGGAACGGGAGGCCGTTTCAGTCAAAATCCGTGTAGAAGGCCACCTGTTCTATGCTTCGATCGATCAACTGAGTCAGATACTGAAAAAGCACCGCCAGGAAAATGTGATTCTTGACCTGAGTGTTGTCACGTACCTTGACCTTTCAGCTACCGAAGCGATCACCAGGGAATTAGCAAAACGGGATATTGAGAGTACCTTCTTCGCAGTCAAGTTGAGTTCTGAAAGACTACAAAACCAGTTTGAAACCAGAATGGCAGACCAGCCAGTTCAGTTTATTCAATACAATCATACCTATTAACCCTACGAACCGGTAAATCGTGTTCCGCAACCCCGCCTAATGCGCAAGCAATCACCGAAATTACCAGTTTTACTTTTCGTTCTTCTGACAGAGGCCAAAAACAGTCACATCACCAGGACGGCCGGGTATCAACACAGGCCCGTCACATTGTCTTTCGTCCTCTTTAATGAATGATGCTTAGTATGTGGCATGATGACGAACCTTGGAACAAGCCTGATTACAATTGATTTATTAAAGCACCCTAATGTCTTCCTGAAGAGATAACTCATGGGCATTGTCCTATCGATAGCAAGTGCAATAGATTGAACCTTAGGCGTGATAGAGTTAGTTGTACGAGCATCTGAAAAACACACAAAAAAATCATGCTGCGATTAATACTCTATTTTTGAGTTAGCCTACTGTGAACTGTCCCATCATACCCATATCTTCGTGTTCGAGAATATGGCAATGGTACATATAGGGATAGTCATCGGTGGCAGGATAGTCAAAGCGCACAATAAATTCTGCCCAATCGTCATCATCGACAACGATAATATCTTTCCAGCCTTGATGGGCTGGTGGAGTAGCTCTGCCCTCCATTTGTTCGACAAGAAACGAGCAGCCGTGAACATGAAAAGGGTGTGCGCCCTGATCCGAAATGACACGCCACCGTTCCCAGACGCTCCGTTGAATGCGCTCGTTAATGACCTTCATATTCATTGATTTCCCATTAATCGTCATACTCATACCGGCATGATGACCATCTTCCCCGCCATTCATTTCAAGTATGAACTCACGAGTTATCGCGATTTCACTCTCTTCTGGTCTTACGATTGTGTTGAGTTTTTGCGGTATGGGCGCGGTATGGCCATCCAAGCTGTGATCGACAATCAGGGTCAGTGATGGATTGGGTAACGGTGGGTTGAATAGGTTGAATACTCTTAGAATCGTATCGACAACGCCTTCGCCTTCGTACTCATCTTCAAATATGGTTAACAGTTCGGCCGAATCGGTTTCGGTCATATCAATAATTATTTCGCAGCGCTCTCCTGGAGCCATTTCCATCGTTGTTAATGGTACAGGCTTCTCAAGCAATCCACCATCGGTTGCTATCTTATGAAAAGTTCGATGGTCAGAAAACTGAATCACATAGAAACGTGCGTTTGCACCATTTAACAGTCTAAGGCGAACTTTTCCAGCTGGCACGATTGTCGTGGGTGCAATCGCACCATTGATCACAACCACCTCGCCCAGCCAGCCGTCTTCGTGTGCATTATTAAGTGAATAAACAAGCTGACCATGGGCATCAAATGTTCGGTCCTGAATGGATTGGCAGATCATCCAGTCCATAGAGGTTAGGTAAATCTAGCGAGTCTGAATGATCATCATCAATTATGATCATACCGGCAAGTCCACGATAGACTTGCTCACCAGTTTTCCCATGAGTGTGTGAGTGATACCAGCAGGTCGCAGCAGGCTGCCTGATAGACAATGTGGGCTGCCACTTCTCACCTGCTCCTATGACTGATTGAGGTCCGCCATCCACCTCACCAGGAACGTGCAGACCATGGCCATGCACAGCCACTCCTTCATTTAAACTATTCTGGTAGTGCAGTGTCAGTTCAGTACCTTGTCGAGTGCGAATCGTTGGCCCAAGATAATCCTGGCTAAAACCCAGTGTCGATGTGCCGATGTTCGGATTGAATGACCACATACCGTGCTGAATTTTCAGTTCAACCGGCTCACCATCTGTGCCGTCAATAAGCGTAGGTATGGGTAATTTGGTTACTGTGGTTTTAGCCCAGATGGTTGGATGAAATCTTGCACTAATAAAAGCCGCACAACCGATCAGAAACCGTCGTCGTGAAATACGATTCAACACTTTCATTTAGTATCGATCTCCAAAACCATAACTTAGCCTGTGAGCAACAGGGAGCACCTGATAATCATCAGTACAATATTTTGAGGATCATGCAGATGATCTATAAATATCGGGAGACTCACAAATTCAATTGTGCACTTAAAACTCCCAACTGGTTATTCTCCACAAATACCTCAAATACAAACAGTGCGATCTAAACTTTTCCAAATCTTCTTCTTAGAGTCTTGCACCTATGGTGTATTGAGGCGAATGAGATCCTGCTGATTTAAATCAAACGGGATAAACATCTATTCACTAAGTCTAATGTCTGTCAGGTAGGGATTGGTTATTAAAGCGACAACAAAACCAACACAAGTAGAGGCTATCTTTTCCATTCAGGCGTTGAAAATCTCTCACCTTGTTCGGCAACAACCTGTAGTTCACTCGATAGCAAGGCTCAAAAGTTCAGTTTGGTTGTCAAAAGAAACGATTAATAACCAGATAGTTTATTAACCCACGATATTGTTCCAACTATCGAGGTATGCAAGACAACACGCTTTTGAGCACGTAATTATTCACCTTCCGTTACCTGCCAACCTAATCTACAGTATAGATTATGCTTTTGAACACAGCTCAATTGAGGGGGGGGGGTTAAAAGTGCTTTGGGTCCAGCTTTGGTCAAATCTTTATAATTCCCACACAACTTATAATGTCTAATATGAAAGAACTCTACTTCCTAACGCTTCTATTTTCCCTTGCGTTGCTGGCTGGGTGCAATCATTCCGATTCTAAGGATAACGAATCCAGCACAACACTATCGGGCAGCCTGATTACCAATACTGATTCAGATGAATCGTCCACCACCTGCCCCAGTAGCGCTGTTAAGATTTTGGCATTGCGTGATGCCGAAACCGTTTCGCAAGCCAACATAACGCAGACTTGTGAGTTTTCGCTTGATATTCCTGCAGAGACGCCGGTATCTCTTAAATTTGTCGATGCTTCAGGAGAGGATGTTGGAGTGCTGATCTATGACAACCCTCGAATCAGCCAAGGGGGAAGTCTGGAGCAGTTCATCGATCGTTTCCAACTGCCACAGGGCGCAAATGAAGATATCGGCAACGTCCTTCTGTTGCCTGAGCAGGTAATCGCACTTCTACAACGAAATCCATTGCGCTATCTGGACAGTGATGGAGATGGCGTCGTTGATGCCACGGATGCTGATTTCAATCTAACTGCTTTACTCTCCAACCGGGATGTTGATAACGACAGCATCGATAATGAAGACGATAACTGCCCATATGAATCAAACCCAAACCAGGAAGATACAAATCAGGATGGTACGGGGGATGCGTGTTCCATTCCATCTGATCAGGCACTCTATGGCCAGTTGACTCTGAGTCTGGTTAAAAAACTGGCCACAGAGGAAGAGGTTCAGGCGATCATGGATGACCCGGCCCTTCTCGATTCGACGCTGTTGGATGTGTCAGAAGATGATCCCAATACGATTGTATTTGGCCCCATCCCACAAAAAGGCAATTGGATTGTCACCGAGGACCAGAAGGTTATGGTTGACCCTGACGGTTACTTTACCTTAGAGCCAATAGCAGACCCGGGCTCAGGTATTGCGATTGTGGTTAGAGAAATAACAGATGATAAGCCACTCTTTACCTTTCCTCTGCATGAGTTGAGCACTGACGCATCGAACCCGGCAGTTATCGATATAAAGGGTACATTCCCAAGGCCATGTAGCATGGATGGGGGTGTCTGTCATAATCCAGCCATCGCTGCGAAGGGCGGTGCAGTACATCATATCAATCATGGAATTATCCATTTACCACCGATACGGCCGTTCGAAGAGCAGGGAGATGAGGGTGTCGAAGGAAATTGCAAAGAGGACTACAACAGGTATCCCTGCTGCCTGGACTACGATGGTCCCTTGGCAGGCCCTGACGCTGAACCACAAACCGATTCTGTAACAGAAGTCCAAGTCTATCTGGGCTCCACCTGCCATGAATCGGTACTGCATAACTGCTGCACGAATGAGCGTGGAGACTTTGCCTATCGCGCCGTCGAGATCTTACGAATATTCTCTGACAGTATAGATGAGTTGTATGAGCCAATCGGGTGTCACGATAATCATAAAAAAAGGAATTGCCAATGGATTGATTATGACACCGACCACCGAGGTCTTTATCTGTCTGAAACTTCTCCAAGCATCATTCAACGGTCTGCTCGATATCAGGAGAACACACGTCCGCAAACAGGTTCACTCTTTATCGAAAATATCGTTGTTGGCTGCGGAGAAGAGAAAACACTCTATATGTACAACAACACCTGCAGAAACGAAACGGTCATCCACTTTGAACGGAATATCGGCGGCTCTGCAAAACTCAATGGCGACGGCGTTGAAAATGAGCGTGAAATTCCCGCAAACGAACGCGCCAACCCGTTGGTTGTACAACATTACAAAGAGGGTGTAGACAATTTTATCTTTCAACGATCGATCACCTATACTGCACCATCGGAGGCCGGCACTGCCGATGCCATTTCAGTACAGGCTGGCGGTATTCATCGACGCGTCAACATCGAAGTCGTATGTGACAACACAGTAATAGAAGAACCCCCGCCCGAAGAGGAAGAGGAAGTCACAGAACCACCACCGCCAACTACTAACCCTGAAATTGACGTAGTTGAACAGACGGCTTTCCTGTTCGATCACTACATCGGCAGATCACCCTGCCCTCAGGAGATTGGCCAGCTCAATATCGGCAACAGTGGCGATGGCACTTTGAGGTGGAGGATTGAGCACAACATCCCGTGGCTGGATGCCGTGCCTGCAAGTGGCATAGCGCCGTCAACCGTATCGCTTCGATTCAACTGCAATGTGAGTGGTCCTGGCAATCTCAGTGGGAACTTTTCGATCGTATCGGACAACGCGATAAACAGTCCGTTATCAATTCCTGTGGGCGGAACGGTTCACTGACAAGCAACGTTAGGCGAACAAGATGACTTTTATATTTGACCATCTGCGCCCGGTTCAGAAGTAGACGGCTTTACACTCAGTCGCTCTTAGGGATTTTGATAAAAATGGAGTTTCCCGGCAGTCGGCGTGCTGGTTAAACAAGAACACCACGACCGCCAGCTAGAGATTATCTGGACTGTTGTATCGTTGACTCAGGCCGATTGCCAGTACCGTCTATCTGCACTGAATGCCGGAATAACTGCCAGCCGAAAAACCTGCAAAAAAATAACTCAGGATTGTGATTTTGGCTGAAAAGAAAAAGGCCCAAAACACCACTATGACTAGCGTATTTTAGGCCTTTTCGGTTGTTGGTAGCGGGGGCTGGATTTGAACCAACGACCTTCGGGTTATGAGCCCGACGAGCTACCAGACTGCTCCACCCCGCATCAAGGTGGGGAATACTACCTGTGATGGACCTGGATGACAAGCCCTTTATAAAAAAATTTTAAAAGATTTGAAACATTAGGTTAGACAGTCCGGAGAGGCAGAAAATTCAACACTTTTTCAGACTGAAAAAATGGAAAAAAATGCCTAAAACAGATCGATCTGTAAGGGATTTGCGAGGTAATCCGGGATGAATCGGCTCGATTCACCCTCGAATTACCTGGCCTGACGCCGGGGTCAGCTACCGATCGCAGCTGCGCAGAGCGACAGCAGTCCTGCGGGGAAAAGCCCCAGCACCAGCATGGAGAGACCGTTGATGGAGAGCATCACCTGAGTGTCCACCCCGATGGAGAGCGGTGTTTCATCTTCAGGCTGATCGAAATAGATCAGCTTGACCACACGGATGTAGTAGAAGGCGCCGATGATCGAAAAGGCCACGCCGACCAGAGCCAGCCAGGTCAGGTCCACCGAAATGACCGCATCGAGAACGAACAGCTTGGCGAAAAAACCCACTGTGGGAGGTACACCGGCCATGGAGAACATCAGCAGCAGCATCATTCCGGCAAACCAGGGATTACGCTGATTCAGACCCTTCATGTCATCCAGATTCTCCGCCTCGAAGCCTTTGCGGCTGAGGGCGATGATGATACCGAAGGCACCGGCCGACATCAGAGCATAGACCAGGGTGTAGAACATGGCTGCGGTATAGCCCTCTTTGGTTCCAGCCAGGATGCCCAGCATGATGAAACCCACGTGGGAGATGGTTGAGTAGGCCAGCATACGTTTGATGTTGGTCTGTGCGATGGCGATCAGATTACCCACACCCATGGAGAGCACGGCCAGGATGATCAGCATCCCCTGCCAACCCTGCCAGCCACCGTTCAGCTCAGCCAGACCATCCACCAGCAGGCGCATGGCCAGAGCGAAGGCGGCGATCTTCGGGGCACTGGCAAGAAATGCAACCACGGCGGTCGGTGCACCGTGATAGACATCGGGCACCCACATATGAAAAGGCACCGCACCGAGTTTGAATGCCAGACCGATCACCAGAAAGACAATACCGAAGATCATCACAATCTGGTTCATGTCTCCTTTGCTCACAACCTGCGCCAGCTCATCGAACTGCAGGGTTCCGGTTGTACCGTAGATCATGGAGATGCCGTAGAGCAGCATACCTGAGGCCAGGGCACCCAGCACAAAGTACTTCATGCCTGCCTCAGCCCCTTGAGGTGAGTCACGGTTGAATGCGACCAGGGCATACAGACAGAGGGCCAGAAGTTCCAGGCCAAGATAGATGGTGAGAAAGCTGTTGGCAGAGATCATCACCGTCATGCCCAGAACCGCGAACAGGCCGAGGGTGTAGAACTCTCCCTTGAACAGATCCCGTTGGATCAGATAGTCCTTGGCATAGAGAAAGGAGATAAAGGTAACCAGCAGCACACCGACCTTCAGCAGATCGCTCATGGGATCCCGGATGTAGCTGCCATCGAAAATGATCTGCGTCTCGGAACTGGCCACGGCCAGGGTGACCGCCACGGTGACCAGCAGACCCACCTGGGTGATGACATAGCTGGCGATGCGTTGCTCTTCACGGATGAAAAGATCAACCAGCAGGACCAAACAGGCCAGGGTCAGCAAGGAAATTTCCGGTAAGACCGGGATCAGTTGTGTTGCATCGAATTGCATGATTTCGCTACCGAGTCAGGCTCCGTCAGGTTATAACTTGGACACAGCTATATGCTGCAGCAGGTTGTTGACAGAGGCGTCCATCACTTCAACCAGGGGTGCGGGCCACAGACCCAGCAACAGCACCGCTGCTGCCAGGGTGCCCAGGACTATGAATTCACGTCGGTTCATATCCTCGAGTGAGGCCACGCCATCGGAAGTGACATCACCGAAGACCACCCGCTTGACCATCCATAGGGTATAGGCGGCACCGATAATCAGGGTGGTTGCCGCCAGGAAGGCGTACCAGAAGTCGGCCTGGAAACTGGCCAGGATGACCATGAACTCACCGACGAAACCGGAGGTGCCGGGCAGTCCCGCATTGGCCATGGCAAAGAAGACCATAAAGGCGGCGAAAACCGGCATGGTGTTCACCACTCCACCGTAATCTTTGATCTCCCGACTGTGCAGGCGATCGTAGAGCACACCGACGCAGAGGAACATGGCGGCTGAGATGAAGCCATGGGATACCATCTGTACCATGCCTCCCTCGATGCCGAGTACCGCACCGCTGGTGCTATCACTATTCTGACCGATGATAAAGACGATGAAGAAACCGAGGGTGACAAAACCCATGTGGGCGATCGACGAGTAGGCGATGAGCTTTTTCATATCCTGCTGGATCAGCGCCACAAAACCGATGTAGACCACAGCGATCAGCGACATGCCAATGATCAGCCAGTCCAGTGTATGGCTGGCATCCGGGGTGATCGGCAGGCTGAAACGGAGAAAACCGTAGCCACCGATCTTCAGCATGATCGCGGCCAGGATTACCGATCCACCGGTGGGCGCCTCCACGTGTGCGTCAGGCAGCCAGGTATGAACCGGCCACATGGGTACTTTTACTGCAAACGCGAGCAGGAAGGCGATGAAGATCAGGATCTGTTCGGTGAGTCCCAACTTGAGGGTATGGAAGCCGAGGATATCGAAGCTACCGGACTGGAAGTACATGTAGATCAGGGCGACCAGCATGAACACCGATCCGAAAAAGGTATAGAGGAAGAACTTGATGGTGGCGTAGACCCGGTTCGGTCCACCCCAGACCCCGATGATCAGGAACATGGGGATCAGCATCGCTTCCCAGAAAACGTAGAAGAGCATCGCATCCAGCGCGGAGAAGACACCGACCATCACCCCTTCCATGATCAGAAAGGCAGCCATGTATTGGGAGGGGCGATACTGGATCACTTCCCAACCGGCGATAACCACCAGCGGAGTGATAAAAGTGGTGAGGATGATCAGTGGCATGGAGATGCCATCCACACCCATGTAGTACTCGATGTCGAAACCGGGGACCCAGGGTACCCGCTCGACAAACTGCATATCCGCTGTGGCGCTGTCGAATGCGAACCAGAGAGGCAGGCTGACAATAAAGGTCAGAATGGCGATGGTCAGGGCGGTCCACTTGGTGGCGTTCGCTTCCCGGTCGCCACTGGCAAGTACCATGAAGCCACCCACGATGGGCAGCCAGACCGTAAGACTTAGGATGGGCCAATCGGCAATCATGCTCAACGTCCTTTATAGATATACAAACCAGGTCAGCAACAGCAGCAGACCCAGGATCATGGCAATGGCGTAGTGATAGAGGTAACCGGTCTGAACATGGCGTACGATCGAAGCCAGCCAACCTACGGTATGGGCGGAGCCGTTCACCGCCAATCCGTCGATCAGGCCCCGGTCACCGACCAGCCAGAGGAATTTGCCAATACCCCGGCTGCCTGCAGCAAACACGGCTTGGTAGACCTCATCGAACCAATATTTCTTATCCAGCACCGTATGCAGCGGCGCCAGGGCGTTTTTGATCTTCTCCGCCAGGGCGGGATTGATCATATAGAGATAGAAGGCCAGAGCCAGTCCGCCCATCGCCAGATAGAAGGCGACACTTGCAAAGGTGTGGCCGAGCATGCCGTCACCACTGTGGACCATCGCCTGGACAGCCGCCAGGGTATCGTGCTCGGGCAGTACATAGAGGGAATCTTTGAACCAGTCGCCGAACAGCATCGCGTCGATCGTCAGGTAACCAAGAATCACCGAGGGGATGGCCAGCAGGATCAACGGCACGGTCACCACCTTGGGTGATTCGTGGAGATGATCCTTGGCATGTTCATCACGCGGGCCTTCACCGTGGAACACCAGGAAGAACATACGGAAACTGTAGAGGGCGGTGACAAACACACCCGCCAGCACCAGCCAATAGGCATAGCCGGAACCGGCAATGGTTGAGTGGTGCACGGCCTCGATAATCGCATCCTTGGAGAAGAAACCGGAGAAGCCGGGAAAACCGATCAGCGCCAGGGAGCCGAGCAATGAGGTCCAGTAGGTGATCGGCATATATTTACGCACCCCACCCATATTGCGGATATCCTGATCATGGTGCATGCCGATGATGACCGAGCCGGCAGCAAGGAACAGCAGTGCCTTGAAGAAGGCGTGGGTCATCAGGTGGAAGATACCGGCCGCATAGGCAGAGGCACCCAAAGCCACCATCATGTAACCCAGCTGAGACAGAGTCGAGTAGGCCACCACCCGCTTGATATCGTTCTGCACGATGCCGATCAGACCGGTGAAGAAAGCGGTGGTGGCACCGATCACCAGGATAAAGCTGAGGGCTGTCTCGGAGAGCTCATACAGCGGTGACATACGCGCCACCATGAAGATACCGGCGGTGACCATGGTGGCCGCATGGATCAGTGCTGAGATCGGGGTCGGGCCTTCCATCGAGTCGGGCAGCCAGACATGCAGCGGTACCTGAGCCGATTTACCCATCGCACCGATGAACAGCAGAATGCCGATCACGGTCATCAGCGACCAGCTGCTGTCACCCCAGATCTGGACCTGGGTATCAGCCAGTCCCGGCGCCGCCGCAAATACCTCGGCATAATCGAGACTGTTGGTGTACATGACAATCGCGGCGATGCCGAGAATGAAACCGAAGTCACCCACCCGGTTGACCAGAAAGGCCTTCAGATTGGCGAAGATCGCCGTAGGTCTCACCGACCAGAAACCGATCAACAGGTAAGAGACCAGGCCAACCGCTTCCCAGCCGAAAAACAGCTGCATGAAGTTGTTGGCCATAACCAACATCAACATGGAGAAGGTAAACAGTGAGATGTAACTGAAGAAACGCTGATAACTGTTTTTACCGGCCAGGCTGGTCTTCGGCCAGTTGTGCTCATCATCCGCCATATAGCCGATGGTGTAGATGTGTACACAGAAAGAGACGAAGGTGACCACGGTGATCATCACCGCTGTCAGGTGGTCGACCAGAAAGCCCACCTCCATACTCAGACCGCCACTCACCATCCAGGTGTAGACTGTACCGTTGAAGGTCTCCAGACCATCATACATAAAGCCTTTCAATACATAGAGCGAGAGCAAGGCGGAGATGCCGACCCCGGTACTGGTGACCCAGTGCGACCCTTTGCGCCCCAGCGTACTGCCAAAGAAACCGGCCAATATCGCGCCGACCAGAGGCGCCAATACGATTGTCAGATAGATATTTTCCATAAACCGTTTCTTCTTAAATTAGGTCCGCTAATGAACGCTAATGAACGCAAATTTTTTGATGCGTAAGCGTTTACATTTACCGACTTGCTTTACCTATGTTTCAATTCTGTTCATTCAGTCCGTTTAGCTTCACCAATAACCACAAAACCAATTTGCGTTCATTAGCGTTCATTTGCGGACTTCTTATAAGTCAGCCTTTCAAGGCATCCATATCCTCAACATTGATACTGCGTTTGCTGCGGAACAGCACCACCAGTATCGCCAGGCCAATCGCCGCTTCAGCGGCCGCCACCGTGAGGATAAAGAATACAAACACCTGCCCCGCCGTATCCTGCAGAAAATGGGAAAAGGCGACAAAGTTGATATTCACCGCCAACAGCATCAACTCCACACACATCAACAAGACGATGACGTTCTTACGGTTGATGAAGATTCCCGCCACGCTGATCGCGAAGAGGATGGCGCCAAGGATCAGATAGTCTGAAAGTGCAATCATGTCGTTACCCTTTTTCCGCGTCCATGGAGACCATGCGGATACGATCGTCCCCCTTCTTGATCACAACCTGTTTAGACGGATCGATAAACTTGGTATCGGTACGCCGCCGCATGGTCAAGCCAATCGCTGCAATGATCGCCACCAGCAGGATTACCGCCGCTATCTCGAAGGGATACATGTAGACGGTATAGAGCACGCTACCGAGCTCTTCGGTATTGCTGTAATCAGCAGCATGCCTGGCCGGTGCGGCATATTTTTCCAGGCCGAAGTTATCCGGCCCGACAATCAGAATCAGCTCGGCGGCCATGGCAATCGCCATCACTATTCCAAGCGGTAGCATCTTTATGAATCCAGCCCTTAGCACAGCGATATCGATATCCAGCATCATCAGCACGAACAGGAACAGCACCATCACGGCACCCACGTAGACCAGCACCAGTACAATGGCCAGGAACTCCGCTTCCGCCAATAGCCAGATACCGCTGCTGGCAAAGAAGGCGAGGATCAGAAACAGCGCCGAATGCACCGGGTTGCGTCGCGTCACCACCATCACAGCCGCCGCCAGAACGACCGCTGCCAGTACATAAAAAATCAGCTTTTCAAGTGTCATATACGGATTCCCGTTATCTCCAAGGTTGCCTGAGGGTCAGCGAACTTTCGCCTGGGCGTCGATATCCGCCGCCAGTTGCGCTTCGCATTTATCACCCACGGCCAACAACTTCTCCTTGGTCATGATGTTCTCACCACGATTCTCGAAGTGATATTCGTAGATTCGCGTCTCAACGATGGCATCGACCGGACAGGCCTCCTGGCAATAGCCGCAGTAGATGCACTTGAACAGATCGATATCGTAGCGGGTGGTCCGTCGGGAGCCATCCTCCCTGGGTTCCGCTTCGATGGTGATCGCCAGAGCCGGACAGGTCGCCTCGCAGAGTTTACAGGCGATACAGCGCTCCTCACCGTTGGGATAGCGGCGCAGGGCGTGCAATCCACGGAAGCGGGGGGAGACCGGCGCTTTCTCTTCCGGATACATGATGGTGAACTTCTTACGGAACAGGTAACGCCCTGTCACACTCAGTCCACGGAACAGCTCCAGCAGAAAAAGGCTCTTGAAATAGTTTTTAAACACGTTCATAGAAGACCTCAGTCGAACCACCAGGGTACTTGATAGACCACTGCCAGGCCGACCACTGCAATCCAGACAATGGTAATCGGAATGAACACCTTCCAGCCAAGCCGCATGATCTGGTCATAGCGGTAGCGGGGAAAGGTGGCACGCAGCCAGAGAAAAAGAAACATGAAGAACCCGGTCTTGATCACCAGCCAGAAGAATCCGGGTACCCAATCGAACAGAGGTCCAAGTACCGGCCAACCCTGGAACGGGGAGAGCCAGCCACCGAAAAACATCACCGCGGTCAACGCGGAGATCAGAATCATGTTGGCGTATTCCGCCAGAAAGTAGACCGCGAAGGCCATACCGGAGTATTCCACATGGAAACCGGCGACGATCTCGGATTCGCCTTCGGCCACGTCAAACGGGGCGCGGTTGGTCTCCGCCACACCGGAGATCACATAGACGGCGAACAGCGGCAGCAGCGGTAGCCAGAACCAGGAGAAGAGCCCACCCTCCTGAGCGCGAATGATCTCACCCAGATTAAGGCTGCCGGCGGCCACCAGAACCCCGACCAGGGCGAACCCCATGGCGATCTCGTAGGCCACGATCTGTGCGGCGGAACGCATGGTGCCGAGAAAAGCGTATTTTGAGTTCGATGCCCAACCACCGATGATCACGCCATAGACCCCTACCGAGGTAAGAGCCAGGATATAGAGCAAACCCGCATTGATGTCTGCAAACACCAGCTTCTCATCGAAGGGAAACACCGCCCAGGCGGCCAATGCCGGTGCCAAGGTAATGGCTGGCGCCATCAGAAACAGTAGTTTATTGGCATTGGCGGGGATGATGATCTCTTTGAACATCAACTTCAGGGCATCCGCAATGGGCTGTAGCCAACCCTTGGGCCCTACCCGGTTGGGACCGACACGCACCTGCATGTAACCGATGATCTTGCGTTCCGCGTAGGTGTAGTAGGCCACCAGCAGCATCATCGGCAGGACAATCGCCACGATCTTGATCATGGTCCAGATCAGATATTGAAGTTCGTAGGGAAGCGCTTCCCAGAGACTGATAAGGAATTCCATCGGTTATGCCTTCTCCACGGTCACTTCGCCAAACGGCTGGCCCAGTGTCGATGTGCGCGCCAGGCTGGTGGA
>JAEPDS010000035.1 GCA_016842065.1 Candidatus Thiodiazotropha sp. 'RUGA'
AAAGCTTTAAGACTTCATGTCTCATCGTCATTCCTTTGTTCCTTTTCACCCTATCCACCAGTGCCAATAATTCAGATATGGGGATCTTAAGTAGTAAACATTACTACAACGTGATAGATATCGTACCTGTTTTTTTTATAGTGAGAATCGTGTCACACAGTATGGCCAATCCTTGGCGAATATACATTGACTATCAACCTCGGTTCTCACAACGAATCAAGCGCTAACCACTAACCTGATGCGACGGCTATGATTACCAAATTCATACACGATTGCAATCACTTTCTATCAAAAATAATTAAGCACAAGTTTACTGTTCTTTCACTAGTACGAATTAATTAAAAAAACTTACATGAGCGTATTCACGCGATGTCTACAACTGAATCATTAGTGAATAATGTAATATTACACTTCAATATTTCAACACGATCATTTTCTATACATCGTTCATGATATATCAACATGAAACATAACGTCGTTTAGCTCCTTTCGTTAATCAGCCCAATACCACATTTGTTAGTGATCATTCACAAAATTGTCTTAACAGGGTATGCTTCATCCCAGCAAACACTCTATGCAACGGACGCATTGATGGCTGATAAGAATGATAGTGGTGACAAGACAGAAAAACCCACACCCAAAAAACTCAAAGATGCCAGAAAGAAAGGTGATGTAGCTAAAAGCAAGGATGTCTCGAGTACTGGCGTCATGATCCTTTGGATCGTCTTACTCGGCGTATCCCTCTACTATATTATCGATCGTTTTTCAGCACTTCTCAGCATAACATTGAGTGAGGCAGGAAAAAACGTGGACTTTGACCACTTACTGTCTGCAATTGGTAGAGAGTCATACGAAACACTCGTTGAGATTACAGCCCTGTTGATCATTCCCGCAGCGATTCTTGGAACACTCGTGGAGTTCTTACAGGCAGGTCCGGTGATGACCCTGGAGAAGGTCAAACCCAAGATGGAGCACCTTAATCCAGCATCGGGTGTCAAAAGGATGTTCAGCATGGATAACCTGGTAGAGGTCATCAAATCCATTGCCAAAACAGCGCTTTTGTTTCTCATTGGCTGGCTAATCCTCAAGGCCTGGATACCTGACCTGGTCATATTGCCTCAAACCATGACAGAGCTTATTGGCACCACTTTCTGGGGTATGCTTCTAAGTCTGTTGATCTGGTCAATCGGTATATTTCTGTTCATCGCAATACTGGATGCGGGTTACCAACGGTTTTCCTATATCAAAAAACTCCGTATGAGCATGCGCGATATCAAGCAGGAACATAAGGAAAACGAAGGCGACCCAATGATCAAGCAACAGAGACGACAAGCACACCAGGAGTGGTCACAGCAGAGTGCGGCAGATGCAGCTGGATCCGCTAACGTGATTGTGGTAAATCCCACTCACCTCGCGGTTGCACTGGACTATGACCGGGAAAAAACACCTGTTCCGACCGTCTCTGCCAAGGGAGAGGATCTTGTAGCCAGGGCAATGCGTGAATCAGCACAGGATGCCCATGTTCCAATTCTACGTAATGTTGATCTTGCTCGAACGCTCTATGCCGATACCAGGGAAGGCGATGTCATTCCAAGTGAGTTATTCGATGTTATGGCCGAAGTGATTCTATGGGCAACCCAGGTGAAAAAAAAGATCGATAATGACCTAAAAGATGGTGATAAGAGATCAAATCAGATCACAGCACCGGGGGAGGATTTAACCCACTATCCCGATGAGGTAGTTATTTAAACGATGGAAAATTACGCCCAAGAACTCCTGTATACTCTGATGGCGCTGATATTGGTGATCGCCCTTGCCTGGCTTTTTCTTAAAGCGTTAAAAGGATTTCATACAAAACAAAGTGGTGCAGATCGCATAAATCTATTATTAAACCTGCCGGTTGGATCGCGTGAGCGGGTTGTGGTCGTCACTTATCGGCAACATGAATACCTGCTGGGAATTACAACAGGTGGTATGTCTTTGCTGGATAAACTGCCAATTGTCGAGCCGATCACTTCTGGCAACCAGGATGTTCCTGAAGGGTAAGAGATCAAATTGCTTTTCCTGTATGGAAAAGAGGACTTATTAAAACCGGTGGCTTACCTACAACTGTATGATTATCGCCATAAAATTGTGAATACATATTAACCCTAGCTAGGGTAATTCATAACTGGTCGTCAAGACTCCTCTCATGTTGAATAAGCAGTGGGTAATTCTAACTTTCCTTTAGAATCACCCAATCTTAAGATTATTATTACATGGAGTAAGTGATATGACAGGAGTAAATGCAACAAACCAGTGTGGATGTCCAAATCCAATGGATGACACATCGGTAACCAGGGGCTGTGGAAAAACAGTTCTTGATGCAGGAAATGGTAATGACAACATTAACGTTCATACCAACTTCGATGGATCGGTTGATGTATGTGTTAATGGCAAAACCTACAGTTTCAGTGCACAAGAGGCACAAAATCTCGAAATCCGTGGTGGCAATGGTAATGACAACATCACCATGAGCGGCCAGCAGCTCTGCGGTCCTAAAAACAATATTACCCTGAACGGCGGTAATGGCAACGATACGTTACGCGGTGGGTCGGGTAACGACACACTGATCGGTGGTAATGGTAATGATCGCATAAGCGGCGGCAGCGGCGATGACACGATCATTGGTGGTCCCGGTGATGATTGCATTCGTGCAGGGAGTGGTAATGACTCCATCTGGGGTGGTGGTGGCAATGACCGTATCAGTGGCGGCAGCGGCAATGACATCCTGGTAGGTGGTAGCGGTGATGACTGCATACGTGGTGGTAGTGGTAATGACTCCATCTGGGGTGGTGCCGGCAACGACCGTATCAGCGGAGGCAGTGGCAACGATCGACTGATTGGCGGTAGCGGCGATGATTGTATTCGTGGTGGTCGGGGTGATGACTCCATCTGGGGTGGCTCCGGTAACGATCGTATCCATGGTGGTCGTGGCGATGACATGATCTCCGGCGGTTGTGGCAATGACAATATTCGCGGTGGTCGTGGCGACGACAGGATCTGGGGTGGTCATGGCAATGACATCATCCGAGGTGGTCGTGGCAACGATACCATCCGTGGTGGTTGCGGAGATGACTACATCAACGGAGGAAGAGGTTGCGACGATATCTCTGGCGGCCCTGGAAATGACAAGATCCGTGGTGGCTTCGATCTGTTCAATCCTCTGTCACACCTTTCCTGCCTGCTGGGCGGCGGTGGTGGAAATCTGTTGGGCGGTGGAGGGTTTCCGCTGAACCTGATCTCTCCCAGATAACTCAAGCCAGGGAGGAGCCATCGGCTCCTCTCACTCAAGCTTTGCAAGTTAAATAATTCTATAATATCAATATGATATTAGTAATATCTAATTAAGCCTATTAAGATACCCTGGATCTGGATTTGATCAGGTTTGTAGATCATCGGGCTCATGGTTGCATTGGCTGGGTGAAGAATGATTTTACCGGGTTGTTGTTCAAGACGTTTCAAGGTTGTCTCCTGCTGATCAATCAATGCAACCACGATGTCTCCGTTATCTGCTGCTGCAGACTGTTCAATGACGACATAATCACCATCAAAGATTCCCTCATCGATCATCGAATCACCCGATACCTGGAGGGCATAGCGGGGTTTACTGCCAGCCATAGCGTCTGGCACTGAGATATTTTCCGTTTGCTCAACCGCCTCGATGGGATGTCCAGCAGCGATCCGTCCCAACATAGGTATCCCCTGCTCTTGCTGTGCGGCTGATACCAGTCGAATGCCGCGCTGTTTTCCCTCCATTGGTTCGACCAGGCCAGCCATTACCAGGGCCTGGATATGTTTGTGCAGGGATCCCCGCGAACGCAATCCAAGCCGTTGACAGAGTTCATCGTAGGTTGGTGGTCGTTGCATGATATCCGCATCACTTCGCAGAATATCGTAGATCTCCTGCTGTCTTCTGGTTAATCGCATCATAGGGCTTGTTTGTTCTCCTGTTGTTCTCTATTCTAGACTAGAGAACGGATAGAGAACAGACTGATGAGCAGACCTGCAGAATCGATTCACTCAGATACCGGCATCCCGCTTTGCCATTCTCCCGATCAATTTGCTGATCAACTGCGACAACGCAATGCGGAACGAATTACCGGTGAGCTGACCATACCGGCCCGTAGAGGCAAATTTGCTCCATTTCCTGATGATCTTGACCCTCGCCTGACTCGTGCCTTGATCAGCAGAGGGATTAAACAGCTCTACTCTCATCAGGCTGCTGCCTGGAGCGCCATTCAGTCGTTGCAACATACCGTGGTTGTCACGCCAACGGCATCCGGCAAAACGCTCTGTTACAACCTGCCGGTTTTGCAGGCTGCATTGCAAGACCGGAGCAAATCCCTTTATCTGTTTCCCACTAAAGCACTGGCTCAGGATCAAGTCGCTGAAATCAATGAGATCAATCGCTCGGAATCGCTTGGTATACGGGCTTTCACCTTTGATGGGGATACCCCTGGTGATGCACGAAAAGCTGTCCGGACCAGAGGGGATATCGTGGTCTCAAATCCGGATATGCTGCATCAGGGCATTCTGCCCCACCACACAAAGTGGGCGCAGTTTTTTGAAAATCTTCGCTATGTGGTGATCGATGAGATGCACACCTATCGAGGTGTCTTCGGGTCCCATGTGGCGAATGTTATCCGGCGTTTGCAGAGAGTCGGTAAATTCTATGGATCCGAACCGCTGTTTATTCTCTGTTCAGCCACCATCGCCAATCCCGCCGAGTTGGCCAGGCAGCTGATCCATGCCGACGTATCAGCGATTACCGAAAGTGGAGCGCCGCAAGGAGCCAGGCATCTGCTGCTATGGAATCCTCCGGTTGTGAACCATGACCTGGGTATACGAGCATCAGCCCGCTCCCAGAGTACACGGATTGCCAAGAGTGCCGTAAAACATGGCCTACAGAGTATCGTGTTTGCTCAGTCCCGACTGATGGTCGAGGTCCTGACCAAATACCTGAAAGACAATTTCGACCACGATCCCCGCTATCCATCACGGATTGCAGCCTATCGGGGAGGCTATTTGCCTACCGAACGCCGTTCGCTGGAGAAGCGACTGCGTCAAGGAGAGATCGATTGTGTGGTTTCGACCTCTGCGCTTGAACTGGGGGTGGATATTGGTTCACTGGATCTCGCAATTCTCAACGGGTATCCGGGCACCGTCGCTGCAACCTGGCAGAGATTGGGACGTGCGGGTCGACGTCAGCGTTCAGCGATCGGGGTTCTGGTTGCCAGCAGCCTGCCACTGGATCAATACATCATTCGCAATCCGGAGTTTTTCCTGGGCGCCGCACCGGAACAGGCTCGAATCGATCCGGATCAATTACTGATTCTATTGGATCACATCCGATGTGCTGCCTTTGAGCTGCCGTTCAAAGAGGGTGACTCTTTTGGCAAACAGAATTTGTCGGAGATGCTGAGCTATTTGGAGGAACATGGCATTTTACACCGGGAGGCTAAGCAGTGGCATTGGATGGCGGACAGCTATCCGGCCAACAGCGTCAGTCTTCGTTCTGTTGCAGAGGGTAATTTCGTGGTCATCGATACCACAGATGGAGATAAGCGAATCATTGCTGAAGTCGATTACAGTTCTGCCCCGATGACCCTTTATGAGGGTGCCATCTATATGATTCAGTCGATGCCCTATCAGGTTGAAAGACTCGATTGGGAGGGACGAAAGGCTTTTGTAACCCAGACAAAAGCCGACTACTACACCGATGCCATTGACTATACCCGACTTAAGATTCTGCAAAACTTCGAGTCACAAGAGCGTTTCCGCTACCAGGTATCCCAGGGGGAAGTTCACCTGGTTACCCGGGTTGCCGGTTACAAGAAGATCCGCTACTACACCCATGAAAACGTAGGATATGGCAAGATCGACCTGCCTGATCAGGAGATGCACACCACCGCGGTCTGGTGGCAAGTCAATCCCATTGCACTGGATCAAGCTTTTACCTCAAGACAAGCGTCACTGGACGGATTTCTCGGTGCCGGTTATGCCATGCATGTTATCGCGACCATGCGCATGCTCTCAGAATCACGTGACATCGGTCGCGCCATTGGAGATGGTCAGGACCGCTGGTATGCGAGCCTGGAGAATAGTGGCCGTGGCACGCTGAGTGACCGTAGCGGGCAAAATATCGATCCAGACAGTCTGGATCAATTCACCCCAACACTGTTTCTCTACGACAACTATCCAGGTGGAATCGGCATAACAAATCCCCTTTTCGACATTCGCTCCAGGATCGTTGCTGATGCACGAAGTCTGGTTGAGTCTTGTGACTGCACGTGTGGTTGTCCTGGATGTATCGGCCCGATACTGGCTGGCGACGAACAGGGTGGGAATTCAGCCAAACACTCTGCCTTGACCGTCCTGTCCCTGCTCTCGAACGATGAACCTTAAAACCAGGCTCAGTCAGCTTCAGAATCAGGCTGGTGGTCGACAAGACTCCCCTGCCCTCTCTTGTCAACCGAAGGATTTGAAGATTCCGCATCGTGTCGGCCAACCGAGCAGGGATAACAATCACAGGCGCCACTCAGACAGCAGGCTAGCCGAACAGCTTCGAGGCAAACTGATTGATGAGGGTGTGATCCAGATCGAAAAGCAGATTCCACTGAACTCAAAGCATGGCACCATGCAATTAAGTGAATTGCAATATGCGCCGCAATTGCCCGGCGATGCTTGTCTGAAACTGAAGAACTTCTACCTGGATACTGAAACTACCGGGCTGTCGGGGGGAAGTGGCACCCTTGCATTCCTGATTGGCTATGCCTGGCTGGAGCGATCAGCAATCTGCCTGCGTCAATTCTTGATCACCCGTTTCTCAGCGGAAGCTAAAATGCTGGAACAGACTGCATCGGGGCTCGAGGCAGCAGAACGTCTGGTCAGTTACAACGGTAAAAGCTACGACCTGCCCCTGTTGATCAGCCGCTTTCGCATCAATGCCCGTAAGCAAAAGTTTGATCACCTGCCCCATCTCGATCTGCTGCATGCCACCCGGCGGCTGTTTCGTCACCATTGGCCGAATTGTCGTCTCACTACTCTGGAGCAACGCCTACTCGGATATTACCGGGTTGACGACCTACCCGGCTCAGAAGCACCTGCCGCCTGGTTTGACTACCTACAGCGTGGCGCTGAGCAAAAACTGATTAAGGTCGTCGAGCACAATCAAAGTGATATTATTTCATTGCTTGTGGCTCATACGGAACTTGCAAGGGTAGCCCGGAACCCGGATCACTCTGACCTGGATCTCTACAGTCTGGCTCGTTGGGTTGGGGAATTCGATAGAGAGCAGGCTTACGATCTGCTGAGGAATCGGATCGATCAGGCCGATGAGAAGAGCAAAGGGTATCTGGCTCAGCTCTTGCAGAAATCGGGGGACTGGCAGGGTGCCACCCGGCTATGGCAACAACTTGCTCAAAATCGCTGCCCGGAAGCGCTTGAAAAACTGGCAAAATATCACGAACACGTAAGCAAGGATCTGGATGCGGCGCGTTACTATTGCCGGCAGCTTCCAGATTGCCAGGCACGGACTCATCGCTTGAGACGGCTGCAGCGCAAGTCAGGATATCAGCTGAGTCCAGAGCACCCATCGACTATTCTATAAAGCGATCAATTTATACGCCCCCAAACCAGCGGGCATTGCAGATTGAATCCAACCTTAACCCTACCGCGTACAGCTATTAAGGTGTCGACTTTATAGTGACAAGCCTGCCTGCGTAGTCGAATTATCATTAATACATAACAAAGCGTGAGGTACTACAGTGAACTTTCGGATTGTGTGGATTGGTTTCTGTTTGCTGTTCACTTCTGTGCAGAGCAGCGCAGGGTCAATCTATAAGAATGGCTTTGATATTACAGATGCGACGATCGAGATTTCAGAAATTCTACCTGGCGGACCGCCTCGTGATGGGATACCGTCGATTGATGAACCCCAATTCGTGCCTGCCAAACAGGCAGACTTTTTAAAACCACAGGACCGAATACTGGGGGTTGTAAGGAATGGTGTTGTAAAGGCCTATCCAATCAATATTTTAAACTGGCATGAAATTGTCAATGACCGTTTCAGGCAGGAACCGATCGTCATCACTTTCTGCCCGCTCTGTGGTACGGGTATGGCATTCGAAGCAACGGTCAGAGGTGAACCCCTTAAGTTTGGCGTGTCCGGCTTGCTCTACAACAGCGATGTACTGCTGTATGACCGTGCCAGTGAGTCTTTGTGGTCACAAATCATGAAGCAGAGTATCAGCGGAAAGTATCAGGGGAATCGTTTACGCCATGTTCCCTTACAACACACCAATTGGGGCGACTGGTCTGATCGATATCCTGATACATTGGTACTGTCTGATGAGACAGGCTTTTCAAGAGACTACACGCGTTCACCCTATCGGGGCTACGACAAGAGCCGGGATCTCTATTTTCCGGTAGAGTTTCGGGCCAAGGGATACCATCCGAAAGAACGGGTGCTCGGATTGGAAGTGAATGGCGCCTACAAGGCCTACCCTTTCATAGAGTTGTCTAAAACAGATGGATCGATCGAAGAGAGTCTGGCTGGCCAACAGTTGACAGTTAAGTATGATATGCAAAACCAGACGGCCAATGCCTATGATCTGTCGGGTGATCTACTGCCAAGCACTACCGCTTTCTGGTTTGCCTGGTATGCGTTTCATCCTCAAACAGAGATTTATAGAGCGACTGATCTGGAATGAAACATTCACTTTAGAGCCAACAGAGCCTGTTAACACAACTCCAATCAGCCCGGCAGGGACTATTCTATTCGGCTGAAAAGAAGATATCAGCGTACCAGGCCGTTGCCATGGATTCGGTATTGTCCGTATCGCTCATGATTGCAACCACATCAATGATCTCTATCTCTTCGCCGAAAAAATTCTTGAAATCCTCTCTGACATTGCGTTTTTCCGTTTGCCATTGACCTGCCTGCTGATCACCGGATTGAACAGCCACCATCATGGATTGACCGGTGTAAGCACTGGCCCAAACAGTGCTCACAGGCTGACTGCTTGACCAGACATAGTTCATCGAACGTGTCCGCCAAGGGGCCCAGCCACCCTCTTTGACCACATAGATACGTGCCGGATAGTCATCACCTGATTTGGATTGCTCATCCGGCTTATCCAATACACGATCGATTTTCCAGCGCCAGTTCAGGTATGGAGTTTTATTCAGATCGACTTTGATCCGTTTCGCCAAGGCCGAGGCGCTGCTCTGACTGATCGCCTTCAGACTGGCTGGTTCCGTCTTATCATCACCGGCCTGATAAGTTGTATTGCCCTTGAAACTGACTTCAGTCCAATCCTCAACCGGCAACATATCGACCGTAATAGTCTGTTCTGCAAAGACGACAGCAGGCAGTAGCGTCAGAAGAGCGGAAAAACCGGTTTGTGTTCGCATCTGATTACCCTAATTATTCCGATGACCGTATATTGGATACAGTCACTGTTAATCTGCAAAAGTATAGACAGCCCCGGCACAAAGCGTACAAGGTCTATACTCGCAAACCAACGATTAGGATTCAAAAATAGCTCTGCTCTTTATCCGGTTTGACGTTGAGTTGCTTCTTCATCGCACGAGATTGTTACGGCAATCTCCTGGGCCACATGTTTTTCATCGATCAGGCAGGCTTTGGCGCCATCAATGGATGGCATTTCGTACATCACTTTTCGCAGTAGGCCCTCCATCACGCCACGCAACCCTCTGGCCCCGGTACCACGATCGAGAGCCTGCCGGGCAATGGCGGTCAGTGCCTCGTCAGTAAATTCCAGTTTCACCCCCTCGAACTCAAACAGTCTCTGATATTGTCGTTGCAGAGCATTACGCGGTTGAGTGAGGATCTTCACCAAAGCCTGTTCATCCAGGTCATGCAACGCGGTAATTACCGGAAAACGGCCAATAAACTCCGGAATCAGGCCAAAATGGCGTAAATCCTCAGGTTGTACCTCTTCGAAGAGTCTAAGTTGATCATAGGCCTTACTGGTGTCCGATAGATCGACATGAAATCCGATTCCACCCTTACCGGTATTCATCCGTTTCTCCAGCAACCGCTCCAGCCCGGCAAATGCCCCGCCTGCAATGAACAGGATGTTGCGTGTGTCGATAAAAAGCTCTTCAGCAGACTCTTTGCGACCCTTCTGACTCAGTTTTACCCGGGTACCTTCCACCAGTTTCAAGAGGGCCTGTTGTACCCCCTCTCCCGAGACATCCCGGGTTCCATGTGATGTTTCGCCGGAACGGGCCAACTTATCAATTTCATCGATATAGATAATGCCCCATTCGGCCAGTTCCCGATTACCATCCGCACTGTCAAGCAGGCGCACTATGATGCTTTCCACATCTTCGCCCACATAACCAGCCTGGGTCAGGGTTGTCGCATCGGCAATCACAAACGGCACTCCGACGATACGCGCCAGAGTACTTGCCAGCAGGGTCTTGCCGGTACCAGAGGGGCCAAGCAACAGGATATTCGATTTCTCGATCTCCACATCCTGCTCGTTGCTGGTTGGCATCTGTGTGCTGTTTTGCTCCATGCTGAGGCGTTTGTAGTGATTGTACACCGCCACTGCCAATGTCTCTTTTGCCAGCCCCTGATCAACCACATAGCGATCCAGCTGCTCTTTCAGCTGGGTCGGCTTAAGCATATTTTCAAACGGTTTGCTGGTGGAGCGACGTCTACCCCAGCTGGCGACAACCTGAGCGGCAAGGCGCACGCACTCCTCGCAGATATGTCCCTCTATTCCGGCAATCAGTGGGACATCCGGTGTCTGCTGTTCACCGCAGAAAGAGCAGTGTTTGTGATTATCAGTCATTTGTTCTCACGTGACCTGGCTAGGCAGGAAGTTTGGTTTGCAGACTGTTGAGCCAGGACTTCTGACAATTGCGTCGCTGGCGTTCAGTAAGGATTTCGCGGATCCTTGGCGCGGCTTTTGATAAAGGGACACGTTTGGCCGGTTTGATCTTCTCGCAATAGAGGATATGCAGCCCCATATCCGACTCCACGATCGGACTGATTTCATCCAACTGCATGTTAAACAGCTCTGCATCCAATGCTTCATAGAGTTGTCCCCTCGATATCTCTCCCAGTTTGCCACCCTCCATTGCAGTGGGGCACTCAGAATAGCGTTTGGCAAACTGCTCAAATCGATTCACTCGACCGGCGAGTTTTTCAATTACGTTCTCCATTCGGCTATAGGCGGCAGATCGGGTATTCTCAGGAAAATCCGGATTAATCGTAATCAGAATGTGGCGGGCTATGCGTGTTTCAGGTGTCTGAAAACGATCATGATGCATTTCGTAAAACAACTGGATATCGAGATCATTGATATCGGCACCACGAGAGGCGACTTTCTGCATCACTCTGTCAAACAGCAGTTCGCGATAGAGTGCACTGCGCAGGCCATCCACATCCAACCCATTGTCCTGCAGGTCGCTGGTGAACTCCTCATTACTCTGATAACGTTCAGCCACTTCCTGAATCGCACTGTCCAACTGCTGCTCGGAGACAATCACCGTTTCAGCTTCTTTACTGGCGATCACCTGAGATTCAAGCTCAAAGCTTTTTGTCGCTATCTTGTAAACAGCTTCATTCTCAACCGGGTTGAGTTGTGTCAGGTTCTTCTGGTACTTGCTCAGTGCATTACGCAACATGTGATAGCTGAATACCGGTGAAACCTCTGGTTTTTTTTCAGCCAAATTCATCTTCCCTCCTCAAGTCCGGGATTCAGAAAATCCAATGCACTTTCAGGTACCAGCAGGGTTCTGCCGTTAAAACGGGCATGATATGCGGGACCACCAGGATTATCTCTCAAGGTCTTTTCGATCTCACCTTCATCCCCCGGATTGGCAATCACATCGCCTTTCAGTACCAGCGGGATCTTCGGTGTGATCTTGTCTCTGAATTCAAAACGGGTTGGTATCCAGGGGTCACTCTCAAGTTGCAACTCCTGTTCACGACAGCCCACCCGCCGATTCTGGTCGATAAAGTCAACTGTGTAGATCAACTGATCCTGCAGAAAGGTGCCCACATCCCTTACGTAACCGACACTGCCCCGACGGATTAACAGTCGACCGGTAACCTCACCGGGATAGGTGCCATCATTACGCAGGTTGCGAATCACGCGAACTGCTTCACCATATTCATACTTTGGGCGCAAGACTATCCACCTGCTGACTAAGATCCATGAGTGGCACACTGACTGTTACCGGCTCATGCATACGGAAAACTTTAAAGACCTTCTCAGTCATTGCATCAGATTCAACAAAATCACTGTATGCACTGCTCAACATTCCCGCATAGAGTTGATACTTTTCGTCATCACTTTCAGGCATGGAAGGAATCTCATCCAGGTAGTCATGAAAACGCTGCAGAATATGCAAACGATTGACATGCACCACTGAAGGGTCATACTCGATATCAAAATACTCCAGGAAGTCCTCAGCGCTGCTGAGTTCATCCATATCCAGCTCGAATTCACTCTCACTCATCATTCAGCTCCTGTATCTTATGTTATGCCGATACACTGTCGGTTTGACAGTTCAGCGCATTACGGACAACTTCAAGCAGAGCCTGAGCACCAAGACGATCCTTGGAATCAAGTTCTGCTACTTTTTCAAGGCGTTCCAGTGCGGATTCATAGTTACCCAGTCGCAATTCCAGAAATCCGGATCCTTTCAGCGCCAGCATATAGAAACGGATCAGCGTCATCGAAATCATCACACCGCTACCCAAACGCCCTTCGCTCAGATCCCGCCAGTTGGTGGGAAATTCAAGCCTCTTGCCGATCACCATGAGTACCCGTTCAGCAACGATCAGTGCCTCTGGCAAGCGATGTTGGTAGTAGAAATAGCGGTAGAGCGCCACCAGGATCATGGGATGTTCCGGTTCCAGGAAATAGGCCCTGAGCAACGCCTTTTCTGCACTCTCACCTCCATAATTTTCAGCCGCACTATCCAGACACTGTTTGGCCTCTGAATTTAATACTTCGTCGAAATAGAGGTCCTCGCTATCAAAATCGAGAAGATCTACTGTCATTTCACTGACTCCGTGACTACTGTCTCTGGGTTAACTGGTTCACAAACCAACATGGCATCACATTGGCGGCACTCATCCTCAGGTTTTTCACCACCGGGTAGACATCCGTACACCCCAACCTCACTTTCCAGGATACGAATCCGTTCCAGCAGACAGTTGATCGCTTCGGCAACGGGATCCGGTATCAGATGGTGGTTCAGGTCAAAACCGTGCTCACTGCTAACACGCTGGGTTTGTACAACTTTGGCAGGTATGCCCACTACGGTTTTGTTAGCCGGCACGGCTGATACCACGACAGAATTGGCTCCGACCCTGACCTCTTCTCCAACCTCGATAGGACCGAGAATTTTTGCACCGGCACCAACTACCACCCGATCTCCAAGTGTTGGATGGCGTTTGCCTTTGTTCCACGAGACACCACCCAGGGTGACGCCATGGTAGAGTGTTACATCGTCCCCCACGACAGCCGTCTCTCCGATCACCACCCCGGTACCATGGTCGATGAAAAAACGTCGGCCAATGGTTGCCCCGGGGTGGATATCGATACTGGTCCAGATCCGGCCGATGTAAGAGATAAGTCTAGGAAGATAGCGCCAGCCCCTTCTCCATAGGCGATTCGCCATTCGGTAAAGCATGATGGCATGTACCCCGGGATAGGTCGTGATGATCTCAAGACGGGTACGTGCAGCAGGATCACGATCGAATACACATCGGATATCCTCCCCCACCATTTGCCAGACTGAACCTGGGCTGGAGGGTGATTCAACTTCAGCAATCGCTTCACTGTTCATCATTGACGGGTCCACTCCTGTGATTCCTTATTGATCTCCAGATAGAAACGGCGTAGATCTCTTGGTCCTGGCGGTTGTTTGTTTTGTACAGCGTGGAGTCTCACCCTCAACAGGAGTGATTCTGCCTGCGCCCGATTGAGTGCCATTCCCATGTCGGCATAAGCTTGTATGACCGCATGACTACCGGAGTGCTTACCCAAGACAAATTCATGGTCGCGTCCCAACTCCGCCGGATCAACACCCTGGTAATTGCGTCTGTCCTTCATCAGACCATCCACATGGATGCCGGCTTCGTGTGTAAACACACCGGCGCCTACCAGGCTTTTCTGCCATCCAACCTTTCTGCCGGAGGCGTACTCAACCAGTTCTGATAAGGAAGAGTATCGGGTCATGTCAATCTCATTTCCCTGATCGTGAAAGCGGCGTAATCCCATTACCACCTCTTCAAGTGGCGCATTGCCCGCCCGTTCTCCCAGGCCATGCACAGTCGTGTTGACATGTGTTGCGCCACCACGAATGGCGGCGAGGGTGTTCGCGGTAGCGAGACCCAGATCATCATGAGCATGCATCTCGATCTCAATATCCGAAACGGCACGAAGATCGCGGATGGCATCGTAGACCTGAAAGGGTTCCATGATCCCTACGGTATCTGCGAAGCGAAACCGTCTTGCACCGGCAATTTCTGCCTGTTCGACCACCTGCCAGAGAAATTCCGGATCCGCACGTGAGGCATCTTCTCCACCAACGCAGACTTCAAGACCCAGATCCAAGGCTTCCTTGACACAAGGCCCGATCTGTTCAAGTACCCACTCCCTGGTACGACCAAGCTTGTTACTGATCTGTTGATCGGAGACCGGCATCGAGAGATCCACCATCTGAACACCTAAGCCACGACAGTGGTTGATATCCTGACTGTGCATACGACACCAGACCATCAGTCTGGCCTGAGTTACATTCGTCGCAATGGCCTGAATCGCTTCACGCTCTTCAGCCCCCATTGCCGGAATGCCAACTTCAAGTTCAGAGATACCCAACTCGTCCAGCGAGCGACTGATGGCAAGTTTTTCCTGTAGGGTAAATGAGACCCCGGCAGACTGTTCACCGTCTCTGAGGGTGGTATCGTTGATCGTGACTTTGGATGGCTTGGATTGCATAACGGTCTCCTTGTTAATAAGGAGTTTGCAATCACTGTGCCATGATATTTATATCTTATTTTTCAATATGATAAAGAACTTGCGACAGACGACCGAGTGTTTGGTTACTACGAATTGTAGGAAAGGCGACAATACCACCATTGGTGCTATTGTCATCGATTGATCCCTAAGCCAGAGGGGTTCATGACGAGTCAACGGCAACGCCATTTTTACCGCTGTTGTTTGAGTTACCTGCTTTGAAGTCATGCAACACATTTCTGAAATAGTCGCACTCTACGATCAGGCGCTTTTTCTCCAAGATTAGCGTCTCCAGATCCTGACTCAATAGATGAGAGAGTAAGAGCTGCCGATGCTCAAAAAAATACCGCAGCAAGCTGCGGTATCGAACAGAGAGAAATCAGCCAATGCTGAATAAACTATGCATAACTGGGTGCAAATGCCTTTTCAGGCTCTTCCACAGGTCCATCACCACTCCAGTAGGGTGAGAGCTGGCGTAGTTGAGCCACAATGGGCGGTACCGCTTCAATGACCCGCTCTATTTCGTCCATGGTGTTGTAACGTGACAGGGACAACCGGACTGAACCGTGTGCAGCAGTAAACGGTATATCCATCGCCCGCATCACATGTGACGGTTCGAGGGAACCTGATGTACAGGCAGAGCCACTGGAGGCTGCGATTCCCATCTTGTTCAACAATAACAGTATGGCTTCGCCTTCAATATACTCAAAAGCGATATTACAGGTATTGGGAAGCCGGTTATTCGGATCTCCAGTTACGAAACAGTGGCTTACTTTTTCCAGGATGCCCTGCTCCAAGTGATCGCGCATCGCCTTTACTGAGGACTTTTCGTATTCCATCGCTTGCATTGCCATTTCGCAGGCCTTGCCAAGCGCCACGATCGATGCGGCATTTTCAGTACCCGCCCGACGCCCTCTCTCCTGGTGCCCACCCCTCAGGAGTGGACGGAAGCGCACACCTCTGCGCAGATAGAGTACGCCAATCCCCTTTGGAGCGTGTAATTTGTGTCCGGAAAGGGAGAGCATATCGATACAGGTCTCTTTCAGGTTAATCGGTAGCTTGCCTACCGCCTGAACCGCATCTGTATGAAACAGCACACCGGCCTGGCGCGCCAACTCGGCCATCTCTTCAACAGGAAAGAGTGTACCGCTCTCATTGTTGGCCCACATGACAGAGACTATCGCAACATTGTCTGACAACAGTTTGTAGTACGCCTGAATATCGAGGCGTCCCTTGCTGTCCACTTCCAGATAGTGAACTTTGTAGCCCTCTTTCTCCAAATGTTCACACAGGGTGAGTACGGCTGGATGTTCCACCACCGTGGTGATGATCTCTTTTCTGTCAGGTTGAGCCTTGAGTGCGGACAGTATTGCAGTAGAGTCCGACTCGGTGCCACAGGATGTAAAGATGATCTCCGAGTCGTGCTGTGCTCCCAGCAGTGTCTGCACCTGCTTGCGGGCTTTCTTCAAAGCTCTTCCTACCTTGTCGCCAAATTGATGCAAGGACGAGGGATTACCAAACTGCTCAGTAAAATAGGGCAGCATCTCTTCGACGACTTCAGGTGCCACCATGGTGGTGGCATTATTGTCCAGATAGATGCCTTCAATTTTGTCTGTACCACTCATATCTAGGCCTCCATTGCAGCTCGACGAGCCAGTTCTTCCGCAGGCAGGACCTGAATGAACTCACCAAGCCCTTCTGCCAGATGCTGTTGTATGCCACCCAAAGTCGTTGCCGCCATCTGGCAACCGGCACAGGCACCGATCATATTCACATAGATGTATTTACCATCGACTTCGACCAGTTCGACATCGCCATGATCCCGCTGCAGATTTGGACGAATCTCATCCAGTAACTCTTCGATACGTTTCATCCGTTGCAGATTGGTCAGTCCGGACTTTGGTTTCTTTATCTCTCCAGCAACGGCATTTGGATCAAAGGTTTCACCCTTTTCCGCCAGAATGCGGGTAAGAATCTCCTCGATCCCTTCATGGCAGGCGGAACAACCACCACCAGCCTTGGTATAGTTGGTTACCTCTTCCACTGTGCGTAATCCATTGGCTCGAACAGTCTCTTCGATCATCACTTCATCAATGGCGAAACATTTACAGATCAATGCCCCCTCTTCATGATCATCCTTCCACTCTTCACCACGGTAGTTGGCAACAGCCGCTTGAAGTGCTTCCCGGCCCATGACGGAGCAGTGCATCTTCTCCGGTGGAAGTCCGTCGAGGTAATCGGCGATATCCTGATTACTGACACTTAGGGCATCATCAATTTTCATACCTTTGATTATCTCGGTTAAGGCTGAACTTGAAGCGATCGCTGATCCGCAGCCAAAGGTTTGAAAACCGGCATCAAGGATCACTTCGCTGTCCGGATCGACCTTCAATGTGAGTCTCAAGGCATCGCCACATGAGAGAGAACCTACATCACCAACGGCATTGGCATCATCGACAGCCCCTGCATTTCTCGGGCTAAAGAAATGCTCCTGAACCTTTTCTGAATAGTCCCACATATCTTTACTCCTGATTGATTAGGCGGAAAATGAGTTGCCGCAACCACAGCTATTGGTTGCATTTGGGTTTTCGAATTTAAAGCCACTGCCTTCCATGCTATCGAGGAAGTCAACGGTAACGCCATTCAGCATGGGAGCGCTGAGTGGATCGACAAAAATCTTCAACTCGTCAATTTCGATCACCGCATCTTCATCATTGGCAGACTCTTCCAGAGCCATACCATATTGCAGCCCTGAGCAACCACCACCGGTTACAGAGATTCGCAATCCCCCAACCGGGGTTTCAGAGCCCTTGATGAAGCGGCTGATCGCCTTTTGAGCATTTTCTGTCAGTGTAAGCATGGTCGTTTTCTCCGTGGCAAGTCTCTTGCATCTTTACTTTCCGAGATAACTGCAAGGCCTGTGCCACGCGCCCTACACGTAGCTTAGTTCTTGTTTTTAAAGAGATTGTCGTTTTATTACCTAAAATTCATGTTTGATAGGCGACAATCCTGAAATCCGACACAGGTAACAAAACCTACAATGGAAGAGAAAATGACACTTGAACAACTGAGTCCTGGCGACATGGTCTATGCGGCCAGTCATATCTATAACGATGGGGGTATACCGGATATTCCTCAGGATGCCCTACTTGCTGAACCAGGCACTAAAGGGGTGATCATCGAGACCGGTCATTTGGAAGAGAGCCCCGAAAGGGTTCTCTATTTGGTGAGATTTGAAGACTCAGATCTCAATCTTGGGCCACCTACCGGATGTTGGCCTGAAGAACTTTCAACGACAGTAATTGAGAAAAGCTAGCCTATCTTGACCAACGGCGCAAATTGATCTCATCATGCCAGCGCCCGGTTTGTATGATTTGTCTACCCTGTAAACTGCCCCGGTAGAGGTAGATCCATGCCTGGCCCCAGGGGGTTGGGATGAGCTCTCGCGTATAGGCATTGGGATAACCTTCCAGTCTATCGAGTTGGTTCATGGTCAGGGCATCGACAAGATAGACCTCACCGGAAATCGATGTACTGCCGCATTTCACCACACCAGGATAGCTACCCAAATGGAACATTTTGTAGACAGGTTGAGTTTGGTGATCGCCAAGATAGGTTGCTCTGCAGAGCAGCTCGTGATTGACCTGATGCTTTCTCAGCGTACCGTAAACGAATACTCTTGATATCGATTTCATTGTAATAAAATCTATTTGATTTTATTCGGGCCTGTTCGCAGACTCCAACTATACTGCTGAATCGTTGAGAATTCACTCATCAGGCAGATGAATGAAGGAAACAGGCTGGCATCGCTAATGAATCCAAACCGAATTCCCCTGGATATCAGGTAACCAGAAGTATCAGAGTCAACCGCCAAGTATCAGTTCGTAAGCGCTACGCAGAAGCTCAAGCTCCACAGCCGGCAGTCCTCTGGCTTGGGTAAGATCAATGAATTGTGCATTACAGATCTCCACTTCCACAAATGGCGGATCCGTAGTCGTGATGTTGGCTAATAAGATATCGATATCCTCTCCCGGTACCTGCACTGTCTGCCGGTACTCACTTTCAAAAGCCAGAGTGTCTCTCGCCAATCCCAATCGCTTTTCAGTTTCAGACAAAATCGCTTTTGGATGAAACACCGTGTCTGGTCGAGTGGTGACAACCGTTGAAAGATCCGGCAGAGGAGCGAAGGCGCATACACTATTGTTTTCAAATTTAAGAAATCTGGTGCGCGCGCTGGTCGCCTGTTTATGATAGAGAATGACACGATGGTCCATATGACTTTTCTGCTTATTACTTTATTCAGGAACTGCCAGAAGCCTCGGTTCCGCTTTGATTACAGCGCCTTTACCCCAGGCATTGACCGCTTCAACAAACCAGTCAGGCTTGGTCGGGTGCGGCATAACGATGTCGTGTTCAACAAAAAAACTGCCATCCGCGTGAAACAGCAGCATACCGAGCCGGTTTCCCTGCTCGTTCATCCAGTCGCCGACCAAGCTGAACTCACTATTCGAAGGGTCCCGCTCCAATCGATAGCTCGCCTCATCAGGTGATTTCAAGAGGATTTCAGATTTGGAAAAACCAAGTTTTATCACTTCTTCATAGAGACGTTTGTGCACACTATGGGCAAGTTCTTCTATCTTAAAAAAACGTACCGCAACTGACTCATCCACTGTTTTGCTCCTCAACAATAGCATCTAACAGATCACGAATAACATTCGCACCCACCTGATCACCAGGGTCGATCAGACTCAATGTTTGCAGAATCGATTCTGCTTCATCCGTCTTTTCTTGACGCAGGCGAATAAAAGCAAGTGCCTTGAGACTGTAAAGATAAAAACGTTCAGGACCGCGCGGATCATTCCAGTCAGCAGAACTTGGATTCAGTTGCTGCCAATCCTGATTGAAGTTGCCTTGCTTTGCTGCCAGACTCAATGTTTTAATGACCAGCTTTTCTGCTATCTCGGTCTCACCCTGATAGAAGTGAAACTTGTAACGAGCAATCAGCACTTCGATCTGTTCTGGAGCACTTCGCTGCGCTTGAAGCAGCGCTTCCGCAGAAGCCTCTCGTGAGGAGATCAGAGACGCCGCTCTCTGCAATTCAGCATTTACACCCGGTTCTATATCGAAGCCGAAATGCACTTCATTGCCAACCAACCGGATGACATTCGATTGGCGCTCTGGTCTGTTGGAGCTCTGATTCAAGCCCAAAATTCCTCAGCAACCTTTAACCGCTCAACCGGCTGATCGTTCAGTAGATGCTCTTCATAAATTGCTGCAACATCCTGTTTTGAAACACCGCCATACATGATCCCTTCGGGATAGACCAGTACGGATGGTCCTTCACTACAAGGGCCCAGACAACTGGTTGTGGTAACCTGTATCTGGTCAAACAGTTGGCGCTGTTGAAGCTGCCCGTAGAACTCTTCAGCCACTTCTGCACAATTTTTCTGACCGCAAGATGGCCTTGGGTGACCCATCGGTCGACTCTGTACACAGACAAAGACATGTTTTTTCGGTTTAGGCATGATTACACTCCTATGTCCTGTCTATGCGGCCACGTTTTGAGGCTGATGAGTAAAACACTTTTTCGGACAGATACGCGCGCAGGAACCACAACCGATACAGTCCATACTGTTCTTCAAGCTCATGACCATTGCGGTATCATCCGAGAAACCGTCATCATCATCCCCGTAATCGTCATCATAATCATCATCGTCATCGAGCAGTCCTTCCACATCTTCTCGGTCGATCAGATCAAAGACATCTCGAGGACAGACCTTGAAACATCGACCGCAACCAATGCAGTTCTGTTGATTGATTTCCATTACAAATGCGGGAGTGTACTCTTCACCACCACGGGTTAAACCGGTAATTACTGACATTGGTCTATCCTCAATTCATCTCTGCAGCTGCTGCTTTGTAGGCCGCTTCGGCTTCAGCCCAGGCCTGGCATGCATCGTAAGTGGCTTGCGCAATTGCGGGTATCTCTTCATAGGCTGCAGGCAGACGGTCTTCCACCAGATCATGAAGTTCACCTGCTTTTTCAGTCGCAATACGCTTGGCACGTTTGGAAGCTTTGTGTATGGCTTTCAACTCTTCTTCGGTCATCATCAACTCCTCACATTCCAGCAACTTTAGGATGCTGTCCGATGATCTCCAGAGCCACCGAGAGCAGTTTATCCGCCTCATCTTTCATTTTCGAAAGTGAAGCAAATCCAAAGCGATGCACATCACGCAATGTTTTATCCATAACCACCAGCTTACCAACGGTTATCAACGAGCGACCGAATCCTTCGTGGGTCAGGTTCAACATGGGAACGGCCATCAGGCCACACTCTTTTTCAATAAGCGCCGAAATCGCGTTGTAAAATGCTTTCACCCTGGCTAAGGTAATTTCATCCGGATCACCAATTACAGGTATCTCCCGCTTCTTCTCCTTGGTCAGGACAAAAGGTTCCAGAATCTTGGCTGTCGACCAATCATCATAGGTACCATAGGTATCAATGGCACGCATCTGGCGAACCATCTCCTTGGCGAAGTCGGTCTCCAGGACCGGATCGTCTTCGCTGATCAGCACGACGGCTTCATTCATCAGTTTAACTCCTCATATGTTTCGGAAATACGACATGTTTGTAACCGTTTTCCACAACTTTAAGCAGTTGTGGCCCATATTCTGGTGTTGAAATTTCCCTATTTGTGTACCAGCGAACCAGCAACAGCCCAATCGACAAACCGGCCAGCGCCAAAAGGCTCTGCATAGCGTCGTTGATTCCCAATGCACTGCCTAAAAGGGTTAAGCCCAGCATCAAAATGAGAGGTAACAGATAGGCCAGCACAGACGCCCTAGCTATTAATCTGCCAGGAACGCCAATCACAACCTGGTCGCCAGGCTTGGCTTGTAGATCGTTATCGATTAACAATTTGTTTTTCTGCACGCCAAACAGTTTGGCGACTACAGAAGTGGTACAGTTTGAACTGGCACACTGGGAACAACCGCTTCTCGATTCGGTCTCTATCCAGATCTTATCGTCGACGACGCCGATAACCCTGGCTGACTCTTCAAGCATCTCCTGCTCTCTCATGGTCACTCCTCCCAGCCTTCCTGTTCCATTTCATCGAACCTTGAGGGATCGGCGGGCATGGTGTTTTTGATCGCTCTTGCCAACCAACTGCCGGGACCTTCCCTGAGTTCCTGCTGGAGTGACTCGAGCAGCGAGCTTATCGAGGCACCAGGTGATATTTTCACCGGCTGAATACCTTTCATTTTCAGTTGGTTGATTGCTGATGCACCCACTGCCTGGCTATACACCGCAATACATCCCTTCAGCGCATCAATCTTGGCAACCAATTTATCTTCATTGCCATCCATATCGAGCTTGCCGAACTCAACCGCTTCGACGAAACAGACCTTCTGCTGGTCAAGGGCGTAGATTGCGAAACTCTGGGCGGCGCCAAAATGTTGATCCACCCGCTTCATGTCACTGGTGGCAAAGGCAACTTTCAGGGCGGTCTCCATCCATTTGTCCTCAGTGGTGCAGCCCACGAGTTGTAGCCGTCGAGCTATGCTCATCTGTCACCTCCCGAAAGTCGGTCTTTTGTGCGTAGATGGAACGGTAGGGAGAGATTTCACCTTTTTCCAAAGTGAGCATGAGATTGGCCAGATCAAAAAGGGTCTGACGACTGCCCCGGTAACCGATCCAGGTTTTCTGATAGCCGCCCAGGAAGTCATATTGGGGAAAGCCGGCACGCAGCAATGGAATACCCAGGCGCTCAGCACTCTCACTGCCGTGAGAATTGGTAATCAGAATTTCAGCACCATTTTCTCGGGCCAGTTTCTCAAGGTCTTCCAGATCCCCGATCTTCACCTTCTCGGAAGAGACCTGCTGCAGAGCTGGCGAGTTTACAGGCGCAACGGCGGCCACGGTTTCAGCACCCACCCCTTCCAGCATCTGGCTCAATGCAACCAGGTGATCAGGATCCGCTGCCAAAGCAAAGCGAGCCATACCCAGCATGAAATGGCTGTCGAGCATAGCGTCCTGTAGCTGTGCCCGCTGACGCTCCAGTTTCGCAGGAACCGGCTCTTCAGAGATGCGATGCAAGCTATCAACAAAGCGATCCATCGCCTGCAGGCCCATTAGATGATCAAACCGATAGTCAGGCACGCCAGTCAGTTGCTGCAGAGTGTCGGCTGCTTTTTCCAAAGATTTGCCGATAACCAGGGTGGCTTTGGCATCACCCAGGGTTGACATCTCTGACACCTCTGTACCTCCGATGGTCAGTGGGGAAAACTCATCTTCTCCCAAATGACCATCCAGGGAGTCTGACAGATCAGGAATCACCACAGCTCGTAAGCCAAATGATTCGATGATCTCTTTCAACTCTTCCAGGTCTCCCGGTGTCAATGAAGCGTTCACCAGAACATTGACTTGCCTATGGCGCCGACCAGGTGTGGTGTTGGCTTCTTTTGCTGCAGGTACGGTGGTTTTGATAATCGCATCCACTGCTTTGGCAAAGCCACTCTCCAGGCAACCGGCATAGTCTGGCGTGGAAACCGGCACGACCGGGATAGTATCGAACTGGGGGTACTTGTCTCGAAACATCTTCAGCGCCATGCGGACATCACTTCCCTGGGTCTCGGACAATCCGGTGGTGGGTACCCCGAGTAACATTGGCTGATTCTTTTCCGCAATTGTCTTCAGTCCTTCGACCACACTCTCTTCAGAACCCATCACCGTTGTCACCTGATCCATGGCGGTGGTTTGCAGTGGAATGGGTTCGCGGAAATGCCTAACAAAAAACACTTTGCCAAAAGCAGTACAGCCTTGAGAACCATGCAGCATGGGTATGGCACGTCGAAAACCGAGGAAAGCCAAAGCAGCGCCGATGGTTTGACTTGCTTTCAGGGGGCTTACAGAGAGCGCCTTCTTACGTTTGATGATTTCAGTCATGCCACTACCTCCTGGTCTGTGGTGGATTCAGCCGCGGAGGCTCCCACTGTCCAGGGCGCGGGAGTACGGACTTGAGGCCAGACAGGGCTCTCGATGGTCAACACCAGTTGACGGGCCAGTTCCACCATACCCTGATAACCGGCATAACCGAATTCACGTTCCTGGTTGATATCAAGAAAGGGGATGCGTGCCTTGAGTGCGGTATACATGTTGCGGCCCCCCGCAATCAACACATCCACATTTTTCTCATGAACGATATTGATCAAAGCCCTTGGATTGCCCTCTTCAAGCATCACGGCATCCTCACCCATCAACTCCTTGATTCTGGCTTTATCCTCTTCTGTGGATTTCTTGGTACCAGTCGCCACCACTTGCATGCCTAAGTCCTGCAAGGCAGCGATTACAGACCAGGATTTAACCCCACCGGTATAGAGGAGCACTTTTCGCCCACGTAATTTTTCCCGCCATGGCTCAAGCAATTGATCTATTCTTGCCTCTTCCCGAGTAATCAGTGCCTCTGTTCTTTGGCTTAAGTCTTCATCGTCAATCACCCGAGCAAAATCGCGCAGTGCTTGCGAGACATCTCTGACTCCATAAAAGCTGCCCTCGAACCAGGGTGTACCAAAGGCTTCCTGAAGCTTACGCGCGACGTTGATCATCGCCTTCGAACAGACCATCATATTGACGGAGGAGCGATGCATCGTCTGAACTTCGTGGAATCGTGCATCACCTGAGAGGGTGCAGAGTACCCGCAGACCCAACTCATCCAGCAGTGGTAAAACATGCCAGAGCTCACCGGCAATGTTATATTCGCCAATCAATGAGATATCATGGACCTTGATACCTTCCCTGACAGCCACTTCAGGCAGTGGATCCGGTTCTCTGCTTCCACACACATGTTTGACCATGGATTCGCCTGCAATGCGATTTCCCAGGTTCTTGGTGCCGTAAAAGCCTGCAGCATCGACCGGAACCACAGGTGTACCCCATTTCGCTTCTGCTGCTCTGCATACAGCCTCAACATCGTCACCAATCAGCGCAGGCACACAAGTGTTGTAGACAAAAACAGCCGACGGTTGGTAATTGTCAACCGCCTGTTTGATGGCATGAAACAGGCGCTTCTCGCCACGCCCCATAATCACATCCTGCTCAGTGAGGTCGGTGGTCATGCCGATACGAAACAGCCTGGATCCGCTCGACCTGGTGCCCCGGTTATCCCAGGAGCTTCCGGCACAAGCGATAGAACCATGAACGATATGGGCCACGTCAGCGATCGGTAACAATGCGATCTGGGCGCCATCAAAGGCACATCCACCTGCAGTGGCCCCAGGTTTAGGTTTTGCACAACCCGATTTTGATTTCTTGTTGTGCGCACAGGCAGGTTCGTCGAGCAGAGCGGCAATGTCTTTCTGTTTCATGTGATGGCCAGGACCCCATTAGGATTGATAAATACTCATATGCAATCCATATGCCATTACACATCTTATTGTTTTTACATTAATTTATTATGGGAGAGTTTTGTAGTGAACCTTACAATTTGTTCTGTTTGTAGGGTCTTGTTGATCGATCGGATCGATCACCATCGAGGAATAAAAATGCACCTGGTCGAGATGGAGATCTCATGATTTTAGGATTGATCAGCATTCAATTGGATAGTGAATAGCTTCTGCTGAATTCCATTTTCTTACATGGATTGACCCACCCTGGAAGAGGCGAAATGAATCATACCGCATATGGGTTCGACTCCCACGATCGAAGTACTTTCAGATCCCGTGCTGGCAGATAATCGAAGGCTCCCATCTGATCCTTCAACACCTCTTCAGCCAGTTTGTAATTATCTGATTTACTACTGAGCAGGTTAAAAAACCAGGCGAACGGGTAGCCAACCTGACGATCAAATCCATGGATGGCATTCGCCAGCTCAGAACCATGAGGGGTATCGCCAAGACTTGTCACCTTCAACTCTCCTGAGAAGGTGCTGTAGGGTTTGGCACTCAGTTGATGCTCACCGTCCCTGTCCTGATACTCCCTGAGCGCCAATATCCAGTGATTGCAGAACTGACTCTGAACGCCGGCACTGCTTTCGTACCAGTCATTAAAAAATCGTGAGAGTGACTGCATGGATCGGTTTCTTCCTGAGGATTCTTTCAGCAAACTCTCAATGGGTGTTATGCGTCGAAACTGAAGATATGCTGACCCTATGGGTTCTGGCTCCAGACGAGGATAGTCGAGAGGATCAAGGAACTCCTCAAGACTTTCCGGAAACCAATCCCCATCGACCAACGGTCTATCCAGCACTTCCTGAAGTTCTTCGATTTCCAGTTGAATGAACTGCTCAGGTCCTTCTCCGCAAGGCGCGGTAAAATAGTGGGTCTTGCCGGCCAAGCGAGTTGCAAAGTAGCCACAATCGATATAGTCGGCAATCAGGTTGTCCACATCGCCGCCTGAACTCTCTTCTGCCCATTGGGCAATATTCTGACTGATAGGTTTGTAATCTCCATCAACAACACCGCCAAGACGATACCAATTTCCTCGCGTAACAACGTGGGTAAATTGAAGTTCCGGCATCAGAAGGTTGATCTTTTCGGTCAGCTGCTCAAATCCAGAACTGAAATCGAAAGAGAGACAAAGGGATGCAATTGATTCTGGTTTTGCAATCGGTGCGTTCATGATGCAGCCTCTAACACCGGATCTGCCTGGTGCCTGTTTTGCCACCAGGATTCGGCTGTCCGATGGGCCTCAACCGGTTCTTCTGAAAGCCCCAAAGCACGTATTACCAATGCCAGTGTTCCCGTTACAGCCAGTCTGCCATAGGGATCATCGACTTCTCCGTCCCAGACTGATCTGTAGTGGTTTAAATTTAGACGTTGCGGTTTGGTCTGTAACCCTGGTTTACTCATATTTGGCCAGCTTTCCAGCCAGGTTTCACCATCGGAGAGACCATTCAGCTCGGCTGCTCGATCGGGGATACGTTCGAACTCACCACCCTCCCCTTTACAGATCAGAGCACGCTTCAGGTTGAGTAACTGCGCCGCCTGCTGATGTATGGCTGCAAAATTCGGATGAAAAACCCCCATTAGGCTGAGTGGTGCCGAGAGTGGGTTCAACATTCTGACCACAGTATGTAGCGGTGGACGCAGCCCGAACAGTTCACGTGTTGCGATCAATTGTGAAGCAAGTGGGGATAACTTACTGATGGGAATATAGGCAAATCCGCTTTCAGACAGTTGCATTTCAGCATCTCTCATCGAATCTGCTGCACTCATATCGAGTGCATCCAGCGCTTCAGGTATATATACCCGCTCATCACTACGACTCATTCCATGCATCAGTACCGGATAACCTCGGCGTGCCAATATCAACGCTGCCAAGAGAAACCAGGGCAATTGGCGCTTTTTACCGGCATATGCTGCCCAATCAATTGCAGGTGCTTGTGTCTGATGATTTATCGGCAAGCTCTCTTTCAAGGCCTGAACAAAGCCTGCCACCTCTTCGGCTGTCTCTTCCTTGACACGCATCAACATCATAAATGCACCGATCTGTTCAGGTTCGACATCATAACAGGTGATCATATTCATGGCCTCATAGGCCTCTGATCTGGTGAGTGGGCGCATACCATTTTTACCCTTTCCCAGTATCTGAATATATTTTGCAAATGGATGCATCATCTATTCCTGCTGTTTTGAAATTCTTGTTTGTGCAACAAGCCTTACATCATCGTCTTCATCTTCAAGCATCTGCGGTAACAGTTCGCGTGGTGCCCGTTGGCAAGCAATCAAACGTACTCGCCAGTCTGAATCGAGAAGTAGCGTTGCAAGGGCTTCTGCTTCAATACGTTCAGCCACGACCAAACGTACTTCTGCTGCCGCATCATTGATCATCAGTCCAATACTCTCCAGTGGCAGACGCATAGCCACTGTTTTGCGTACATCCCGGTCACTATCGAGAATCATTCGAAACAGTCTGCCGGGAATCAGACGCTTGGCGACTGTATGCCGAACCATGTAGTCCTCATCCATGACCATCTTTTCCAGCAGTTCCAACGGCAGTCTGTCAGCAACTGTTATCCTTACTTCCCGATCTGGATCACCGATCAACGGCTCCAACTGATCGATTGGAATTCTATAGGCAAGGACTCTGCGTACCACCTCATCAGGGTCATCAAGCATTTGCAGCAGGCGCTGTTGGGATAGATATCGGGCAGCAATCGCCCTCCTTTCCCAGAACTCATCACCCGCATAGACTTCAGCGAGGTCTGGATTGAGTTGAAAGAAGCGGGCAATCTGCCTGCCGCTCATTGCACGTACACAAATATCACCGGGATTACAGCGACCTGATTTCAACCTGTCTTCTTTATGCGGACAGGTACTGCAATCAGCCGTAGGAACATCAACCTTGTTCTGTGTCATTAACTCTGTTGTCACGCGGCTTCGATCTCTGCGACCACAACACCGGTTGCGATCTCCATATCCTGGGTAAAACTGAGACAATGGTTTCTGCTATCAATCAAGTAGAGATTGAATGTTTCAGATTCATGCAGCGGTGAAGCAGCAATCACATCGTCATCCATACAATAGGTAAAATGGATATCTGGAAACTTCTGTCTGAGTTCATTGACTGACGATTCATCGATCATTTGCTGTTTCAATAAACCACCGATGTCATTAAGTTGAGCTTGACTGATCATGCTTCGAGCTCCTGCTCAAATCTGATTCGTTGCTCCGCATCCTGACCCATGACTTTGGCCAACCAGGGGGATGCATCATCACCGATAACAGATTGCAGGGAGGCTATCTCATCACTGATCGTGCCGGCCTGAGGCTTTTTGATCGGATGAATGTTGGCTCTTACTACCTTCGCCGCAGCAGGCCCTCCTACCGACCCGACAAACAACAACTGACAGTCATCAATAAGACTGACCCGATAGGCATTTTTATCATCCACATCAGGGTTGTTTTCAACCGTTCTGATATCGACCAACCTACTGCTCTCAGCTGAGATCTGATAGATCAAAAAGCGACGGCAGGAACCGAAATGTCCATCCAGCATCTCGCCCTTGTTGGAGGCAAAAGCAACCCGGATACTGTTGGGCATCTCCCCTTCCTGATAATCCTCAATCTCTGGGAGCGGTTCACTCACCAGATCATGTTCACCCTTCAGGTAGGAGAGTGCTTCCTTGACTGCTTCTGTATCACAATCGGAAAACTCCCCATCAGCCGCCGATTTGAGGTCCTTTACTTTCAATGAAGATAGCTTTTTACCGGTTGGCGGCAGCCCAATGGCATCGGCGAGAACACGGAGTAGACGGGCTGGTTCAGTATCCGGCAACGCTCTGGCTGCCAATCCGATACGAAGTGCAATTTCCTCAGAAATCGGGGAAGCGCTCATAGTTCACTCCTAAATATCTCACAGATAATAAATCCGTCTCATGGTTATAGACTTACTGATTGACGCTAATAGGCGCAACTCACAACCCAGATATTGTTTCAATTCATCGAAAGTGCGAGTTACGCATACTAGCGGCGATGCAATTTATTCCAAGTTACACGGGGATGATGCAGTCATCTTCCATGCAGACATCGAGACATTGAGGAACATCGTGATCCTCCTCGCACTCAGTACAGGTCTCAACTTCGATCTTATAGACCCCTTTGAAAGGAACGATCGACTGAGTCGGACAGACGGGTTCACAATCGCCACAGGCGGTACAGATATCTCTAACAATTTGAAGAGCCATGATAATTCTCCTGATTACAGCTAGTTGGCGCGTTTAAATCGAAGGGTTGTAGGAAACGATGGCGGAGGACTGATGGGGTCGATGTAGTATCTTGAACCGTCAGTCAGCTCGACCTCTCCACCCCACTCGGTTTCACTATCCTTTTCAACCTTAGCGATTTCATCTTCCTGATCCTTTTTCGCTATGTAGAAAAGTAGAGCGCCATTGTCTTTCACACGTATCATTACATTTGGCACGATGGTTACCTCACTTCATTCATTGATCCGAGTATTCGATCATCAGTTTAGAGCCTGGCGGCGGGTTGGATACCCGCCGCTGTCGGCTCAGAAGGTGACAATCAATACTCGTTCTACCATGGGGTATTAACGTACCAGATCGTAGTTGTAGTCCGTGGTACCCATACCGCGAGTCTCTTCATCAAGACGCTCAAGTACTGCATTGACCAAAGTCTTCAACATGTACATGGCACCCTCATAACCCAGGGTGGTGTCACGATGCATGTGGTGACGATCGAAGATTGGGAAACCGATACGGATCAGCGGTACTTCGTGCTCTTTACCTTTGTGCAGAGTATCGCGCTGAATGAACTTGCCATATGAGTTACCGATCATGAAGTCAGGCTTGTTGGTAAACATCAATGAGCGGAAATGCCACAGATCCTTACTGATGTGAACTTCACTGTTCTGACCATAAGGAGACTCTGCAAGGATCTTCTCCATTGCCTTTTTCCAACGCTTGTTGGCATGGTTGCACAATACATGAATCGGCTCGGCACCCAGTTCCAGAAGGAACTTGGTCATACCCATGACAAAGTCAGCATCACCATACAGACCGAACTTCTTGCCGTGCAACCAGGCGTGGCTATCGGTCATCATATCAACCAGAATACCGCGCTCACGGGTCAGAGACTCAGAGATCGGCTTACCGGTCAACTCGGAGACTTTCATCAGGAAGGCGTCAGTGGCTTCCAGCCCCATAGGAATGGTGATGTCAGATGCCGGCTGTTTCCAGGTGTTTTTGGTAAATTTACGACTCTTCACCGACTGCCAAGGCTGCAGATAGAGGGTATCTATCGCATTTGGTGCGCCCTTGATCTCGTCAATTGAGGTGCCACCATCATACATCCGGTACTCACCATCCGCGGGAGTATCGAGTACTTCTGTGGGATCACACAGCAGGCTGTAATCCACATCCATCTCTTCCATCATCCGCTTCATGACACGGTAGTTACCGAGATAGGTCTCGAAACCAGGAACGATGTTGATCTTACCGTTGCTACCTACCTCTTTGTCTTCCATGTAGTTGAGGGTGAAGTAACGCTGGATACCTTCGAACATGTTGTCCCAACCGGTGGTGTGGGAACCGACAAAGCTCGGAGTATGGGCAAATGGTGTGGGGAACTCCTGTTCGATATGGCCTTCCTTCTTGGCATTACCGATGAAGGCGTTCAGATCGTCACCGATAACCTCGGCCATACAGGTGGTGGAGACAGCAATCATCTCCGGCTTGTAGAGGGCTTTGGCATTTTCCAGACCGGCGAACATGTTCTTCTGTCCACCGAATACCGCCGCATCTTCAGTCATTGAGTCAGAAACACAGGCTACTGGCTCTTTGAAATGACGATTGAAGTAGGTACGGAAGTATGCAACGCAACCCTGAGAACCGTGAACATAGGGCAAGGTCTTTTCAAAACCGAGGGCACACAATACGGCACCCAATGGCTGGCAGGCTTTTGCCGGATTTACAGTCAGGGCTTCACGGTTGAAGTTCAGCTCTTTGTACTCTTCTGTGGTTGTCCACTGGAATACCTGCTGAATTTTTTCATTAGGGTGTTTCTCTTCGAAGTTCTCCTGCTTGTTTTTCAGAGTCTCGATGTATTCGTCAGTACGAAATAACGGATAACTGGGTTTAATGTCATCGACTACTTGGCTCATGATATTTCTCCTACCGCGCCACTAATCTGTGGACAGACGGTTGGTTAAGTTTGAATCTGGTTGTTCGCACCCGGCAGTTGCTTTCATCAAACAACCACCGGGAGCTTTCCTTTAAGCGCCAGCCGCAGCGGCCTCGGCCTCTTCCTCACCCTTCAACCAGGGTGCCTGGATTTTGTTCCAGCAGGGATTGTTCAGTGTCATATCCATATCACGGGCAAAGATGGCGAAGCCGTCGTAACCATGATAAGGACCGGAATAATCCCAGGAGTGCATCTGACGGAAAGGAATACCCATCTTCTGGAAGATGTACTTCTCTTTGATTCCGGAACCGATCAGGTCTGGTTTAACCTTTTTCACGAACTCTTCGAACTCGTAACCGGTAACATCGTCATAGATCAGTGTGGCGTTACCCATCTCCTTGATGGTACGGTCGTAGTCGTCGTTATGAGCAAACTCATAACCGGTACCAACCACTTCCATGCCCAGATCTTCATAAGCACCAATGATGTGACGTGGGCGCAGACCGCCAACGTAGAGCATCACACGCTTGCCTTCGAGACGAGGACGATACTTAACAATGACCGCTTCGTACTCAAGCTTGTATTTCTCGATGACCTTCTCGGTATTGGCCTGGATGGTCTCATCGAAGAAGGCAGCAATTTTGCGCAGGGACTCTTCAATCTTGGTAGGACCGAAGAAGTTATACTCCATCCAGGGAATACCATATTTCTCTTCCATGTGACGGGAGATATAGTTCATTGAACGATAGCAGTGAAGCAGGTTCAATTTGGCTTTTGGCGTGTTTTCCATTTCAGCCAGGGTGCCGTCGCCGGACCACTGGGCGATAACACGAAGCCCCATCTCTTCCAGTAAGGTACGGGAAGACCAGGCATCACCACCGATGTTGTAGTCACCGATAATGGTGACATCGTAGTCGGTAGCTTCAAAACTGGTATCACCATCACGATTATGCAGTACCCAATCGCGTACAGCATCGTTGGCGATATGATGGCCGAGAGACTGGGAGACACCGCGGAAACCTTCACAGCGAACCGGTACAACCGGTTTTTCTATCTCAGCCGATGTCTTCTTTGAAACGGCTTCGATATCGTCGCCAATCAGACCGATCGGACACTCTGACTGTACAGTAATACCCTTGTTCAGTGGGAACAGCTGCTCAATCTCAGTCATGATCTTGGAGAGCTTCTTGTCACCACCGAAAACGATATCCTTTTCCTGGAAATCAGAGGTGAAGTTCATGGTACCGAAGGTATTGATGCCAGTCGTTCCCACATAGTAGTTACGACGCCCCGCGCGGGAGTACTGGCCACAACCACCCGGACCGTGCGAGATATGAATCATATCCTTGATTGGGCCCCAGACCACACCTTTGGAACCGGCGTATGCACAACCACGAATGGTCATCACACCAGGCAGTGATTTACGGTTGGAGGTAATACATTTCTTAGACTGCTCAACCTCTTGGTCATTGACCGTGAGATGCTTGGCACGATCCTTCTTGGCATTTTCAGGATAGACTTCGAGCACCTCCTGGATGAGGGCTTCTGTCTCTTCGCGTGTCAAATCTGACATAATATTCTCCTTCACCTGCCACCACTAATCCGTGGATGCACAGGTTGTGAAAAAATGATAGATGGATACCGACCCCGTAGGGTCGGTGCAATCCGAATGACTTAGGCAGTTTCAGCAGCAGCAGTCTGACCGACAATGCTCTCGTCTTCCTCTTCCATGATGCCAAATTCCATCAACAGGTCTTCGAGCTCATCCATTGTACAAGGCTCAGGAATCACTAACATGGTGTTGTCAATTACCTTCTGTGCCAAAGTACGGTACTCATCAGCCTGTTTGTGAGTTGGATCGTACTCGATAACTGTCATACGACGAATTTCAGCACGCTGTACAGCATTATCACGAGGAACGAAATGGATCATCTGAGTACCCAACTTCTCGGCCAAGGCTACGATTAGCTCATCTTCACGATCAGTGTTACGTGAGTTACAGATCAGACCAGCCAGACGAACACCACCAGAGTTGGCGTATTTAACGATACCCTTTGAGATGTTGTTGGCAGCATACATAGCCATCATCTCACCGGATACAACAATGTAGATCTCTTGTGCTTTATTCTCACGAATCGGCATGGCGAAACCACCACACACAACGTCACCCAGTACGTCGTAGAATACAAAGTCGAGATCTTCTTCATAGGCGCCTTCCTCTTCCAGGAAGTTGATCGCGGTGATAACACCACGGCCAGCACAACCTACGCCTGGCTCAGGGCCGCCAGACTCAACACACTTGATGTCGCCATAACCGGATTTGAGCACATCTTCCAGTTCCAGGTCCTCAACAGTACCAGCTTCAGCAGCCATCTCCATGATGGTGTTCTGCGCTTTTGAGTGCAGGATCAGACGAGTGGAATCCGCTTTCGGATCGCAACCGACGATCATGACCTTTTTACCAAGCTCGGCCAGACCAGCGACCAGATTCTGGGTCGTGGTAGACTTACCGATGCCGCCTTTACCGTAGATTGCACATTGACGCAGTGCCATGTTGGATCTCCTTACTATTGTTGAATCAGTAGTGACTAAAGTCGTTTGTGGTCACGTGGACAACCTAGGTTATGCAAGCGGTGTGCCAAAATTGATAATATTGTTTAATTTATTGTTTTTATTGAATATAATTCTATTCGTACAGTAAAACTTTGAGGTCGGGTTCGCGACAATCACCCAGCATATGTATGGATGAATACAAACAATCAGCCACATCAGGCAGTTCATTACCCGCCTATGCACGCTTGCCGATCAACCGATGTAACCTGCCCGCAGTCATTCTCGGCAGCCTGACCTTTCAGCAACATCCGGTAAGGCTGTTTTTAGATGGTGTTGCGGAGTTGCATGCGGATCTTTTCAAGGATTTACAACAGGTGCCGGAGCCGGAGTCACGTGCCGTCCACTTTATGGACTACATGCGCTCGGGCTTTCTGCTCGACAATTTGGATGAGGCTGGCTTCAGTGAGGCGCAACAGCGATTTAAACGTGATAAGGCTGACTATCTGCGAATTTTACGTGGCTGGATGTTTGATGCTGACGGAAAGGAAGCGGCTGTTATAAAAAGTTGGGTGGAATCCAGATTTGGACTGCTGCCAAGAAATCACCAGGGTCCGTTGGGCGACTACACAACAGAACACTACCAAAAATACCTGATTGATCGAGCGAATGGACTCTATAATACGAATGGATTGGAGGCCCAACTCGACCTGCTCTACACCTATTGTCAATACGAAGTCGAAAAACAGTACCCTGGACAAACCCACCTTGATCTTTATCGGGGCATCAACCAGATCAAGGAGCATGAGATACTCCACCAGTTCAGTAAACGGGAGTATGTCATTCTGTTAAATAATCTTAATTCATTCACCAACCATCGAGAACGAGCTGATGAATTCGGAGACTACATCCTGCAGACAAAAATACCTCTTGTGAAGTTGCTGTATTTACCAGATCTGCTTCCACACAGGCTCAAAGGGGAAAACGAGTACCTGGTTATTGGCGGTGTCTATAAAGTGAATCTGAGTATTTTGTAGGATTGCTGGACACAATTAATTGAGATCATAAAGAGAGTCACGAAGATAACTTTTAAAATGTTTCATGACAGGCTTAGGGATAACTCTCTCCGCATAGAGTCTAAGCTCATGGATCTGTTGACAGGAGATTGCACTGTCAGCATTCAGCGCATCATCGATTTTCTCATGTATGGAAGGCTCAAATAGTGCTCCCTGCCTTTGTCTGACAACAGTATAGATAGCAGTTATCGCCATCTGTTGTTCAGGTTGCATCTTGCACTTGTTATCAAGGATTTTCAGCATGACTGCTGTGACACAATCGATCTGCAATGGATCCAGAGGTGCTGTTTCGGCCCAGATAGCCGCAGGATGTGGAGTTTCGATAACAGGTTGGAGTTTCATAACTTGTCCAAATCAGGTATTGGCATGCAGAATTCTTATGACTTAGCCGTTGTGGAAAAATCATGCATGCATTCCATCAACATCTTCCTGTATTGATCACAATAGTAATCGACAGCAGCCAATTGGTTGTCTGAAGCCCCATCCGATTCAAAAAAGAAGTGGGTATTATACCATGCAGCCGCATACATAAATGCCGCACTTAAAAAGGGCATTGCCCACTCCTCACTCAAATCGTTA
>JAEPDS010000036.1 GCA_016842065.1 Candidatus Thiodiazotropha sp. 'RUGA'
TCATACAGTTTATTCCAGGTGTTACCCATGTCTCCGAACATGTGTTACCTATGTCTCCGGTCTATACACCCATCAAGGGAGAGGGGCTTTAGTGAATCTCCCTGGCTAAATTTGAGTTAACGGGAGTGCAGTGACTTCCTATACTTGTCTTTATCAAGGAGCTTTGATTGTCAGGAGGTAGTGAGTAGCCACTTCGCTGGCTGGTTCAGAACTTTAAGGCGATGAGTTTGCCAACCCGGTTGGCTCAGCGTTATCGCACCGTTTATGAGGCAGGATCAAAAGGTTCAAAGCCTATGGATAATCGACTCACCGAGAAGATGGTCAAACGGGAAGCCGAAGTCACGGCTGATGCCCTATTGGATCTGATTCAAGGGTTGATCGATGAAATGCCCTCGGCTGGAGATCAACGGCCCAGGCTGGATATGGAGTGTCGTCTGGAGCGGGACCTGGGATTGGACAGCCTCGCACGTACTGAGTTGATTTCCCGGATCAATAAACGATTCAATCTGCTCATGCCCGATGAGGCGCTGCTGGCGGAAACACCCCGCACCTTATTGATCCTGATGACACAAGCAGCCGGTTTGCCAGTAACTCAGGTAACAGAGGCAAGGCCATCACTCCCGGATAGCGATGTTCCATTTCCCACCAGCGCATCCACCCTGATGGAGGCATTGTCGTGGCATCTGCATCATCAGCCACAGCGAGTTCATATATTTTACTATGGCAGTGATGAAAATCCCGTTGAGCTGAGCTATCAGTCTCTCTGGTCTGGTGCGTCGAGGGTGGCCTCCAGTTTATGGCAACGATCGATCAGGCCGGGAGACCGGGTCGCCTTGATGCTGCCGACCGGAGAGAGCTATTTCTACAGCTTTTTCGGCACCCTGCTGGCGGGTGCGGTACCGGTGCCCATCTATCCACCGACCCGCGCTTCTCAACTGGAAGAGCATCTGACTCGCCACAGCCGCATCCTTGAAAATGCGGGTGTGCGTCTGCTGATTACCATACCAGCGGCCCACAAGGTGGCGCATCTACTCAAGATGCAAGTGCCATCTTTGCGGCATATCGTCGACTGGAGCGAACTCGACAGCGGCTCGGATGCGTCGCCATCCGTCGTCAGGCAGAGTGATGACATCGCTTTTCTGCAATACACCTCCGGGAGTACCGGGGATCCCAAGGGAGTCATGCTCAGCCATGCCAATCTTCTGGCCAACATCCGAGCCATGGGGGAGGCGGTTAAGGTTACCCCCGAAGATGTGTTCATCAGCTGGCTCCCGCTCTACCACGACATGGGGCTGATTGGCGCCTGGCTCGGCAGTCTCTACTTCGGCGTGCCACTGGTGGTGATGTCGCCACTGCGTTTTCTGGCGCGCCCCTCCCGCTGGTTGTGGGCGATCCATCACCACCGGGGCACCCTCTCCGCATCCCCTAACTTTGGTTACGAGCTCTGTCTCAACAGGATTCCGGACGAGGAGATCGCCGGACTCGATCTGACTAGCTGGCGCTTCGCCTTCAATGGCGCAGAGCCTGTCACTGCTGCGACCTTACAGGGGTTTAGCAAGCGCTTTGCAACCTATGGCTTTGATGCGGCTGCACTGTCTCCGGTCTATGGTCTGGCGGAGTCGGCGGTGGGTTTGGCTTTCCCGCCATCCCAACGTGGTCCGGTCATCGATCGAATCAACAGGGACCGGTTCATGCTCGATGGAGAAGCGGTTCCAGCAACAGAGAACGATTCTGAACCTATGGCGGTGGTCGGCTGTGGTCGAGTGCTTCCCGGTTATCGTGTTCAGGTTGTTAACGGTAATAATCTGCCTCTGCCTGATCGCAAGGAGGGACGCCTGGAGTTTCAGGGGCCATCCGCCACAAGTGGTTATTTCAACAACCCGGAAGCCACGGCGAAGCTCCATCGCGACGGCTGGGTGGATACCGGCGACCGGGCCTACCTGGCGGGTGGGGAGATCTATATAACGGGACGCCTGAAGGAGATGATCATCCGTGGTGGACGCAACATCTACCCCTACGAGTTGGAGCAGCAGTTGGGCGAGTTGGAGGGTATCCGTAAGGGGTGTGTGGCGCTCTTTCCCAGTAACGACCCCGCCACAGGAAGTGAACGCCTGATCGTTCTGGCAGAAACACGGGAGACAGACCCGCAACGCAAGGCACAACTGCGCCAGGCGATTCTGGAGCGCTCCACCGACCTGTTTGGAATGCCTCCGGATGATCTGTTGCTGGCACCACCGCATACCGTGCTGAAGACCTCCAGCGGAAAATTACGGCGCGGTGCGATGCGTGAACTCTACGAGCGGGGAGACCTGGGTCGTCGCCAACGCCCGCTGGTGTTGCAGGTGATGAATCTGTTGTTGTCGGGCATGGGGCGTGGGTTGCGCAGTCTCTATCAGCGTGCCAAGAGCTATCTGTTTGCCTCCTATGCCTGGATGGTCTTCATGATCCTGGCGCCGCCGGTCTGGCTCAGTGTTCTGTTGCTGCCACGCCTCTCCTGGCGTTGGGCGGTGGTGCGTAGGGCGATTCGCATGCTGCGTTGGTTTACAGCCACACCGCTCCGTGTGGTGGGGGTTGAAAACCTTCCGCCAGAAAACCATCCAGTCATACTGGTAGCCAACCACTCAAGTTATCTCGATACGCTGGCGTTGATCGATGGCTTACCACGGGATTTTATCTATGTGGCGAAACAGGAGCTGGCAAATAAATCTTATGTCCGGCTATTCCTGCAGCGACTCGACACCCTGTTTGTCGAGCGCATCGACAGCCGGCGCAGTGTGATGGCTGTTGGTGAATTTGCCAGCCAGCTCGCTGCCGGACGATCGCTGGTCTTCTACCCGGAAGGCACCTTTCGTGCAGAACCGGGACTGTTGCCGTTCCGCATGGGTGCGTTTGTTGCCGCGACCCAGAATGGGATACCCGTTGTGCCGGTTACGATCAGAGGAACCCGCGCCATACTAAAGGACAATACCAATTTTCCTCAGCACGGCGCAGTGCGGATCATCATAGCACCCGCCATTCAACCAGAAGGTGATGATTGGGCTGAGGCGGTTCGTCTCAAAGATGCGGCCAGAGAGGTGATTGCCCGGGATTGTAACGAGCAGAGTCTTGGGTTGGATGATCAGGTCGACCTGAAAGAGTAATCCCACTGCCAATAAACCTTCAATGAGAGCCTTAAACCACTATTGGTTGTTCACGGTGTCTTTGAATCAGGGGGGGCACTTTGAATCTGTTCCGGTTTCTGATGGGATGTTCTGGGTTATTTGCTTATCCCGAAGATAGTTCATCACGCTTTCCGCTGTGAACTTGGTTGCAGGAAAGATATCCATGCCGATGCTCTTCAAACCTTTTGCGGTCCACTCGTTGCAGGTATTCAGCATATGATAGCTGCCGGCACCTTTATAGAATTGACTGTTACCATAAATGCCTTCGCTGAGTGGTTCCACTTCAGCCGAACTGCTTGTACTGAAACTGTTAGAGATAAACGCCACCAATGAGTCGATCTCTTTGTCATTCAAACAGAGCTGTTCAATCTCACTGTTGCCGAAATAACCTCGGACGTTTTCCGGTACGGCCACCGCATGAACCACGGTTTCGGTTGGCCAGAAGAGTGCTCTTATGGCAAGACCAGCGGTGATCTCCTCGGCCTGATAAAACTTCTTGTCACCCCAGCCGAACTCAATATTACTGCTGAGTCCAAAACGCTCCTGTAGAGCGGGAATGGCGTCATAGATTTCAGTCGAGGGAATGACAAAGCCGGTATGCCATTCGTGACTGACAACATAGACCTGATGGCCTCCGACTGAGCGATAGTCATCCGCGTGTTGAATGACATTGGGTTTATCTGAACAGGCGGACAGGAATAGTAGCGTGGCAAGGGAGATCGATGCCTTTCGGTATTGCTGGATAAAGGCTCCAGTCAGCTTGTCTGTGTTGGTTATCGTCTCTTGAAACATAAGCCGTTCAGAGTGAATAGTTCGGTATTAACAGCATCATAATTATTTAAAATATCTTTTTTAATTATTGAGATCATGGTGATGATCACCCTGTTATCAATAATCACTATTGGCTATGCGGTTTTTTCTTCGAAATCGGTTGATTACAGATGGCTTTTGCGTGGGAGGATTCAAGCCAAACAGCCAGACTTATTTCAGGATCGGTTGCGTCTGAATTCTGTAAATCTCATATAAAATCATAAGATAAAGATCATATATGGTGTAAATAATCACAGAGACCAAGAGTTATACTGCAGAATACCTGTGAGTTTTACTCTGCAGGTTATTAAGAAAATTATTAATAAATTACTCTCTAAACCTGTTTTTTGCTCCCTTGATATGCTGGTAGGTTGCTTTTATTCTAATTTAATAACCATATCTTATGGCGAATCAAAATAACTATACCCCAGAGGAGAAAGCAATGCTGGTAAGTGACTATATGAGTTCATCCCCCGTTACCGTTCAGCAGGAAGATAACTATGATCTGGCGTTTGAGATCATGGAAGAGAAGAATATGCATCATCTACCGGTTGTCGACGAGGGAAACCAGGTCGTTGGTATCGTTACCCGGCGAGATTTGCAGTTGGCCGCACGCTATTTCAAAGAAGCACCCGTAGAGATTTCAGAAGTCATGCATACGCCTGTCTTGACAACCTCAGCAGGCACTTCACTTGCCACAGCAGCACAGCAGATGAATGACCATCGAATCGGTTGCCTGCCGGTTCTCAGCGACGATCAGCATGTAGCCGGTATGTTGACTGAAACGGATCTGTTCCGGGCATTGACTGACCTGTTGAAGAACTAAAAACGGGTCAATGAGGCGAAGTACGGGACACCCAATGTTTGATTAAAGAATCCTGTTGTACCGTTTAATTTTTTGATTCTTTCTATCCGTAAACGATGGGTGTCCTGAACATTCGTCAATGCAAAGAGATATCGGTAGCCAGACGTTGAATCGGGTTGGCGCTACTTATGTCCAGAGCACTGATAGTGGCGACTTCGCTTAGGTACAGTGCCTTCTCTACATTCATCCCAGACTATCCCGCCTGCTGCCAGTGATGGAACCAACACCAGGGTTTTGCCACTCAGATCATTGGATTCGATCAACAGCAATTGATGCCACCAGGAGATTCCCCAATCGATATCCTGAGTATCGTAGGTAATTTCGATACGGCCTCCATGCTTGAGGTGAATCGAACGAATGTGGCGATCCTCAATGATCACTTCTGAGGTTAAGTTTGAATCCATGGCCGCATCGGGAAAGACACCGTTTTTGGCCTGATACTCCTCCACGGCAAGCTGAACCGGATGGGCAGTTTTAATGCCGCTTGCTGTGATGGAAGTCGCAACATAGCTGAAGTTGTCAATTGGAAAAATGAGTGCGCCAAGGATTCCCAGCGTGCCACAAACAGTCAGAAGTGTGCCAAAGGAAGCTTTCACGTATCGCTCTTATCAGTCGAAGAGAGAGTGACACTATCATAACCAAAGGGAAAAATACTCAGTACCGTTGAAGGATGGGCAGAACAGTTGATTGCGACAGAAAGGCAATGGCCGCATAGATGCGGCCATTGCCTGTTAAGGGTCAATATAATGCCTGACAACAAACAGGCGTAACGACTTAAGCCGCCAAAGCCTCAGCGGGTACGGCATAGTCGTATCCCAGGTCATGAGCCACCGCCTCGCAGGTCACCTTGCCACGGTAGATATTGAGCCCTTCGAGGAAAGAGGGGTTCTCCAGTAGTGCGGCAGTGTAACCCTTGTCCGCCAGTGACAGAGCGTAGGGCAGGGTGACGTTGTTAAGGGCATAGGTGGAGGTGCGCGGTACCGCCCCCGGCATGTTGGCGACACAGTAGTGGACCACCCCATCCACCACATAGGTGGGATCGGCATGGGTAGTGGCTCTGGAGGTTTCAAAACAACCTCCCTGGTCGATGGCCACATCCACCAGTACCGAACCGCGCTTCATCGACTTGAGCATCTCACGGCTTACCAGCTTGGGTGCTGCGGCTCCTTTGACCAGTACACCGCCCACAACCAGATCGGCACCGAGCACATGATCATCAAGAGCAGCGCGGGTGGAGTAGACCGTCCTTAGAGCCGCGCCGAAGCGACCGGAGAGGCGATTGAGTACCTTGATGTTGCGATCCAGTACTGTCACATCAGCGCCCATACCCAGGGCCATCTGGATGGCATTCTCGCCCACCACGCCACCGCCGATCACAACCACCTTGGCCGGTGCCACACCGGGAACACCACCCAGAAGAATACCTTCACCGCCATGGGCGCGCTCAAGAGCGCTGGCTCCGGCCTGGATCGACATACGACCCGCTACCTGGGACATGGGGGCCAGCAATGGCAGGCCGCCATGGCCATCGAGTACCGTTTCATAAGCGATGCAGACCGCGCCGCTGTCGATGAGGTCGCGGGTCTGCTCCGGATCGGGCGCCAGATGCAGGTAGGTGAAGAGGATCTGCCCCTCACGCAGCATCTGGCGTTCGACCGCCTGGGGCTCCTTGACCTTGACGATCATGTCCGCCCGGGCAAACACCTCGGCGGCATCCGCAACCACCCTGGCGCCTGCCTTGGCATAATCTTCATCACTGCAGCCGATGCCGGCACCGGCCTGGGTCTCGACGATAACCGGATGTCCATGGGCCACCATCTCCTGCACGCTGGCTGGAGTCATGCCGACCCGGTATTCATGGTTCTTGATCTCTTTGGGTACACCGACAAGCATCTCACTCTCCTCATCAATTGTTGGGCTGATGAGGGAAACTGTAGTGAAAAAGCGTTTGAATTGGATTGCAAAATCACCGGTTAAAGCCTTTAATATTCGTATAGATCATCAAAATAAACCGAATTATTAGAATATTATTCGAAAAATGGCTTTTGACCGTATAGATCGCACCATTCTGAATCAGCTCCAGGCGGATGGACGCATCACCAATGCCCAGCTGGCGGAGCGGGTTAATCTCTCCCCCTCAGCCTGTCTGCGCCGGGTGCATGCGCTGGAAGAGCGTGGCGTCATCGAACGCTACACCGCACTGGTCAACCAGGAAGCGGCGGGCAAGCCGAGCAACGTCTTCGTGGAGATCTCCCTCAATCGCCAGAGCGAGGAGGCGCTGGAAGCGTTCGAACGTCAGGCCGCCGAGAGTCCGGATATTCAGGAGTGCCATCTGATGGCGGGGGATTTCGACTACCTGGTGCGGGTGGCCGTTGCCGATGCCAAGGACTATGAGCGGATTCATAAGAGCCAGCTGAGCCGACTGCCTCACGTGGCGCATATCAAGACCAGTTTTGCACTGCGTACCATTTGTAAGAAAACTGCGTTTGAGTTTTGATTGTGATCCAGTCTTTAAGTGCTGACTGGCGGTTAGTCTGGATCTAAGCGCAGTGAGCCTATTGGAGTTGAATGCAGCTAGAGATATTAAGTTTGGTTGGTGAAAGGTGAGTGTGGGAGGCAAGATCTGAAAAGGGGTGCAAATCGGATTCAATCCCTAACCATTCTAAATGATGCCTGGACTGGTATTTCCATCTAATTTTGTTCGCCCTCTATTCTAGCTAACAACTCTCTGATTAAGTTCTCGCGATCGTTTTTAGCCCGTTTAATCAGTTTCTTGGGGGTATCGATATTAGGATCATACTTGCTGCTCCAAACGATCATCTCCAACATGATCGGTAGCATATCTTTGCCTGCTGGCGTCAATTCATAGACTTTTTTACGTCGGTCGTTCGGATCAACACGTTTTGCAATCAAGCCATCCTTCTCAAGTTTCTCCAGGCGGCTTGAGAGTATGTTGGTCGCCATTTTTTCAGGCGAATTCAAAAACTCCAAATAGGAGTGTTTGTTGAAAAAAATAAGATCCCGAAGAATCAGCAGACTCCATTTGTCGCCAACAAAGTCCAAAGCATTGGAAATAGGGCAATCTGAACGCCGAGGCATTTTTCCTCACTGTATTACTATCAATGGAAATTTCGTGACCTGAATTATAAAACACTTGCAAAATGCAATCAATTATATTAACTTGCATAATGCAAGTAAAAAGCGCAGCTAACACTAGTCGTCTTAGTTGTTTAATTGATCAGGAGAATGAGATGCAAAGTCCGAAAATTGATATCGATAAGCTAGGCAGGCCACACTGGAGCGATGAGGCAAAAAATAGTGCCAAGGCAGTGCTTGAATTTGTTCAGTTGCTTATGAACGATCATAATTTCGAAGAGGTTTTACGTCGTTACACTGGTAGTCCGTACAGGCAGCACAATCGCAATATTGCCGATGGGATTCAGGGTGTCATCAAAACGGTGAGAGATTTTGTAAAGACAGCCCCTGAGTTTAGTTATGATGTGAAGCAGATCTATGTGGATGGTGAGTTCGTTACCCTTCATTCCCATGCGACTTTGAAGGAGAAACATCGGGGAGATGACTCACAAGGCCTGAATATCGTAGATACCTGGAAGCTGGAGGATGGCCGTTTGGTCGAACATTGGGATGCTATCCAAGGTATTGACCTATCAATGAGGATGTATAGCCTCTTTTTTGGTGGAAAAGTTCGCAATGCCAATGGTGTCTTCTGACAGGTGGAGAAAGATTCTCAGCAGGATGTCGAGGAGATAACAGCCCATATGCTCATAAACCCCAATATTTACAACGATGAAGGAACTCTAATTTGCGGTTAGATATCCCAATATAGAGATTCAACTGATAGCGACCCGCAGGCCAGGCAAGCGAAAAGGGTTGGAGCGTTCGATAATGGAAAAATGGTTAAAAGGCACGATCGTCGAAAAGCGTCACTGGAGCGATAAGCTCTACTCGTTACGCCTCAAGGCCCCGGTGGATGCCTTCATCGCTGGGCAGTTCACTCGTCTGGCCCTCGAAATCGACGGCGAGCGAGTGGCGAGACCCTACTCATTCGTCAACCCGCCGCAGGATGAGCTGCTCGAAGTCCATTTCAACGAAGTGGAGAACGGCCCGTTAAGCCCAAGGCTGGCGGCACTGGAGCCGGGCGATCGGGTCTGGGTTACTGCCAAAGCCAATGGCTTTTTCACCCTCGATCAACTGCCGCAGAGCGAAAACCTCTGGCTGATCGCCACGGGAACAGCACTGGGTGTCTATCTCTCCATTCTGCGTACCGAGCTCTCATGGCAGCGATTCCCGCAGATCATCCTGGTGCACAACGTTCCCTACCAGGATCATCTTAGCTATGGTGAGGAGATCGCTAATCTGACACAGCGTTACGGCGAACGTTTCCACTATCTACCGATCATCAGTCGGGAGCAGGTGGATGGCGCTCTCCAGGGACGCATTCTCGCCGCACTCGAAGACGGTCGTCTTGAGAAGCGTGCAAGTGCGGTACTTACCCCGGAGAAGTCCCATGTAATGCTCTGCGGGAACATGGGTATGATCCGGGAGGTCTCTGCAGCCCTGGAGTCCCGGGGCATGCGCAAACATCGCAAGAAGGAGCCGGGGCACTTTACCACGGAAAAGTATCACTGAGTTCCGATTAGCGGACTAATGTGGATTGCATGCCAATTCCAGTCTAAGTTTCACGTTGCCTCAACGAATAGCGAATAGTAGCGAATAGTGACTGTCCCCGTTTTTGCTTTGTTTTTTCCTATTACTCAATCGGAAATCCTCTGCAGCTGTTGGACAGGCTGTGATGTGGAGGCAGTTGACCCTGCTTGCCATCTTCCTGGTTCAGTTGTATATGCACATGAGGTTTGCCATGGTGGAATACTCGAATGTCAATTGCCTTTGGTGTGTGATTAATCGCAAGTGAAAGCATCTTCAGGTCTGGTGCGTAGTAGCTCAAAGCCCTGCCTTCGGTTGGCCGGGGTAACAATATAGTGGGACTACGATTACCCTTAAAGGTCGAGAGAAATCTTATGCGGTGATTATCCTGATTGCGTATGAACTGCCAATAGTGCAGGGAGGCACCGGTTTTTGCCACACCTGCAACTATTCCGTCACTGCAGGTATGAAAGACCATATCGTAGTTCATTGGGCCTACCGGCGTTTCAACGGCTTCCCCTATCCAAAATCCGGGCAGAGTTTGCAGAAGCTGCTCCGCGCGCGCTCCTGAGAGATGAGATTCACTTACTGCGGAAGCGGATGATAATCCAATCAGAACGGCGGTTAGATATGACTTTATCGGCACGATCAACAAGGAGATACCCCGACTTGAGGTTTACATGATACAAGCGTAGATCATGAACACCTTGGTTAGCTTTGATCGCAATATCCCACTCTCAGCAATATGAGTAAAAATTCTGGGGAACCCAACGTTTAAAATAATAATATAATTGAATAATTTAAAGGTATCTTACTGATTTCTGGTTGATTTAATAAAATGTAAATGGTGTGTGTTCTCATAATAATATCCCTAATAAATGATAACTGTCCCGCTATTATTGCTTTATATCGCCAACAAGGTTTGCAATTCACAGTAGGGCTCTATATGGTGTGAGCGTCTGCAAGATCTTAGTCCTTCCTTTAAAACCTGATATTCGCTGTCTCCTCGCTAGATACGCCCGAATCATGTTGTACAGTGTTTTTCCAAGATTTGTGGTGAACATCCGTCATAAAGGCGGATAAATTTTTAATAAATTTGAGGTATATAGTGATGTCTGAAAAACAAACCGGAATCGTCAAGTGGTTCGATAGTGGCAAAGGTTTTGGATTTATTGAAAGGGAATCAGGAAAAGACCTGTTTGTCCATTTCCGCTCCATCGTTGGCGAAGGCCACCGCAACTTGATGGACGGTCAAAAGGTTGAATTTACCGAGACCCAGGGTGCCAAAGGGCCACAGGCGGAAAACGTCGTCCCACTGTAACCCGCAGTCTAGATAGAGCTTGCCTCACTCACGAGGTAAGTTCCTCTTCCTCTCGCCGGTTCACATCAATCCCTTCTTTCCGAGATTGATTGACCAGCATTCATTCAACAAAGGCCACTCACATTGATCACCCTCTCAGTACGCGGACTGCCAAAATCGACGACCGAAGCCTCTCTCACCGCTCTGTTTTCTGAATACGGAACTGTTCGGTCCCTCAAGCTGGTAAAAGATCTCTTCTCTGGCGAATGCAAAGGCTTTGCAACCCTCGACATGGAAGGCCATGAGGCCCGAGCAGCGATTGCCGCACTCGACAACAGTGAAGTCAATGGAAGTGTGTTACGTGTAGGACCCGATCGAGGAAAAAAAGGGCGTGGCGGTAAACGGCGTTAGTTCTGTCTGAAGCGTTGAAAATCGAGGCTTCCATCTATTCACCTGTGGAATAAGTTACGACTCATTCCCCAGTTTAATCAAATACATCGTTTTGTCATTTATCAATGACAGCTGACTTAGCGCTTTTGTTGTGAGCGATATCAGATATCGATATCAAGGAGATATCAGTGATATCAAGGACAGTCATCGTTTGAAAATGATATCAAGGGTTGATATCAAGGACAGTCATCGTTTGAAAAGATCTCTCAGGTGAGTTAGGACGATATCAAGGACAGTCATCGTTTGAAAAGATCGCTCAGGTGAGTTAGGGTTAAAGAATGTACATGGAATGTATATGAGCCAAGGAGCTGGCAATGACGATATCTCGCAAGCAACAGATCTGTCTCGAAGAAACCCCCTATTACCACTGTATATCCCGTTGTGTTCGCCGCGCCTTCCTGTGTGGGGAGGATGAACTAACCGGTCGTAGTTATGAACACCGTAGAGACTGGATTGTGGAAAAGCTCAAGCAGTTGGAAAGAATATTCTCAATCTCCATCTGTGCTTATGCCGTGATGCACAATCACACCCATACTGTCTTGAAGGTTGACCGAGAAACAGCCTTGAATTGGCGTGATGATGAAGTCATCTCCCGATGGACCGAGCTCTACAAGCCAAGCCATATCGTTGACCGCTACCTAAATGGTACAAAACTAACAAAGGCCGAATTAGATGTGGTTGCTGAAGATATCGAGAAGTGGCGGCACAGGCTCTACGATATCAGCTGGTTTATGCGTAATCTCAATGAAGGTATTGCAAGACAGGCCAATGAGGAGGATGGTTGTACTGGAAAGTTTTGGGAGGGCAGGTTCAAAAGCCAGGCTCTGCTTGATGACGCGGCGCTATTGACCTGTATGAGCTACGTTGACCTTAACCCGATACGGGCAAAGATAGCCGATAGGCCTGAAGCGTCAGATTTTACCTCTCTCCAGGATCGTATCAGACATTATCAAAAAGCGCTTGAACGAAAAGGGAACCGTGCAGATGCCGCAATCGCAGCACCTGCGCATTTAGAGCCATTCGTTGGTGGTGAGCATCTAGACAAAGAATCAGGCTTGAACTTTAGCCTGACAGACTACCTGGAACTGACCGATTGGGCAGGGCGGGCCATCAGAGAGGAGAAATCCGGCGCTATTCCCTCAGAACTGACGCCAATCCTGGATCGGTTGAATATCGACCCGAATGCCTGGCTTGATAGTGTTAAAAACTATGGCAAAAACTACACCACAGTCATAGGAACAAAGGAAGGAATTAAACGGTTTACTCAAGCCATTGGTAGAGGTAGAAAGTGGTTCTGCGCGAGTGGATTTACGTTGCAGATCTATCAAACATCTCCTGCTTGACATTGTTCTAACTTAGCCTGGTTCATTCATGTCAATCAAAGCTTATTGGCAGGATACTGCTTACACCTTGTTTGGAAAATCAATACGTATCTCACCAAATAAATAGATATTAGATGGCTAAGTCTCTCTGAAGAGTCTGTTGCGGCCGTAATTTGATTCCAGCAGAACTAGATGGATGCTGGAATTTGGGATTTGTACGGTTCCTTCTAAATGATGCCTGTCCCGGTTTATCCCGGTTTATCCGCTTTCTAAATGGTGACTGTCCTGGTTTATTTAGCTTGCCCCGGTTTATTGTATTTGGAATTCTTAATTATTAAATCAGAGCGCTTGATATAGCGCTCATACCATATAGTGTTTTTGATAGCGCGAAGTAACAAAGTAAAACAGGGAAGATTATGTCTATAAAGATTAGACTCAAAAATCTTATAGCCAAACGCACGTTTAACTTTCTAATTGAATAAATTGTTTTTTCGTTTTTAATTAAAATTGGAAGAGTGTTATTTTTAAAATCATTGTAATCATTACGTATTTTTATTATTTCTTGAGATGATAGTTTCGCTAAATCAAGTTCGTCGCTATGTTTGGCTATTTGTATTTTTGAGTATATATTTTCAATGTTTGAATTTGTTGTTTCAAGTGTCTGCTCTAAATTATCTATTACTGACTGTAATTTCATCATTTGTTCTACATAAGGACTAACTATAATGCGCTCTCTTTTAAAATCCCAAGCTAACAGCTCAATGACAAGATTCAGGGTAAATAAAACTATAAAGTAAATAATGATTATAGATAATATTCCACTTAAGACCGGAGCATTAATAGAATCCTCTGGTATATCTAATCCAAGAAAGCCGTTAATTTGTATTGAATATGTACCAATGATAAGTCCAATAAAGCTTGCCAATACAAGGCTTTTCTTAATCCTCGTTGTGCTTTCACTAAAAGGGTCAGTAAAAGAAACACTATCAAGATTTTTAGTCAAAACATCTTTCGAAACGATAATGGTCACGTGATTTACCTTTCTGGACTTAATGGATCAAAGTCTATTAATTCAAGCAGGGTCGATATGTTGTTTTATTTGACAGCCTATTGTTGATCAAAATGGGCTCTGATCTCTTTGGTTGCTGGTATTATTGATATTGGTAAAAAAGGGATGTGATACCTTAAGTTTCACATAAGATCAAACAATTACTGCATTAATATTAAATTCTCTTTTAAATGATAGGCCATTGCTTATAATGCCCATTTTATTATATATAATAAGCCTCTGGTAAGGTGCGGAGTTTATAAAGTTCTCCTCCACTTCAAGATTATTTAGTGCGAATAATTCGTAAAGTCTTTGTAAGTTATCTATATATTTTTTTTCTCCAAATACTGATATGAAGCATAACTCCGATATACCGCCGATAAAAAATAGAAGAAGAGAGATATTTTGGTCCAAAAATCCTTTATAGCCACCTCCCCACAAGCTTAGTAAATTATCAATATCAAGATAATTTGCCCAAATTCTAAAGTCATGTAACAAGTCGAATAGCGTATATTTAAAGTTAATTCCTTTTGCTTTTCCTTTGGTTCTAAAGGAGCCATATACATTCTCAAATAATTCAATGGGTGTTGAGTGTGGTGGTCTAGGATGGCGCGCATATTGATATTTAAGGTGGTCTATCTTTGATATCAATAGATGGCGACGATAAACTCGATCTTTTGGAGACCAACTTATACTAAGTGGGAATTTCCATATTACTTTTTCTAATTTTGGCAATAGATTGTACTTGAAGGCTGAGAGGGTGGAGCCGTGTTCTTGAATTCGGATTGTAGGTTGCTTCTGCAGTGTTACCGCTCGTAAGTAAAAGTATACTGAGTAGTAAGCTGAAGTGATTTTCCAAGAAGGAAAAATAAAGCGTTTATTAGTAACATCTTTATTTATGTCAATGTCATTAAAAGAAATACCTAGTGTTGAGTCTTTTAATGGGAATATAAATGATAGTTCGTTATACCAACCTCTTTTGAGGTCATCTCTAATAAGTTTAGGGTTTAGATGATTAGTTTCGAGGAAAATTCTTCTTAATTTTTTTAAATCCAAGTTGTGTGCTTTAAGATACTCAATAAATAGATTGTCAATTCGAAAAGATTTTCTTTTTAAAATCTCCCTTGTCGCATAGGTAGACTTTATAAGCCATGATATCTCATCAATGAGCTGATGCCATTCATTGTATCCTGCTATCTCTGAAGATACGTATGTGGTATGCAGCTTTGAGCGACTAGCTCGAAACTTTTTAGAAATAAAGATTTCATTACCTTCTCTTGGTATGGTTAATTTTCCAAATTTCTTAATAGCTTTTAGATCGCCTTTTTTAATCCAGCGTCTTATGGATGAGTCAGAAACATCCAATAACTCACTCAACTCTTTAACTGAAAAACCTTCATCTAATGGCATTAGTCACCTTGTCTGAACTAGGTAGTTTGTTTATAAACATTAAAGGGATAAGGCCCTTTTATATTAGTATGATTGATATATCGGTGTTTCAAAAAACAAACGATAGGTGTCCCAGTTTGTGTTCAAGCTCGAAAAAAACACAGCGGAGAGCAGGCTCCTATCAATTGCCATTGTTATGCACGAATATTTTGCAGCTTTGGCCCAAGTGAATTAGCGAGAGCTTGAAGCCCTTCCTGATTCGGGTAATAAGTTAATACTCTATGATGCCTCATATCAAAAGGAGTATCTTCTAGGGATTGAGAAATAGGTATAACTAACTTTCCTAATGTATGAGCAATTCCTGTTTCATACATAACATTTGGGTTTTTACCCGTAAAATCTACCACTACAACAGACGACCGATATATTAGACTAAAAATATCTTGTATTATTACACTATTGTCCCAAATATCATCTGCTCTAAGGGCCCTGTAGCCTGCAAATATGCATGAATTCCTTATCGTCTCGTAAACACCTGCCATCGATACATCAAAAGGCATCATAACGGCAACCAAATCAGCTTCAACGGGAGTGTTGGGTATTTCGAATACACTGGGGGAAAATGTTATCTTTCTTTCCGCAGGCCGCGCTGAGACGTAAATAGTTTCTTCTTCGTACTTAGTGTTTAAATAATCCTCTATCGCGCTCAAAACCGAAGGATTCTGTGTGGTCATACCGGTTAATACGTTTATAACATTATCTGTGTAGTCTTCATCACCCCAAGCAAGGCTTCTAAGTAACCTAGAATGTCCGTTAATTAGATCATGAAATCCAGTAAGCAACCCTAACTCAACCCAGTTTTCTCTTGTGAAATTTGCTACAATTCTGTCTTTTAAGTTGAGTATTTTTTGTCCTTGTTCAAGGTTCATCTAAGACTCCTTTTTTGCATAACGAGCCTGTTAAAAAAATGCTTTTGGAAATCATATTTCTCAATAATAAATTTTAGACGCAGCTCTTTCATCGTTTAGCTGATTAATCTACATTCCTTTTATTTGCTGCAAAAAACCTTGTTCATGCTCTTGTTTTTAAGCCCATTCCCATCCATATCGATGGGTCTTTAGGATGTTATATAACATCATCATCAATCTCCACTGGCCATCGACTTTTCGCTTACCTCTACGAGTGAATTGCTTAATTACTGCGGCAGTATTAAAAAAGGTAATTGCCCCATTCTTGCGTTCTTTTGTATTACTAATTACAAATGATGTCCCAGTTTATGGTTCTGTTACCAACAGAAAACTGCTGGATGTTGGGTTACTCCAATTAGATATTGGTCCTTTGTCTAATTTGTGAGCATTATGTCTAGTCAGTTCGTCCATTCTTTCGGCGAATAATTGTGAAAGGATAGGCTTATCTATTAATTTTAACATTTCTCATAACATTTACGTTAACTTTATCCCATGTCTCGTTACTATTTTTAGCTAGCTGTTAATGCGATATAAGGTATTTCCTTTTTTGCTTATTCTGGTCTCTAATACACCTTCAGATACCAAAGTGCGTAACAACGTTCGTAGCAATGTTGAATTACCAGCCAACTTAGAATAACCAGGCCGCTGTGCTCCCCAGGTTTCCATTCGAAGAGGCGAAAAAGATGATTGTTCGTACTCAGTTAGAAAATTAATAATAAGATCTCGTATCTCATTTTCATCTGGCGAAGGCTGAATTTCAACAGCTTTTACTTCACTTACACTTGCTTTTAAAGCTGCCTCTAGCTGTGCAATTTTAATTTCTAAAGCAGAAATATCCTTGATATGCTCCTCAGACTGTCCTTCGAGTTTTCTTTCAAATTCAATCGGGCCAAATTTCTTGAGACTTAACCCCAATTTGCGCCACGGAATAGCAAAAAAAAGAAAGCAGACAGCAGAAAAAAGCAAGAGATTTGGTAGCCCAAGGTCTTTTGGTGTAGGCGAAACGTACTGAAAGATAAATGCTACATAGTAAATGATGATAGTTGATGAAAATACCAGTGATATCCAGAAGCCAACTTTACGGATACTATCTGGAAAAAGTTCTTCTTCTTGGTCAACGTTATTGTCAGTCATGAAGTTTTCTTCTTGCCCTTGTATTATTTCTAGTAAATAATTTTACTGCTCTAAGGTCAATATAACCGGCTCGACTCAGGAGCATCCAGCATGTAGTGCACAGTTGATTTTTTGTTATGTGATTATCAGCCATCGGTTTGGGCTATGTGATTTCTAGTGCTTTCTGGAACGACATCATTATACAGCGCTTCAAGTTCCTTGGGTTTTGTTATTAACTCGTCAGCAATAAAGTTAAGAATATGAAAAAGTTTGAGGGCTACTTCTTGGTTGTCGTCTAAGTTTATTTGGCCAGGATGTACTGCATTGTTTCCAACAACCCTCAATAGATCCAATGCTTGTTGTATTTTTGGGCTTAGTCCATCTGTCACGAGTTCTCTAATATCACTATTTATATTCCTTCCCTCTTTTCCTATCTGCTTCAAAAGCATTTGTAGTGCGAGCCTTAGTAAGGCTGTTGCACCTTTAGGAGAGTCTTTAAATATATTGGCAGCTTCAAGATACAAAGACTTAATACCTTCTTCTAGGTCTTTGTTAGGAGGATCAATCGTTGACTTTCTTGGGTAAATGATTTCTTGGTTTATCCACAAAGCAATATCGCCACAAGACTCGCACGTGGATATGGCAAAAGAATCTGGAATATAATTATTGAATTCGCGACTAAATGTTGCCTTTATAACGACTAGGAATTTTTCAATACATTCCTGCTTGTAGTCTTGTATCCCTTTCCTATATTCAAGGAACTGGTGGCTAATAATGGCATTTACCACCTTGTCAGAATAACTAGCGTCAAACCAACGTTGTTGAGACACAACTCTGCAATGAGGGCATTCGAACGCATCCGTCTTGTAAGTAGGAAGGTTATTGGGCATGTAATTAGTGTTCCTGTTTATTTGCATATAACTTTAATTGGATGGCCTAAAGGGTGTGTTATAACATGTCACCTCAACATCTAAACTCAAATTTGAAAATACAACCATCTGAATTATAGGTCGTAACGATATTGTATCTAGGTCTTATATAACCGAAGTGAAATTCAAAAAACCTATTAAGGGTTTTTCTTGTGCTGATGGATAGCGATCGATAGAGATATGAAAAACCAGGCAATGGCGCAAAGCGCCAAAGCCCGCCCGCAAGCGCGGGTAGTGAGGAGAGGAGTAAAAACCTTTTCAGGTATGCCGAAGCGTCTGCCCCGGCAAACGTCCCATCTGTAACGATAAGTGTTCTTTCCATTGATCAATTGTCCTGGTGGTCAACTGGGTCCGTCCACATACCGGGCATTCGTATCTCGATTGTTCGGTGTGCCCTTCCTGCTGGGTTTCGAGTTTGGCCATGAGAGAAGCGCAATGTGAACAGTGCATCTTGTTTACCCCTTGTTGCAGCTCTTCAGTTCAGTCCCATTTCAACGCGCCGCCGGTTTGATATTCGGTGACACGGGTTTCGAAAAAGTTTTTCTCTTTGCGCAGGTTCGCCTGTTCGTCGAGCCAGGGCAGGGTCGCTTCCGCGCCCGGGAAGGGCTCTTCGATGCCGAGTTGTCTGGCACGGCGGTTGGCGGTGAAGCGGAACTGGCCGATGTGGTCCTCTTTGGAGTAACCCAGGATCGGATCGCGCAGGATGTAGCCGGCGTAACCGATCTCGGCGGCTTCCGCTTCGTCCCACATCTCACGCATCGCCTGTGGGTCGAGGGTGATGTTCTCTTCGAGAATAATCTGTTTCACCACGCGGATGCCGAAGGAGGCGTGCATCACTTCATCACGCATGATGTATTGCAGCTGTTCGGCGGTGCCTTTCATCAGGCCGCGACGCTGCAGGGCGAAGATCGGGCTGAAGCCGTTGTAGAACCAGCAGCCTTCGAAGATGGCGGCGAAGTAGATGTAGGCCATGACGAAGTTCTGTAACTCATTCGGATCGCGCAGGTCGATGTCGGCGCGCAGGATCGAGGAGAGTCGACGGTTGGTGATCTGGATCTTTTTGTTGATCTCCGGAACCACCCGATAGCGGTTGTAGATCTCGCCCTGGTCGAGGCCGATGGTCTCGATGCAGTGCTGGTAGGTCCAGGTGTGCAGGGACTCTTCATAGACCTGTCGGGCCTGATAGATCTGTAACTCAGGCGCGGACATCTTCTCCATCACCGCCAGACCGATGTTGCGCATCGCCAGGATGTCGGAGGTGGTCAGGTAGGAGAGTACGTTCTCGTAGACGTGACGCTCTTCCAGGGTCAGCTTGTGCTGGTAGTCGTGGACGTCCTGGGCCATGTTGATGTCCAGCGGGGTCCAGTGGTTCTTGTTGGCGTTGAGGAAGTACTCCCAGGCCCAGGGGTACTTGAAGGGGGCCAGCTGGTTGATGTCGGTCATGCCGTTGATCACCCGCTTGTCATCCGGGTTGACCGGCTCCATGGAGGTGAGTTCCGGGACTTCTGGCTTGACCTGTTCTTCGATCTGCAGTGCACGCGCCGCCTCTTCCACCACATGAGGATGGACCGGTGCGGTCTCTGTTACCGCCGGGGCAGGGGCGGTTTCCTGAAGCTTTGGCTTGGCGAGTGGATCATCCCAATTCAGCATCTCTTATTCCTCTTTTATATTCTGGTTCGCTTGGTGGTTCCGCTAATCGCCTATTGGCAGGCTTCACAGTCCGGGTCGAGAATCGAGCAGGCCTGGGGGGTGTCGCTGCTGTTGCCGCCGATCAGGTCGACCCCATTGCCGCCGCTGCTCTCCTGCACCGAGGTCTTCTCCGCGCCGGTGGCGCCCATGGAGCGCAGGTAGTAGGTGGTCTTCAGTCCACGCACCCAGGCCAGCTTGTAGAGATTGTCGAGCTTCTTGCCCGAGGGCTCGGCCATGTAGAGGTTGAGGGACTGGCCCTGGTCGATCCACTTCTGACGACGGGAGCCGGCTTCCACCAGCCAGCGTGGGTCGATCTCGAAGGCGGTGGCGTAGATCGCCTTCAGCTCCGCCGGGATGCGGTCGATGGGCTGCAGCGAGCCGTCGTAGTATTTCAGATCGTTGATCATCACTTCGTCCCACAGGCCGAGCTTCTTCAGATCGTGCACCATGTAGGGGTTGACCACGGTGAACTCACCGGAGAGGTTCGATTTGACGAACAGGTTCTGGTAGGTGGGTTCGATCGACTGGCTGACACCGCAGATGTTGGAGATGGTGGCGGTCGGCGCGATCGCCATGGTGTTGGAGTTGCGCATCCCCTGCAGCTGTACCTTGTCGCGCAGGCTGGCCCAGTCGAGGGTGTGGCTCTCGTCCACCTGCAGGTAGTCGCCACGCTCTGCTTTCAACAGCTTGAGGGAGTCGATGGGCAGGATGCCCTGGCTCCACAGGGAACCTTCATAGGTGGAGTAGCGGCCACGCTCTTCCGCCAGATCCGATGAGGCCTGGATGGCGTAGTAGCTGACGGCTTCCATCGCCCGGTCGGCGAAGCCGAGGGCCTCTTCAGAGGTGTAGGCGAGACGCTGTTTATAGAGCGCGTCCTGGAATCCCATGATGCCGAGGCCCACCGGACGGTGACGCAGGTTGGAGTTTCTCGCCTGGGGCACGCTGTAGTAGTTGTAGTCGATGACGTTGTCGAGCATGCGCATCGCGGTGGTCACCGTCTTCTCCAGCTTGGCCATGTCGAGGCCATCCTCGGTGGTGTGGGCGGTCAGGTTGACCGAGCCCAGGTTACACACCGCGATCTCCTGATCGTTGGTGTGCAGGGTGATCTCGGTGCAGAGGTTGGAGCTGTGTACCACGCCCATGTGCTGGTTGCTGTAACGCAGGTTGCAGGGATCCTTGAAGGTGATCCAGGGGTGACCCGTCTCGAACAGCAGGCCGAGCATCTTGCGCCATAGGTCCATCGCACTGACGGTTTTGTAGATGTCCATCTCGCCCCGGGCGGCCTTCTCTTCGTAGGCGTTATAGGCTTTTTCGAAGGCCTTGCCGGTGAGGTCGTGCAGGTCGGGGGTCTCGTTGGGGGAGAAGAGGGTCCACTCCTTCTCTTCGGCGACCCGCTGCATGAACAGATCGGGGATCCAGTTGGCGGTGTTCATGTCGTGGGTGCGCCGACGCTCGTCACCGGTGTTCTTGCGCAGCTCGATGAACTCCTCGATGTCGATGTGCCAGGTCTCCAGGTAGGCACAGACCGCACCTTTGCGCTTGCCGCCCTGGTTCACCGCCACCGCGGTGTCGTTGGCCACCTTGAGGAAGGGAACCACACCCTGGGACTTGCCGTTGGTGCCTTTGATATGGGCGCCGAGACCGCGCACCCGGGTCCAGTCGTTGCCCAGACCGCCGGCAAACTTGGAGAGCAGGGCGTTGTCCTTGATGCTGCTGTAGATGCCGTCCAGATCGTCGGCGACGGTGGTCAGGTAGCAGCTGGAGAGCTGCGGACGCAGGGTGCCGGAGTTGAACAGGGTTGGGGTCGAGCTCATGAAGTCGAACGAGGAGAGCAGGTTGTAGAACTCGATGGCGCGGCCTTCCCGGTCGATCTCATTGATCGCCAGCCCCATCGCAACACGCATGAAGAAGGCCTGGGGCAGTTCGAATCGGGTGCCGCTCTCACTGTGGATGAAGTAGCGGTCGTAGAGGGTCTGCAGGCCCAGATAGGTGAACTGCAGATCCCGCTCCGGTTTGATGGCGCTGATCAGACGATCCAGATCGTATTGACCGAGACGGGTGTCGAGCAGCTCCAGATCCTCCGCCTGCTTGATATAGCGTTTGAAGTAGTCGCCGTAGAGACCGGCCATGTCGGCCTGGGTATTCACCGGGGCGTGGACATCGAGGAAACCGAGGGCCTCCCGGCGCAGGATGTCGAGCAGCAGGCGGGCGGCGACCTGGGAGTAGTTGGGCTCCTGATCGATCAGGGTGCGGGCGCTCATCACCAGGGTCTGGGAGACGTCGCTCTCCTTGACCCCATCGAACAGGTTGCGGCAGGCATCCTGCAGGATGCGCGGGGCGTCCACCTCTTCAAAACCGTTGCAGGCCTCTTCCACCAGGGCGTGCAGGCGCTCCACATCCAATGGACGCTGGCTGCCATCTTCCAGGGTGACGTTGACCCGGTGCTCCTCGGGAATGCCTTCGGTCTCGGCCCGCTTGGCGGCCTCTTCCTGGCGTTTCAGATTCTGACGTTCACGATAGAGGACGTAGGCGCGCGCCGCCTTGTGCTCACCGGAGCGCATCAGGCAGAGTTCCACCTGATCCTGAATATCCTCGATGTGGACAGTACCGTTGTCCGCCATACGACGGGTCAGGGTGCTGACCACCTGATCGGTCAGATCCCGTACGGTGTCATGAACCCGGCTTGACGCGGCCGCACTGCCACCTTCCACCGCAAGAAAGGCCTTGGTCATGGCGACGCTGATCTTACTTGGGTCGAAGTTGGTGACCTTGCCGTTGCGCCGAATCACCTGGATGCCGCTACTGGGGGTGGATTGACTCTGGCCTGTAGGTTGGTGCATCTCAGGTGGTTGGGGCACTGCAACTGTCACGTCGCTATCGGCTACTGGTGTCGCCATGTCATCTCCTAATTGTTTTTCGTTGGCGGTCATCGTCGTACAGGATGGCCGGGCCGTGGCCTAACTTTTAAATCTTGTGGTAATTCTGTTGGTCGTATTTGCCGGCGATTCGTTGTCCGCCGTTTTTACGCAGGTTAACAACCCTGCAGGCCGGGTTTGATTGCCGGTCTTATTGTCTGGCTGGTGAAATCAGGGTGGTGATGTTCAAAACCAGTAAACACAATATATATCGTATCTGACGGATGTCAACCACAACATCTTGTGCATTACCTTGTGGAAAAGGCTCTCCAATCTGTGTGCTGTTTGTGGATAACTTCTGGATAGATAGCCGCTTTTCACGGCAAATCATTGGGTTATGATGATGTTCAATTTTTATCCCCAGCCTGGTGTGAAAGTGGAAATGTTGGGGCTCTATGGGGGCTGATCCGGTTTGTCCGCTATTTCAGGGAATGAGCTTCCTGTCAGGGGAGGCTTGCCGGTTTTCCTGCTGGTGGGATGCAGGCGGTGGATTTGGGGGAGAATATTCCCAATGATCAGCCGCTTGCCGATAAAACTATTGGCATAGCCCATGAGAATGCGTATGGTTGGGTTCGGGGTAGACCCCGAAGAATAACGATTAATTAACCGAAGATGAGGAGTTGTTTCGATGCTGGTAAGCGAAATAATGTCAAAATCACCGAAAACGGTGACTCCAGACACGAAGCTGCTGGAGGTAGTCTCACTGATGTGCCTGTTCCGTTATAGCGGCCTTCCAGTTGTGACTGATGGCAAGCTGTCCGGGATTATCGCTGAAAAGGATGTCCTGCACAGACTGTTTCCCACCCTTGAAGAAGTAATGGATGGGCTCTCGTCACCCGATTACGACGATATGATGATGCAGTATAAGGATGTGGTGAACCTGCAGGTCTCCGATGTGATGACTTCCAATATCATCACAGTGAGTCCCGATATGCATATCCTGAAAGCGGCCACCGTGATGGTGCGGCATAAGTTCCGTCGTATTCCTGTTGCGGATGCGGGTCAGCTGGTTGGCATGTTGAGTCTGGGCGATATCCATAAAGCGATCTTCCAGAGCAATCTGGCGCATAGCATAGTTTTGAGTTAGTTTCAGACCAATATCTGTCAGTAGCGATGAAAACCCGTGCCTGAAGTGCTCGGGTTTTTTATTGCCTGCAGAAATCCCCACCGTAGGTAAACCAGAGCGCCTCACAGCTGAATCATACGGGCAATAAAAAACCGGCATCGAGGCCGGTTCGAAAGGCTGTGCCCCGTACCCTGACGGGTACGGATTTATTGTTATTATTGTTGTATTCGCTCAGAACTCGCCGGTTGCACCAGCCACCATGACATCCAGCATGGCCTGATTGACTCGAATCGCGATCTCGGTCAGATCCGGTGGCAGCAGAGCACTGTTGATCAGCATATCCAGATTCAGCATCATTAGCCAGAGCTGTCCTTTCTTATCTTCCACCATCGCGATACGGCAGGGCATGTAGGCGGCATAGATCGGATCGTGCAGGATCATCTGTCTGGCATCTTCCGGGTTACAGAACTGGAAAATGTCCAGGTAAGGGGTTTTCAGTCCACGCGCTTCGAGCTCCTTGGAGACCTGTTGGCGGGCCACGAACTTGAGGTTGATTTCAGCGGCTCTGGACATCAGTGCCTGGACCGCATCCTCTTTGGTGATACCATCTTTAACGCTCATCTGCACCACGGTCTGATTGATATCCGTGATGTTGATTTCAGGTTGATCGCCGGCAACTACAGTGCTCAGAAAGGCCAGATTGACCAGCAGAGCAAATCCCACCGCTTTGAGTGATTTCATAGGGTTCTCCCAGTTATATTCTTTATCTGCGTTATGTATATGGTGTCCAATTTATTTTTTGTTATTGGGCGCCATTGATGAGACGTAGGAGAGCAGTGCTTCGATCTCTTTGTCAGACAGGGCGTCGAAGGTATCATCTTCCGGATCGTCGTCGTGCACCCGTTTATCCCATTGAAACATTTTGATCTGGCGGAACAGGTAGCGGGGGTATTGCAGCGCCAGGGCCGGGATACCCTTACGGGATTTACCCATACCGTTTTTCCGGTGACAGCTTTTACAGTCTCCCTCGTAGAGTTCTCTGCCAAGTGCGGCATCTCCCTGCCAAAGCGGGATATGGCCCAACCTGGGGTTAATCTTATCAAGATTGATACTCTCGTAATAGGCGGCGATGTCGTCGATATCCTTTTCACTGAGTGAATGCAGGGATGAGGTGATTACCATACGCGGGTTGATACGATCTTCATTGATGTAGGCTTCTATCTGTTTGATCATATAACCGGCCGGCGTGCCAGCCAGCCGGGGTGAGGCTGGTCCAGGCGTACCCTGGCCGTAGTGTCCGTGGCAAAGTGCACAGCTTCGGGCCTGCTTTTTGCCGTTCTCCAGATCAATTGCATGGGATGCAAATGGGGTTATGAGCAATAAGATAAGGGGTAATAGTAGCCTGTTCATTTTTGTCGGCACCTGTATTGTTTGGTCGTTGTTTTGAGGGTGGGAATTGCAGGGCAAATCCCGAACATTCTAACCTTAGCAGGAAATAAAATTTTCCCCGCTTAAACTGTGTGAATGTCAGTTGTTTCAGTCTTCTTATTCTGTTTTGGCAAACTGCGGACCCCTATACTTGAGGTTGTGTTATTTTCTTTATTGTGCCGCGGCATTCGCCTCGCTATATTAAACACTGAGAAGATTAAATTAGATATGGCTGCACGCAATAAAATTGTTTATCACGTTATAAATAGATGTGAAAGAATATTGTGACTGCGAGTAGGATCTAAGCAGTCGCGTGCAAGCGAATTTGAATCAGGAGTTTCAATGAGAAATTTTATTTTAGTCGCTTCGCTGGTCTGCGTTTTAACGCCGGCACTGAGCATGGCTCAGCCTGCGGATGACGCCATGCGAGAGTATGAGCAGGCGATGAATCTCAGCCCGAATCTGGAGAGTGGTAAAAAGGTCTACAAGATCTGTGCAGTCTGCCATACGCCGGAAGGCTGGGGGCTGGAGAGTGGCGCCTATCCTCAGGTGGCGGGTCAGTTGCCAACCGTTCTGATCAAACAGTTGGCTGACATACGCGCGAGAAACCGTGACAATCCAACCATGTTGCCCTTCACCTCACCACAACTGCTTGGGGGGGCTCAGGAGATTGCTGATGTGGCTGCCTATATCTCCCAGCTGCCAATGAGCCCGTTTAATGGCGTGGGGCCGGGTATTGATCTTGCTCTGGGTGAAAAGCTCTATAAAGATAACTGCGTTGAGTGTCATGGCGAGCATGGCGAGGGTATCCTGGATGACCATATCCCGTTGATCTATGGTCAGCACTATCGCTATCTGCTGCGACAGTTCGAGTGGATCAAAAATGAACGCCGTCGTAACGCGGACAAGAAGATGGTCAAACAGATCCACGGCTTCACCCATCGGGACATTCGTGCGGTGCTCGATTACGTTTCGCGCATCAAACCACCGAAGGAGAAACTGGCTGAACCAGGCTGGCGTAATCCGGATTTCCCGAAGTTTGCCAGACCGGCGAATCTCCACTCCGGAGCAGGCTACACGATCGATAAGCGTCCACCCAGGCCGTCACGGCCCTAGTGGTCAGAGTGCTTCAGGTTCGAGTTGTCTTGAACCTGAAACAGAGTGACATGACAGATTGTCAGTTTTGAGTGTTTGGCAGCCATGAGATCGGTGTTGTGAAATCACTGGCTTGACGAGGTTAAAAAAAAGCGGGGCATTGCCCCGCTTTTTTTATTTGGAATCGATCCCTGATTCCGAGCTGGATTACATGAAACTATCAGCAGTGATATTGTCGAACCAGCTGTAGGCGTAAGCCACTTCACGCGCCCGCATCTCCGGGGTGGCGTCGGTTGGGGTCAGACCACCGGAAACCTTGGTGATCTTGGAACCGTCCTCTGCCAGCTTGTAGACTGCAGCAACAGAGATGCCCCAATCCTTGCCGATGATGGAGTAGCAGGTGTTGACGTAAGCCGGTGTGCCTGGCTCCTGGCCATTCAGCAGTGCTGCTACGCTGGCTGCACAGACCTTGGCTTCGGAGTTGGCCGCATAACCGGATTTCGGCATACCCTTGGCGATGGATGCGTCACCAATCACGTGGATGTTCTTGTGAATGGTGGACTCGAAGGTATGCAGGTCGATCGGACACCAGCCGCTGTCATTGGTCAAACCGGCGGCAAAGGCGATCTTGCCTGCTTTCTGGTTTGGAATGATGTTCAGCACATCGGCTTTGATGGTGTCGTCGAAACCGGTGGTGACACTCATGGCGCCGGCATCCACTTTGACAACCGCGTTGTCATTGGAGCCCTGAGCACTACCACGCCATTCGATCATGGAGTTGTCGGTCTCATAGCCATAGAGTGCTTTCCAGCCCTGGGTGAAGAGACCCATCTTGGAGAACTTCGGCTTAGAGTCAAGGATGATGACCTTCGACTTAGGCTTGTGCTGTTTCATATAGTGAGCGATCTGGGAAGCACGCTCGTAGGGTCCAGGAGGACAGCGGAATGGGTTGCCTGGAGCGGCAATCACCACGGTGCCGCCATCTTTCATGGCTTCAAGCTGTTTGCGCAAGGTTACGGTCTGAGAGCCGGCTTTCCAGGCATGAGGAATGGTCTCTGCAACCTTTGCGTCATAGCCTTCCAGGGTCTCCCATTTGAAGTCGACACCTGGGGCAACAATACAACGGTCGTAGTTGAAACTCTGACCGCCTGCGGTTTTAACGGTTTTTGCGCCGGCATCGATGGCGGTAACCACATCGTGGACCACTTTGACGCCGTGTTTGCCAAGGCCGGAGTAACCGAACTTGATGGAGTTGATACTACGGTCGCCGCTCAGTACTTCATTGGACAGATAGCAAGTGTAGTAGTCTTTATTGGCTTCGATCAGGGTGACCTCAATGGTCGGATCGGCCATACGCAGATATTTGGCAGCCGTTGCACCACCGGTACCACCACCGACGACCACGACTTTCTTGGAAGCGCCGAGGGCAATATAGGGAGTCCCCATCATGCCGACAGCGGTAGCTGCGCCTGCGCCTTTAACAAAACCTCTTCGGGTAATCTTCATGTTTCTCATTCCCCTCTTATTTTTGGCCTGAGGCGTAGAAGTGGTTCAGAGCGTCGATTCCAGCGTCGCCCTCTTTCTTCAGCAGTTGATTAACCTTCTTCTTCATCTTCTTGGTCATCTCGCGATCACCAGATTTGAAGTCGGCCATGGTGTACTCCAGATAGGGGACTAACTGACCCATCAGGATGCCGGAGTCGTCATCGGGAGAGGTGCCGTTGTCCGCATGACACTTCTCACAATATTTATCATGCAGCTTGGCGCCTTTTTTGGCTTTAGCGGGATCAAAATCCTGCTTGGCCATAACAAAGGGCTGTTTACTGAAGAATTCACCCATCGCCTTGATCTCGTCATCGGTATAACCTTTGGCGATACGGGTCATGATGGTGGAATTGATATCACCCGCTTTGAAGCCTTGCATGACTTCTTCGAAATAGACGGCAGACATGCCACCGATAGAGGGTGAAGCGGGACCGATACTGGCGCCATTGGTACCATGGCAGCCGGCACAGGTGTTTGCCAGCATGGCAGCACTGGCACCCGACATCAGGGGTTTGTCAGCAGCGAAAGCCGCAGATGATGCACTGAGGGCCAGTGCGCCGATCAGGGCTCTCTTGAGATTTTTGTACGCCATGTTACCTCCTTTGGTATTTAAACAGGCTTACACTAGTTTCAACAGGGAACATGACGAACCCTGTCACACGAACCGGAGCAGTAATATGGGACTGTTCCTGTTGCGTTCAGCTTGGAAGGAGGCGTTATTGCTCATTTATAAGCCGTCTTTTTTTACAAAGACGTGCCGGTCTCCACCCAGGCTTATGCTCTTTTTATTTTAAAAGGCCTGAAACTTTATTGTGTTTCTTCTTCACCGCGATATCAGCCGCGGTATGTCCTTCGTTATCTTTATTCGTTTTGTCTGCGTTGTGCTGCAGCAGCAGCGTGACAATCTCTTCCGAGCCGGTACGGGCCGCTTCCATCAATGGTGTGACACCATCGTTATCGGCCAGGTTGACATCAGCGCCGGCGTCCAGCAGCAGTTTGACACTCTCCAGCTGATCCTGGCCTACCGCCCAGATCAGTGCTGTCGCGCCATCGTTATCCTGCTTGTTGATCTCGGCTTTGTAAGAGAGCAGGGTTTTGACCGTCTCCAGATGACCCTGATCAGCCGCCAGGATCAGTGCGGTGGAGCCGTTTTTATCCCGGCTGTTTACATCGGCATGGTGCTTGGCCAGCATGGCGACCGTCTCTGCATGGCCTTTTTCCGCAGCCATCATCAACGCATTATGCCCATGCTTGTCGGATGCTTTGGGGTCGGCGCCTTTGAACAGCAGCTGCTCAACCATATCGGTGATGCCGTAGCGTGCCGCAATCATCAGGGCGTCCCATCCGGCACGGGTTCGGTCGTGCAGATTGGCGCCCCGCTCCAGCAGCATGGCGGTAAGTGCCGGGTGACCGTTCTCCGCTGCAAAGGTCAGCGCGCTGCAACCGGCTACGGTGCGGGCATTCACGTTGGCGCCCCGGTTCAACAGGATGACAACGGCTTCAAAATTGTTGTTCTCTACAGCAATCATCAAGGCGTTTTTGCCGAATTTGTTCGCACTGTCAGGTGAAACGCCCTTATCCAGAAGCTTGGTGACAGTTTCCACATCACCAACATCCGCTGCAAGCCGCAGTTCCCTCTCATCTTCAGCGCTTCCCGCCATAACCTGTGCAGTCAGCAGCAATGTGAGTGTGGCAATTAACAGTCTGGTTGTTTTCATGAATTATCTACAAACCCTGGTATAAAAAAACGGTTGTGTCAGATAGTGACAATCATGGTGTATCAGGTTCTTCGGGCTCATCCGGCTCCTCATGTGCGACACCTGCGTGACAATCGATACATGCCTTGCCTTCGTCCATGGCCTTCGGGTGGCGTTTGCGGGCACTGCGATCCTGTTCGCTCAGATCCATATTTTCAAACTCGTGGCACGAGCGACACTCTCTGGAATTTGAAGCACGCATTTTGTCCCATACCCGGTTGGCCATATCCCAACGGTGGGCCTCGTACTTCTCTTTGGTATCAATGGTGCCCATGATCTCGTGATAGACATCTTTGGCAGCCATTACCTTGGCGATCATCTTCGGAATAAAAGGTTCGGGTACATGGCAGTCTGCACAGGTTGCCTGGACGCCTGATGCATTCTTATAGTGCAATGTCTCTTTGTACTCCTCCAGATTGACCTTCATGGAGTGACAGGAGGTGCAGAATTCCATTTCATTGGTATAGGCCATTCCCATGCTGAATAGCCCGGAAAAGATGATGCCGGCAACAAAAATGATGCCGACCAGTATCAAAGATATCTTGCCTGCGGACTTTCTGGCCGCGCGCTCTCTGAACATACTCCACCCTCTGTGTCGGAAAAGTTTTCCTTTTCCTTGTCGTTTGTTTGTTGTCCCCCCTATTTCCATACAGGTAGAGGCATTTTTCTTGACTGTGGGATGTTACGTCAACTCGGTAGCCAATGCAAAAAATACTATGTAAACAAACTCATATGACTGTATTAGTAGAAACTAATCAGGAACCCGCTATCGCTTACTGGGTATTCTGACCGTCAGATGATCGGCAAGTTTGCCATTTATGATCGGTCTTGCCTAATGTTAAAAGCCTATTAATTAGCGCCTTTTGCTTGTCTGGTGGGCTGTTGAGGGGGTGGTGTGTGGTTCTGATCTGGTGGGGAATACCGCTCTCTATCAATATCTCTGCGCACTGCCAGGCGGCTCTGCCACTGTTGGCGCTACCAGTCAATGCTGCATAGTCTTCAGCCAGCGCCTTGATATCCAGGCCTACCCAATCCAGGTAAGGCAGTAGTGCGGCAAAGCGCTGTGGATAGGGGCCGGCGCTGTGCAGGCCGACCAGAAAACCCATTTTTTTTATGGTTTTTATCGCAGCGGGCAGCGCGGCTTGAAGTGTCGGTTCACCGCCACTGAATACCACCGCATCAAGGAGTCCTCGCCGCTGATCCAGAAAACGCACGATCTCATGCCAGGGGATAGAGGTTGTTGCCTCTCTCGGGATAAGTTCAGGATTGTGACAGTAGTCACACTTTAGCGGGCAGCCCTGGCAGTAGACCACCGCTGACAGCGCGTCAGGGTAGTCGATCGTAGTCAGCGGTGTAATCCCTCCCACCTGCAGTTGTGAGGGATCTTCCGCTTTCGGGCATGCTTTGAGCATCGCCTGTCAGGGGTGTGGCGTGAGCCTGTTGGGTTTGCTGGATAGGGGCTCCTGGTAGCAGAGGCGTTCCGCCTGCTCCGCCTGTTTGCCTGGATTGAAAGCAGAGATCGGGCGGTGATAACCCATCACCCGGGTCCAGACTTCACAACGGGTGCGTTCTTCATCTTTCAGTTCAATTGCTTTGTTCATTGAGTTGCTCCTGTAGTTTCTGTTCACGCAGGTGTTGGTCGCACTCCGGGCAGAACTCATGTTCACCACTCAGGTAGCCGTGAACAGGACAGATGGAAAAGGTCGGGGTGATGGTCAGATAGGGGAGACGAAACTTCTGCAGGGATCGTTTGATCAGGTTCTTGCAGGCCTGAGTGCTGCTGATGCGCTCATTCATATAGAGGTGAAGAACGGTCCCACCGGTATATTTGCACTGCAGGGGCTCCTGATGTTGCAAGGCAGCAAACGGATCCTCGGTGTAGCCGACCGGCAGTTGGGTTGAGTTGGTGTAGTAGGGTGTCTGCGGGGTTCCGGCCTGCAGAATGCCGGGAAACCGTTGGCGGTCGATCTTGGCGAAGCGATAGGTGGCGCCTTCTGCCGGCGTCGCCTCCAGGTTGTAGAGATGTCCACTCTGCTCCTGGAAGCTCACCATCCGCTCGCGGATGTGGTCGAGAAACCGTTCTGCCAGCGCCTTGCCCTCAGGATCGGCGATATCCCAGCGATCGGCGCTGAAGTTGCGGATCATCTCATTGACGCCGTTGATGCCGATGGTGGAGAAGTGATTGCGCAGGGTGCCCAGGTACCTTTTTGTATAGGGAAAAAGGCCGGCGTCCATGTGGCGCTGAATGACCTTTCTTTTGATTTCCAGGCTGTTACGGGCCAGGCGCAGGAGATCGTCGGCGGCTTTCAGCAGCCCGGCTTCATCCTCGGTAAACTGCTGGCCGAGACGCGCGCAGTTGAGGGTGACCACGCCGATGGAGCCAGTCTGTTCGGCCGATCCGAACAGGCCGTTGCCCCGTTTCAGCAGCTCCCGCAGGTCGAGTTGCAGTCGGCAGCACATGGAGCGTACCTGGTGCGGGCTCAGCTCGGAATTGAGAAAGTTCTGGAAATAGGGCAGGCCATACTTGGCGGTCATGCGGAACAGTCGTTCGGCATTCTCGCTCTCCCAGGGGAAATCGGCGGTGATGTTGTAGGTCGGGATGGGGAAGGTGAAGACCCGGTCTTTCGCATCCCCCTCGGTCATCACCTCGATATAGGCGCGATTGATCAGATCCATTTCGGTCTGCAGCTCACCATAGGTGAAGGGCATCTCCACACCGCCAATCAGAGGAACCTGCTGGCGCAGATCCTCCGGGCAGACCCAATCGAAGGTGAGATTGGTAAACGGCGTCTGGGTGCCCCAGCGGGAGGGGACGTTGAGGTTGTAGATCAGCTCCTGGATCGCCTGTTTGATCTGGCTGTAGCTGAGATTGTCCTTGCGAATGAAGGGCGCCAGGTAGGTATCGAAGGAGCTGAATGCCTGGGCTCCCGCCCACTCATTCTGCAGGGTCCCCAGAAAGTTGACGATCTGACCGACAGCACTGGAGAGGTGTTTGGGGGGTGAGGACTCGACCTTGCCTGGAACGCCATTGAGTCCCTCGTGCAGCAGGGTCCGCAGCGACCAGCCTGCACAGTAACCGGCCAGCATATCCAGGTCATGAACATGCAGAGCGCCGTTTCGGTGAGCCTCGCCGATCTCCGGTGGATAGACATGATTCAGCCAGTAGTTGGCGATCATTTTGCCGGAGGTGTTAAGGATCAGGCCGCCGAGGGAGTAGCCCTGGTTGGCATTGGCGCTGACCCGCCAGTCGCTTCGCTGCAGATACTCGTTCACCGAGCTGGCGACGTCGAGCAGGGTGCGTTGATCCTGGCGCAGCTTTTTATGTTGCTCACGGTAGACGATATAGGCCCGGGCCGTCTGCAGGTGGTTGGCGCTGATCAACACCTGTTCCACCACGTCCTGTATTCGCTCGATGTCGGGATTACTCTGCCGATAGCCGGTGTGGGTCAGGACTTTTACCACCTGGGCGGTGATCAAGGCGGCCTCTTGATCGTCAAATTCACCGCTGGCTTGGGCGGCCAGCAGGATGGCGTTGTGAATTTTTGCGGGATCGAAATCCGCTTCGCTGCCATCTCTTTTGACGATTTTGCTGGGTGTGCGGAGTCTCTGTCGCCCAATGGTGGCTTGCATCTCGGTAGCCCTCCGGCGTTATTATCAATGTTTATCTATATGTAGCGAGTGATTAATAATTCAAACACAATATATTGTGTTTTCAAGGTCAGTAATTGACTGATGTCAAAACTCTGACGAAATCTTTTGCTTGCCGGCTGGAATGATTGCTGAAAAGGGGGGGCGGCAGCAGGATTCTGCTGCCGGAATGTCGCGCTGTTGCGGGTTTAGAGTCCGTCCGCCACGAACGGATTGGTCTGGCGCTCCTCGCCAAAGGTGGAATCGGGTCCATGACCGGGTATGAAGCGGACGTCATCCCCCAGCGGCCAGAGCCGCTCTCGGATTGAACGCAGCAGGGCCTGGTGGTCACCGCGGGGGAAGTCGGTTCTACCAATGGAACCTTTGAACAGTACGTCGCCAACCTGGGCGACCCGGCTCTCCCGGTGAAAAAATACGATATGGCCTGGGGTATGGCCTGGACAGTGGATGACTTCCAGCTTCTCATCCCCCAGAGAGACCTGGTCCCCATCTTCCAGCCATTGATCCGGCGTGCATTTTCTACCGTCGCCAAAACCGAACATCTCCGCCTGCTGGTCCATGTTGTCGAGCCAGAAGGCATCCTCCTTGTGTGGGCCATGGATCGGTATGCCAAGCCGCTCCGCCAGCTCGACTGCGCCACCGGCATGATCCAGGTGGCCATGGGTGAGCAGAATCATCTGTGGTTTCAGCTCCAGATCCTCAAGCATGGCGGTCAGCCGCTGACTCTCCCCGCCCGGATCGATGATGGCGGCCGCCCGGGTGTTTTCACACCAGAAGAGGGTGCAGTTTTGCTCGAAGGGGGTTACGGGTATGACTTTGTATTGCATGGGTGTAAACAGGTTCCTGGTGTCGAATGACACTTAACTTATTAGAGAATAGAGCCGCCAATCAACGCAAAACAGAGACTGTATCGCAAAAGCCATTTGCGGCATTTTGCGGTGATTGGCGTCCATTAGCGGTTAAGCTTGTTCAACAGGCTCTCAATCTGGTTGGCTTTTTTCGCGCCCAGAAGGATATCATCGATTACCCCGTCTTTTACCAGAATCAGCGTCGGCGTGGCGCGGATTTTATACGCTCTGGCCGCGTCCGGGTCATCGCTGACGTTGATTTTGCTGATATTCCCGTGTTGCGTAGACAGATCGTCGATAATCGGCGTCATCTGTTTGCAGGGTGGGCAGCTTTCACTGTAGAAGTAGAGCAGCTGGTCCTCCGTTTCCCCATTCGCCGATGCCACCTTATGGCCAATCTGTCGTTTGGCGGAGAGGTAGGTGAGCAGCGGTACCAGAATCAGATAGCTGGCAATCAGCAGCAGTATGATCATCACCCAGGACATTAGGCTATCTCCAGTGGACTTTAATTACCCGGCCAACTAATAGGCCTTAGTTTAGGCTGTTTTTTTCTGTCTCAGTTCTTTGAATCAGCACGATACTTACGCCTTGCTCAAATGTAAGCTGTGGTTATCGGTCCGGCAAACCTATGTCAAATCCCATCGGTCGGACCTGGCGCAATGCCGATTACCCTTGAAGTGAGATTGAATGCCTATTATTGTGCCTGAAAATCCCTACACTTCAGGTAGAAATCCCATCGATGGAACAGACAACGCTCTTTATTGTGGTTGGTGGACTGTTAGTCCTCACCTTGGTGCTGGCAAGCATCATTCAGCGTTATAACGACTTTGTTGAAGAGCGTAATCAGAAGGTACAGCGTATTCTCAA
>JAEPDS010000037.1:0-2050 GCA_016842065.1 Candidatus Thiodiazotropha sp. 'RUGA'
CAGCACTTCGAACATCGCCAGAATCGCTTCCGGCTTGTTGTCTTCGATGGCGATCAGGCAGACCTCGCTCTGCAGCAGATGCTGCAGTATGCGGGCACCATCCATCACCTTCGCCGCCTGGTCTCTCATCAGACGGTCGTCACAGGTGATATAGGGTTCGCATTCAGCGCCATTGATGATCAGGGTTTTGATCGGTTTGCCCGGATTGAGCTTGATCGCCGAAGGAAAGGTTGCGCCACCCATGCCGACGATGCCGGACTCCCGGATACGCTGCCGCAGGGTGTCCGCGGATGTCTGCCGGTAGTCGCTGATGGCAGGTGGCAGCTCGGCCCAGCGATCCTCGCCGTCCGGTTCGATCACGATGCAGTAGCCGTTGAGTCCGGATGGGTGAGGTATGGCGTGCTCCACAATCTCTGTCACGGTGCCCGAGGTGGGGGCGTGAAGCGGTGCGGTGACCGGCGCCGATGAGTCGGCGATCAGCTGGCCTTTCAACACCTGATCCCCCGCTTTGACACAGGCCTGGGCGACTACGCCGATGTGCTGCTGCAGCGGTATTATCAGTCGCTCCGGCAGCGTGACGGACTGCAGGGGAGACTGCAGCGAGAGCTCCTTGTGGTCAGGCAGGTGAAGACCGCCATGGAAATTCCATAGCTCGCGGGTCTTACCTTTCTTCGACTCTACATACATGACTAGTGTTGCTCGGCTATCTCTTCAGTGCCGCTTTGCGGGTAGGGCCAGCGCCAGTTATCCGCCTTCTGCGGGATCGGTTCCATGATGATGCAATCCACCGGACAGGGGGGCAGACAGCGTTCGCAACCGGTACACTCCGCTTCGATCACCACATGCATCTGTTTTGCCGCACCGATGATCGCATCCACCGGGCAGGCCTGGATGCAGAGGGTGCAACCGATGCACTCCTGCTCCTTTATGATGGCGATTGCCTTGGGTTTCTCTTCTTCCGCTTCCGCTTCCAGGGGCACCGGATCCCGTCCCAGCAAGTCGGCCAGGGCGATCATCGTACCTTCGCCGCCCGGTGGGCATAGGTTGATCTCCACTTCACCGTTGGCAATCGCCTCGGCATAGGGGCGGCAGCCGGCAAATCCACATTGACCGCACTGGGTCTGAGGCAGCACCTTTTCGATCTGATCGGTGATCGGGTCCCCCTCCACATGGAAGCGGATATTGGCATAGCCCAACAACAATCCAAACAGAGTGGCCAGGCTGGTGATGGTGAGGATCGCAATCAACATCGGGGCATCGTCCTACACGGAAACCAGACCGGCAAAACCCATGAAGGCCAGGGACATCAGGCCCGCCGTTATCATGGCGATGGCGTTGCCCTGCAGCGGCTCTGGCACATCGGCGACGGTGACCCGTTCACGAATCCCGGCGAACAGTACCAGCACCAGCGAGAAACCGGCAGCAGCACCAAAGCCGTACAGCGCGGATTCGATAAAGCCATGCTGCTCCTGGGTGTTCAGCAGGGCGACCCCGAGCACCGCACAGTTGGTGGTGATCAGGGGCAGGAAGATGCCCAGCACCTGGTAGAGCATTGGGCTGGTCTTATGCATCACCATTTCGGTGAACTGCACCACCACCGCAATCACCAGAATGAAGGCGATGGTACGCAGGAACTCCAAACCGAGCGGAATCAGCAGATATTCATTGATCAGGTAGGAGCAGATGGCGGAGAGGGTGAGCACGAAGGTGGTGGCCAGACCCATGCCGGTGGCGGTCTCCAGTTTGCGTGAAACGCCCATGAAGGGACACAGGCCGAGAAACTTCACTAAAACGAAGTTATTCACCAGCACGGTGCTAATCAGAATCAGGGCGTACTCTTGCATGGAAAGACCAAATCTCAATTAATGGCGTTAGGATAAGCGTCCATCTGACTGGTTACAACTTGTCTCTACTGGGTATTTGCGCGCTACTATGCTGATTTTGACCGAATAATTCATTGATAAGCCGCAAACGGTACTGGTCTCGGCGGGATAAATCCATAACAATAGGTCTGGCTTGCCGGTTTTGCCTGAAAATTGAGTGATATAGC
>JAEPDS010000037.1:2150-31474 GCA_016842065.1 Candidatus Thiodiazotropha sp. 'RUGA'
CAGCTCAGCCCAAACCAAAGAGGATGACAATAAAGATGAAACTAGAATCCCTTGCGCTGCATGCCGGCTACGATTCCGAACCCACCACCAAAGCGGCTGCAGTACCGATCTACCAGACCACCTCTTATACCTTTGACGACACCCAGCATGGTGCGGACCTGTTCGACCTCAAAGTGGTGGGGAATATCTACACCCGGATCATGAATCCCACCACCGCGGTGCTTGAGCAGCGGATGACCGAGATGGAGGGTGGGGTAGGTGCCCTGGCCCTGGCGTCCGGCATGGCCGCGATCACCTACGCGATCCAGTGTATCGCCAGCAGCGGCGACAATATCGTCAGTACCAGTCAGCTGTATGGCGGCACCTACAATCTGTTTGCCCACACCTTTCCGCGCCAGGGTATCGATGTGCGGATGGCCTCCTTCGATGATTACGAGAAGCTTGAGAGTCTGATCGATGACAAGACCCGGGCCCTGTTCTGCGAATCGATCGGCAACCCGGCCGGCAATATTGTCGATCTGGAGAAGCTGGCGGAGATCGCCCATCGTCATGGGGTGCCGCTGATCGTGGATAATACGGTCGCCACCCCCTACCTCTGTCGGGCCTTCGATCATGGCGCCGATATCATCATCCATTCCCTGACCAAATATATCGGCGGTCACGGCACCACCGTTGGCGGTGTGATCATCGATTCCGGCAAGTTCGACTGGGCCGGCAACAAAGCGCGTTTTCCGATGCTGAACGAGCCGGATCCCTCCTACCATGGGGTGGTCTATACCGAAGCCCTCGGCCCTGCCGCTTTCATCGGCCGTTGTCGGGTGGTGCCCTTGCGGAATACCGGCGCGGCGCTTTCACCTCACAGCGCCTTTCTGATCATGCAGGGTCTCGAGACCCTGGGTCTGCGCATGGAGCGGCATTGTGAAAACAGTCTGGCGGTGGCCGAGTTCCTGAAACAGCAGCCCCAGGTGAAGTGGGTCAACTATGCGGCCCTGCCGGAGAGCCCACACTACGAGCGCTGCCAGAAGATCACCAAGGGGCAGGCTTCGGGTATCCTCAGCTTTGGTATCGAGGGTGGTCGGGAAGCGGGCGCCCGTTTTATCGATGCTCTGCAGATGATTCTGAGACTGGTGAATATCGGTGACGCCAAATCCCTGGCCTGTCATCCGGCCACCACCACCCATCGTCAATTGAATGAAGATGAACTGGCGACTGCCGGTGTCAGTGGGGATATGGTTCGCCTCTCGATCGGTATCGAGCATGTGGACGATATCATCGCCGACATCACTCAGGCTTTGGAAGCGGCCAAGGGTTGAGGTTTTCAGTCCGCAAATGAACGCTAACAACGCAAATGTTTAGCGTATCGGGTGGGGCCTGGCCCCACCCGAATGAATTCCCGCCGCTGTTCTGGGATCGGGTGTAAACGCTCCCTAGCGGTTCAATCCCTGTATCGGATCATTTTCAAATTTGAAGTTTTGAATCTCTCTGACGATCGATGAGAGTGCTTCGGAAAGTTCCGCCGAGGCATCCATGGTCAACTTGGCCTGGTTATCCGTGTCATGGGCAAGCTGATCGATCGAAACGATATTCTGATTGATATCGTTAACCACCACCGACTGCTCCTCTGCCGCAGTGGCAATCTGCACCGTCATCTCACTGATGGTGCCCACCGACTCGGTGATCTTGGTCAGTGAGCTGCCGGCGAGTTCAGCCTGGCTGACCGTGTCGGAAACTCGCTCCTGACCACTGCTGATCATCTTGAAGGCTGATTCCGACTGCTGATGCAACTGCTCGATAATCGCCTGAATCTCATTGGTGGACTCCTGTGAGCGTTGCGCAAGCATTCTCACTTCGTCCGCCACCACGGCAAAGCCCCGACCGCTTTCACCGGCTCTGGCCGCTTCAATGGCAGCATTCAGGGCAAGCAGGTTGGTCTGATCCGCAATGCTGCGAATCACATCCAGAATGTTGTCGATGTTCTCGGTCTCGCTTCTCAGTTTTCCGATCGATGTGGCTGCCTCGTTGAACTCATTCGCGAAGGATCGGATCGACTCAACCGCCGACTCGACAATCGCATAACCATCCTTGGCCACATTGTCCGCCTCATTGGTCGCTCCGGAGACGTGGGAAGCGCTGTCGGCCACGTTCTTCGCCGTGGATGAGAGCTGTTCGGATGCCACCACCACCGATTGGGTGTTGTTGCGTAACTCATTCATGCTGCTATCGGTACTGGTGGCCGCTTCCTCCACATGGGTGCCGGTCACTCCCAGCTTGGCAATCTTCTGCGCCACATGCAGCATGGCGTCGTGAATCTTACCGACAAAGAGGTTAAAAGACTTCGACAGCTCATCGATCTCATCATTGCCGGATTGTTTCAACCGCTGGGTGAGATCGCCTTCACCAATCGCGATCTCACGCATCAGTTTGTTGATCCCGGTCAGGCGGCTGGTAATGTTGAATCCAAGCAGCGCGATCAGTGCCAGTATCACGAGGCTGACCAGGATCACCGAGATCAGTAAAACATTCTGGGTGGCTTCCTGGGCACTGACGATTTCCGATTTCAATTTGACTGTCAGACTCTCCAGATCGGACTCAATGGAATGAACGGTTTCTCTCAGGCTTCCCAGCAGGCCGTCCTTGTGGGTCAGTCCCAACGCCTGTTCCGCTTTGAACAGGGCGTTGAACTTGGCCCGGTAAGCATTGAGAAACTTCTCGGCTTCGCTGTTGGCATCACTTGGCAGAAAGGTGCGGGCGAGTGTTTCATTGATCGTAGCAAAGGATTTATCAAACTTTTCGAGATACTTGGCCTGACGCCGCAGCATGAAATCCTTTTCGGCACGCCTCAACATCAGCATGTTGGCTATCAGTTCGAAGTTCATATGCTCTTTGAACAGAGTCTCGGCATTGTGTACCGCCTTGCGCAGCTCCCCATAGAGACCCGTTTTTGAGGTCAAACCTATTCTGTTCTGCATTTCAACGATCTTATCGAACGTCTCACCGTAACGATTAGAGGCCTGGTGTATGGAGGCTGCTTTTTCTTTGTCCAGGCCCAGTTGAGCCAGATTCTCCTCCAAAAGGTTGAAATCCCCATCAAGCTGGTTCAGGTGGACACCGAATTTTTCTGAATATTTCATATCCTTGCGTGCAAGGAAGTCCTTCTCATCCCTTCTTAACTGCAACATGTCAACCTGGATCTTGGTGGCAATCTCCTGGCTCTGATTCAGCAGTTCGAGCTGCTTCAATTCATAGATGAGGAAACCTGCCTGGATGATGAGAAGGGTGATGATGGTGAGTGTGATGACGATGAATTTATTCTTGATGGTCATTTGCAGGTGCCTGGTCTCGGGGTCCCTCCACAGTGAGTTGAATTGGTACGTTTGTTATCGGCTCAACTTTGTACAATCTTTAGCCGTTTCAAGCATAAGAAACAATTATGATTCGCTATAAACAGTACTAATCCGCGGCTTGCCTTGAGGCCGGAATATTCGTTCAACTGATGGGAGTTGAAAGGCAGTTTGTAGGGTGGGGCCATGCCCCACCAATTACCTCCAACCGAGTCACTCCGCTCTACTTGTAAGCACCCGTGCCTTGTGCAGCAGGCACGACCGGAGAGTGGTCCCAATTGAGTTCCACTGCTCATTGCCTGTGAGTTGAACTTGGGTGTGTTTGATCGTTAAGCCTTCGGCTCACGTCCATGAGGTGTCTGGGGGAGAGATTTAATCGCCTGCTTGGAGACAAATCGCTTAATGAACATAGCCAAGCTTCGCCAGCTACCCGGTTGCAGCTCGGTTGAGATCGATTTCAACTGGTTACCAACCATCACAGCTTCCGGCACCCGTTTGCGGATCGCCAGAGCCACTTCCCGGCAGAGTCCCGGTTCCGGAAGTACCGTCACCCAGATGACATTCAGCTTCAGGTTGATGTCGGTGAAGACGATCTTTTCACCAAACTCGATCAGTACCTCCTCAAGCATACTTTGCAAGTGGTTGATCTGTACTTCGGTGTAGTGTTTCAGTCGCGGGATCAGCATCATCAGATCAGCCAGCGGAGCGCCATCGGCCTGCTTGTTGGGGGCGCGCTGCCACAGCGGGGCAGAGGGCTGCCAACGTGATGTGGAGGGTGAGGTCGTTTTTGGTCTATCCATGCAGAAACCCTGTTTTTATTGATCACCGGTTACCGTTCGCAGCGTTGCACGGCTTCCTATGGATTCGTATGCAAAGCGTATTCTAGGCAGTATAGACCAGTTGAATGATGGCTTTAGAAATCTATTGCGTGGGTTTATTTGGCCGCAAATGGACGCAAAGAACCGCAAAAACTCGCAAAGGATATTGGTTGGTATCCAGTGCGGCTTTAGTTACTTCAATTGTCATCTCGGAAAAGGCCAGACAAGAGCGCGAAGTGCGTAATCAGAAGTATCTGTCAGAAGGAGTTCAGTTAAAGTTAGAATGAGGCGGTTAACAAAGCCCCGAACCTACCTTCAGCAAAACAGCTTCAGATATCCAATATATCTCCCAGTTCGGGCACCGAAGCCTTATAACCCAGTTCGGATTCGATGTGATCACGCAGATCGCTTTTCGATTCAGGCTCGCCATGCACCACATGTACATGGGGTGAGCTTTTACGATAACTGCTCAGCCAGCGGGTCAGGTCATCCACATCCCCATGGGCGGATAGACCGCCGACCGTATGCACATTCGCTTTCACCCGGTACTCATCCCCATGGATACGCAGCGTGGATTTTCCTTCCACCAGGGCCCGACCCATGGTGCCGTTGGCCTGGTAGCCGACAATCATGATATGGGAACCGCTGCGGGAGATGTTGTGCTTCAGATGATGAATGATTCTGCCGCCGGTCATCATGCCGCTGGCGGAGATGATGATGGCGCCGCTCTTGATCCGGTTGATGCCCATCGACTCCTGGGGCGATGCGGTCAGTTTGAGGTTCTGCAGATGGGGCATCTCATGGATCTTCTCGCGCAGCTTGGTCGCCTCCTCATCGTAGAGGTGAGGGTAGTCCCAATAGACCTTGCTGGCGCGGATCGCCATCGGGCTGTCGAGAAACACCTGCCAGCGGTTGAGTCCCCACTCATCGTAGTACTTGCCCAGGTAGTAGAGGATCTCCTGACTGCGACCGATGGAGAAGGCGGGGATCAGCAAGTTACCCTTTTGATGGGTCGCTTCACTGATGATCTCACCGATCTCCTCGATGGTTTTCTGCCGATCCCGGTGGCGGCGATTGCCGTAGGTGCTTTCGATGATCACATGGTCCGCTTCCTCGATCGCGGCCGGGTCGTTGATGATTGGAGTGTCGTACTGCCCCAGATCGCCGCTGAACACCACCTTGCGCTGTTTGCCGTTCTCATTCAGCCAGACCTCCACACTGGAGGAGCCCAGAATGTGCCCCGCATCCTGAAAGCGGATTGAGATCCCCGGCAGGATCTCCCGTTTCTCCCGATACTTCAGGCCGACCATATTCTCCAGCGCTTCCTGGGCGTCGGCGACCGTATAGAGTGGGTCGATGAAGGGTTTGCCTTTACGCTTACGCCATTTGTTCTCGTACTGGGCATCCTTCTCCTGCAGAAAGGCGGAGTCCTGCAGCATGATGTCACACAACTCCATGGTGGCGTTCTGCGCATAGATCGGTCCCTGGTAGCCCTGTTTCACCAGCAGCGGAATCCGCCCGGAGTGGTCGATGTGACCATGGCTCAGCACCACCGCACTGATCTCATCCGGGGAGAAGGGGAAGGGGCGTCGATTCTTCTCCATCTCCTCGCGACGACCCTGGATCAGCCCGCAATCGAGCAGGATGGTCTCCCCATTGACGCGGAGTATATGGCAGGAGCCGGTGATACCGCTGGTTGCGCCGTAGAATTCAATCTGCATAGTCACTGTCCTTTGGAGGATCTTCTTGGTTGTCGTGAAAGGCCTAACAGCAGCATAGCATGAAGCGGGGCAGAGCAGCCGTTAACCCTGGAACTGGCAACAAAATTAAACAATCACGGCACCCTCAAAAGGATATACTCTTAAGATGTGCCTGTCGGCAGAGCCCTGGATAAAACGGAGTGGCCATCATGACAACAGAAACAGAGCAGCTCGAAGCACCGGAGAAGAAAAAAGGGCTTCGAGGTATCCATATCCTGTGGATCGTGCTGGCAACCATTCTGGTAACGGCCGCCGTCACCTACTGGGTGGTGCGCACCTACATCTACGCCAAGGATTTCACCCCGGTGCAACTCTCACAGACCGAGCAACAGGTGCTCAATGAAAAGCTGGAGAGCCTGGGCTACCAACCCGCACCGGCCACCGATCCGAACAAGCAACCCGCCGAAAAGGAGAGCGATGAAGCCTGGCTGAGAGCGGAGCGATACAGTGAGAAAAACGCCAGACGGGAAGTCTTCTTCACCGAGCGGGAGCTTAACGGCATGGTGGCCAACAATCCGGAGATGGCAAAGAAGCTCGCCATCGATCTCAGCGACGACCTGGTCAGCGCCCGAATCCTGGTGCCAGTGGATCCGGACTTTCCGATCCTCGGAGGAAAAACCCTGCGGGTATCAACCGGCATGGAGCTGGCGTTCAGGGATGCCAGACCGGTAGTGATCCTGAAGGGTGTCAGCATCATGGGTGTGCCTATTCCAAATGCCTGGCTCGGCGGTCTGAAGAATATCGACCTGGTGAGTGAGTTTGGAGACGAACAGGGGTTCTGGGCCGGCTTTGCTGAAGGAGTGGATAATATCCGGGTTGTCGAGGGTGAGCTTAAGATCAAGCTTAAAGAGTAGTCGGCGGTTCAATTCAGCAACTTAGTCGCAAGAGATGGGTTAGTAACTTGATGTGATGCTTTTTGTGCTGTTACACAGGAGCCATCACATTCAGGATCAGAGTACCGCTCTTGTTTTAAGACTTAAGTGACTGGACAAGGTGGTTCAAGGAGTATATTTTTAAACGGTTGATAATTAGGGATTTAGCGTGAGCGACAGGGAGGTGTTTATTTTTACAAGATTTCCTCCTCCCATATCTTTCCGCAATCTCCAAGAGTGAAATGCTCGTTGGTTCAGGGCAGGTTTGCTTTGTATTTCTTTGAGTTACTAAACAATGGAATATTAGATAGTGGATGTTGCAATTGAAAATCACTACACATGCAAGATATTACAATATCGGTGCGAGCAATATATTCCAATGTCGGCGGCAGTAAGATAAGAAACTGTTACATGCAAAGAGGGCAGAGCCTGAATTGAATATCAGTAAGATTGATCGAATAGCTGGGTTTTTGCATGGATTTGAATGGATAAACCATAAATCAAATAATGGCTATTCATTCGAGATAGTTCCAATCCGAGTGTGTGAAAGCGAACAAGAAGCAATTGAAGCTTATGGAAACACTTTTAAAATCCAACCTGATAAATTTGAGTATGCTATCAATCCATTTGGTGAAAATTGGCGAAAAGAGTTGTACAAAATACTTGAACAATGGTTGCTAGAGTTCCAATTAGATCCATTCAAATCTGGTAGTTGTTTATTTGATAAGAACCAAGAATTTTCGTTGAGCATAGATTCTTTTAAGAGAGACATGTTAAATGAACTTCTTGATGAGTTTGAATCTATATCAAGGTTTAGTAAGGGCTTTGGGATCGAATTGGATCTTGGTAAATCATTTTATGAATGTGCTTATAATGATTTTCTTCTTATGGGTGATGAAGGTTGTTTATATATCCATTTGGGAGTATCGGACTAAGCATGTAACAAGCGCAACCACGCGGACCAATTTTCCGCTGCGCGTCAAATTGTCCGGTGTTGCGTACGTTATGTGTAAAAAGAAGCTCACCAAACTGAAGTTGTTGTGCCTTCTAATCCTTGTGCTGTTAGCTGGTTGTGGCGAGCCCATATCCCAGCCAAAAGAGATGTTGGCAGAAGAACTAAACTGTCCGGAGGGGAGCAATCCCGAAATTGAGCGTTGGGGAGGCGTTGGAGAAAATCGTTGGCTCAAGGCGTGCAAAATGAAGCATGGCACTTTCACTGGATGGCACAACGAAATCAAGCTCGTAGAAGGCGAGTACCGGAACGGCAAGAAGGAAGGTGTCTGGCGAGTTTGGTTAGATGATGGTCGATTGCAGAAAGAAATAACCTACGAAAACAACAAAGAAGCTGCGGTTAAAGAGTTCAAGTAAGTGCAACACATAAAAATGTATAACGAAACAAGGGGCCTCGTTAATAAAACTGTTATGTTTCTTAGAGGATATAATGGATATTGTACTAGCTAAAAAATACATTGAAACATTGGCATGGCTTGAAATTCCATGCGACCATTTAAATAACCTGCTTTTAGAATTAGATGAAGATGAAAAAGAGAAATATAAGAAGGCAGTAGGTGAGATCTTTCGCGGACATTTTGAATTACTAATGCCAATAATCAACAGATTTCCAGAGCTCGACCCTGATGGTGAGGGTGCTGAATTTTACAATGCTATGCGAATGAAATATTTACCAATTAACACATAACCATGCAATTTCACACGGAAGCCTCACTATCGTTCAGCCCCGGTGAATTGCGGCGTTAGCTTTCATATGAAAACCGCTCGAATAATTGCCATTATAGTAATTCTGCTGACTGCTCTTTGGGCATTTGGGGTAATAAATATATCAACTATAGATCCTATTGAAGTAGCTAAGAAAAACGAATTCTACATAGTAGAGGGTTGTGAAACACCGAGCGAAGATCTTAAATTCATATGCTCTGAGGCATCGTGTAAAAATACATTAATCGCACGTGGTTACGCTGCTCCAAGGACAGTATTTCAGGCGGTATCTCACGAAAGTATGCAAGGTGTTGAAAGCGGCTTTATACATGTATTCAAGTTCAATACTGGATCTACAGAGATGAAGGTATTTTGCAAAGTAGTTAATCAAGATGTTATCTCTATTGATATTGACGACGATTGACAAAAAAATGGAAAAAGCTAACAAGCACATTATGCCGTTCGCTGTCGCTCACTCGGACGCCCTCCGCTTCGCTGCGGGCTCCACATATGTAGAACGTTAGCGGGAACAAGGAACAACCATCATGAGCCGCGAATGGGAACATGCTTTTTCGAGTTGGGCACAGGCGCCTGGTAAGACTGAAAATGAGCGCATCGAGAGAACGGTAAAATCCATAAGGAATGCTCTAAATGCCGATGAATTTCTAAGCAGCAGATCAAAGGTGTATGTCCAAGGCTCATATCGAAACAGAGTAAACGTCAGACAAGATAGCGATGTTGATATAGGAATCTTGTACACAGGTAATACGTTTTACCCAGATTACCCGGAAGGAATGTCTGGTTCTGACTTTGGCAATATCGATGGTGATCACTCCTATAGCGACTTTAAGAATCAAGTGGAGAATGCACTGGTTAATTACTATGGTCGAGATGCTGTAACGCGAGGAAACAAGGCTTTCGACCTTCATGAAAACACATGCCGAGTAGATGCGGATGTTGTTCCTGTGTTTGAGCATCGCCGCTATTCGAGAGATGGTTCTTATATATGTGGCGTGCAACTGTTCCCCGACGATGGTGGGAAAATCATTAATTGGCCAGAACGTCTCTATGACAATAAATACTGGCATAGGCAGCATTATGAAAATGGTGTGTTGAAAAACACTGACACCGGGCGTCGTTATAAAGGCACTGTGCGCATACTTAAAAAGCTGCGTAATAGTATGGATGAAGCGGGCATTATCGCTGCGAAACCGACTCCTGGGTTTTTGATTGAATGTCTTGTGTGGAACACGCCAAACAACACCTTCGTAGGTGACTATTGGGAAGATGATGTTAGAAGCTGCATTACATACTTGTGGTCTAACACCAAGAAGATCGAAGACTGCAATGAATGGGGCGAGGTAAGCGAGTTCAAGTATCTTTTTCGTGGTTCGCCTGACACCAAAAGGCAACAGGCTCATGCATTCATCGACTCAGCCTGGGACTTTATAGGGGTTAAGTCTTGAGATTTAGTCGCCTACAGATATCAGTAATATTGGGCATTGCCGTCCTAGCTTGGTATGTCGTTTTGCTTGCACAGGGAACAGCTGTCACGCTCAATCATTTAGCACCATTTAGCTCTGTAGTGGCCGTACTTGTTGTGCTTTCACTCATAGTTGAGAAATATCTTTGGAGGAAAAGCTGGCTGCAAAAATGGTTTGTTTCTAGGCCGGATTTGCGTGGCACCTGGAAAGTGGTTATTCAATCAGATTGGGTAGACCCAGAAACGAATGAAATAATCGCACCCATAGAATGCTATATGGGTGTTAAGCAATCCATGTCTGATCTGCAAATGCACCTTATGACTCCTGAGTCAGAATCTTGGTTTATCGCACATAGTATTAAACCAGCAGAAAGTGGGCATGGATACCAAGTTGCAGCGGTATACACCAATAAGCCAAGCGTTGACCTAAGAAACAACAGGAGCTCAATGCATCTTGGCGCATTGATATTTGAGACCCACGGAGAAAACGAGTTGGTTCCAGATAACTTAGATGGTGAGTACTGGACGGATCGTAATACAACCGGAACCATCGTCTTATCGGAGAAAAATGAACAACTATATACACGGTTCAGCGATGCACAGAAAAACTTCCGCTAACAAGGCGCTCGTTCGGACGAAAACTACGCGTTTTTGGGTCGGCTGAGTTTAGGCGTTAGTCTAAAGTAATTTCTAACCAAAGGAGAAAACCATGAAGAAACTGAAATTATTAACATCAATGCTTATTGTTGCTCTAATCGCAGGGTGTGCGGCAGGAGTAAATTTTAAAAAAATGGAGGAAAATCAACTTGTTCTAGGAAAAACGACTAAGCAAGATGTTCTTACTTTCATGGGCAAAGCTAATGGAAAGGGCGCAAATACTTTTAATGGTATAGAACTGGATGTTTTGAATTATGCGTATGCTAAAGTAGGAGGCGGCTCTGCATTGCCTGGAGTAACACCGGCTCGCTCTCAGGGTCTTCTATTCAGAGATGGAGTTTTAGTTGGTAAAGAATATACCAGCTCATTTTCTTCTGACAGCACGCTTTTTGATACTGATAAGGCTAAGACGATAATAAAAGGCCAAACCAAAGAGGATGTGGTATTTATTATGGGTCTACCTAAAGGCGAGTACTTATATCCGATCATCGATGACGAAAGTGGGTACGCTTATGTCTATATGTTTTCTCAAACAAAAGGCTTTAAAACAAGAACTGATCTTTTTGTGGTCGAATTTAATAAAGATAATATTGTGACTAAAACCAAATTATCTTCTAATGGCCAGTTATAAAGGCTAATAAAAAAAAGCTCTTGCGGAAAGCCTACGCGCTACGGTTTTCCTCTGATGTAGGCGTTAAGTGTAAGTGGGAGGGATGGTGAGTAATTGGTTTGAAGAAAATGCCACTAGGTCGGTTATTGTCCATACACTTGTAGTAGCAGCCGCTACTTGGGCGGCTTTTGCGTTCATTTTCGACGAAAACAAAGTTCAGCTGCATGAAGCAAAGGTCAGTCGTGTAGAAGCCGCTGCAAAGGAGGTATCCGCAAGAAATAGCGTGCTAATTACTCGTGTTGAATACTTGACTAAAGAAAATGAAAAACTGACAAGATGGCTTGAAAGTACTCCAAAATCGATACCGCATTACGAAAATGAAATTAATAATCTAAAGGAAAGAATAATAGAGTTAGAAAAAGTGGCGGCGAATGTTTCAAATGCAAACGTAACAGAAACTTCTGACCACCCTGATTTCTATCAGTTAATGAAAAATCTTAAATCTGGTACTTCTTTTGTAGATCCAAAAACCAAGGCCGTATTGGGCGTCAGAGACATAGACATCGATAAAACAGCATTCGTAAATATATCGTTGCCATCTGGAAAGAAAATAAAAGCCGAAAAGGTATCGCCTGGTGAAACTTGGGGGTTCGAAGATGCTGGTAAGGAGTACCAATTGGTACTGGATTCTATCGATTGGCCATCTCAGAGTTATAAGGCGTCAATTATGGAACTTCCTGCACAAGAAACACTTAACAAGTAATTCCAACGGATAGCTAAAAGCTCCGTTCGTTCCTCGCTCTGCTTGTTACTTCTGGTGAACTAAGCGTTCGGGGTAAGTAAACGACATGGAAAGCAAGCATGCACATTTAGAAATTATTCAGAGAGTCATAAATCAGCTCTCACATAATTCTTTTCTGCTTAAGGGGGTGGAGCGTTGTTTTAGTGTCCGCAATGTTCGCTCTAGCGGCGAAAGATAGTCAATTAATGTTTGTATGCCTGACCTATTTCCCTGCAATAGCTTATTGGTTTTTGGGTCGCTATTTTCTGCGCCAAGAGCGACTGTTTCGAAAACTCTATATTCGAGTCCGAGATCCATCTAATGAAGAAATAGACTTTTCAATGAACATTTCTATTGTGGAAAATGAAGTTGATTCATGGTCAACAGTTGCTCTTTCAAAACCACTGTCAGCTTTTCATGGTGTATTGTTAGTTTCAATAATTCTTGTAACCGTTATAGGTACTTATCTCAAGCAAGGAGGTTCCTAGATGGCTAGGCGTGTATTCTATAGTTTTCATTATAGGCCTGACGTATTTCGAGTGTCTCAAGTTAGAAACATCGGCGCTATCGAACCAAACAGGCCAGCAACTGATAATGATTGGGAAACCGTTAAAAGCGGTAAAGACATCGCTATAAAACGGTGGATTACTGCGCAAATGAAGGGTAGGTCTTGCACCGTAGTGCTGGTCGGTCAAGACACCGCAAATAGAAAATGGATTAATCATGAAATAATCAAGTCTTGGGATGAGGGTATGGGTGTGGTTGGTATTCGCATTCATGGGCTCAAGAACTCAGATGGGTATATTTCTAATATGGGGAGTAACCCTTTCGGCTATATCGGCTACGGACATATCGGAAGAAACCTGTCTACCATCGTCAAATGCTATAACCCTGCGGGTTCTAATAGTAAAGAGCGCTACGCATGGATAGCTAAACACTTAGAGAACGCAGTTGAAGAAGCAATAAAGATCAGAAATGAAAATTAAACAACCCCCTAACAAGGGACTGCAAACAATATGAGGAGTACCTAGAATGGGATGGAAAGGAACAGTTCGTTCGGTTGGTGCAGCTGTTCGTGCTGCTGAACGAAATACCAAAAGAAGGCAAAGGGACCTTGAGCGGCAGCAAAAGCAATATGAAAAAATGCAGGAGTTAGAGCAGGCCGCTTACGATGTAGAAGTCTATGAAAATCACATCGAAGTTATTCAATCAACCCACAAAGAATGCAATCCTACAATAGACTGGAATGAAATCGCTTTCTCTAAACAACCTGCTGAACCTAAAAAGAGCAATCATAATGAAGCAGAAGCACGTGAATTGTTAGATGCTTATAAGCCTGGATTTGTAGATCGTCTATTTAAGCGAGAGGAAAAGATAAGAGCGATTCTTTCTCAAAAAATCGATGAGGCAATTAATACAGACGAGGCCCATTACAAATCTAGAATCTCCAAGTGGGAGAACGAAATCGAGGAGTGGAGAGAAAACGTAGCAATAGCTAAAGCTCTTTTGGATGGCAAGGCAGAAGCAAAAATAGAAGCGATTGAAAAACTTCAGCCATTTTCAGAAATTTCCAATCTCGGATCAAGCTTGTCAATATCTGTCTACGACAATGGCATATTAGAGGCAACTATAAAAGTCCATGGCACTGAAATCGTACCAAGCGAAACGAAAAGCTTGCTGAAAAGTGGGAGGTTGTCTGTTAAGAATATGCCAAAGGGTAGATTCAATGAAATATATCAAGACTATGTCTGTAGCTGTGTGTTACGTGTAGGCAATGAGCTGTTTTCTGCTATTCCTGACAGTTTAGTACTTGTCACGGCTGTAGACGAACTACTTAATTCTCAGACAGGCCACTTAGAGGAAGCCCCTATTTTGTCAGTGGCAGTGTCACGTAGCACTATGGAAAGCCTTAATTTGGAGGCAATAGACCCATCAGATTCTATGATTAACTTTAATCACAATATGTCATTCAAAAAAACAAAGGGCTTCGATCGCGTTGAACGTATAGATCCAGAAGGTCTAGATTGTGCATAATCCAGCAGCTAACAAGGCCAGCCAGTGATACGCATAAGCCGCCGATTTTATTTATACAAAGGTAGTTAAGGTGAGTTAACAATGGGCATAGGGATGCTCTATTACAACATGCGGAACAAAAAGCCCAGTGTTAAGTGCAAGCGCTGCGGATTACGCTACACGATTGATTACACAGAGTGTCCGCACTGCACAGGTCTTTCTGAGCAGGAATTAGCACAATTGAAAAGAGTCATTAGACAAGGGAGGATTGCCAACAGGCTACTCGGTAAGAAGATGATTTTGGCAGCGGTTGTATTCATAATTGTCATAGTCATTGTTGCAATCTAAATTCAACAATCTCTTCAAATTCACTTGTGTCTGGATATTTTTAGATTTATCCACCTTATCTACATACCCGGATAACGGTCCACTCAATAATTGAGTTTTATCTTATATGTTGGAGTTTATAAGCAGTGCATGGTCCGGAAAGGAAAAGCTCTCTCTGGTGTTTTGGGGTTACTACATCTCAGGACAGCTTGGTCTTGCGCTACTGGTTGGTACTTTATTGGCCTTTATACCAAGTGAAACTGCGCGATTCGCTCTAACAGCTATACTCGTTTTGCCCTATATGATCTGGGCAAGTTGGGCAGTTTGGGCGTGTGCTTACAACGTAGAGCAGAAATACTGGGGTCATGCCGCCAGGGTTGTGGTGGTGATATCCGTGGCGAGTGCAATTCGTAGTTCGATAGAAATATTGGGGTGGTTTTAGCCGCTTTACAGCCAGAAATGGGCCGTTTTTCCGGGATTTACTGTAATCACCATTCTATTGATGTTTCGACGTAAGTGTTTGCTTTTCTGCCCATAAAAGGGTAATTTTGCAGTTCCGCATAGTCTTAATAATATCTCGAATCCTGCTTTTCGATGTTTCCTCAATCGGTACACCGAAATCTAATTTCACAGTGTTCTTCAAGATTTGTGGTGAATCTACCTCTTAAGGGGTAATCAATTTTTTTTTATTTTTTGAGGTATTCATACCATGTCAGAAAGACAAACAGGCACCGTTAAGTGGTTCGACAGCGCTAAAGGTTATGGTTTTATCGAGCGTCCAAACGGCAAGGATCTCTTCGTCCATTTCCGTTCCATCGAAGGGGAAGGCCACCGCTCGCTGACCGACGGTCAGAAAGTGGAATTTACCGAAGTAGCCGGTCAGAAAGGTCCTCAGGCCGATAAAGTCGTCCCGCTTTAATGCATCTCTTTTAAATTGGGCTCATGGGATGAGCCCGGTTTGTTTATCTGCTGCCGGAAGAAGATTAGCAGAGTTCAACTGATCGCATCACCCTCTCTCCGCGCTTCTGCGGCTGCCATTCTGTCAGAGTATCATCAGGCTGTTTTCATCTACGGACACACTCCGATCTATCCATACACCCTTCAAATTTGTTACATCTGCTTGAATATGCTCTGGCTTTCATATGCATCTGAACAATGTGAAATTACTTGTTCACTTCCCATAACCGCTTCTTTAAGAAACGAGTAACGCTTATTCAAAGCAGAACCATTGCGTGGAGTGGTTCCTTGAAACCTGGATCAGAATGTCGGTATTCTTTACAGATCTAAAGCGCAAAAAATCTTGTCATCGATTAATTGTGTAAAAAACAATGAGATGCGGATATGGCATAATACTTGCCATTATTGAGCCGGATTTAGTAAAACCAGGGACGCCATAATGAATAACAGTCACACAGGATTGAGTACGCTTCATAAATCTATCTTTGCAGCTTTGGGAGTCGGTTTTTGTACCAGTGCCTTTTCAGCCAGCTGGCTCTGCACTGACACGGATGATTGGAACAACAGCGCCTGCTGGTCCACACCCGCCATTCCCGGTGCAGCGGAAACGGCACTGATCCAGGCACCCGCCGCCACCGATATTGTCATCAACTACAATAACTCAGCCACGCCGACCGAGACGCTGGCTGAAATTGTTATCGATGCGGAAGCCACTGGCACAGCGACCCTGATCCGCAACGACAATTTCGCTTTGAACAGTTCGGATGTGTTCATCGGACAACGTGGAGCCGGGGTCTCTTCGGTTATTCATAACGCAGGAAGCAGTGAGTTTGGTATTGGCTCCCTCGGCGTCAGCGCCGGGTCAACCGGCTACTATGAACTCAACGGCACAGCCAGTCTGCAATGGCAGACCCTGCAGGTGGGTGGCTTCGGTAGTGGTGAGTTCGTTCAGTCCGGTGGCAACCATGTGGTCAACGGCGACTTCCAGATCGGTGGCGCCGGCATCCCAAGCCATTCCGCGACCAGTTCAGGTCACTATACCCTGAATGGTGGCACCCTGACCGCCAATGGGGTCGAGGATGTGGGCCGCTGGGGCAGTGGCGTATTCACACAGAATGGCGGCACCCATAACGTCAGGCTGCTGCATATCTCCCGTAAAGCGGGGGACGGCCTGTATGAGATGAATGATGGGGTTCTCTCGGTTACCGAGCGGCTTGAGGTTGGCACCATCCCGGCCAGTAATGGCGTCTTTGTGCAGAATGGCGGTAGCGTCACGGTGGGCGGATCGACCCTCATCTCCGCCAACGGCCATGCGGTAGGCACTTACCAGCTGAATGGCGGAACCCTGCAGACCAGCGACGTTCGCAACAACCGCACCTTCATACATACCGGCGGCCAACTGATTGGTGACCTGGAGAACTATGATCAGGCGGTGTTTGCCGGTGCGGGTACCCGGCTCATTCAGGGTAGTGTGACGAATCATGGTCAAACCGATTTTGACCAACCTCCCTTTGGCATTCGTACTGCGAACAGCTCGATCACCCTGTCGGAAGGCACAACGCTTCAGATCTCCGATAACCTCACCCTGAACGATCTTGGCAGTTTCACCCTGGAGCTGGGTGGCGACTCCTTCGGTCTGGATAATTTCGTGCAGGTGGGTGGTCTGGCCAGCCTGGGCGGTTCCCTGGAACTGGATATCTTCAATGACTTCCTGGCGGAGGATGGTGACAGTTGGACTCTGTTCTCCGCCAGCAACATTTCCGGCTTCTTCAGTGAAGCGCTGTTGAACGAGAATTTCGTCGATCTGCAGTTCTCACTGAGCTACACCGGTACCAGTGTCGACCTGATCGCGAGTTCCGTTGCCCCGGTACCAGTGCCTGCTGCTGTCTGGCTGTTCGGTACCGGCCTGGCCGGCATTGTGACCGTATCCCGGCGGGGTAGAAAATCGGCCTCTAAAGCGTGATTCGTTGAGCCGTTGCTTCTGTTTAGGGATTCACTGAACTAACCCGTTTTGATCAACCCGGGGTGTGCCGGGTTGATTCCTGGATTCATTGAGGAGCGGCCTGTTTAGGCCGCTTTTTTATGACTCTTTTCTGTGCTGAAGAGAGCGGCAGGTTTGAATGCAATGGGGGAGGGTGTTACTTAACCCGCATCCCCGGCTCAGCCCCCTCATCCGGATTGAGGATGAACAGATCCTTACCCCCAGGCCCAGCGGCCAGCACCATTCCTTCGGAAACACCGAAACGCATCTTACGTGGCGCCAGGTTGGCGACCATCACGGTAAGCTTGCCTTCAAGATCCTCCGGCGCATAGGCGGATTTGATACCGGCGAAGACGTTGCGGGTCTCGCCACCCAGATCGAGGGTGAGTTGCAGCAGCTTGTCGGCACCGTCCACATGCTCCGCCTTGGCGATCCGGGCGATGCGCAGATCGAGCTTGGCGAAATCGTCGAACTGGATGGTGTCGGCGATCGGATCCTTGGCCAGGGGTGAGTCGGCGGCCGGTTTTGCCGGCGCTGTTTGTTGCTGAGCCGCCAGGTCCTCTTTGGAGTGTTCCAGCATCGCCTCGATGTGTTTCGGATCGACCCGGGTCATCAGCGGCTTGAACTTGCTGATGGTGTGGCCGGTCAACGGGGTGGCCAGCTGCTCCCAGGTGAGGCTGTCGATCTGCAGGAAGGACTCGGCCATCTCTGCAGTGCCGGGGAGGATCGGACGCAGGTAGCCGATCAGCAGGCGGAACAGGTTGAGGCCGTCGCTGCAGATCGCCTGCAGTTCCGCCTCCTTGCCTTCCTCCTTGGCAACCACCCAGGGCTTCTGCTCGTCGATGTACTGATTGGCCCGATCCGCCAGGGCCATGATCTCGCGCACGGCGCGGCTGAACTCCCGCTTCTCGTAGTGTTGCGCGATGGTCTCGCCAGCGGCGACGAACTCATCGAACAGGGCCTGCTCGCTCACTTGCCCGGCCAGCTTGCCTTCGAATCGTTTGCTGATGAATCCGGCGCAGCGGCTGGCGATGTTGACAACCTTGCCGACCAGGTCGCTGTTGACCCGCTGGGCGAAGTCTTCCAGGTTGAGGTCGATGTCGTCGACCCCGGAGCCCAGCTTGGCGGCGAAGTAGTAGCGCAGGTACTCCGGATTGAGATGGTCCAGGTAGGTGCGCGCCTTGATGAAGGTGCCACGGGATTTGGACATCTTCGCCCCATCCACGGTGAGAAAGCCGTGGGCGTAGACCGCATCGGGTGTACGGAAGCCCGCGCCGTGCAGCATCGCCGGCCAGAACAGGGTATGGAAGTAGATGATGTCCTTGCCGATGAAGTGGTAGAGCTCGGTATCGCTGCCTTCCGCCCAGTAGCTGTCGAAGTCGAGGCCTTCGGTCTTGTCGCAGAGGTTGCGGAAGCTGGCCATGTAGCCGATCGGCGCGTCGAGCCAGACATAGAAATATTTACCCGGGTGATCGGGGATCTCGAAACCGAAGTAGGGGGCGTCCCGGGAGATATCCCACTCCTGCAGGCCCGCCTCGAACCATTCACCCAGCTTGTTGGAGACTTCACTCTGAACATGGCCGCCACCGGTCCACTCTTTGAGCATGGTTTCGAAGTCGGCCAGTTTGAAGAAGTAGTGGTCCGACTCCCGCTGCTCCGGCACCGCACCGGATACCGCAGAGACCGGATTCTTCAACTCCGCCGGGGAGTAGCTGGCGCCGCAGACTTCACAGTTGTCACCATACTGGTCCTCTGAACCGCATTTGGGGCAGGTGCCCTTGATGAAGCGGTCGGGCAGGAACATATGCTCCACCGGGTCGTAGGCCTGGGTGATGGTGCGCTTGGCGATATGGCCCCCATCCCGGTTGCGCTCATAGATGGTGTTGGCGCAGGCCTGATTCTCCGGCGAGTGGGTGGAGTGGTAGTTGTCGAAGCCGACCCGGAACTCGGCAAAATCCGCAGTATGCTCCTCGGCCACCCGCTCGATCAGGGTCTCGGGTTCGATCCCCTCCTGGCGGGCTCTGAGCATGATCGGAGTGCCATGGGCATCATCGGCACAGACGTAGTAACACTCGTGCCCTCGCATCTTCTGAAAACGCACCCAGATGTCGGTCTGTATGTATTCCACCAGGTGACCGATATGGATCGGCCCGTTGGCATAGGGCAGGGCGCTGGTGACGAGGATCTTTCGCGGTTTATTGTTCATGTTGAGTCTGGTTTTCAGGTTGCGCAGGGCGTTTGCCCGGAAAAAACGGGATTATCACATATCGCTCTGGAAATAGGTAAGTCAGCGGTTGGTTTCGTTACAAAACCGGTTTCACAAGACGGTCATACTGGCGCAATCGAATCCTCATCCCGGTGAAAACCGGATGTCATGCGGCGCCATTAAGCTCTCGCTATTTTATTTGCAGGAGCCCACAGGTGCTGAATGTTGAACAGGTCTTGACCCATCGTTTTCCGGGATTTTTTGAAAAGCAGCCCTCACTGCTGACCAAACCCATGTTGAAGGCTCTGCGTCTGCTGTTTCGCGAGCGGCAGATCAACCGGTTCCTGCAAGAGCATCATGCATTGCGGGGTCTGGAGTTGATCGAGAAGATTCTCGAATACTTCGATATGGACTATCTGGTATCGAACAAGGATCTGGAGAACATCCCCTCCAGCGGTCGGGTCATCGTGGTGGCCAACCATCCGTTGGGCGCCTTGGATGCCCTCAGCCTGATTCTGATGATCAGCCGGGTGCGCCGGGATATCCGGGTGGTGGCCAACGATCTGCTCTCCTCCATTGAGCCGCTGAAAGAGCTGCTGCTGCCGGTGGACAACCTGGGCGGCGGCTCGAGTCGCCGCGGTGTCAAACAGATCCATGCCGCGCTGCAGCGGGAGGAGTTGGTGATCATCTTCCCCGCTGGTGAGGTCTCCCGACTGCGACCCAACGGGGTCAGGGATGTGCGCTGGAAGAGCGGCTTCATGCAGTTTGCCCGGCGCACCGGCTCACCCCTGCTGCCGATCTACATCGATGCCCGTAACTCGCCCCTGTTCTATGGGGTCTCCATGCTCTACAAGCCGATCGCCGCCCTGTTGCTGGTGCAGGAGATGTTCATGCAGCGCTCCAACACCATCGCCTTCCGGGTGGGTGAACTGATCCCTTTTACCCATCTGAATGTGGAGGGGATCAGACTGAAGGCCCGGGTGAAGATGGTGCGCAAGCATCTCTATCGAATCTCTCAGCGTAAACCGGGGGTCTTCACCACCGAGAAGAGTATCGCCCATCCGGAGTCCCGTCAGGCGCTGAAAAAGGAGCTGAGCAAGGGGGAGGTCCTCGGCCAGACCCGGGACGGCAAACAGATCCTGCTGATGGATTGGGAGCCGGGCAGCGTATTGATGCGGGAGATCGGGCGGCTGCGTGAATTGAGTTTCCGTAAGGTGGGTGAGGGCACCGGCAAGCGACGGGATACGGATAACTACGATCTGCACTACCGTCATCTGGTGTTGTGGGATGAGGTTGAGCTGGAGGTGGTCGGCTCCTATCGTATCGGTGAGGTGGGTTCGATCCTGGTCAAGCAAGGCAGTGAAGGCCTCTACACCAACTCACTGTTCCGCTTTGATGATCACTTCGATCGCTATGCTCGCCAGTCGATCGAACTGGGTCGCAGCTTCGTCCAGCCCCGCTACTGGGGCAGCCGGGCCCTGGACTATCTGTGGCAGGGGGTAGGGGCCTATCTGAAACACCATCCGGAGATCAAATACATGTACGGTCCGGTGAGCATCAGCGCTCACTACCCGAAACCGGCCCGGGATCTGATGGTGGACTTCTATCAGCGTTACTACGCCAGCAAGGAGTATCTGGGACAGGCCAGGGTGCCCTATCAGATCAGTCAGGCTACCTGGGATGAGTTTGGTCAGGTGTTCAGTGGTGATGACTATGAGGCCGATCTGCAGGAGCTGAAGAACCAGCTGGCGCTGTTCGATCTGACCATTCCCACACTTTTCAAACAGTACACCGATCTGTGCGAGTCCGGTGGTGTGCGGTTTCTCGGTTTTGGTGTGGATCCGGCGTTTGCCGGCTGTACCGATGGCATGATCCTGGTTGAGATCGCCAGGGTTAAGGCGACCAAGCGCAAGCGCTACATGGGGAGCTAGTCGGTCGGAATGGGTTTGTATATGAGAGGGGATAAACAGAGGGTGGCTCTCCATAGCCAGGGTGATCCCTACCCCTCTGTCGATTGAATCGCTCACCATCCATCTCTGTTGAGGATGGATGGGAGCGGATTGGAACTATCTCAAGCGCACCGGAACGGTTTCGGTATCACAATCGGCGCCGTTGCAGGCCTCGATGATGATGTAGAGATCCTCGGGAAGGCTGTCGATCAACTCGTCCACGTCATACTCGTAGTTGTCGTCGTCTTCGCAGACCATCTCCAGGTTGTTGTCGAACCAGCAATCCTCTTCGTTGCGGTCGTCATGATCGCAGCGACCGTACTCACCACACCAGACGTAGTAGAATCGGACATCATTGTCTTCGTCCAGGTTGCTGTTTACGCTGAGCCAGAAATAGGCGTTGTAGCCGCTGGCGTTATCATCGTCGACTTCCCAGACCAGCTCGAATTCACCGTTGTTGATCGCCGAGTCGATGGTTACCCGGCCATCTTCCAGTTCAGAGGATGAGCCGTTGACTCGGAACTCTTCGACCTCCACGTCATCGCCGCCGTTACAGCCGGCAATCAGCAGTGTGGATGTGGCGAACAGGGCAAGAATAAGATTTTTGAGCATAATGTGTCCCTCCTTCCATGGTTTGTAGTGACAAAAATAGTGTTATAACAAACTATCCCACTCCGTGATTGTGGGCGTCAAGGCGCAGATTGTATCGATTTGTAGCAGCAGTCCTTAAAATCACTTTCTAATTCGGTGACTTAGGCTTCATGATCTGCACAAGGGTCCTGGCCCTGGTCGTGCCGTTCCGCTGTCGGCGAACGTCCGGCTCAATCCAGCTTAACCGTTACACCATGAACAGCAGAATCAATCCGCCCAGTATGAAGCGATAGATGACGAACGGCGTCATGCCGATGTTCTCGATGAAGCGCAGAAAGTAGTGGATACAGAGGTAGGCGGTGATGAAGGCCAGACCGGCGCCGAGGCTGATCGAGAGCCAGTCCACCGCCGCTTCGCTTTGCAGCAGATCGAGTCCCAGCAGTCCGCCCGACATCAGGATGGTGGGGATGGAGATCAAAAAAGAGAAGCGGGATGCCGCTTCACGGGTCAGTCCGAGGAACAGCCCGGCGGTCATGGTGGAGCCGGAGCGGGAGGTGCCCGGAATGATCGCCATCGCCTGGAACACACCGATCACCAGGGCATCGATCCAGCGCAGGGAGTACTCATCCCGATGGCGTTTGCCGAACTGGTCTGCCAGTAGCAGTAGCACGCCAAAACCGATGGTGGTGATGGCGATCACCAGTGGCGAGCGCAGATCGGTCTCCACCAGGGATTTCATCAACAATCCGAACAGCCCGACCGGAATGGTGGCAATGACGATCATCCAGCCGAGTCGGGACTCCTTGGAGCGGGCGGAGGGGTTGACCCAGGAGTGGAAAAAATCCCGGGTTATGGCGATCACCTGGTGACGAAAATAGCCGATTACCGCTGCCAGGGTTCCCACATGCACCGCCACGTCGAAGGCCAGTCCCTGGTCCGCATAGCCGGCCACCCTGGGCGCCAGGATCAGATGGGCCGAACTGGAGATGGGCAGAAATTCGGTCAGCCCCTGAACCGCGGCCAGGATGATGATTTGTAGGAGTTCCATGTCGATCGATCCTGCTTGTCGACGCCTAGGGGCAACTGCCTGTTAACAGCAATCGAACCGGCACTAGTTGGTCCAGGGGTCGTTAAGCTGTTTCTGCTCCCAGGCCAGCGCGGAACTGGCGATCACGGAGAGATCGTCATATTTGGGTGACCAGCCGAGTACCTCACGCACCTTCTCAGCGCCGGCGACAAGCTCCGGCGGATCACCGGCGCGGCGCTCCGCCTCGATGATATTGAGTGGTGAACCGTGCGCCGCCTCCACCGATTTCAGCAGCTCCCGAACCGAGAAGCCGTGGCCGTAACCGCAGTTGAGAATGGCGGACTCACCGCCGTTGCGCAGATAGTCCAGCGCCTTGACGTGGGCGGTGGCCAGGTCTTCCACATGGATGTAGTCGCGCACCCCGGTACCGTCCGGTGTGGGGTAGTCGGTGCCGAAGATATAGACCGCATCCCGTTTGCCCACTGCCGCCTCGCAGGCGACCTTGGTCAGCAGGGTGGCCTTGGGTGTCGACTGGCCGATTCTGCCCTCCAGATCGCAACCGGCCACATTGAAATAGCGCAGGGCGATGTAGTTCATATCGGTGGCCTGCGACAGGTCGTGCAGCATCATCTCCGACATCAGCTTGGAGGTGCCATAGGGGTTGATCGGGCTGGTGGGAGTGTCCTCATAGGCAACCCCTTCCTCGGGAATGCCGTAGACCGCTGCGGTGGAGGAGAAGACAAAGTTCTTCACCCCCGCTTCGGCGCAGCACTGCAGCAGGCTGCGGGTATTGCAGGTGTTGTTGGCGTAGTACTTGAGGGGGTTCTCCACCGACTCGGGGACGATGGTATGGGCGGCAAAGTGCATCACCGTATCGATCTCATGCTCTTCCAGGACGCGGCTGACCAGCTCCCGGTCGCCGGTATCACCCACCACCAGATCGCCATACAGGACCGCCTGGCGGAAACCGGTGCAGAGGTTGTCCAGGGTTACCAGCCGTTCGCCCGCTTCGCCAAGCTGACGGGCGGTGTGACTGCCAATGTAGCCGGCGCCGCCGGTAACCAGAATTCCTTTTTTCGACATCAATGATTCCCCATGTTCAAGTGGTCTTCTGCCGCTCACAAATCCGATGAGATCGACAGCCTGAAGCGTCGCTTGGTGTCATTGCGTGTGGGCAGTTTTTTGTTGGGGTACATGATAACGATGGATGGCGCGTGAGTCATGCTCAGTTTCGGAATGGATGCATCAGTTCGGTTACAGCTTCATATTTGTTACCTAAAGCAGAATCTTTAGATGTGGGTGGATCCACTCGTTATTGGTCTTGTATCGAAATAGGGGACAAGTGTGGTGGTGGATTCCGGGTTGGGAGCCTGTATATGTCTCTATTTTCAGTCCGCAAATGAACGCGAATAGGAGTCGCGAATCGAAATAGTGTTTGGGGTCTGATTTGAATGTCACTTACTTAAGCGAAATGGTGCTGGACCAGCCAAAGGGTCTCGGTGCGGCAAGCCGCACCCTACGGCTCGATCACAGGTAGGGTGCGGCTTGCCGCACCGATGCTTGGCTTAAGTCAGTGTCATTCGGCTCCGATTTAACTCATTGCGCAATCTGGCCTGTGAACATTTTGCGACTATTGGCGGTTATTGGCGTCCATTCGCGGCCTATTTAATTCTCAATGTTTACACATCAAGAGCGCACAACAGCATTGAGGCAAGCCCTGTTACTGGAGCCTGAACAGCTGCTGGGTATTAAGCCGGGTTTGTGCGGCAATCTCTTCGGCAGGCTGTCTGCGCAGTTGGCTGAACAGTTCCAGTATCAGCGGCAGATAGGCGGGCTCGTTGCGTTCACCGCGATGCTGGGTGTCCGGTTGATCCGGTGAATCGGTCTCGATCAGCAGTGACTCCAGAGGCAAGGATGCCACCAGATGTCTCAGACGTTTTGCCCGCTCATAGGTCACCGGTCCACCGAAGCTGAGATAGAAACCCATCTCGATCAGGCGATGGGCCTGTTGCTCGCTGCCCGAGTAGCTGTGCAGCATGCCGCGCAGGCCCGGGAAGCGTCGCAGGGTATTGATCACCTCCTCAACGGAGCGGCGGGCGTGGATGATCACCGGCAGGTCGTATCGGCCGGCCAGTTCCAGCTGGGCTTCGAACAGCTGTTGCTGCCGTTCGGGTTGGGGATCCTCGATGTAGAAATCGAGTCCGCATTCGCCCACCGCCACCGGCTGTTCGGTGGCCAGCCACTCACCCAGTTGATCGATATGCTCATCCTGATGATCGGCTAGAAACATCGGATGCAGACCGTAGCTGGGATGGAGTCCCGGGTGGTCCAGGCAGAGTTGTTTGATGCGCGGCCACCAGGCCGCTTTGATTGCCGGGATGATCTGTTGTGTTACCCCGGCCTGCTCGGCGCGGCTCAGGGCTTGCTGCCGATCGACGTCGAAACTGGCGTCGTCGAAGTGGCTGTGGGCATCGATCAGCTGCGGGTGAAGACCCATTGATCGTCCTTCGAGAGCTTTTTATTGAAGCGGTAGCGATCCACATCGAAACCCTTGATATCCTCCGGATCGCTGAGCTGGTTGTCGATGATGTAGCGGCTCATCAGCCCGCGGGCCTTTTTGGCGAATACCCCGATCATGCGGTAGCTGCCGTTGTTTCGCTCTTTGAACTGGGGGGTGATGATGCGGCCTTTGACCAGCTTCGGTTTGATCGATTTGAAATACTCGTTGGAAGCCAGATTGACCAGGATGTCATCCCCCTGGGCCTTCAGATCCTTGTTGATCGACTGGGTGATCTGCTCGCCCCAGAAGGCGTAGAGATCCTTACCCTGCTGATTCGGCAGCTTGGTGCCCATCTCCAACCGGTAAGGCTGCATCAGGTCGAGGGGTTTCAGCACCCCATAGAGGCCTGAGAGGATGCGCAGATGGCGTTGGGCGAACTCGAAACCCGGTTCATCCAGGGTCTCCGCATCGAGACCGGTGTAGACATCTCCCTTCATCGCCAGCGCCGCCTGTTTGGCGTTCTTCATGTTGAAGGGGGTCTTCCAGTCGTGGTACCGGTCGAAGTTGAGCTCCGAGAGCTTGATGCTCAGATTCATCAGTTCCGCCAGATCCAGTGCCGAGTAGTTGCGCAGGTTGTCGATCAGCTCTTTCGACTGCTTGAGGAAACGGGGCTTGGTATGGGTTTTGGTGACCGGTGGTGTCTCGTAATCAAGGGTTTTGGCGGGTGAAATAGCAATCAACATCTCTGAATCTCTTTAAGCTGCTCGGGTTCCAGTCGGCTGGTTTGGATAACGGCTCAATCATCGCCATACCCTGGGGGAAATACAACCGTTTCTGAGCAGGTTTATTCCCCACTGTCGGATGGACGAGGATGAAACATGCGGCTTAATATCACCTACGGCCCATGTTAGGCTTCGCTCTCTCTCCCGCCGAATGGCTCATACTATGACACTGAAAAACCAAGAACTGCTCGGGCGGCTGCTGCAACTGGCGCAGGATCTGTATGCGGAAACCGCCGAGCTCTCGGAAACCGAGAGTGAGCTGCAGCTCTGGTACAACCGGGGTTACGCAGACGGCATGACCCGTCAGATCAGCGATCTGGGTTATGCCAGGCAGGTGGCTGAGGTTCTGGGTTCAGTGGGAGAGACCGTCAGCGAGGAGCAACAGTTCCTGCCCTGGGGCAAGGCCTATCGGCACGGCTTCGAGGTGGGTGAGCGGGAGACAATTGAGGTTCTGGGGGAGAAAAACGGGTGAAGATCGTCTCATTCAATACCAACGGCATTCGTGCCAGAGAGCACCAACTGACGCAACTGAAGGCCGAATACGATCCGGATGTGATCGGCATTCAGGAGTCCAAGGTCCAGGACGCGGATTTTCCCCATGGGATGATCAACGCGCTCGACTACCAGGCGGCCTATCACGGCCAGAAGACCCACTATGGGGTGGCGCTGCTCTCCAAGTCGGCTCCCCTGGAGGTCAGCAAGGGATTCCCCGGCGATGAAGAGGATGCGCAGCGGCGCATGATCGTCGGCCGCTATGACTCTCCCAAGGGGCAGAGTTTCACCCTGCTCAACGGCTATTTTCCCCAGGGGGAGAGCCGCGACCATGAGGTGAAGTTTCCGGCCAAGCGGAAGTTTTACGCCGATCTGCTCGACTATCTGAACAACCAGCACGATCCTTCCGAGCCGTTGATGGTAATCGGCGACATGAACGTGGCGCCGCTGGATCTGGATATCGGCATCGGGCCCGACAATGCCAAACGCTGGCTGAAGACCGGCAAGTGCAGCTTTCTGCCGGAAGAGCGTGAGTGGTTACAGGCGCTACTCGACTGGGGGCTGGTGGACAGCTATCGCCAACTCAAACCGGAAGTGGATGACCGCTTCAGCTGGTTCGACTACCGCAGCCGTGGATTCGACCGGGAGCCCAAGCGTGGCTTGCGTATCGACCTGATGCTGGTGACCCAGCCCCTGATGGATTGTTGTACCGATGTGGGCATCGCCTACGACATCCGCGGCATGGAGAAACCCTCCGACCACTGTCCGGTGTGGGCCGAGTTTGATTTCTAGATAGATGCCAACTGTCACATTGCGATTCTATGAGGAGCTCAACGATTTTCTACCCGGCTCCCTGCGCAAGCGTGACATCGAACGGGAGATCCAATCCGGGGAGAGTTTGAAGCACCTGATCGAAGCCATGGGGGTGCCCCATACGGAGATTGAGGTGGTGCTGCTGAATGGGGTCTCGGTGGATCTTGACCGACAACTTCAGGGCGGGGAGCGGATCAGTGTTTATCCCATGTTCGAGTCTCTGGATGTCACCCCTTTACTGCGACTGCGGGAGCGGCCATTACGAACACCCGGGTTTGTCACTGACGCCCACCTGGGGAAACTGGCCCGCTACCTGAGACTGTTGGGTTTCGATACCCTGTTCTTCAATGACATCGGCGATCAGAGACTGGTGGAGATTTCACTCTCCGAGAGACGAATCCTGCTGACCCGGGATCGGGCGCTGCTGATGCGCCGAACGATCACCCATGGCTGCTATGTGCATGCCATCGACCCCTGGTTACAGCTGGTCGAAGTGGTGGAGCGTTTGGATCTGGCGGCTCAGGCCCGGCCTTTCAGTCGCTGCATGGTCTGCAATGGCACCATCGTCGCCGCACAGAAAGCGATTATCGAGGAGCAGCTGCCGGAGCAGGTGGCTCGTCAACATGATCAATTCTGGCGCTGTCGGGAGTGCCAAAAAATCTACTGGCAGGGTAGCCACTACAGCAAACTGCTGAAATCGATTGCCGGGCTGGTTGTAGACAACGGAAAGGCTGGTGATGTGAAGTCGTAACCGCCTAGGTGATCTCCGGCACTCAGTTGTTTGACCGTTGTCAAAACGTATATCTCCGAGCGCATACTACGGCAGTAAAAATCTGCACTCTGCATGCTTCTACGGCTATTATGTTTGTGGATGCTGGATCTTTAGGGAGTAACAATCATGAACTTCGCGGCCAACAGATGGATCCCCTTGTTTGTGCTCGCATTCACCCTGCTGGCCTGTGGTGGGGATGAGGGCAGCACCGATAATGATGGTGGAGATAGCTCCAGCGCCTCCCTGAACTACAGCGGTGAGACCAAACAGGCCTCGATGACCAGTGAAAACCTCAATCAGCTGGCGATTGCGGCCACCTCCGGATCGAAACAGGCGGTCAGCTCCGATAGTGTTCCGGTGGTGAGCCAGCGTCCTGATTCACCGGTTGATCAGGATCAGATCAATCAGGACCTGGCCCGCTTGGTGGGGGATATCCTGAACCGTGGATCTCAACTCGCGGGGCGGGGCGAAGCGGCCGCCAGAAGCGAAGATCTCTCCAGCTCCTACTGCAACAGTGGCTCGCTGGAGGTCGATTTTCCCGATTTCAGCCTGGAAGGGGAGTGGCGTATTGTTTTCACCCAATGCAGCCGCGATACCAGCTATGACAACGGCAACTACTCAACCGTGTTTCACGGCACGGTGGAAGGTACATACCGCAAGGTTGGCATCGGCTACCAGCTAACCCTCAACTACATAAACTTCAATGTCTCCATCAGTAATCCGGGGGGCAGTTACAGCGATACCTTCAACATGCAGATGATCTGCATTGCTGCCAACAGCGATGGTTCGGACGTCAGCTGCGAATACTACTCCGACTACCAGGGCTACGATAACCGGACCTATCGGGTGACTGAAGTCAGTGTCTCGGGCAATGAA
>JAEPDS010000038.1 GCA_016842065.1 Candidatus Thiodiazotropha sp. 'RUGA'
AACGTCTGGGCATCGACAAAGTCGGCAGTCTCACCTCCGCCTGCACCCTCTGCGGTGCCTGCGGTGAGGTATGCCCGGTACGCATCCCGCTTCCGAAACTGATCAACCGACTGCGTGCCGACGCAGTGAACGCAATACCGAGCGACAAGGGCGTACCCGGAACAGGTGCCCTGCGCAGCCGTAGCGAGGCAGTGATCTGGAAGCTATGGCAATCGATCTACGCCCGCCCCCTGCTCTACCGTAGTTTTAAATTTGTCGCCACCCGCTTACGACGCATCAAACTGCCACTTGCAGCCGGTTGGCGACGCTATCGCCCCCTCCCGACCCCCGCCCCCAGATCACTCGGCGAACTCGCCCGTCAGCAGGGATATGAAGATGAGTGAAGCAAGAGAGAAGATCCTTCGACGTCTGCGTGACAACCGGGCAGATCTGGAACAGCCGTTACAAAGCGCGCCCCCATTTGAACCCTGGAGTGCCGAACAACGCATCGCTCGATTCAGCGAGTGTCAAACTGCCGTGCACGGTGAGGTCCATCGCCTGCCCGCTGGCAAATGGATCGACTGGCTGGCAGAAGAGCTACCCAAACGGGGCCTGCATCAGATTCTGACCGGTACAGGACAAATTGGCCAGCAGCTGATCGCCAGTAAAATCGAAAACAACGTGTTTCATCAATACGATCAACCCATCGAGTCCTGGAAACCCGAGCTCTTCTCGCAGATCGATGTAGCCATAACCGGCAGCCGTTGCGGTATCGCCGAGACTGGTACCCTGGTACTCATGCCTGACCGGGATGAACCCCGCCTGATGTCACTGGTACCACCGGTGCATATCGCTTTGCTGGATGCAAGGAAACTCTATCAGACGTTTGCCGAAGTGATTGAGAAAGAACGGTGGGCGGATGGTTTGCCAACCAATGTTCTGTTGATATCAGGTCCTTCCAAAACGGCGGATATTGAGCAGACACTGGCTTATGGGATTCATGGGCCCAAGCAGCTTATTACACTGCTTTTAGAGTAATCATGTGTAGGATCTGCTAATCAGCTGAAATGTAGAGATTTTACTGCTGATTTTAAGGCTGAGGGTCTGCTTGGCTTGGGTGTGAGCTGAGGGTCGGGATTGATTCGCTGCGCTCACCCCTGCGGGGCGCCTACGTTTCACTGCGGCGTCCTGCGTCGCTTCACTCCTGGTGATTCGCTGCGCTCACCCCTTTGGGCGCCTACGCTTCGCTGCGGCGTCTGCGTCACTTCGTTCCTTTCGAACGAAGGGTTCGAATCAAATCCTCTCTCTCCGCCAGCTAAAGGGGGCATGAGGGTCTCCTTGGCTTGGGTGCGGGCTGAGGGTCGGGATTGATTCGCTGCGCTCACCCCTTCGGGGCGCCTTCGCTTCGCTGCGGCGTCTGCGTCACTGCGTTCCTTTCGAACGAAGGGTTCGAATCAATCCTCTCTCTCCGCCAAATAAAAAGGGGTGCTCGAATGAGCACCCCTTTTTATTTGGCGGAGAGAGAGGGATTCGAACCCTCGATACGCTATTAACGTATACACACTTTCCAGGCGTGCTCCTTCAGCCACTCGGACATCTCTCCAGATTTAAGGAGCGCAAGATTAAACTAGTTTGTACCTGGAATCAAATGGCTAAGCGGTTATCTGGTCGATAGGAAGTGGGATCTCAATGAAGAAATCAGCTGTAAAACGGCATATCCCTGTTCATGCACTGTTTTTCAGCTGATTTCGCTCTGGCCAACAAATGGCCCCAATGGCCAACCAAGCTCATCAGAGGGTTAGATGTGGTAACTGAACTCACCCATAATCGCATTCTCTTCCAACTCCCGGAAGGAATCGGTACTGAGATGCAATAATTTTCCGTGATCACCACTCTCGAAATAGAGATCGGGTTGCTGCAACAGAGCCACATCGACCAGGGTCTCTATCCCATAGGGATCGCCAACCGGTGGTACGGCGCCTGTCTCACAATCGGCAAAGGCCTGCTGTAGCTCTTCTTCCGATATCAGAAAGAGATTGCGTCCGGTCAGTTGGGTCAGATCATCAAAATCGATGTGATGGGTCGCCGGAATGACCGCTAACATGTAGCTCTCATCATCCCCCAGCAATACCGACTTGGCCATCCGATCCCCGGGAATGTGCGCGGCTTCCGCACTGTGCAGCGTGGAACTGGTGCGTCGGTGATCGATGATCTCGTAATCTAAAGCGTGATTCTGCAAAAACTGCTGGAGTGTAATCGCAATTGCCATAACACCACCTCTTCTCTCTCTCATCCTGATAAAACGAGTATAGTTCGAGTTTTCATCTCCTGTGGAGATCAAGATACCCCACTCCATAAACGAAAACTGTCGCAGTTCATCTTGGGATTGTTATTTTTAATCTGCCTGAACCCGTCAATTTAAGCTGTCACCTTTCCACCTCTGAATGGAAAGTGATGGCTCTCTGAATGTCCCCGATTTCAATCGAGTTACAAACCTAGTTCGAGTAGTCACCCAGAACTGACTCAATCGATTCAATGATCGAGTCAGTGATCTTCGGATTGAGGGCATCGGCATGAGGCGAGGCGAAGCTTCCGGAATCGTTATCGAAATATTTGCCGTTGGCCGTCTCAAACTCTTCCGATAGCGCTGCCCGAATGAGAATATCCGCACCGATGTTGATATCCTTGCCGGCCACACCGAACGCCTGCTTGACCATCTTGCTGGCGAGCATCGAACCCGGATTGACAGAGATGATTATCGGACCCTGCGGCTTATCTATCTCCGCCAGGCTGCGGGACCAGGCGGTGATTGCCAGTTTGCTTTGTGCATAGGCTTCAAAATCAGTATCGATTCGCTGCTGTCCCATCAGTGCCTGCAGATCCACCGGCGACTGGGCGGCAGAGGAGAGATTGATGATCCGACCGCTCTGCCCCATCAGTGGCAGCATTTTTTTTGTCAGCAGATAGGGTGCAATGGTGTTGACCACAAAGCGCACATCCAGCCCCTCCGGGGTTAGTGGTTCGGATGTTTTGAAGATACCCGCATTGTTGATCAGCACATCGATATGCTGATGGCGTTGTGCAACCTGGTCGATCAGCTTTTGCACCTCACTCAGCACCGAGAGGTCGGCGAGATAAGTTTCCACACGATCACTGTCAGCCAGACTCGATAGCGCTTTTTCAACCGCAGAGAGCTTTGTGGAATTGCGTCCATGCAGCAGCAAGTGATGCCCCATGCCGAGCAGCTTTTTTGCGGCAGCCAGACCGATACCATCCGTGGCTCCCGTGATCATGATGGTTTTCTGCATTGATTTGCTCCGTTATTTACCCGACGACTGAGTATGTACTGTTAACAGGCCCTAGCGCTGAAATTCGGGCAGGATTTCTGCTGACAGATGCTTCAGTGTAGTCTCGATATCACGCTGATTGAATCGTAGATTGAGCGCGACATGGTTGATGCCGATCTGTTCCAGAGACTTCAAATAGTTGAGCAGATGATAAGCACCCAATCTGAATCCAAGATGGATCGGTTGCGGTTCCGTCTGTGGGTTTTCAGTCAAGTCGATATAGAGGGATTGAACGGCAGGCTTGGCGGGCCCACCCACAGCTTTTACATTGCTCCGCCAGTCACTGACCAGTCGCGCCTGTGCCGAAACGCTACGCGGGTAGGTGATCCAGCCCTCGCCATGTCTGGCAATCCAATCCGGATCCTGCTGACTGCCACCGGTGATCAACATCGGCAGCTTGCCAAAGGCTGGTTTCGGCAGCATATCCATACCACCATGGGGATTGCCATAGCCACTCTCGAAGGTCGGCCGCTCCTCCCACATGTGTCGTATGTAGTCGAAGCTTTGGCGAAACCGCTCACCCCGGTCTTCAAATGTGAGGTTGAGTGCCGGATACTCTTCCGGCCGATCACCCGAGGCCACACCGAGAATCAGTCGTCCACCGGAGAGTTGGTCGACACTGGCTGCCGCTTTGGCAACATGTGCCGGATGACGCAAGGGTAGTACGATGCTGGCGACACCCAGGGCAATCTGTTCGGTTTTGGCGGCCAGCATCCCCAGATAGACAAACGGATCGAACAGCTGTCCGGCATCGCCAAAGGATGGAACATTAAATGGCACATCTCGGAGCCAGAGCGCAGAGAAACCCAGTGCTTCTGCCATCTCCACCCGCTCGATATGGCGTGTCATCAAAGGGACTGGCGCGGAGGTGTACTGCTCCAGGGGCACTACCAGTCCGAGGCTCAAACGACCCGGTTGAAAGGTCCTGTTATAGCCTGGATTGACTGTTTCAAAGGCTCTCTCTTCAATTGCTGCATTCATGCTCTTGTCTCATCAGGATAACGGATAGGAGAAAGCCGAAGCGGATCCAGCTTGATCCGCTCAAGCCAGATCGTCCTTTCCTTCTACAAGATAGTGATGGCTGATCGATCCGGCCGTTCTGGCCTGCAAGTGGTGCTGGTATTGGGAGTCTGCCATGAATGACTCGGCAGCCTGTTTGGATGGCCACTCGATAATGATGCGCAGTGCCGCCTCTTCCTGCTCACCTTCAAGCTGGTTGTGGCTGGTGGTACGCGCCAGATATCTACCTCCATGTTGAGCGACCAGCCTGTTGGCCGGCTCGATGTAGTCTGGAATCCAGTCCTCATTGGTTGGTGTTACATCCAAAACTGAATAGTAAGACATGCTTGAATCCTCGTCTGAGTTTCAATGAGTTAATCCTGCTCACTGGAGAGCACAAGTCGTAACATTCAAAAACCCTGTAAAACAATCTTGCCGATTGAGCGTCCCGACTCCAGGTCTCTGTGGGCCTGTTTCAGATTATCGGCATTGATCACACCCAGTTTTTTACCCACGGTGGTTCTGATATACCCCTGATCGATCAGATCGGCGACCCGGTTCAGCAAATCACTTTGCGCCTGCATATCCGCCGCATTGAACATGGAACGGGCGAACATGAACTCGATATGCAGTGACTGGCTCTTTGGCTTCAGCTTCATCACATCCAGCGACTCGGGATCATCGATCATGGCGATCTTGCCAAATGGCGCGAGAAGTTCCGTATAAGCCTCAAAATAGTCGGCTGTACTATTGAGACTCGCGATGTGGGTCACCTGACCAATACCGAGGGCCTCGATCTGAGGCTGCAGCGGTTTACTGTGGTCGATCACATGATCGGCACCCAGTTGCTTTACCCAGGCCTGCGAACGTTCCCGTGATGCGGTGGCGATGGTGGTAGCACCGGTGATGGTACTGGCCAGTTGCAGCAGAATGGAGCCGACCCCACCGGCGGCGCCGACTACCAGGATGACCTCATCGGATCTCTGCTTTGCCTCGGGTGATACCTGAGTGATGGCCAGATGTTCAAACAACAGCTCCCAGGCGGTGATCGCAGTCAACGGCAATGCGGCCGCCTCTTCATCCGTCAGACTCTTTGGTTTGTGACCGACCAGACGCTCGTCGACCAGCTGGTACTCCGCGTTACTTCCCTGTCGGTTGAGATCTCCAGCATAGAAGACTTTGTCTCCGGGTTTGAAGTTTGTGACCGCGTCACCGGTTGCCACAACTTCGCCCACGGCATCCCAGCCAAGCACCCGCCAGGCCTCATCACTGGGGGCCATATTCTGGCGAATCTTGTAATCCACCGGATTGACCGCAATCGCATCGACCTTCACCAACAGGTCCCGGCCTGTCGCAATCGGCTGGGGAAGCACGATATCGAGCAGCGCTTCAGGGGTCTCAATTGGCAGGGATTGGCTGTAACCAACGGCTTTCATGGGGTTGCTCCATCTCAGGTGTTAACGAATGAAATGAAGTGTAGGAGTTGATTAATCCATCTTAAACAGCATAATTAAAGAAACATTATCAAATATTTTTAGATAATATGCTGCTCGAAGATCTGCAAGTGGTCCTTAAAGTCGCTGAACTGCGCAGTATTACAGCTGCTGCGGCACAGCTGGACATGCGCACCGCCACCGCCAGCGCCGCACTCAAACGAGTGGAGCGTCAGTTGGGTATGGACCTTTTCATCCGCACCACCAGACGACTCAGACTCTCCTCCGCCGGCGAGCGCTACATCCCCCAATGCGAACAGGCCCTGCTGATGCTGGAGCAGGCCAAACAGAATGTACGGGATGATCTGGATATCGTGGACGGGGAACTGCGCATAACCCTCTCATCGGACCTGGGGCGCAATCTGGTCACCCCCTGGCTGGACGAGTTCATGGAGAGCTATCCGAAGGTGAGCCTGAAAACCTATATCAGTGACAGCAATATCGACTTCTATCGGGATGCGGTGGATATCGCGCTGCGCTACGGCTCACCCGATGATGCCAATCTGTATGGCTTCAAAATCTGTAATGTCCCCGGGTTGCTCTGCGCAACCCCTGACTATCTGCAACAGCATGGCACCCCTCACCATCCACACGATCTGCCGGCGCACAACGGACTCTTCTATCAGCTGTATGACATCATTCACGATCTCTGGAGCTTCACCCGGGATGGCACCGAATACAAAATCAAAATGAGTGGCAACCGGGCCTCCAATGACGGGGATCTTGTCAGACGCTGGTGTGTTGCAGGTAAAGGCGTGGCGGTTAAGTCCTGCCTCGATATGTCGAATGATCTGCTCTCCGGCAGAGTGGTCAATCTGCTAGCGGAATACAAACCTGCGGCCACCGAACTCTGGCTGATCTGTCCCAACCGGCAACTGATCACACCGGCTGTGCGACTGTTGAGAGACCACCTCAAGACAAAGTGCAATCAAATTTTGAACGAGTTGGTTGAAGAGGCGTTTATCGATGAACAAGACATTGTTGGATGATTAATCCAACCACCTTCCACGTCTTCTATGCTCTCTCCTCAAAAACCCTGTAGTCACTGCATCAAACCTGTTTTTTTAGCATAGCGATACAGAGCTTGATGGGGTAGCATTCACTCTTTGATTGAATGATAACTCCAACCGCTTTGATAAAAACAGCAATGGGCAAACGAAAAAAGAAATCCCAATCCATCGCCGATACAGCAGACCGTCACCATCTCTACGAACTCTCGGTGCAATGCTCCGAAGCCGAAATCGATTTCGTCGATGAGACCTTCAAAAAGCTCAAGGGGCGTCGTGCCAAACGCTTGCGAGAGGACTTCTGCGGCACCGCCAATGTCTGTTGTGAATGGGTAAAAAGACGCAAGAGCAACCAGGCGATCGGGGTCGATCTCGATAGTGAGGTTCTGCAATGGGGCGAAGCGAATCAGCTCGCAAAGCTGAAATCCTCACAGCGTAAACGGGTCACTCTGCTGGAGGAGAATGTACTGAATGTTGAGACTGAGCCGATGGAGATCATCTCAGCCATGAATTTCAGTTATTGGCTGTTCAAGGAGCGTGACCAGTTGAAAAGCTACTTTCAACGGGTCTACCAACAGCTCTCCGATGATGGCGTACTTTTCATGGATGCCTATGGCGGTTATGACTCCTACAAGGAGATCGAGGAGGAGCGTGACATCGAGGATGGTGACGCCACTTTCACCTATACCTGGGAGCAGGAGAAATACGACCCGATCAGCGGCACCCTGATCTGCCATATCCATTTCGATTTTGAGGATGGCTCGCGCTACGAGAAGGCCTTCAGTTATGACTGGCGCCTGTGGAGCCTGCCTGAAGTGCGTGAACTGCTATCCGAGGTGGGATTTGAAAAGATCACTTTCTATTGGCAGGGATTCGATGACGATGGTGAACCCGACGGTGTCTTCGTTGCTGTTGAAGAGGGGGAAGCCGACGCCGGTTGGATCTGTTATATGACGGCAGAGAAAAGTTGATCGGGTGCCGACGAGACACTATTAATCCAACGACCGAATAGTTAGGGGCTGCAGCGTGTTTAATCAATGCATAATTGGTGGGGCATGGCCCACCAAATAACCCTTAAGTAAGTACCATTCGGACCTAGTCCCGCTCTATTTGATCAATATGGGAGATTGCGCCTGATAAAGTGCCGCGAATCCTTGCTCATCGCTCATTTGCCCCAACCATATTAAACGCCACGCGCCTTAATTGGAGTTTTTACAGGTACTGCAGAATCTATTGGATTGGTATTAACAGACGCAAAAACCAAAGCAATCTGTTCTAGGCATTCGCTGCACAGTAATCTTTGACAAATTGGGCGATCTCTTGCGGATTATTCAGATCGAGTTGGGGGAGTTCACACGGCTGCCCGATGGGTGCGTCACTGGCAATTGCGATCACTGAAGAGTCTTCGGTAAACAGCAACGGTTTACCAAGTGACGGACGATGCAGTTCTATCTTGGGGAACTGCAGGTGCCTGAAACCTTCCACCAATACCAGATCGAGGCTGCTGCAATCCAGTCGCTCCAGCAACTCAGGCAGTTCCGGCTCTTTCGCTTCTGCCTCATCCACCATCAGTGCCCAATGCTTTGAGGTCGCCAGCAGAACCCGCCCTGCTCCGGCCTTGCGCAGTTCGTAACTGTCCTTGCCCGGCTGGTCAACATCCACTTCATGGTGCGCATGCTTTATCACCCCCAGGTTGATAGAGGATCTCCGCAGCAGTGGAATCAACTGCTTCAGGAGGGTTGTCTTACCGGTACCGCTGTAGGCGGCAAAGCCAAGCAGGGGTGTACTACTGAACTGTCTCATGCATCTTCACGCTTTGCACCGTGAATCATAATGATCAGATCCGCCGCATCCCGGCTGATACCCAGTTCCTGAATCAGCTCATCAGGACCGGCACCAGCCCGTACCATGCTGATGGCGTCACTATAGGGAGGGTCACTCTGCAGGTTCGACTGTTCGATATTCTCCTGACGCTCTTCCAGGTCCCGTCCCTGCCGCTCCAGACGATTGACCCGTCTGTCCACCCCAACCGCGCTCGAACAGAGTGCCGCCACGGTCTGCTTGAGGGTCTGAATCTCTCTGCTCTGTTGCGCCTGCAACTCCTTACTTTTGCGGTCGATGAAGAACAGATAACTGAGAAATCCCGCCAGCAACAGGGCCAGCGGAAGCAGAACGAACCAAAAGAGATTTAAGCTACCGGTCATAGCCTACCCTGGCGTTTTGCGCTGCATTCAATACCAGGGAGTAAGACGGGAGTGGTTTGACCATTAATGATCCTCTGAATAGTTCTATGTCGATGAAAATGTACCGATTCAGAACGCGGATTGCACGTCATAGCCCACATTTACCGAATTTTACTTCATACAAACCGCATGGCTTGGTGGTGAAATGCTGGCCCATCACTTGTGCAGTGGTTCCTCATGCATACTCATCGATGTGTGGCTTTCCATTGTCATCTTCCTGATCAGGCTTCTTCCGTTCCTGATGCGGCTGCTCATCCTTACGCTTGGGACGCTCACGACGCATGGGAGGCTTGCTCGGTTTAACCGGATAGAGCGGGGTAAGCGGATTTTGATCTCCAATTTCAGGCATATCAGTTGCCCTATGTGAACCTAGTAAATTAATTCACTACTGTTCCGTATAGTTTAGTTAATTTTCAGCTCAACGCATCTCCCGCGCAACCAGGTGCGGTGTCAAGGTGACCAACTGCACGCTCAGGTTTATCAGTACATGCTGATTTCCTGCCACTCCTCATCGGTCAGCAGCTTGTTCAGATCCACCAGGATCAGTAACCGGCCTTCCTGAGTCGCCACACCCTGGATATAACGGGAACTCTCATCGGTACCCACGTTGGGGGCTGCATCGATCTCATCTTCACGCAGTTCAACGACTTCGGCAACCGCATCAACCAGTATGCCGACAACCTGCTTCTCAGATTCAATCACAACAATGCGGCTGTTATCGCTGACCTCCACCGAAGGGAGCCCAAACCGCTTTCGGGTATCGATTACCGTCACCACATTACCGCGCAGATTGACGATACCCAGGACATAACTCGGCGCCCCGGGGACAGGTGCAATCTCAGTCACTCTCAAGACTTCCTGTACCTGCATGACGTTGATGCCATAAACCTCATCCATCAGGATGAAAGTTACAAATTGAATCAGTGGGCCACCGCCACTCTCGTCATCATCTACACTCATTATCTACACCTCTATCGCTTGCAGACTTTTTATCTATTGGTTTTTAGCGCGCAGCAGACGACTGCTTCACAACTGTCGTTTATTCGATCACCGAATACTAACCACACCCTACCCTTTCAACTTAAGCCGCCAGCAGTTGCAAAACCCCATCCACATCGAGCAACACACTCAGCTCTTCGACAATGATCCCCGCATACCAGGGTTTATTGTGTATCCCATTACGCCAACGCACATCTTCCTTTACCACACTCATCGTATTGCAAATGGTATCCACCGCCAACGCGCGGTCGCCTTCACCGATCAATAGCAGTTGTTGCGGTTCGGTCTGTGTATCGGCCGTCAATCTTTCCGGCATCAGTAATCGCGCACTGTCGATTACCACCACCTTTTCATCCCGATTGAGAATCACTCCCAGGGACCAGGCCGGTTGTCCAGGTAGCTGACTCGCTTCACCACTGTAGTTGAGGATCCCTTTCATGGCGTTCAGTGGAATCCCCATGGTAATACCGTTTACCTTGAACAGCAGCACCTGAAACTCATTCTCCACCCACTCCGGAAGCGCAGAATCCTGTTGCTGTTGGGTTTGTGTTGATTGCTCGGCCTTGGGCTCAGATATCTGGGTCTCTTCCACCTTGATATCGGCCACCGGAGGTGGCTCTTTAACCGTCACGCTTTCGCTCGGGATGGTCTCGATCTCGAGCAACAGAGTATCCAGATAGCTTTTCAAGGCATGATCCGGTTCCTCTACCTTTTCGCTAACCGGTTTGGTTCGATTCTTGTCACTTCCCAAGCTCATCCACCTGCTCCTGCCTGGGGTAGTGATTCGTGATCATTCAACAACTCATCCACCAGTTTGCCATACGCCAATGTGCCATGACTCTGGGGGGCGAAGAATGCCGGGGGTATACCCGCCTTACTCGCCTCCCGAAACAGGGTATCGACAGGAATCAGGCTGTGCCATACATGGTCCGGATAGCTCTCACGCATCACTTTGAGGCTATCTATGGAGGCGCGGGTACGTTGATCGTACATGGTCGGCACAATATGGTATGGCAGTGGTACGCGTCTCGATTTGGTCACCATATCGAGGGTATGCAGCATACGCTCAAGCCCTTTCAATGAGAGAAACTCAGTCTGTACCGGGATGATCAGATGATCGCAGGCAGCCAGTGCATTGATCATCAAAACACCCAGAATCGGCGGGCAATCGAGAATCACATGATCATAGCGATTCTGCAGCTGCCCCATCGCCTGCTTGATGACCAACCCCATGCCATCCAGCTTGCCGGCCTGTCGATCCAGTGTTGCCAGCGCCATTTCCGCCGGCATCAGATCGAGACCTTCAGTACCGGTTGGGTGTATCAGACTCAGGGGATCCACCGTCTGCTTTTGTGCCACCCCTTTGAACAGGCTGTAGACACTCTCTTCGAGCCCATCCGGATCGTAACGGAAGTAGCTGGTCAGAGAGGCGTGGGGATCGATATCGACCAGCAGGGTACGCAGTCCCCACTGCGCCAACAGACCACCCAGGGATACGGTGGTGGTGGTCTTGCCAACACCGCCTTTCTGATTGGCTACTGTCCAGACTTTCACTGGCCACTTCCCGGCAGATCGATGACCCGGTCCGGCTGCCTGTTCATACCCATGATAATCAGTGTGACACGACGGTTCTTTGCCCGTCCTTCCTGAGAATTGTTATCCGCCACCGGACGATGTTCCGCATATCCGACAGCGGACATGCGCCCTGGATCGATGCCGGTGCGGGTCATCAGATGCACCACACTGGCAGCCCGTGCGGCAGACAGCTCCCAGTTGGAGGGAAACTCTTCTGTGTTGATCGGACGATTATCGGTGTTACCTTCCACCTGCACCTGATTAGGCACCGTCTTCAGCACCCGGCTGATTTCACCGAGCGCTTTAACCGCTGCTCTGGAGAGATGCGCGCTGGCACTGGGGAAGAGCATCTTGTCCTTCATGTTCACCACCACCCGATCTTCACTGAAACTGACATCGACCAGATCCCGATCGACATAGTCACTCAGCATATCCTCAATGGTGGCGGCGAGAAAACTGAGCCTCTGCGTCTCATTGCTTGGCAGATCGGGGATCACCTCTTTTCCAACAGACGAATCCCTTCCCAGTTGATTCTCGATACCTGGCCCCTGGCGCAACTCCCCCTGGATCAAAGCACTCTCATCTCCCAGACCCGGGGTATCTCCCCGACTGCGTGAGAGCTCACCGACCTGGATCGGATCGAGACTGCGCTGAGACTCCTGGAAGGCATGGGTCAGGGTCTGGGACAACACCCGGTATTTACCTTCATTGACCGATGAAACAGAGTACATAACCACAAAAAAGGCAAACAGCAGAGTCACGAAATCGGCGTAGGAGACAATCCAACGCTCATGATTCACAGGCTCTTCCTGACGTTTGCGTCTTCTAGCCATAGTGGCCTCTGAGGTGATCGTCGCAACGTTCAAAGTCAAAGGGGATCATTGCAGAAACCCCTTCAGCTTGGTTTCAATACTGCGGGGGTTGTCACCTTCCGCGATACCGATGACACCCTCGATGACCATCTCCCTAAACTTGGAGATGTTTTCCGATTGGGTCTTCAGCTTGGCGGCGATCGGCAGCAAAAACAGATTGGCCAGACCGACACCGTAGATGGTGGCGACAAAGGCGGTTGCGATACCACTGCCGAGCTTGCTGGGATCGGCCAGGTTCTGCATCACGTGAATCAATCCCATGACCGCGCCGATAATACCAATTGTAGGCGAGTATCCACCCATCCCCTCGAATACCTTGGCGGCCTGTATGTCGTACTGTTCACTGGCATCCACTTCCATCTCCAGGATCGAGCGCAAGGCATCCGGCTCACTGCCGTCGACCAGTAGCTGCATCCCCTTGCGGATAAACGGATCCGGCTCTTCGTCTGCAATGCTCTCTAAACCCAGCAAACCCTCTTTTCTGGCAATATTGCTCCACTGCACCAGTTTTTCGATGGTGGTTGGCATATCGAGCCTGGCCGGCAGAAACACCCGACCGGAGAGACGCAGGGCATGCCAGAAGACCGGTACCGGAGTCTGCAGCAATATGGCACCAATGGTGCCGCCTATGACGATCACCATGGCCGGGCCATTGACCAGGGAGTCCATATGTCCCCCCTCCAGCCAATTGCCGCCCAGAATCGCCAGAAAAGCGACGACGATACCGATAAAGCTCAGAAAGTCGACTCTCATTTCACTCTCGCCATAAGTGGCCCAATCTCATCGATACTCAACACCTTGTCAGAAAGACCCGCCTTCTCGACTGCCTGCGGCATACCATAAACCACACAGCTCTTCTGATCCTGACTCCACAGGGAGGAGCCGTATCTCTTGAGCTTTTTCGCTCCCTCCAGACCATCTGAGCCCATACCGGTCAGGATCAACGCAAGCGCTTTACCCCGGTAGCTCTCCGCCACCGATGCCAGCATCTGATCGACACTGGGATGATAGATCTCTCCCGGCAGCGGGTTGGAGATCCGTACCTGATAACCACCAGCACCACGAACCACTGTCGTCTGTTTTCCGCCAGGCGCAATCAGCGCCACACCCGGCTGCAACATTTCACGATCCACTGCCTCTTTGACCTTGATTGCACAGGAACCATCGAGACGCTCCGCATAGGCCCGGGTGAAACTGCCCGGCATATGCACGGCGGCAACCACCGGCAGAGGATAGTTTCTCGGCAAGGCACTCAATACCTGTCGCAATGCCACCGGTCCACCGGTGGATGCGCCGATCGCCACCATTTCCGGACTGGCTGAGAATGTCGGCGCGGTCTGACCCACGCTGGCGACCCGTGAAGGTGATGGGGTCAGGTACTCCTTCATGCTGGCTCGCGACAGGGAGAGTGGGGATTTAGCCAAACCCCGAACCCGTTCCAGCAACGCCTTGGAAGTCTCTTCGGCGCCGGCTACCGGATTGCTCATCTCTTTGGGCAGAAAGTCCATCGCCCCCGCATCCAGCGCGTCGAGGGTCTCTTTGGCGCCCTCGGTGGTGAGTGCTGAAAACATCAGAATCTTGGTCGGTGTCTCAGCCATGATTCTGCGAACGGCGGTGATTCCATCGATCACCGGCATCTCCACATCCATGGTAATGACGTCAGGCTTAAGGCTTTTGGTTTGCCGGATCGCCTCTTCACCATTGGCCGCAAAGCCAATGATTTCCATATCCTGAGAGGCTTGCAGTGCAGCCGCTACCCGATTACGAAAAAAGGCTGAGTCGTCGACAATCAGTACTCGCACTTTGGCGCCCATAGTCCCTCTTCAAACTTGACCTTAGTCTTAGAGACGGACTGCAAGCCAAACCTTGCCGAAAGAGAGCACCAGACCGTCAATGACCGGTTCGCTAAAACTTCTTAACATATTTTCGCATCAGACCAGGCACATCCATGATCAGAGCGATCTTACCGTCGCCGGTTATAGTGGCACCTGCCATACCTTCCAGGCCTTGCAACAGTGCCCCCAGGGGTTTGATAACCACCTCTTCCTGACCGATCAGATGATCGACCACCAAACCCACTTGAATATTGCCCACGTTTACGATCACCACATGACCGTTGCCCTTCTCCTCATCAGCGAGTGGGTTGTTCGGTCTCAGCCAGTTGCGCAGATAGAACAGCGGTAGGGCACGCTCCCGCACCATGATCGTCAACTGCCCGTCCACCACATTGGTCCGCTTCAGATCCAGATTGAAGATCTCCACCACACTGGCCAGCGGCAAGGCAAAGGGTTGATCGTTCAACAGCACCATCAGGGTCGGCAGAATCGCCAGTGTCAACGGCAGCTTGATTATGATGATACTGCCCTGCCCCCATTCGGAATCGATCTCAACCGAGCCGTTCATCTGGGCGATTCGGGTTTTTACGACATCCATACCCACGCCACGACCGGATACGTCGGAGATCTCGGTCTTGGTCGAGAAACCCGGCGCAAAGATCAGATTGAAACACTCTTTGTCATCGAGTCTGGCCGCAGCTTCAGCATCCATCATGCCCTTCTCCACGGCCTTCTGGCGGAGCACATCAGGATCCATACCTTTACCGTCATCAGCGATCGAAAGCAGGATATGATCACCCTCCTGAGCCGCCGAAAGAACCACGGTACCTCGTCTTGGCTTGCCTTTCGCTTCCCGATCCTCCGGCTGCTCGATGCCGTGATCGACCGAGTTGCGCACCAGATGCACCAGCGGATCGGCAAGCGCCTCGACAAGGTTTTTATCCAGATCCGTATCCTCACCCTGCATCTCGAGATCGATCTCTTTTTTCAGGCTGCGGGCCAGGTCACGCACCACTCTGGGAAAACGACCGAAAACCTTTTTGATTGGTTGCATGCGGGTCTTCATCACCGCAAGCTGCAGATCGGAGGTCACCACATCCAGATTGCCAACCGCATTCGAGACCTCTTCATCATTCAGGGTCGCCTTCAATGTTGCCAGGCGATTCCTCACCAGCACCAGCTCACCCACCATGTTCATGATATCGTCCAGGCGCTGGGTATCGACTCGAACGGAAGTCTCGGCCGGGGGCTTATTCGCCGCTGCGGGTTTTGCCCCTTTGGCCGCTGGTTTGGCGGCGGCTTTAGCCGGTTTCGCTGTGGCCGGTTTGGCGGCTGGCTCCGGTTTCGCCTTTTTCGCAGGCGCAGCTTTCTTCTTCGCAACCTTCTTTTTCGCCACCGGTTTCTTGGCAGCTTGCGATTTCGCTTTGTCCTCAGTTTCCTTGTTCAGTTTGTTTGCATCGAACTTACCCTCACCATGGATCTGATCGAGCAGATTCTCGAACTCATCCTCAGTGATTTCATCACTCGCCGGGGCACTGGTTTTTTGTGGTTTGGCAGCCGGCTTAGATTCGGCTTCAGCAGGTTTGTCTGGCAGTTTGCCCGGATCGAATTTTCCCTTGCCATGGATCTGGTCGAGAAGATCCTCGAACTCATCTTCCGAGATATCATCGGAAGCGGCTTTAGTCGCCTTTGGCGCCTCCTGCTTCGGCTTTCCGGAGAATTGACCTTTGCCGTGCAGTTCATCCAGCAGTGATTCGAACTCATCTTCGGTGATTTCATCACTGGCAGGCGCTTTGGATTTGGGCTCCTGGATGGCATCCAACAGCTCTTCGAACTCATTCTCGCTCAACTCATCCTTGGTTTCGGCACTCTCCTCGGTACCCTCGGCAACTTCAGGTTCCGGCTCTTCAACTGCCTCTTCTACAACCTCTTCCTGCTCCTCTTCGGCTTCCTCTTCCTCTCCTTCCGGCACCGCGTATTGATTGAGTCTCTGAATCAGGCTTGGATCGGCATGATCCGGCATGACGCCCTGGCGGACCTCATCGAACATGACATTGACGACATCCAGCACCTCCAGCACTGCATCCATCAGATCGGGGCCGACGCTGCGCTGCCCCTGGCGCAGCACGTTGAAGACATCCTCTGCACGATGACAGACTTCGACCAGAGGCTCTATGGTGAGAAATCCGGCGCCACCTTTAATGGTATGGAAACCACGAAATACCGCATTCAGCAGATCAAAATCATCCGGTTGTTGCTCCAGATCGACCAATTGCTCGCTGAGCAATTCGAGAATTTCACCCGCTTCAACCAGAAAATCCTGAAGGATTTCGTCGTTGACATCGATGCTCATCTATAACTCCCGGTAACACTGCCGAATATTGCCATTCTTATTGACTGATATATCGGTCTGAACTCGAATAACTAAAATCCAAGACTTGAGAGCAGGTCATCCACGTCATCCTGACTGGTCACTTGATCACCTTGATCGAGTCCAGGAATTGCCGGGCCAGCCAATTCTTCCTTCTCCTTCTTGCCAGAATCATCTTCAAGCTTGTTGCCGGTGATGCGGACCAACATGACCAATTTCTCTTCCACATCATGTACCAGGGTGATTACCTTGCGGATAATCTGGCCGGTAAGGTCTTGAAAATCCTGGGCCATCAGCACATCGGACAGGTTCTTGTGCAATGCTGCCGCATCCTCCTTTGACTTCAGCAGATACTCAGACAGGTCGCGACTCAGATCCACGAATTCCTCTTTATCCAACATGCGGGAACGCAGTCGCTCCCACTGCTCTGACAGCTCTGCGGACTGCTTTTCGATTCCCTCGATCAGTGGCATGCTCTTTTCCACTGCGGTGAGGGTGCGATCCGCCGATTGCTCGGTCATGGTGATGACATAGGTCAACCGCTCTTTGGCATCCGGTATTTCCACCGTTGTCATGTCACTGATTTTGGCATCAAGTAAAAAGCCGTTGATGGCATCATGCAGTTCACGGGTCAAACGACCGACTTCGAGGAATAACTGATCGTTACTTGCGGGCTTTGCTAAAGAAGCAATCAGTCTTTCAGACTCTTCCTGGTCGCCCGACTCCAGGCTGGCTACCAATGCTTTTGCCGTCTCTAACCGCTGCTGGTTATCCTGATTTTGCCCCATATTGATAAACTCCAGGCGATAGAAGCTCAACCCACGCGTTCAAAGATCTTGTTGATCTTCTCTTCCAGGGTCGTAGCGGTGAAGGGTTTGACGACGTAACCGTTGACGCCGGCTTGAGCCGCTTCGATGATCTGCTCACGTTTCGATTCGGCGGTCACCATCAAAACCGGCAGACCGGCGAGTTTTTCGTCCGCCCGCACAGCTTTCAGCAGATCGATGCCGGTCATACCCGGCATATTCCAGTCGGAGACCAGAAAATCGAAATTACCACTCTGCAGCATCGGTAGTGCTGTCAGACCGTCATCTGCCTCCTGGGTATTGTTGAAACCCAGATCACGTAGCAAGTTTTTGATAATACGCCTCATGGTGGAGAAATCGTCCACGATGAGGATCTTCATGTTTTTATCCAATGCTCACTCCCTCCTGCATATCACCGGTGGATTCCAATCTCGGCACACACAGGCCAACCAATTACTACTCTTCGTCTCGAACCAGTGAGAGCCAGTCCGTCAACCGTGAACGTAGACGCAGAGTTGCCTGACTGTGTATCTGACAGACTCTGGATTCACTGACACCCAGCACATGGCCGATTTCACGAAGATTCATTTCATCATCGTAATACATCGCGATGACCAATCGCTCCCGCTCCGGCAGACTTGCAATCGCCTCCGCCAATGCCTTCTTGAAGGCATCCTTCTGCAAACCATCGAACGGACTGTCCATCGGGCCTTCCCTGGTAGCCGGAAAACCGTCACTGACAGCGGTCAGTTCATCCAAACTGAAGATCCGGCAACCGGTCGAATCCTGGAGAATCTGGTGATAATCCTCCAGACTCATATCCAGGGCTTTCGCCACTTCCACATCCCGGGCGTCCCGGCCTTCGTTGTTTTCGATCTCACGCATCGCTTCCGCCACCATGCGTGCTTTGCGATGCACGGATCTTGGCGTCCAGTCGCTGCGTCTGATCTCATCCAGCATGGCGCCACGAATACGGATGCCCGCATAGGTTTCAAAGCTGGCGCCCTGCGTGGGATCATAATTCTTGCTCGCCTCAAGCAGGCCCAACATGCCGGCCTGGATCAAATCATCAGACTGCACATTGGGCGGCAGCCGGTTCATCAGATGATAGGCAATCCTCTTCACCAGTCCTGCATGCTGATCAACCAGATCATTGTAGCTCTGCTGTTTTTGCACGGCGGTGTATGTCGCTAAACCGTTCACCGTCTTACTCCCCATATTGGCTTGAAAATTGGATCAGGCGTTCGACAAAAAACTGCAGATCCCCACTGACTCCGGTTGGTACAGGCCAGTTATCGGCCTTTTTAGCTAAATTCTTGAACGCCTGCGCTACTCTGGAGCGGGGAAAAGCCTCTACAACCGGTTTTTGGCTCTTTACCGCTTTTCTGAGCTGCTCATCATAAGGAATACTCCCCATGTAGCTGAGCATAACATCAAGGTACTGATCGGTGACCCGACACATCTTGTTGTAGAGGTCCCTGCCCTCCTGGACGCTCTTCACCATATTCGCCAGTATACGAAATCGACTGACTCCATGCTCACGATTTAACAACTTGATAATGGCATACGCATCGGTGATCGAGGCTGGTTCGTCACACACCACCACGATCTGCTCCTGAGCGGCCCTGCTGAAGCTGATCACCAGATCGGAGATGCCGGCTGCGGTATCGATCAGCAGCACATCCACATCATTGGCCACCTCACTGAACGCATGGATCAATCCGGCGTTTTCAGCACGCGACATCTCAGCCATATGCTGCATACCGGACGCCCCGGGCACGACTTTCATGCCTTTCGGTCCGGTAACAATGATATCTTCCAGTGAAGACTCCCCCCGCATCACGTGGGAGAGATTCTGTTCCGCATGTAATCCGAGTACCACATCCAGATTGGCGAGCCCCATGTCCGCATCCAGTAGCATGACCCTTCGCCCGAGTTCTTGCAAGGCCACACCCAGATTGGCGGAGATATTGGTCTTGCCGACCCCACCCTTACCACCGGTGACAGCGATGACTCTGACGGGTTCTGGATTCACCATTCTGCGCAGTCCGGTAGCCTGGTCTTCGATCTGTTCAGACATTTGCATGTTCACTCGTTCCTCCGAAGGCCATAGCCAGATACTCCTCATCGGGTTGATGCTCTGTCTGTTGCGTCATTTCAACAGCCTGCCGAATCAATCGCTCTGCCCGGGCGACCTGAATATCTTCAGGAACCCGTTGACCATCTGTGGTGAATGCCAGAGGCAGCCGGGACTCCAGTAGTGCGGAGACTACGCCACCCAACGAAGCGGCCTCATCCATTTTGGTCAGAATTGCGCCAATCGGGGAGATCGCGCCGAACGAGCGTATCGCGTGGCTCAATGCTCTCCGCTGGGTAGTGGCGGAAAGGGTAAGCAACGCCTTGACCGGATGGTTGCCCTGCTTCAGCAAGCCCAGCCGCTCAGTCAGTTTCAGATCCCGTTGTCCCATACCTGCGGTATCGATCAACACCAGCCGCTTTTCGGAAAAAGCGTGCAGTGCACTGCTCAGCTCCTCGGCGGTAGCGGCACTGCGAACCGGAACATCGAGGATCCGACCATAATTCTGTAGTTGTTCCTGAGCACCGATGCGATAGCTGTCGGCTGAGATCAGGGCGAGGTGACGATTGCCGTGACGCAGACAGAATTTGGCAGCCAGCTTGGCGATGGTAGTGGTTTTGCCCACACCAGTAGGTCCAACCAGAGCCAATACTCCACCCGCATTCAGCAGGTCATTGCTCTCCACTGACATCTCACGGCGCAGGTGATTCAGTGCCTGATGCCAAGCCTGTTCCGGGGACTCGGCATCTTCAGCCCGATAGGCCAGTTCACGGCAATGGGCCGCATCCAGGCCCAGGCCCATCAACTGTCGGATCAACTCCTGGGTCTGGGGACGACGATGGCCGAGATCACGCCAGGTCAACTCGGAAAGCTCGTTCTCCATCATACGCCGCAGCGCCTGCATCTCCTGACGCATCTCCCGCAATACCGGATCCTGGCTCCACTCGACCCGTGGTCTCTCCAGGGAAGGTTCCGGATCGTAGTCAGCCTTTGGCTTGACGCGATCAGTGGCAGGTTTGATCTCTTCCTCGAACTCCGTGTAGGCAGCGGTTGCGAAATTTCCGCTTACAGCAGGCTGGGGCTGGGTGGTGGACTCTTCGGTCTCGATCGCGGTTGGCTGGGTACTGTTGAAAGCGGATTCATCGTAATCCACCGCGGCCACCAGCTCGACACCCCCTTCCACACCCTTGTTTGAGAGGATCACTGCATCAGCTCCCAAAGCTTCTCGAACCTGACGCAAGGCTTGTCTCATGTCAGAAGCGAAAAAACGTCTTATTTTCATAATCCGTAATCCCCGGCAGTCACCCGACATTGGGCTTGTGCCTGTTAATCTGCTTAGCTTAAAACATCGCAGCTATTTGTCCCGGGTTAGCTAAAATTGAGCCGGCAGTAACCCGTCAAACTCTCCCCACACACGGCTCCTAATGATCATATGCAACAACCATTCCAATCCTATAAAGAGTTTTTTGGATCAGGAATATTATCGATTTTACAATGAGTTGGAAGAAACAGCCTGATTTGCCACCTGGACAGCCAAGGCCCCTACACGCCAGGGTATTGACTCCTTACAGAGGGCAGCGCCAAGGTTTCGGCAGCGCGGGTTCGGTCGAAAAGGCAGACTGCAGTTGCAACGGAAGTTCAACTGAAATGGATCTGGATTAAGCAGGGTTCGGGGCTGGTCAATCGAAGCAAGATTGATGCATGGAGCAGAGTCGATTGCCTCTCACCCCGGCCAGTGTGAAACCGGCCGAGGAGAGTCTGATGAAAACCGGAAAAGCGACCAATCAGAAGATCGGTACCAGTTTGTGACCTTGCGTCTGCCAACCAATCAGGGAGATAAACCCATCCCCTACGACCTCCATCTGTGGCAGCACGTCCTTATTCTCAACCTTGAAGACACGATTCGCTATGGCACACACTTCCATGCGCACTCCCTTCTCTTTAAGGATTTTAGCGGTTTCGGCAATGGATTTGAGGTCGTCACCGAACTCCATCTCCAGGGTATCGTCTGGCTTGGCGGAGAGATAGCGCACCGTCTCACCGATGAATACCAGCACCATATTCGGTGTAACGCCTTGTTTTACCAGGCCTTCCTGGGTACCACGGATGATATCGAGATAGAAAGCGGTCTTACGCGGGTTGGTAAAGTCGATGAGAAAAACACTCTTGGTCGCTTTCACGCCATTGAGTGCAGCTGAGTCATCGATTGCCTTCTCTGCCTGAGCGTTAACAGTGATTAACAACAATGAAGCAAACAAAATTCCTGCCCAAGCGTGGGCGCGATTAAAGAGAGAGATCAATTCAGCCACCAAGCGGGTAGTTTAGAGGAGGGATAAACATAAAATGAATGTTCATTTCAGTCAAGTGCCTTGGCCAATCTTAGAACTTACCTTCACAAAGTTACAGCGCTTAGGTCACAATCGATTTAGACAACCTCCCCTTGTGAGGGTCATCAAGGTCAATAGGCAGGTTTCATACGGCAGGGTTCGGCCTTAACATTACCCTGTTTACCGACCAGCTGCCCATTTGACGAAATTACAGAATGCAGGAAAAATTACCCGACCATTCCCTTACTCTTTTATCAACGGAACCTGTGAATGCGTTATGGGAAAGTAGGACCGCGCCTCGCATTTGCCATTGAGATAAGCATAATTGAAATCAATCCCGCCGGCACTGCATATTCGATATAGGGGATAAACGGTCTATCAACCACCACACCAAATAGAGATTTTATGTAGGAGAGTATAACGAGTAACACCTGAATAAGGTATAACCCATCTGTGAATATTACGAATACCTATCTTCTCGATAGACCCCTGGTATATATGATTTAAAGTCGATTTTTACCTAGCAAACCAAAACACAACAACTACAACATTCTATCCATAACAGATCGGATTCCTCACCATAGTTGCAGTACTGTTATTCTATTTATATTTGGTTTTTGATTAGGAAATCAGCTCATCATTACTCAAACCTTTGGTTAAATGCTGATTCTAATAAAATAGTATGACACCAAACAAGTTTTAATAATCATTGAACAGAATTATCAAACTGAGAGAGGACGCACGACATAGTACGCGTGAGCTTTCTTTATACTGACGTCAAACTATTGTTTATATACATTATTCAATCCAGGCAAAACCTCCATCTTCAACCAAGGTAGAGAAATGAGCCGTTAATTCACCACTACCACTTCCCGGATGAACCAGTTCATTGAAGTATGTATAAACTGGGACAGCGTCAGTTTTATCATCTAATGTCAACAAAGCATTTTCACATCGGATGGTACGACATATATTGTAGAACCTGATCCTCCTGGAACTGATTCATCAGTACCAATTGACCCTTCTATCACAGCAATCCATTGACCATCTGGCGACCACATAGGAAAGTTTATTACAGGATCATCCGTTGTGGTATTAGGATCATCGTCACCCGGTGTTATCGCCAACCTGATAAATTTAGTTGCATCTAAGTCCAACACCCATACTGTTCCGTGAATAGAAACAAAGGTTACGAATGTCTTCAATGTTAATGCTAAGCGTAGACCATCAGGGCTCACTGCTAAATGATCAGGTTCCCCTTGTTCTTCTGTAAAGGTTCCAAAGAGTTGACTTCCGGAAAAATCATTAGTGGTAACATATAGCTCCCGACCTGCTGCATAAACTAATCTGTTATCTGGCAACCAATCGAATCCCTCTGAAGTTACATCATGACTCGATGTAGTTGAATTAACATACACTCCATCCCTTGTATATATAGTTAGTCTTCTGGGATTAAGCCCACTTATTGGATCCCGAATTGGTACCGCGACAAACATTCGATCTCTGGAAAGCTTCGCAGGTCCATATGTTTGATTAGGTCCCTTAAAACTATTCACTACACTTCCGGATGAATCATGTATAACAATACAGTCATTATATGTAAAACTGCCTAGATACTCGCACTCTTCGACAGTCTCAACGAACTCCTGTCCTCCGTATGCAGGGAAGGCGGAATACTCAGCACTATGATGATACTCATCATTATCCTCCCACTTAACCCCTGGTATTTTACTATAATGGCCTGTTCTCAAATCTAGGATATATGATCCATAACCATCATTCCCTATAAATATTCTTCCTGACAGATTGTTATTAGTTCCATTAGTATCCGGATCAGTTTCATCACCTCCACTTCCACCCCCACAACCGAGTAGCTGAGTTATAAATACAAGACTCAAGATAAGAATATTAATTTTATTAGCCATAGTAGTTTTCCGACGCTACAAAAAAAATAGTATTCACCATAAACAACAGAAGGCTGAGAAGGAAACACCTCCCAGCCTTCTATCGATACTCTTACAATAAACCAGACACCCATCGTTATGATGTTTACTATACCTACCAGAATATCTTGATGATACTAGAGGTAACCCTATCAGAATACGATGACGTACAACCTTACACTGACTCTATCAATGTGGCATTTTGGGTTTACAACGTGCCAATCATATTTCAAGGAGTGATATCATTCTAAAGTTAAGGAAATCGAAAATTTCACTTGATGAAACCACCTAGTGCTAATTGGTTTTCAGGCGCGCAAGATGGGCATTCCTTTGAGGTAAAGGTAACTTTACAGGTAAAAGCTATGAACATTGAAAGGGGTGGATACGGGACAAGCTTTTCTTACTGCCCGATATTTTCACCATTGATCTCAGTGGGGCCGCCATCATGCCAAATAATCTACATGTTATATTATTCATCGACCAAGAAACAGCGTTGGAATAGCCCCACAATAAGTGGTGGAGCGTTGGCATCGTTTATTCAGCGATTCACACCTCTCTCAGCGATATTTAGCGGGAGAGCCTATGTCAAAGACTGAGCATGATGTGCTTAACGATCAAATTGCCTAGTTTTCCATGGCTGCGTCAAGAAACTTTGTCTGAATTTTCACTAATGCTTTAGCAAGCTCAACCAGCCAATTACCTCCATCGCTTTTGTCATCTGACTTACCCTCTTCTTCGTATAATTCGTTATTAGCCTGACATGCATTCATATCTGCCTCATCAAGACTTAGGTCACTTCCACCACTTGACCTAGTACAACTATCTCTATTATTTGATGATTCGGATTGCGCTGTAGCTGCACCATACAGATTATTACAAGCATTTTGGCAATCAGATGGAATATTTTGCATACAACCCTTCATCCAATCCTGAATAAGATGAAGTCTCTGATTTTCTTACGGTGTATGTCCTTAGTTCTTTACTTTTTAGGCGAGAAATAATGCACTTTGCAAATGTCTTGTTACTCAACAACAAACCTGAATTGATGCTTTTATATTTATCCTTATGTTACGAATCGCTCACTCTATCCATTCAAATTCACTTCCATACGGGTGAAATATGTTAGTTAAATTACCAGGATTCTTAAAATATGTGCGTACACATATGACACCATCTATACCATCACAGTTTAACGCCACATTACGACTATTTGACGGGATTGCATACAGTTTATTTTGTGCACCCCCTATTATAGGATCGTTTCCAAAACCGCCTACTTGTGAGAGTATGTATTCTCCATCTGGTGACCATGTTAAATTATTAAACATTTGATAAAGAGCTTCTGGAGCATTGGCTAGCTGATGCAAATCCGTACCATCAATATTCATTACCCATATCGTTGCGGTTGCCTGATATAGATTAGCTTCCGATACATATCTAAAAGCTACCTTAGTGCCATCTGGACTAACTTTTGGAGTTGCAGGCAATGGAAATCTATTACTTATTGGGGCATCAGAGTCAGGAAGGGTAAGTAAAGCAGAGCCATCAGCGCTATATGGTGAGGTTATAAATATTGTTTTTGCGTAGGCATAGACTATTTCCCCATTCGGAGACCAGTCTAGTGTTCGCGCAAAATTTCTAGAGTCATCGCCTCGACTTACTCTACGCATTATTGATTCACTGATAATTTCCGTATAATTTCTGTCATAAATAACCAAGTGGGCTAACGGGCCTATGAGTGATTCATCTGCATATACTGCAGCAACATAGTTACCATTTCGTGATAATCTAACTTCACGAATACCATCACTAATTACACCTCGATTAGTTATCAAATTACCTGCCGCATCAAATATCCCCATACAATCAAAATCACCATGATTTCCATTATATTCTTGATAACAGTTATTAACATGTAGTAATAGCTCACTACCATTATGATTAGGCTGAGAATCGTAAAAAATACCGAGGTTATTGTAATTACCAGTATCCGGCCAGCGTTTTTCCGGCATTTGAGAAACATTTCCATTTGAAAGATCTATTACATATCCCTCATATTCTTCACTAGTATATAGACGTCCGGTGAGTCCACTATTAATATTTTGACCGTCAGTAACATCATCATCGTTATCACCTACACTTACATCATCACCGCCACTTACAGCATCACCTCCACTGCCTTCGCCACAAGCAAATGATGTCAAAATTAACAAAATCAATAATAAGTAATATTTGTATGTTGCCATCATTTACCTACCTTTTTTATAGAGAAAACTTAGGATAACTAAACTATTCACAAATAAAATGATGCAGTTCCACAGCAAAAACCCAGCGCCAATGCATTAGCGCCAGGTTTTGTAAAAGTAAATTAACTTGTGTTGTTACTGCTTTCTTGCCAAAGAAGAAAGACCATCACCTATTGATTTTAAAGCGGTTGAGGTTGCTTCAGAGACCATAGAGAACATTTTTGATTCAGCCTGAAACCTTCCTTGCGCTTCATTGAATTTTTGACTTTGTTCTTGTTGCTCTGATGTACTCATCTCACCACCATCCCCCATGTTTTCTTGCATATCAGCTTGGGCTTGAATCATATTTTTCAAATGCTGCCCCGATATCTCTGCCATTGCCTGAGCTAAGGCAATAAGCCAATTGCCAGTTCTTGCCTTTTTACGTTCACTATCATCATCCATCTCCATTGGTGAAGGTACAGTGCAGTCACTATTGCCACCTGCTTTTTCAGATCCACCGGAACCACCACTTGATGTAGCACAACCATTAGCAGCACAACATCCATCCTCAGAACCACCACCAATCGTCTCACGAACAACGTCTTCAATAGCCTGACGAACCATATCTTGGAAGGAGCCACCAGGCTGACAACCGCCCCCTTGAAGTTTTCCATAATCTGATCAACTACTTTGGAAACAATCTTGTCGATCAAACCACTCATTGCATCGTCAGTATCACGTTGACAACCTGGGGGTGTAGGCTCAGGAGGGCAACTCTGCTGGATATCTTGGAGTGCCTGGCACATTTCATCTCTTGCAAACTGAGGTATACCAGGAGCACACTGAATTGCTTGGCCCAATTGACCAACAAGCGATCCCATCATATTGTTGTTCATGGCGCTTTGAACATTTGGCTGACCATGTTGACCAATCTAATTTTCAAGCATTCCACCTAGTCCAGCACCGACCTGACTACCAATCTGCGCACCAATGGGGCCACCAAACATGCCACCAACGACACCACCGACCATTCCACCAACCGAACTAAGAAAGCCCGTATCGCTATTCCCTATACAAATATTTGAAAAACTTTTTATCTCAGCGGCATCGAATCAGTTCCTATGCCTACTTCCTTTCGATCGCCACCCAGTTCATTTAGATGACGACTTTAATGTATGCGTAACGGAGGTGTTGGAAAATCGGGAATTGCCCTAGCTAGGGTTAACACCTATCCGTGGTTGATTGTTCTATCCTTAGACCCTCACTAAGTAAATATGGAGTAGGTCTCGATTATATGTCGATCAATCAGAATGAACAAGAATCAACTTCTTGCTATGTTTTCTGCATAAATATAAACAAAAGCAGCGGTTTACAATTGATGTTCAATTAGAGTTGTTCGATTATTCATTGTAATAAACTCATTTATTTTAATTGAACGTATCTTTATTTATTGTTGTACAATTTGGCCGATGATTTCTTACTTTTACAGATGCGATGAAGTGCGCATATTGCGTTGAGCATTGATAGCCTTGAATTACAGCTTCATTACAAGTGTGTGATAGCTGATTCAACTCTGCAGTGCGTACCAATCATTCAGTAAATCAGACTTATAGGCCAACTTCATGCCACCGGCATGTAATTGGTGACGGCAGTTAGGGTGGAGCATGATGAGAATTCTGAGTTGATCCGTACCACCATCCACTCTTCTCTGAATATGGTAGACACGCCATCCGGTATCTTGTGTGATCAGCTGTTTACAGACCGGGCATCGTTTGTCTTGTGCCAACCAAAGCTACAAGAGCCATTTCCGGGTGCTAAGGGATTTCTTCATTTTGTTGCCGGCGCGTTCTTCAAAGTAGATTTCCCACTCAGGGTCAAACGGATTGGCTGATATTCGGATGGGTACGTGTCGAGGTATGAGTATAAGGGTGGATGTCCGGTAAGATCTCTTTTTATAATTATTTTCGTTGGTAAGGGGGGGTATAGTTACCGTGTAATTTCTGATTTACTTACGGTGGATGTCCACATTGTTATTGATCGTGAAATTTCCGATTTTCTTACGATGGATGTCCACATTGTGAAAAAACTGCCATTTTCTACATATAGATATCGTAGCGAGATCTCACCCAATATAATTTCTACAAGAATATTTTTTTCGGGTGTCCCATATCTTTTCATATCTTTTTGAATTTTCCATATCATCCTGAGCTTCCATCATCTTTTCGAGATGTTGACCAGCAATCTTCCCCATAGCTGAGATTTAAGAATGGGTGTTTAGCTTACTGGTTGATTAATCGAAAATCCTCTCATTTTCTGCGTCAATCCTGATTTAATTCTTCATCTCTATCGCATCAATTTTCCAACAGAAAGTAGATGATATAAGAATGGGTGTCTAGCTAGATCAGCAATACATTATTGAATCCACATAAAAACAGCGTCATCAAAACGATACCTCAAATCCTTTGAATCGTTTTTATAGTTTGTTTTTAATCGTATTATACCATCTTTACCTTCATCATTTATCTCAACGTTCCTACTATCTGATGGAACCGCATACAAACTCCCAGGCCAACTATCAAATAATCCACTTGGGATATAGCCTTCAATAAGTAGGATATAGCTACCATCAGGTGACCAAGATAATGACCCAAATACTTCAGCGCCATCTCCATTTTCGCTTTCTCTGTTTGCAAACCTATGAAAATCGGTTCCATCGATATTGATTACCCATGGTGTTTGGGGTGTGTATGAACCAGTTAAATGTGACTTGAACAAATTAAATGCAATTCTTTCTCCGTCTGGGCTTACCCTTACAGACCCGCCAATTCCGATATAATCAGAAAGTTCAGGGTAATCTCTCATAAAAAATATTCTTGTCCCTTCAGTACTGTAAGGTGATGTTACATATATTCCACCGTTATACGCATAAACCAATCTGTTATCATTGGTCCATTCAAAGGAAATAAGGCCATCGTCAGGCATAGCTGTAAATGTTATTTCTTCATTGTTTACGTTATTAATAATTAATAATGTTGGCGAATCGGTATATGCCTCATCACTAAATGTGTATGCATAATAATTTCCATCTTTTGAAAACTTAGCAATATCAACAGACTGATATAGCTCATACCTTTCTCCAATCATTTCACCAGTGTTTGTATTGTACATTTCAATGCAGTCAAGGCTATAACCTTCAACACAATCATTTATAGCTACTATGTATTTATCACCAGTACTACTTGGGAATGCATTGTAATTTGGATATCTTCCGTAAGTATTTACAGGATCGGTGCAATAAAAATCATCGCCCACAACATCAAAGTCTAGGCAATAGCTATCCCATAAAACACCTGGCACTCTTTTACCTTTGCCGGTTGGTATATCAATGATCCACCCATCTTGTGTAAATATTTTTCCGGCCAGTCCTCCATTTACGTTTCCATCACCAGGATTGCTGTCGTCTCCAACGTCACCACTACCACCACCACTCCCACATCCAACTAACGAATGTGAAATAATTAATATTAATAAATATTTTATAATCTTAATTTTAGGCATTGGTATATTCCAATCGTAAAGTTCAGGAGGTGGTTAAAATTCCCATCATTAAAAACCAAAAAATACCAGACACCCTTTCAGGTGCCTGATATTTGGTGCGTATATAGTTATAAAACTTACTGTTTTCTTGCCATTGAGGAAAGACCTTCACCTACAGATTTCAATACAGTTGAAGTTGCTTCTGAGCACATTGCGAATAACTTCGCCTCAGCTTGAAATTCTGCTTGTGCCTTGGTGAAATCTTTGCCTTTTTCCTGCTTTATTTGTGCTTTTTCATCATCAGACTTTCCTTTAAGGTCTGCATCTGAAACCGACGATTTTTCCATTTTATCCTGTGCTTGCATCATCTTTTGCAAATGATTGCCTGTCATCTCACCCATAGCTTTAGCTAAAGCAACAAGCCAACTACCGCTTCCCTCGGATTTTGCCTTTTTATCATCTTCACCACATCTTGACGTTACAGAATTTCTAACATCAGAGGTGTCGCCTGCCTGGGACGCAAAATCAGTGTTACCACCAGATGGGCTAGTCCCACTTGTAGATCCTTCACCATTAGCAGCACAACCACCATTATCAGAACCACCACCAATCTGCTCACGAACAACATCTTCAATGGCCTGACGAACCATATCCTTGAAAGAGCCGCCTTCACAGCCGCCACCCGCCAGCTTCTCCATAATCTGATCAACAACTTTATCGACAATCTTATCGATAATGCCACTCATTGCATCGTCAGTATCACGCTGACAACCTGGCGGTGTCGGCTCTGGAGGACAGCTCTGCTGAACATCATTCAAAGCCTGACACATCTCATCTCTGGCAAACTGCGGGATACCAGGATGACACTGAATGGCTTGGCTCAACTGACTGACAAGTGATCCCATCATATTGTTGTTAATCGCACTCTGGACATTTGGCTGACCATGTTGACCAATCAAATTTTCAAGCATTCCACCTAGTCCAGCACCGACCTGACTACCAATCTGCGCACCAATGGGGCCACCAAACATGCCACCAACGACACCACCGACCATTCCACCAACTGAACTGAGAAAACCCATATCCGTTCTCCTAATAATTACAAATATTTAAATATTTTTAACTTAGCGGCATCGAATCAGCTTCCATGCCTGCATCCTTTTCGATCGCCACCCAGTTTATTTAGATGACAACTCAACTGTATGCCTAACGGAGGTGTTGGGAAATCCGGAATTGCCCTAGCTAGGGTTTGCACCTATCCGTGGTTAATTGTTCTATCCTTTGAACCTCACTAGGTTTTGTGAAGAGATACCGATTATAAGTCGATTATTCAGAATGAACAAGAATCAGCTTC
>JAEPDS010000039.1 GCA_016842065.1 Candidatus Thiodiazotropha sp. 'RUGA'
CCTCGGAATAAAGTGTTACCTATGTGCCCGGTAAGCACCCAATGTGGATGGAGCCGGCGAGAGGATTCGAACCCCCGACCAGCTGATTACAAATCAGCTGCTCTACCAACTGAGCTACGCCGGCTAAGGAGTGCGAATTCTAAGCGTTTCTTAGCCTCCTGGCAAACTATTGGCATTCAATCTCTTTTCTGACCAGTTCCGGAAAATCCTTGACCAGCCCCGCCCAGTCCTGATCACCTAGCACTGCGCGATCGCCAGTTTTGTAACTCAGCCAGTAATTGGTCTTTTCCCGATATCTGGGCTGGATCACTGAATCAAATCCCAGTGCATCGATTTCACGCTTTCGGTCACCGGCACGAATCTCATCTCTGAAAAGCCCCAGGGAGATGGCATGGACAAGCTTCCCGCTGGTAAAACGCCAAAGATCTGAAACACCTGATTCTTCGAGCTTTTTCGCAATATTCACCGCTTCACGCCGGGAAGACTGCTGGGGAATGAGTACCCAATAGCCTGCCTGCTCGTTTCGCGACTCCGATTGTAATTCAGGCTTGAACCCCAGAGCTCTCATCCTGACTGAAATCTCTTCCGCTGCAGCGCGTGTATCCACATACCCCAACATGGCGCATCGCATCGATACCTCCTGCGGAGACTCCGTCATGGGTGGAGGGGGTGTTGTCTCAGCGACTATCTCCTCCGCTGGCGCCTCTTCGGGCAGTGCGGTTGATTGAGTTTGCTGCGGCTCTAGAGGCGCGTCTTTGAGCGGTTTCTCAACATCCGATGCGGCCGTCTCAACAGCATCCGCAACAAGCTCGTCAGTTTCGTCACGCCCAGGTCGATCCTTTTCAGTTGCGGATTCCTGCTCACTGGCAAGCTTCAGATCTCCCACATCGGCTAACAGCGAGGAACGCTCACTACCCTGTTGCTGTGGATAGATCAGCATAAACAGGCCCAGGTTAATCAGCAATAGTGTTAAAAATAGCCATTTCATAAGTCATTCTGCTTGAGCTGATTGTAATGCCAATCCCTGAAGAACAAGATCCGGTATGACCTGGTGAGTCGCTGACAGATGGGCTGACAAGCTATCTGCGTTCCCTCCAGTAATAATACACTCCGCAGTTTTTCCACATCGCTGCTCTAAATCCTGAAGTAACCTTTCTACCACGCAGAGATGTGTCAGCATAGCGCCAGATTGAATCCCTGCTGCGGTATCAGTCGCAAAACCGTTTAAATTCAATCCGCTCTCACCAAATGAGAGGTCCGTATTCAGTTCCAGACACTTGCCGATGAGTTGCAGACCCGGCAGGATCAGCCCGCCGAGATGCTGGCCTGATTCATTCACGCCATCGACTGTGGTGGCCGAGCCGCAATCTACGACAAGTTTGGGTCCACCACCAATCTGGTGAGCTGCCAACAGGGCCAACCACCGGTCAACACCCAGTTGGGATGGTGTGGTATACCCTGAGGTTACCCCCAACTCCTGCGGTGCGGTTGTGGAAAAGCGGACTTTGGCCTGCCAGTGTTGGGCGATCCAGTGATTGAGGTGCTGCGAAATCTCGGAGGTTCTGACAGAGGCGATATGTACCTCTGTTGGTGCTGCCATATCGAGCCAGGGCCGATCGATCGATTCCGGGATCTGATGAGAACTTGCCCGCTGCACTCTATTTGACTGCAGCTCACGCTCATTCGCCCACTTGATTGCCGTATTGCCAACATCTACAAAAAGTTTCATGGTCTAGATCGCTCTTAGGCTGACTTCACCGGCGTGAAAGGTGCGAACCTCTCCTTCAGTCTCTATCCTGATACCACCGGTTTCATCGATCCCCATGTGTATTCCTGAATGCCTGTTATTGGCGCTGCTGATCACTACCGGTTTGCCAAGATAGAGGTCATACTCATGCCACTCATCGGTAAACCCTGTTAAGCCTTGCCGCAGATACTGCTCGGCAACATCTCTTAAATGCATGGTCAACCTGGCTGCCAGTTGATTTCGATTATAGGGTTTAATCTGTGGTATCTGACTTAAATCGGCCCAGGGCTGATCAATCGCTTCACCATACTGTCCCATGCCCAGGTTGAGCCCGACACCAATCACAACCTGGGAGGGGCCACTTGATTCACCCGATACCTGCAACAGCAAACCTGCCAGTTTTCTTCCCTGCCAAAGCACATCATTCGGCCACTTGAGTCCGGCCTGATGACAATTCATCTGGCGTAATAGACGCAACACGGCAATTGCGGAAGTCAGGCTCAATCCGGCAACCTGGGCTGGCGCAAGATCGAATCGCAGCAATATCGAGTAGTAGAGGTTTCTGCCAAAAGGGGATACCCAGTGTCTGCCATGCCGACCCTTACCGCCCGATTGCTGTTCAGCAAGACAGACGGTGCCGGACTTGATACCCAATGCCGCCTGTTGCATCAACCAGGCATTGGTGGAATCGATGGTTGTATGGAGTTCCACGGATGGTGGCGGATCCATACCAAGCTCAATCAACAGCTTTTCGATTGAATTCCGGTTGAGCAGATCCAAAGGCTCCTGCAAACGATATCCGCGACCTTTGACCGCATCAACCTGAAGACCATACTTGTCTTTGATCCTCTGCAATTTCTTCCAGACACCAGCTCGACTGATACCAAGTATCTCGCCCAACGCCTGACCGGAATGAAACCGACCGTCAGCCATTTTTTTGATCAGCAGGATCTCTTCAGCCATGTCCCATCAACCAGTCTGACTGGCGCTGCTTGACCGCCTCATCGGAAGGCTCGGTCAGATCGAAATAACAGGTATCGAACGCCGCCTGCTGAGGTTGCAAAACCAGACTCATCAATTGATCGCGGCGAAACAGATGGACCTCGATCTGATCACCCGCATCAGTATCGAGAATGTAGTTTTCAAACTGCTTTGCACTCATTTTGAGTCCATCCACGGCAACAATCTCATCACCGGCAGAGATACCCGCGCTCTGTGCAGCACCATCATCGAACACCTGCTGAACTTTGATAGCGCTGTTCTTACTGGTCCATTTTGCACCAATCCCCATATACGACTGCTGCTCGCGCTCCTTGTCACGCAGCACCCCACCCTTGTCATCAAAGGATTTAGCTGGCAGCAGCTTCATTTCAACACCAAATTCGGCTAAGCAATCGGTGAGGGGAAGTTCGGTGGTTGAACGAAGGCCGAGATCGAAGAGAGATTGAAGATCGAGTGACGTCACGTCAGCCACAACCTTTTCGATAGCGTTTTCCGGCACGCCTTTAGCCTGCTTGCCGTAGCGCAACCACATTTCACGCATAACCTGATCCAGGGAGAATCTACCGTTACTTTGAAGTCGTATTGTCAAATCCAGCAACAGCGCAAACAGGGCGCCCTTCGCATAGTAGCTGACAATAGCATTGGGTGCGTTCTCATCCTGTTTGTAGAATTTTGTCCAGACATCAAAGCTCGACTCCTCGAGTGTCTGTTTAAGTCGCCCGCTGCCTCTCATCACCCGGGTGACTGTTTCGGCGAGCATTTCGAAGTAGTCCTGTTTACTGATCACGCCACTGCGCACAAGCATTAACTCGTCATAGTATGAAGTGATGCCTTCGAAAACCCATAGCTGACGGGTATAGACTTCCTGCTGGGTACTCTGTTCCAGAAAAACTTTGGGCGTTATTCGTTTTACATTCCATAAGTGAAAATACTCGTGGCTGCATAACGCCAACAGTCTTCGATATCCCGATGTTATCTTAGTATCGCGCTTTGCCGGTAGATCATCCCTGGGAAAAATCAGACTGGTGGAATTTTTATGCTCAAGTCCGCCATAACCATCATTCACCACACGCAGTAAAAAGAGGTAATCCTGAACCGGCAACTCCCCAAACAACTCAACTTGCTTTTCACAAATTCGCGTCAAATGCGAACATAATTTTTCATGATCGAATCTTTTGACACCACTCACCACAAAGCGATGGTTGCATCCTGCCACTTCAAAGTGGCTCTCTGAATGGTCTCCGATCTCAGCCGGGCAATCGATCAACGCCTCGTAGTCATCAGCCTGGTAAGTGCCGAAGCCCTGCTGATCAATCTGTTCCGGTTTCATCGAAAAAGCGACCCGCCACTCATTCTTCGGTTTGAATTTCGGTGCAACGATCTCCAACCGGCACGGCATCAACTCCTGACCGCGGACTGCAAGAAACAGTGCCGGCCCATTGAAATAAGCATGAGTGTTATCGAAATGAGCCGATCTGACACTAAGCTCCCAGCCATATATCCGATAGTTGATCTTGAGCGGTTGCTTGACCGGTTCGATCTGCCAACTCTGTTTATCCAGTTTATTCAGGGAGCGTTTTTGCCCACCGGCATTGGCCTCAATCGATACGATATGCCTGGCGTAATCCCGGATAAGATAACTGCCTCTTATCCAGGCCGGCAGATAGACCACCTGTCCATCCGGATCTGGATTCTGAATAGACAGTTCAACTTCAAAGATATGACTTTGTGGCGCGTGTAGTTTCAGTCTGTAATCGATCATTCTCATTTCCAGTTATTGACTGCACTGCGCCCCTGGTTGTTTAACGGTCTGGCGATCAGGCCAGAGTGGGTGGCACTGACAAGGTAGCGGGCACCCGACTGCATTGGCATGTAGACCGAACTGCCAAACATAGTATCCAGAACACCGAACTTATGCGTAAGGTATGAAAACAGTTCATCTGTGTTTAAGGAAGGATCAGAAAGCTGATAGATCTGATTTCCCGCCGGAGTCTTTCGGTAATTACGCCCACTGATGGTCTCAAGCCTGACAATGGGCTCCTTTCCGAACAGGGTAAACCAGGGCTTCCACTTAATGAACCTGGCATCCAGTCGCCACTCATCCGCAGTGATCAGATGAGTTGATGTCCTGCCATCGTAGGATAACTTCAATTCAGCGCCAGTTTCAGAGACATCGGTAACTTCAACCTCTACCAGATCGATCTCCCGGGTGAGTTGTACATAGGTCTGAACATTCATCAGCAGGAGCGTGAAAATAGTAGCGATAAGCAGGGTAAATGTTCCGAACACACCGCTGAATGTGGCGCTCAGCACTCTCCTTTTGAATAGGAGCTGTCGTAAAGAGAGCGTTATCAGTATCAAGCCTGTTATCAGCAGTGCAATGGATATATACATCTCGTGGGGCCTGTTAACACAAATCCAGACATCGAAGGGTAACGTTAAAAAAGAAGATTCTACGCGTTTGGACAAAAAAAAACCCCGTATCGTTTCCGATACGGGGTTTTCGCGTAAAAACCTGGCAGTGTCCTACTTTAACATGGGGAAACCCCACACTATCATCGGCGCTATGTCGTTTCACTTCCGAGTTCGAGATGGGATCGGGTGGTACCAACACGCTATAGCCGCCAGGCAAACTGTTGGAGTTGCTCAAATTGAACAACTCTGCATTCGGTTAGATCGCTCGAGTATTGGGTGTGCGTTTGTTTGAACCAAACCCAAAATGTTTGGGTGTTATATGGTCAAGTCTCACGGGCAATTAGTACTGGTTAGCTTCATGCATTACTGCACTTCCACACCCAGCCTATCAACGTTGTAGTCTTCAACGGCCCTTCAGTGTCTTCAAGAGACAAGTGAGATCTAATCTTGGGAGGGGCTTCCCGCTTAGATGCTTTCAGCGGTTATCCTGTCCGTATATAGCTACCCGGCAATGCCACTGGCGTGACAACCGGAACACCAGAGATACGTCCACTCCGGTCCTCTCGTACTAGGAGCAGCTTCCCTCAAATCTCAAACGCCCACGGCAGATAGGGACCGAACTGTCTCACGACGTTCTAAACCCAGCTCGCGTACCACTTTAAATGGCGAACAGCCATACCCTTGGGACCGACTTCAGCCCCAGGATGTGATGAGCCGACATCGAGGTGCCAAACACCGCCGTCGATATGAACTCTTGGGCGGTATCAGCCTGTTATCCCCGGAGTACCTTTTATCCGTTGAGCGATGGCCCTTCCATACAGAACCACCGGATCACTAAGACCTACTTTCGTACCTGCTCGACTTGTCTGTCTCGCAGTCAAGCACCCTTATGCCTTTGCACTCGTTGCGCGATGTCCGACCGCGCTGAGGGTACCTTCGTGCTCCTCCGTTACTCTTTGGGAGGAGACCGCCCCAGTCAAACTACCCACCATACACTGTCCCTAACCCGGATAACGGGTCGAGGTTAGAACTCCAAATATGTCAGGGTGGTATTTCAAGGTTGGCTCCACGAAGACTGGCGTCTCCGTTTCAAAGCCTCCCACCTATCCTACACAAACATATTCAAAGTCCAGTGCAAAGCTGTAGTAAAGGTTCACGGGGTCTTTCCGTCTAGCCGCGGGTACACTGCATCTTAACAGCGATTTCAATTTCACTGAGTCTCTGGTGGAGACAGCGTGGCCATCGTTACGCCATTCGTGCAGGTCGGAACTTACCCGACAAGGAATTTCGCTACCTTAGGACCGTTATAGTTACGGCCGCCGTTTACCGGGGCTTCGATCAAGAGCTTCGTCCGAAGACTAACCCCATCAATTAACCTTCCGGCACCGGGCAGGCGTCACACCCTATACTTCCTCTTTCGAGTTTGCAGAGTGCTATGTTTTTAATAAACAGTCGCAGCCACCTGGTCACTGCAACCCTCTTCTGCTAGGAGAGCAAGTCTCTTCACATACCAAGGGCGTACCTTCTCCCGAAGTTACGGTACTATTTTGCCTAGTTCCTTCACCAGAGTTCTCTCAAGCGCCTTGGGATTCTCACCCTACCCACCTGTGTCGGTTTAGAGTACGGTTACTTATTACCTGAAGCTTAGAGGTTTTTCCTGGAAGTATGGCATCAATCACTTCGCTTCACATGGAAGCTCGTCATAACGTCTCAGAATTGTCCGTCCGGATTTACCTAAACAGACTTCCTACACGCTTAAACCGGGTAAACCAACACCCGGATGACCTAGCCTTCTCCGTCACCCCATCGCAGTAATAAGTAGTTCCGGAATATTAACCGGATTCCCATCGACTACGCATTTCTGCCTCGCCTTAGGGGCCGACTAACCCTGCGCCGATTAGCGTTGCGCAGGAAACCTTGGGTTTTCGGCGAGGGGGCCTCTCACCCCCTTTATCGTTACTCATGTCAGCATTCGCACTTCTGATACCTCCAGCATGCTTTACAACACACCTTCGCAGGCTTACAGAACGCTCCTCTACCATACGTGTAAACACGTATCCGCAGCTTCGGTACATGGCTTAAGCCCCGTTAAATCTTCCGCGCAGGCCGACTCGACTAGTGAGCTATTACGCTTTCTTTAAAGGATGGCTGCTTCTAAGCCAACCTCCTAGCTGTCTATGCCTTCCCACATCGTTTCCCACTGAGCCATGATTTTGGGACCTTAGCTGGCGGTCTGGGTTGTTTCCCTTTCCACGACGGACGTTAGCACCCGCCGTGTGTCTCCCGCGATTGCACTTCCAAGTATTCGGAGTTTGCATCGGTTTGGTAAGCCGGGATGGCCCCCTAGCCGAAACAGTGCTCTACCCCCTGGAGTGAGACGCGAGGCGCTACCTAAATAGCTTTCGAGGAGAACCAGCTATCTCCGGGCTTGATTAGCCTTTCACTCCTAGCCACAGCTCATCCCCCCATTTTTCAACATAGGTGGGTTCGGGCCTCCAGCGCGTGTTACCGCACCTTCACCCTGGCCATGGCTAGATCGCCCGGTTTCGGGTCTACTCCCAGCGACTGAACGCCCTATTAAGACTCGGTTTCCCTACGCCTCCCCTATACGGTTAAGCTTGCCACTGAGAAGTAAGTCGCTGACCCATTATACAAAAGGTACGCAGTCACCCCCGAAGGGGCTCCTACTGCTTGTACGCATACGGTTTCAGGTTCTATTTCACTCCCCTCTACGGGGTTCTTTTCGCCTTTCCCTCACGGTACTGGTTCACTATCGGTCGGTAGAGAGTATTTAGCCTTGGAGGATGGTCCCCCCATCTTCAGTCAGAATATCACGTGTTCCGACCTACTTAATACGTCAATCATTCATTTCGTGTACGGGGCTATCACCCTGTATCGCTGGACTTTCCAGACCATTCCACTATGAATTTCATGTTCGGCTGGTCCCCGTTCGCTCGCCGCTACTGAGGGAATCTCAATTGATTTCTTTTCCTCCGGGTACTTAGATGTTTCAGTTCCCCGGGTTTGCCTCTTACACCTATGAATTCAGTGCAAGATACCTGCCTTACGACAGGTGGGTTTTCCCATTCGGAAATCTCCGGATCAAAGCCTGTTTGCTGGCTCCCCGAAGCTTATCGCAAGCTACAACGTCCTTCATCGCCTTCTACCGCCTAGGCATCCACCGTATGCGCTTAATCACTTGACCATATAACCCCAAAAATTCTGGAGTCTGGTCGCTCGTACAAATGCAACATACCCAAATAACTAAGTTTTTGAGAACTTAGATACTCATTTAGATATTATGGATGTCTCACGACATCCGCCTATCTGCGATCTAACCTAATTTTTAAAGAGCAGTACTTCGAAAATACGAAGTGGCTAGCGCTTGATTCGCTAGACACTTAACACTTTCACCTGTTTGGTGGAGCCAGGGAGGATCGAACTCCCGACCTCCTGCGTGCAAGGCAGGCGCTCTCCCAGCTGAGCTATGGCCCCTGAAGAGTCATTGTTTCTGAACATTTGGTGGGTCTGGGAGGATTTGAACCTCCGACCTCACCCTTATCAGGGGTGCGCTCTAACCAACTGAGCTACAGACCCAAGTACTCAGTGCAGTACAGCTGCTTAGCTGTTCGACAGGTCTGTATCTGCTTCAACATCGGCTAGGTAACTTGTGTGGATGCTCCGAAGATCCGGGCAACTTTTTTAAAGGAGGTGATCCAGCCGCAGGTTCCCCTACGGCTACCTTGTTACGACTTCACCCCAGTCATGAATCACAAAGTGGTGAGCGCCCTCCCGAAGGTTAAGCTACCCACTTCTTTTGCAACCCACTCCCATGGTGTGACGGGCGGTGTGTACAAGGCCCGGGAACGTATTCACCGCAGCATTCTGATCTGCGATTACTAGCGATTCCGACTTCATGGAGTCGAGTTGCAGACTCCAATCCGGACTACGACCGGTTTTCTGAGATTTGCTTCCCCTCGCGGGTTCGCGGCTCTCTGTACCGGCCATTGTAGCACGTGTGTAGCCCAGCCCATAAGGGCCATGATGACTTGACGTCATCCCCACCTTCCTCCGGTTTGTCACCGGCAGTCTCCCTAGAGTTCCCACCCGAAGTGCTGGCAACTAGGGACAAGGGTTGCGCTCGTTACGGGACTTAACCCAACATCTCACGACACGAGCTGACGACAGCCATGCAGCACCTGTCACTGGATTCCCGAAGGCACCAAACTATCTCTAGTAAGTTTCCAGGATGTCAAGGGCTGGTAAGGTTCTTCGCGTTGCATCGAATTAAACCACATGCTCCACCGCTTGTGCGGGCCCCCGTCAATTCCTTTGAGTTTTAACCTTGCGGCCGTACTCCCCAGGCGGTCAACTTATCGCGTTAGCTGCGCCACTAAACCCTTAAATGAGTCCAACGGCTAGTTGACATCGTTTACAGCGTGGACTACCAGGGTATCTAATCCTGTTTGCTACCCACGCTTTCGCACCTCAGTGTCAGTATTGGTCCAGGAAGCCGCCTTCGCCACTGATGTTCCTCCGGATATCTACGCATTTCACCGCTACACCCGGAATTCCGCTTCCCTCTACCATACTCTAGCCAAGCAGTTTCAAATGCAGTTCCCAGGTTGAGCCCGGGGCTTTCACATCTGACTTACTTAACCACCTACGCGCGCTTTACGCCCAGTAATTCCGATTAACGCTTGCACCCTCCGTATTACCGCGGCTGCTGGCACGGAGTTAGCCGGTGCTTCTTCTAAAGTTAACGTCAAGACCCAGGGTTATTAACCCTAGGCTTTTCTTCACAATTGAAAGTGCTTTACAACCCGCAGGCCTTCTTCACACACGCGGTATTGCTGGATCAGGGTTGCCCCCATTGTCCAATATTCCCCACTGCTGCCTCCCGTAGGAGTCTGGGCCGTGTCTCAGTCCCAGTGTGGCTGATCGTCCTCTCAGACCAGCTATGGATCGTCGCCTTGGTGAGCCATTACCTCACCAACAAGCTAATCCAACGCAGGCTCATCTAATAGCGCGAGGTCCGAAGATCCCCCGCTTTCCCCCGTAGGGCGTATGCGGTATTAGCTCGAGTTTCCCCGAGTTGTCCCCCACTACTAGGCAGATTCCTACGCGTTACTCACCCGTCCGCCACTCGTCAGCCGAGAGCAAGCTCTCGCTGTTACCGTTCGACTTGCATGTGTTAAGCATACCGCCAGCGTTCAATCTGAGCCAGGATCAAACTCTTCAGTTTAAGTTTGATAGCTGCTTATGGCAGCCAATCTTTTTGACTCGAGATTCATCGGATAGAATTACTATCTTTTTGAATGCTCTTGTCGATCTTTGGTTACCCAAAATCAACGGAGCACCCACACAAATTACCTAACCTAATTGTTAAAGAGCTTCTCAAATTTTCGCTTGAGAAAGACCGCCTATTTTACAGTGCCGGTTGCTTGTGTCAAGAAAAATCTCAACTTTTTTCAAGCTGGTCGGTCATGGCCGGCCTGTTCGAGAGCGCGTATTCTACAGTCCGAAAAGTCATTGTCAACAACTATTTGAACTATTTATTACACCGCTCTTTCTATCGTATTTCCGTCGCCGGCAATGCCGATAGAGGAGGCGCATTATACGTCGATCTTTCCATTCGTCAACTAAAATTCGAAAGGAATTTTAACGACCTATCTTTGCCTCTCCTCAGCCCTAGAATCAGCTGTTTTCAGCCGCCATCAAGCTAAGGAGTGGCGCATTATAAGGGCCAATTTTGGCAGGTCAAGAATAATTTTCAGACTTGTCCGATATTGTGCCGATCACTCTATATATATGGATAGAGGATTAACCTGCCAGTCATACAGGAGCCTGTTCGGCAGCCAAGAGTCAGCCAGGCGGTTAACCGGGAACTGTAAACGCCAATAGAACAGAGCCTAGCTCACAGAAATTCTGGCGAAACGCCGCTTGCCCACCTGAAATACCCCCGTGGTGCCGGCCTCGATGGTCAGGGATGTCTGCTCCACCCGGTCCCCATCGATCCGCACAGCGCCTTGTTTGATCATTCGCATCGCTTCAGAGGTACTCTTCACCAGACCACCATCTTTCAGCAGATTGGCAATCGGGTAGCTACCGGAATCCGCCTTCAGCTCACACTCGGGCATCTCGTCGGGAATCTGACCTTTCTGAAATCTGGCAATGAACGCCTGATGGGCCTTCTCCGCCATCTCTTTCGAGTGAAAACGCTCCACCAGCTCTTCCGCCAGACGCACCTTGATGTCCCTTGGATTGGCTCCCCCGTCGACCTCCGCCTTCCAGCCCTCGATCTCATCCATCGGCCTGAAGCTGAGCAACTCATAGTAGCGCCACATCAGATCATCGGAGATCGACATCACTTTGCCGAACATCTCCTCCGGCTGATCGGTGATGCCGATATAGTTGTTGAGTGACTTGGACATCTTCTGCACGCCGTCCAGCCCCTCGAGAATCGGCAGGGTAATCACCACCTGCGGCTCCTGCTGATAGGCCTCCTGCAACTGCCGGCCAACCAACAGATTGAATTTCTGGTCGGTACCGCCGAGCTCCACATCGGCCTTCAGGGCCACAGAATCGTAGCCTTGCACCAACGGATAGAGGAATTCATGAATGGCAATCGGCTGACCGCTGGTGTAGCGCTTATTGAAGTCATCCCGCTCCAGCATCCTGGCAACCGTGTGCTTCGCCGCCAGCTGAATCAGATCGACGGCGGACATCTCACCCATCCAGCTGGAGTTGAACAGTACCGTGGTCTTGGTGGGATCGAGGATCTTGAAGATCTGATGCTCATAGGTCTTGGCATTTTCCAGCACCTCTTCCCGCGTCAGCGGAGGCCGGGTGGCACTTTTCCCCGTGGGATCGCCGATCATACCGGTGAAATCACCGATCAGAAAAATCACCTCGTGACCCAACTCCTGGAATTGCCTGAGTTTATTGATCAAAACAGTGTGCCCGAGATGTAAATCGGGGGCTGTAGGATCAAAACCCGCTTTGATTTTCAGAGGCTCACCCCTTTTGAGCTTCTTTATCAGCAGCTCTTCTGGTAAAACCTCTTCCGTACCACGTTTAATTAATTCTATGGATCCTGTGACATCGATCATTTAACAAATCTCAAAAATTAAGACAATGGTTGCACACTCTACTAGAAGCATCTGATAAAATTAACCATTGGGTGTTGTGATTCTTGACTTCTATCCTAAGATTCATAACTGGGTACCACCTCTACAGGGAACAGGCCGCTACCTTTGACCGCGACAGGCACCATGCAAGACTTTAAATCGTATACATTGGACAGAAGACCTGCCAGAGGCCAGCTTATCAAACGCCTGGTGTTCTCTGTCATTTTTCTGTTAATCCTTGCAGCCGGCTTCCTGTTCCTGATTTCCAATCCAACGGAAGAGAACCAACCCGCCAACAGCTCAAGCCCGGATGCCGAATCGCAACCGGAACAGCAGAGAAAACTGATATTACCCCTCTCACTTCCCGGTCAGTCTCAACAGAGCGATGAAAACCCAGCACCGACAGAACAGAATTCAAAGGGATTTCTGAGTCAGGCTTTTGCCGCAGACCCGGTACAAACCACGCAAGCAGAGATCGCACCTGCGGTTGCCCCGCTTGCCGAGGTGGCCGCACAACCGGCAGCCGTAGAAGAGAGTCGCAAATCCGTCTATGAAATTCGCAGCGGCGACTCGATGGCCTCGATCTTCAAGAAAAACAAACTGAGCCCATCGCTGCTCCATCAGATTGTCAATTCCAGCAAAACAGCCAAGCAGCTGACCGACATCCGCCCAGGAGAGACGCTGCATATGGCGTTTGACTCGGATGACAATCTGCTCAGCCTGCGCCTGGAACATAGCAAGGTCGACAGCCTTGAAATCCTGGCCACAGCGGATGGCTTCACGGCCACGGAAAAAAGCAGAGCGGTGGATACCAGAAACACCCATCTGAGTGGTGTGATCGAAAACTCCCTCTATGTCTCCGCCAAAAAGTCCGGTCTTTCCGATCAGCTGATCATGCAGCTGGCCGATATTTTCGGCTGGGATATCGACTTTGCCCTGGAGATTCGCTCTGGTGATCGTTTCACCGTGATTTTTGAAGAGGACTACCTGGATGGTGAGAAATTGAGGGATGGCCCGATCCTCGCCGCAGAGTTCATCAATCAGGGAAAGAGTTATCAGGCCCTCCGCTATGTGGATGACACCGGGCGTGCAGACTACTACACGCCGGAAGGCCGCAGCATGCGTAAAGCCTTTCTTAGGGCTCCGGTAGATTTCCGACGCATCTCTTCCAGATTCACCCGTGAGCGTTACCATCCGGTACTGGGTAAAAAACGTCCACACCGCGGCGTGGATTATGCCGCCAAAACCGGCACCCCGATCAAAGCCTCAGGCGACGGCAAGGTGATCTTCCGTGGCAAGAAAGGCGGCTACGGCAAGACGGTTATCATTCAACATGGTCAGACCTACACAACCCTGTACGCCCACCTCTCCCGGTATAACAAGAAATCCAGGAAGGGAACGCGGGTCAAACAGGGGCAGGTGATCGGCTACGTGGGTAAAACCGGCCTGGCAACCGGGCCTCATCTGCACTATGAATTCCGCGTCAATGGCGTTTACCGCAATCCACTGACCGTCAAGCTGCCCGCCGCCAAACCGATCGCAAAGAAGTATCGGGATGACTTCATGATCAAGATACAGCCATTCATTTCCAAGCTGGAACTGATCGGTCGCACCCTGGTAGCCGACGCCCAGTAAACCGACGTGCTGCGCAAGATCCATTAGGAATCATTGGAGCCGATCAATCTGCCATCGGTTGAGAAATTGAGCTCCATCCAAATAGCCTGCGATATCCCTTTTACCTGACCCAATTGAATGGGAAATGGTGCTCTACAAAAAGTCCTGAGCAGCTCTGCGCCGCATCAGTAACCGCTGGCTAAATATTCGGTTTAATCTGAAAAACATCCACTTCCGCAAGGAATATTCTTCTTAGAGATTGACCATTTTAAGATTCTCTATAGAAAACTGACTTTTCACTGTCCTGGGTCAGCGCGACGGATAATCATAATAAAATAATATTGTTATAGTTCGTAATCCAAGTGAAGTGATTGATGAAAGCCTCTATCCACGACACTCACTTTGTGTTTCGCCGTTTACATTCGTTACTGGGTCTGCTCCCGGTAGGTGGCTTCCTGATCTTTCATCTTTGGGAAAACTCCCAATCCAGATTCGGCCAGACACACTACAACGATCAGGTCGTAGGCTGGCTTCAGCAACTCAACTACCTCACCCTGCTGGAGATATTCCTGATCGCCCTGCCACTGCTGTTTCACGCGCTTTACGGCCTGGTGATTCTCTACAACGGCAAAGGCAATCTCTCCGTCTACCCATGGCAGAGCAACCTCCGCTATACCCTGCAGCGCTTCTCCGGCATCGCCGTTCTGCTGTTTCTGCTGCTGCATGTGGGATGGACGCGCATCTGGGCGATCTGGGAACCTGCAATCAAGGCGGATCTATTCGCTCACATGCAAGGTTTACTCATCCAGCCCTCGGTTTTTCTACTCTATTTGATCGGCCTGTTGCTTTCGGTCTTTCACTTGACCAACGGCCTCTGGAGCATGGCCATCAGTTGGGGGCTTACCACCTCACCACGGGCACAGTCCATCTGGTTGGGTATCTGCGGATTTCTCGCCGTTCTGCTGTCCGCGATGGGGGTGCATGGCATGCTGGGGTTTCTACCATGAGCAAGCCCAGAAAGGTGATTGTGGTTGGTGGTGGCCTGGGGGGCCTGTGGGCCGCCTTAAGCGTTGCCGAGGCCGGTCATCAAGTCCAGATCTTCTCACTCTTTGAAGTCAAACGTTCCCATTCAGTCTGCGCCCAGGGGGGCATCAACGCCTGCTTCGACAGCAAGGGGGAGCGGGACTCGATTTGGCAACATATCGTCGATACCCTCAAAGGGGGCGCTTACCTGGCCAACCAGCCGCCGGTTAAATCGATGTGTGAAGACGCTCCCGGATTGATTCAGACCTTTGAACGGATGGGAGTTACCTTCTCCAGAACCGCTGAGGGTCTGCTGGATCTGCGACTGTTCGGTGGGGTAAAACACCGCCGTACCCTGTTCGCCGGGGCCAGCACGGGCCAGCAACTGTTGTATGGCGTTGACCAGGAGGTACGCCGACAGGAGTCCCTGGGGCGCCTGCGGAAGTTCGAATGGTGGGAATTTCTCTCCCTTGGCTTGAATCAACAGGGGGTCTGCCAGGGTATCATCGCCATGAATCTGCGCACCATGGAGATCAAGGCCTTTCCCAGTGATGCGGTGATTCTTGCCAGTGGCGGCATGGGACAGGTGTATGGGCACCGCTCAACCAACTCAACCAACTCCACCGGCGCCGCCGCCTGCCGGGTCTACCAACAGGGCGCCTGGTTCGCCAATACGGAGTTCTTCCAGTTCCACCCAACCGCCATGCTGGGTGACGATAAGACCCGCTTGATGAGCGAGGCGGCACGCGGCGAAGGGGGCAGGATATGGGTCCCCAGAGATGCGCAAGACCGACGTCGAGCCAATCAGATTCCAGAGCAGGATCGCTTCTATTTTCTCGAGGAGTGGTACCCGAGTTATGGCAATACCGTACCCCGGGATCTGGCTTCACGCGCAATCTGGGAAGTCGTGCATAAGCTTGGCCTGGGGGTGGCTGGCGAAGCCAAGGTCTATCTGGATCTGACCCATCTCAATCCAGGATTCATTGAGCAGCGGTTGCATGCAATCCTCGATATCTACCGCAAATTTCACGGCACCGATCCAGTCCATGAACCGATGGAGATCTACCCGTCGGCGCACTATGCGATGGGTGGACTCTGGGTCGATTTTGAGCGGGACGATACGACTGGCGGCATCAAGCATGGCAGTCCTCGAAACCACGCCACCAATATCCCAGGCCTGTATGCCTGCGGTGAGTGTGATTACGGCTATCACGGCGCCAATCGACTGGGCGCCAACTCGCTGCTGTCCGCCTCCTACAGCGGTCGGGTCGCCGGCGAATCGGTTGCCAACTATCTGCAAGGGCTGCAACAGGGACACCCCGATTCGCAAGATCCCATCTACAGCAGCGAAATCAAACATCAACAGGGAGTCAATCGCCAGCTGATCAACAATCAGGGAGAGGAGAATCCTTACCAGCTTCACCGTGAACTGGGTGAATTGATGTCGAGCCAGGTCGGCGTGGTCAGGGATAATCAGACCCTGAGCAATGCCATTGAGTCACTGCGCACACTCCAGCAACGCAGTCGCAACATCGATCTGCAGGAGCGCAACAGCTGGAGCAATCAGGGTCTGGCTTATGCCCGCCAGCTGCAGGAGATGATACGGCTTGGCGAGGTGATTGCGGCCAGTGCATTACACAGAGACGAATGCCGGGGTGCTCACTATAAACCTGAGTTTGAACTGAAGCTGCCGGAAAACGCCTCAGCGGGAGATCCAGCCTACGAAACCTATCGCAACCACTGGAAGGCACAGAATCAAAACTGGCTTAAAACCACCATCGCCAAACAGACCGATTGGGGTCCGCAGATTGATTACCAGGCTGTGGACTTGAGCGTTCTGGCGCCTGAAGAGCCGCGCGATTATCGCTGAGGATGCCCCCATGACAGAGAAGATTCAATTCCGCATTCGCCGACAGGATACCCCCTACAGCCCAGCCTATTGGCAGACCTTCCAGCTACCCTTTCGCGAGGGTCTGAATGTGGTATCCGCACTGATGATGATTCGGCAGAACCCGCTCACCACCGATGGCATGAAAGTCGATCCGGTCGCCTGGGAGTTCAACTGCATGGAAGAGGTGTGCGGCGCCTGTACCATGCTGATCAACCATCGCCCAATGCCGGCCTGCTCAACCCTGGTGGATACTCTGCAGCAGCCGATCACGCTGGAACCTCTGAGCAAATTTCCCGTGATCCGGGATCTGATGGTTGACCGCAGTCGTCTGTTTGCCGATCTGAAGAGAGTCCGCGCCTGGATCGAGATCGATGGCGCCTGGGACATTCACCAGGGAGCGCCACGCATCTCTCCGGAACATTGGCAGGACAACTATCTCTACAGCCGTTGTATGAGTTGTGGCAGCTGTCTGGAGGCCTGCCCTCAATACGCTCAGACGCTACCCTTTGTCGGTGCCGCCGCCCTGGCGGCGGTCAGACTGATGAACAACCACCCCACCGGTAAATATCATCGCAAGCAGCGGCTGCATGCGATCATGGGCGAGGGGGGATTGAGTGACTGTGGCAATGCGCAGAATTGCGTGCAGGTCTGTCCCAAGGAGATCCCTCTCACCACCGCCATCGGTGAGCTCGGCAGAGAGACCACCGTGCAGATGCTGAAAGACCTCTTCGGCTCGGCTGATTAACCCTTCTCTGCAAACCATGCCTTGGTCTAGGGTCTGCTTGTGGCCCTGAAAGTGAACCAGCGGGGCGTACTGGTTTAGTGTTAACAGGCCCTAAGACGAATCCCCCATTTCACAATGTGTCACAGTATGCCGCTTCAAGCAGGTTTATGATGAACTCTTGATGCCAGTTCCTATTCCAAGCATTCACACAAGAACCCTGCTTAGAAATCCGAGGTAGACTCAATGACCAATAAAATCGTGATCAGCTGCATGCTGGCTGCACTCGTTATCCTCCAGGCCTGTACCACCGTTGATCCCTATTCAAGAGAGGAGAAAACCGCAAAGGCCACCACCGGCGCGGTGATTGGTGCGGTTGCCGGTGCGGTGATCGGTATTGCGACCTCCAAAGACAAGAAGAAGCGCAAGGAGCGGGCGCTGAAAGGGGCCGGTATCGGCGCCATAGCCGGCGGTGGTGTCGGCTACTATATGGATGTCCAGGAAGCCAAACTGAGACAACGCCTGGAAAACACCGGCGTCAGCGTCACCCGGGAAGGGGACAATATCATCCTCAATCTTCCCGGCAACATCACCTTCGAGGTGGATAAAACCGATGTGAAAGCGGATTTTGTGGAGATTCTCGATTCGGTTGCCCTGGTACTCAACGAATACAAATCAACCATGATCGAGGTTGCAGGCCATACCGACAGCACAGGATCCGAATCCTACAACCAACGACTCTCCCAACAGCGGGCCCAATCCGTATCGGAGATTCTCAACCGCAACGGGGTAGCGGGGGTGCGGATCGATACCGTGGGTTACGGAGAGACTCGGCCCATCGCCAACAACGGCAATGCAGCCGGGCGACAGCAGAACCGCAGGGTGGAGTTGACCCTGTTGCCCTATGTGGAGAGTTAGAAAATATCCCACAGAGGCACTCCTGTGCCTCTGTGGGTGTCTTTTGTGAGATCAGACAGAAAAAGAAGATCCGCAACCACAGGTGGTGGTTGCATTTGGATTACGAATCACAAACTGTGCACCCTGCAGGCCTTCGGAGTAATCAACCTCCGCACCCATCAAGTACTGCATACTCATCGGGTCCACCAGTAGTGTGACGCCACTGGTCACCACTTTGGTATCACCCTCGGTTTCATTCTCATCAAAGGTGAAGCCGTACTGAAAGCCGGAACAGCCACCACCCTGAATGTAGACACGCAACATCAGTTCAGGATTACCCTCTTCCTCAATCAGGGAGGCCACTTTGTTGGCCGCTGCTTCAGTGAAAAGGATGGTATCGCTGGTTGTTTCTAAGCCGCTCATGGTTAAATCCTGCTCAATTCAGCCTACACGTTGGAGGCCAGGGTCGTTTGATTATCTTGTAGTATGCAATTACCGAGGAAAACAGTCAAGTATTACTCAACCGCCAATCCTGGGGTTATTGCTTTGCGGGGTCGGATGGTACCGTCTCAAGCGGCTCTTCACCACTCTCCTTTTTCCCGTCGTAAGCGAGCTGCAGGGGATCCTGCTCGGTGGCATGGATCAGTTTGCCGTTGACCTCGGCGCCCATCGCCATCTCCAGCATGGCGTAGGTCAGGGTTCCGGTGATACGCGCTTTGGGCGCCAATTCAACCCGATTCGCCGCTACCACATCACCAACCACAGTACCGTTCAGCATCACATTCCCGACTTTGACATTACCGTCGATGGTACCCTGCTCACTGAGCGTCAGGGTGGCTGCCTGGTCATCCGGATCCGACAAAACGTTACCCTTGATCACGCCATCCACATGCAATCCGTTCCTGAAGGTGATATCCCCTTCAATCTCAGTGCCCGCTCCGATCACCGTTGTGATTCTCGGAGAACGGAATTTTTTCTTACTGTTACCAAACATGGTTTTTTCCTAATCTAAACTTCAGGAGACCGGCGACCATTCGAAAGCCGCGTCCACGGGTGCCAGTTTAGAACCTGTAGGCTTGACTTCAATCTTGACTTTGGCCGGTTGAAAATCGGTTGGGATGCGCAGCTTTCCTTCAACATTCTGAAAATAGCGGAAGCGCATTTTGTGGCTCTCAAGTTTCTCCTCGGAGAGTTGCTTCAATTGCAGGTTGACGGTCTGTTCACCCTTCAATCCAATGACGGTCATTTCGATCTTTCCCTTCACCACGGAGCCGCTGTTGATCACCTGGCTAACGGTATATTTATAGACGTATTGTTGTGCTTCAAGGCCCTGCTGTAACTTAAAATTCTGGATCCGTAACACCTGTTTTTTCGAGGAGGTGGAGACGATACCGCGGAGAAATGCCAACTCCTCTTCCATCTTCAGCCGTTCGCTCTGCATGGTCTTGACCTGTTCCTTGATCGCCAGCAGGGCTTCCCGGTCCACCTCGGCCGCCTGCCTGACCATCTCCAACTCCCGCTTCAGCTCATTTCGCTGCTGCTCGAGATGGGTCACCCTGTCCTTACCGCCGGACTGCAGACGGGCCAGCCCCTCCGCGATGCCGTTACCGCCCTGCTGGTAGGCCAGACCGGCCACCCCAGCCAGTACCAGCAGAAGCAGACCGACCCGCAGCCAAACCGGCGTTCGCTGGTGGGCTGCAACGATCTTTGGGACACGATATTTCTTATCGATACTCATGCTTTAGGGCAGCAGGGCGACCTGTTGCAATCCACAGTTTTCCGCCAAACCGAACATCAGGTTCATGTTCTGAACCGCTTGTCCGGCAGCCCCTTTGACCAGATTATCAATCACCGAGCTGACCACCACCATCTGCCCATCCAGCGGACGATGAATGGCGATTCGACAGTGATTCGAGCCACGCACGCTGCGGGTCTCCGGGTGGGAGCCAGGCTGCAATACATCGACGAACGGCTCGTCTGCATAACGGCTCTCGTAGAGCGCCTGCAGATCGCTACCCGTCACTTTGAGGCGGGCATACAGGGTCGCTTCGATACCCCGGATCATCGGCACCAAATGGGGCACAAAGGTGAACTGAACCGGTTTGTCAGCCAGTTGATTCAGCGTCTGACTGATCTCAGGCTGATGCCGATGACCGGGAATGGCGTACGCTTTGAAGCTCTCCCCGACCTCTCCCATCAGGGTGCCCACATTGGCCGTGCGGCCGGCACCGCTGACGCCGGATTTGGCATCTGCAATCAGATGATCGAACTCCACCAGGCCATTCTCGATCAGCGGCATAAAACCGAGCAGTACAGCGGTCGGATAGCATCCGGGATTGGCTACCAGCGAGGCGGATCTGATCGCCTCCCGATGCAACTCCGGCAGGCCATATACGGCTGTTTCCAGCTGGTCCGGACAGGCGTGGGACATGCCGTACCAGTGCTCCCATGTCTGCTGATTCTTGATTCGAAAGTCAGCCGCCAGATCGATAATCCGGATACCCCGCTGCAACAGCTCAGGCACCTGTTTCATAGCCACCCCGTTAGGGGTCGCGAAAAACACCAGATCGCACTCGTCGAAATAGGCTGGTTCCGGCTCCACATAGGCCAGTTCGGTATGACCGCGCAGATTGGGAAACAGATCGGCGACCGCACGGCCCGCTTCCGAACGGGAGGTTATCACTTTCAGTTGCGCCTCAGGGTGGGCACTCAGCAGCCTGAGAAGCTCCACGCCGGTATAGCCTGTTCCACCAATTATTCCTACTTTGATCATACCCTTACCTAAAAACCTGAACTGTCCGGTTAACTATAGACTCAGTTGAATACCGCTATCCTGCCTCAACAGAATAGAGATTACCCAGAAGCGCAATCATAAGCTCTGAGTAATCAAAGAAAAAGCAAAGCAGGGCAAAATCCTAAACATTTGTGAACTTGGGGTGAAATCAATGTACAAAACACCCCCCAGGTGTGGAAAATCAGACCATTAGGTATCACATTATAAGTAGGGCCAAGTGGATTAATCTTAACAGGCCCTGCTACACAACGACCGAGATTACCGAGCTATGGAAACCATCGATACCCTGGCACTCGTGCTTGGCGCCAGCTGGGCAGCCGGCATCAACCTCTACGCCGCCATCCTTGTCCTGGGCTACCTCAGCCTGACAGGGCATGTTGTGCTGCCTCCCGGACTGGAAGCTCTGAGTGACCCTCTGGTTCTGGGTGTGGCGGGAATGATGTATTTCATCGAATTTTTTGCCGACAAGACACCTGGCGTGGACAGTGGCTGGGATGCGATCCATACCTTCATCCGCATCCCTGCCGGTGCCCTGCTGGCAGCCGGTGCCGCCAGTGGCATCGATGTCAGCCAGAGCGCGGAACTGGCCGCAGCTCTGGTGGGTGGTACCGTTGCCGCAGGCAGCCACTTCACCAAATCAGGTTCGAGACTGCTGATCAATACCTCACCTGAACCGGTCACCAACTGGAGCGCTTCGATTGCAGAGGATCTGGCAGTCATCGGTGCACTCTGGGCCGCCCTCAACTATCCACTGGCATTCCTGGCGATGTTCATTGTTTTCGTTGCCCTGTTCATCTGGCTGATGCCAAAGTTGTGGCGAGCCTTGAAGGGCCTGTATCAACGAATCAGCGCGTTCTTCAATGGGACAGAGAAAAACACTCGGACAGATATGACCGAAGGCCGCTCAGAAACCCTGAAATCCCTCTTCCATGCGGCCAGCAGCGCCGAGAACGGCAGCCATAAATAGGCTCAGGCCGGTTAGTTTTTGCAGAGTCTCTGGCACTCGTCATTGGAGCGGATCAGGGTGTCTTCAATCGACACACCAGTGAACCAGTTGCCGGTCAACGCGAGGGTCTGCCCTTTCAGCTGTTGATCGATCAAACCGATGCGTTCGTAGTGACCCAAGCGAAGTGCCGGCAGGCGATTACGATAGCCGGCGCTGTGCAGGATATCTGCCGGCTCAATCCCCAGCACCCGGGCAATACACCCATGGCGTCCCGCCTGATCCAGAACATCCGGTTTGAAGTGAAAAGTAAAGGCTCGATAGTTGGCATCCGGGACCGGATCCCTGGAAACCGCCGAGTAGAAATCATCCTGCTGGGCAATGATACCGGCCAGCGGTTCCAGCTTGAGCTTGTCGGACTTGATCAACACCGCCTGACTGTCGATCTCCGCCATCTCGATCTCAGCCAGAAGACAGGCCAGCTCAGGCATCAGTGTGCCTAACAGACCAGCGGCGATGTCAGGTGCGACGGCCAACACCAGACGATCCGCCTGCACCGGCTCACCCCCCTCCACCTCAACCAGATAGCGATCGCTCATTCTTTCGATCCGGGTCACCGGGGAGTGGGTACGGATCTCGAGACCCGATGCGATGGCATCGATAAAAGAGTGTAAGCCATTGGTTCCCGTATAGCTGCGGATGACCTCTTTTCGCCTGGGTTTTTTGCGGAACAGTGATTCCGCCGGAAAGTCACTTGATGGTTGGCAGACGACCGCATCCAGCGCCGGACCGAGTACTTGACGATAGTTACGGCTGCCGATGATACCCCCGAAATAGTCCTTCACGGAGCTGCCTGCCTTGTGACGCACCCAGAGACGGGGCAGCACTCCGAGCAGCTCGAAGAAGTTGAGTTGGGATGGGATCGAGTGGAGATTGCCTCCCACCAGCAGCCGATAGGGCAGTTTGAGCTTGGCTACCAGAGTATCCAGCTGGCCAGCCTCTTCCAATAGCTGAAGCAGATTACCGTAGCTGTTGTAGCAGGTATGCCCACCCAGTTCGGCCCAATAGTCACCCTCCTCGGTTTCGAACCGGTGTGAGTTTATCGCCCCGCCAATGTGGCTGCCGGCTTCCAGAACCAGGGATTTGAGTCCGTAGCGTCTGGCCATTTGCGCCACACCCAGACCACCAATACCAGCACCAATAACCAACAGATCTACTGCTCCAGGCTTCATCACTCCTCACCTACGCTACTTTTATGCCACCCGGCCTCTTATCGTTTTAATTCAACAAGATACAATTATGCATGGTTTCAATTGTACTTGATTACACTACAAAAAATCGAGACAAAAAAATACCGCGCCCGGAGAGTTGTCCGGACGCGGCATGTCATCAGATCTCAGTGCAGGTTAGCCGCAGCCACCACCGCTTGATGAGCCACAGGTGCCACAACCGCCACCAACGGGTTGCAGATTGTTGAAGACGAAGCTGGCATTGCCATCGCCCTGGTCGACAAAATCGATTTCGACACCTTTCAGATATTGCATGGTGCCGTCATCGACGATGACTTTGAAACCATCGCAATCCAAAACCCCGTCATTGTCGTTGATCTCATCACTGAAAGTCATGCCGAAGCTGATTCCGCTGCAGCCACCCGGGGTCGCAAACACGCGCACTCCCTGAATATTGTCGTCAACCTGCTGAAACAGCTCACCCATTTTGCTCTGAGCTGTACCAGTCAGGGTCAAATCACTCTCGGTCAGGGCATTTGAACTCATGCCATATCTCCTGGAAATTCGGTCTAGATAGGGGACATATTACCAAGAAAACCGGCTCCATTGCCAATTAACTTAGAATATAAGTTGGTTTTTACCGACCTGGCTCAGATCTACGTTGCGAGCTGGTTTCTTGCATTCAGCTCGAACAGATGACGCTCCGCGTCCAGCAGGTGTTGCCCCCAATGCAGGTGAAAACCCTTATGCCAACCCTCAACCGCCTGTTCCGGCTCGCCATCAAGCAGATTCAGTCCGCTCTTGAGTTCACAGTAGATATCGGTCAAATCATCGGCCAGACTGCCACTCATGCTCTGCCCGTCACCGGCCACATCAAACTCCATCCAATAGCCGTCTCTCTCCCCTAGCAGGGTCCTCAGGAAGGTATAGAGTTCAAAGCGGGCATCCAGGTCAGCCGCCGTATAGTGGGTGTTTCGGGGTGTTGGCAGATTCAATGCGTTCACCGCCTCATGCAGACGGGGTAACAGACCGGCAACCTCCTGTAACCATTCAGTATTGCCGTCATTCAACGATTCGACCAACTCACAATATCGCCTAGCCAACGTTTCGAGTTTTTGTACATTTGGACTCATAGTCTCTTCCTCACAGCCATTCTTTGCTACTTCTTCCTTGTTCGTACCAGGAGATCTTTTCCTGATCTCTTAGAGACAGCTGCATGGTACTTTGGTATGTCGCACATACCAGATTCTAGCAGTGATCACGATCAATCCTAGGAAAAACCCTTAATCTCCCTGGGCAGTTCGATAAATAAAATATATATGCTGCCTTTCAGCAAAACTGCCAAATCTGACTCAGAATTGCTGGATTCATGGAAAACGGAGCGCAATCTACCTAGCTCGAAGAGAAATGGCAAACCTGGCTGACAACTGCCTGTTTGCAAGAAAAAAGCGATACAATGGACCGATGCATAGTGAGACCGAACATCGTCCGGTGGTACTGGCCATCGGTGGACACGACCCAGGCGGAGGGGCCGGCATTCAGGCGGACATTGAAGCGATTGGTGCCAATGGCTGCCATCCTGCAACCGCCTTGACCTGCCTGACCATACAGGACAGCTGCAATGTCAGCCAGCTGATGCCATTGGATGCAGAACACCTTACGGCTCAGTGCCAGGCTGTACTGGAAGATTGCACGGTCTCAGCCATCAAGATCGGCCTGCTCGGCAGTTCCCAGGCCGCCGACGGGGTGATCAGTTTGCTCAAGGCCTGCCCTCGGATACCGGTGATTTTCGATCCGGTGATGGCCGCGGGTGGCGGCAGTGAGCTCTCCAGTGATCAGCTGTTGGAGAAAATTCGTGATCAGCTGCTGCCGCTCTGTACGCTGATCACTCCCAACACGCTGGAAGCCGTCCGCCTCTCTGCCGGCGGCAGTTCGATCAGCCTGGATCAGCATGCGCAGATACTGCTGCAACTGGGTTGTGGATCGGTGCTGATTACCGGAACCCATGACGAGAGTGAGCGGAACCGGGTCATCAATCGCCTTTATCAAGCTGACAAGCAGACCCTGATCAGGCAATATCCCCGCCTGCCCGGTGAGTATCATGGATCGGGTTGTACCCTGGCGGCCGCCCTGGCAGCACGCATCGGCCGAGGCGAGTCGCTCGAAAATGCCACCCAGACCGCACTCGACTACAGCTGGAGCTGTCTGCAGCAGGGGTATCGCACCGGCCGTTGTCAATCAATACCAAACCGCTGGTTTAAAACCCATTCAAACAACAATCGATGACCGATACAGATAGATTTCAAGGACTCTACGCCATCACCGACAGCAGGCTCTGCCCGTCAGACCGAATTCTTCAACAGGTGGAATCGGCGCTGACCGGTGGCGCACGGATCATACAGTACCGGGACAAGCGCCAGGAGAGGGCCGACTCTGCAGAGCAGCTGGGTGAAATGCTCAAACTGTGCGAACGAGCCAATGCCCTGCTGATCATCAACGATGACATCGAGCTGGCCCTGGCCACCAAAGCCCACGGGGTCCATCTTGGGCGTGAGGATGCCACTCTGTCAGAAGCCAGAGAGCGTCTTGGCCCGACAGCGGTAATCGGTGTCTCATGCTACAACCGACTGGAGCTGGCCAGGGAAGCAGCCGAGAAGGGTGCCGATTACATCGCCTTTGGACGCTTCTTCCCATCCCGCACAAAACCCAATGCGGTATCGGCGGATCCCGCGCTGTTGCGATCCGCCAGAGAGACAATTCGCAAACCACTGGTTGCCATCGGCGGCATTAGCCATGAGAATGGCGCCCAACTGATCGCCGCGGGCGCCGATATGCTGGCCGTCATCGAGGCTGTCTTCGGACAGCCGGATATCGTGGCAGCAAGCCGTCGCCTGAGTGCCCTATTTTCGTCGCAGGAGAATAATAATGAGTCGTTCTGAGGAACTCTTTGGTCGTGCAAAACAACACATCCCGGGAGGTGTGAACTCACCGGTCAGAGCCTTTAACGGGGTTGGTGGAGACCCGGTATTCGTCGACTGTGCGGCAGGCCCCTATCTCTACGATCCGGACGGCAAGCGCTACATCGACTATGTGGGTTCATGGGGGCCGATGATTCTTGGCCACTCCCACCACGAGGTGATTGAAGCGGTCGCCTCGGTGATCAACAAAGGACTCAGCTTTGGCGCGCCAACCGAACTGGAGACGCAGATGGCCGATCGGGTCTGTGAGCTGGTCCCCAGCATGGAGCTGGTGCGCATGGTCAGCTCAGGCACCGAAGCCACCATGTCCGCCATCCGCCTGGCCAGAGGATTCACCGGCCGCGACAAAATCGTCAAGTTCGAGGGTTGTTACCACGGCCACTCCGACTCCCTGCTGGTCAAGGCCGGTTCCGGCATGCTGACTCTGGGAGAACCCTCATCACCCGGCGTTCCCGCCAGTCTGGCGGAGCACACCCTGACCCTCACCTACAACAACAGTGAACAGGTGAGAGACGCCTTCAAGCAGTATGGTGAGCAGATCGCGGCAATCATCGTGGAACCGGTGGCCGGCAATATGAACTGCATCCCGCCGCAAGCCGGCTTTCTGCAAACCCTGCGGGAGGTCTGTGACCAATATGGCGCTGTGCTGATCTTCGACGAGGTGATGACCGGCTTTCGGGTAGCCCTCGGCGGTGCGCAGGCGGTCTACGGCATCAAACCGGACCTGACCACCCTTGGCAAGGTTATCGGTGGCGGTATGCCGGTCGGGGCCTTTGGCGGCAGACTCGACATCATGCAACAGATCGCACCACTGGGACCGGTCTATCAGGCCGGTACCCTGTCCGGCAATCCGGTCGCCATGACCGCCGGGCTGAAGACCCTGGAGCTGATCTCCGAACCGGGTTTCTATGATCGACTTTCGGACAAGGTTGAAAGGTTGGTATCCGGCATCATGGCAGAAGCCAAAACAGCCGGTATCCCACTGGCAGAGAACCATGTAGGTGGCATGTTCGGCCTGTTTTTCACCGAGCAGGAGAAGGTCAACGACTTCCAGGGCGCCATGGCCTGTGACCAGAACCGTTTCAAAGCCTTTTACCACGCCATGCTCGATCGGGGCATCTACCTGGCGCCATCCGCATTCGAGGCCGGCTTCGTCTCCGAGGCCCATTCCGAAGAGGATCTGAAAGCCACCATCGAGGCGGCCGCTGACGCTTTCCGCAGCCTTGCCGGGTAAGCATGCTTCGTCTGCTAGGGCCTGTTAACACTAATCCAATCCGCCCTGTTGCGCCTGAAAAAGCGCCAATCAAGGCGCGAGGAGCGAAGTTTGGTTACTCCAAATGAGCGACGAGCAACGCCGAGTGGCGCTTTTTCAGGCGCAACCCGGAGGGCTGGGTCTGTTTTTGCGCCCAGCGGCGTTATCATTCGCTCATGTAG
>JAEPDS010000040.1 GCA_016842065.1 Candidatus Thiodiazotropha sp. 'RUGA'
GGCCGCCACCCAGGGCTCGGGAGTCGGGTCGAGGATCGGTTGCCGGTCCGTAACTCCAGACCGTGGTGGGTGGAAACGAGTCGTTTCGGCCATTCAGGGTGTTCCAGATGCCGCCTGGCAGAATCTGCTGTTTGAACTGGCGCATGCCGATGTCGTAGTCGTCACCGATACCGGTGTCATTCATCACCGGTGGTATCACCAGTGGTGTGACATATTTGGGTATATCGTTAGGATTCAGTGTGCCTCCCGGTACATAGGCCTGTGCCCCGGACGCGGTAAAGGCACCCATGATTACCGCCAAGGATAATCGTGAGAGTTTATACTTATTCATTGGTTTCCCCGTACTGATTTCTTTAAAGCGCTTTTAAGTAAACGGATTAATGAAACCACCCATAATTTGCCGCATCCCTTAGACGGAAATTCTGTCTCCAAACTATGAATTCATTTCATTTTGCGAGTCTCATCCTGACTTCGGCTAAACACTGTTTATTTGGCACGCGTGTCCCACCTTGCTTTTTTGCAGCAAGTTACAGTGAATATCCGAGAGACTCCCCCTAGGTTGAAAGTGAGGGTATTGACGTAGAACGCTAGATCAATACTCCATCTTGTTTTTGTTGTTACACTCGCCAATCCTGACGTCGTGAAACAGTTTGATCCCCTAACAAACCCTGTGCATGACCCAAACTTTCAAACTGATTTGAATTGTAAAAGTGTGTGGCAGTTCACATAAATGGGAAATTAGGCCCATTTCTCATGTGGGTGAATCCCTACCCATATGGGGAATAGGGTGTAGATTCCTATTCGAATTGGTGGCAATTTTCTACATGGGTCTGGGTTGCTCTGAAATTTCATGGAAATGTCATAGAGTTGCAACCATTCAGCTGCCCAAGCAGCCAGGTCTGTCGGTCACGCCCGCCGTAATACCAGAATCGGTGGAGTGTTGAAAAGTGACCAGCTGGCCAGTGTGCCGGCAGCCCCGATGCCGATCGCTCCACCGAATACCGCCACCAGCCAGATCTGGGGATTGAACTGCCAGGGCAGATTGAAGACCCCGGTTGAGAGGCTATAACCGATGCCGCTGGCAAGCCCCGCGGAGATCACCCCCGCCAGTCCGCCGAGCAGGGCGAACTCCAGGGTGATGGAGAGGATCAGCTGTTGTCGGCTGAGCCCCAGGGTGCGCAGGATGGCGGTCTCCTGAACCCGCTGTTCATGGCTCGCCTGGATGCCGGCATAGAGTACGATCAATCCGGCTGCCAGGGTAAACAGGAACACCGACTCCACCGCCATGGCGCCCCGATCCATGATCCCGCGTACCTGCTTCATCAAGGCAGTGACATCCAGAGCGGTGATGCTTGGATAGTCTTGAATCAGTTTGTGCAGCACCGAACGCTGCTCATCCGGCAGGTAGAAGCTGGTGATGTAGGTGGCCGGCAGGTCGCGCATCAGCCCGGGTGTTCCGACCACGAAAAAGTTGACGTTGAAGGAGTCCCACTTCACCGATCTCAGGTTTGTCACCTTACCGCTGACCTGCTGTCCGGCTACCTCGAAGGTCAGTTCCGCCCCCATGGGGATGCCGAGGGTTTCGGCAATCCCTTCCTCGACTGAGAACCAGGGCTCTCCCCAGTCGGCTTGCGACCACCAGTTACCCGCGACGACCTTGTTGTCGGTCTGCATGCTGGTGGCCTGACTGAGATTGAAATCCCGGGTCGCCAGCCTTTGAGCTCTCGGATTGGGGTAGTCGTCGGCGGAGATCGCTTTGCCATCGATGCTGATCAGCCGCCCCCGCATCATCGGGTAGAGGCCGACCGATGGGATGCCGCTCTGTTCCAGATGATTCCTCACCCCATCCACCTGATCCGGCTGGATGTTGATCAGAAATTGATTGGGGCTGTCCACCGGCAGTGCCTCACGCCAGTTGCTCAGCAGGTCGACCCTGACCAGGGCGAGTAAAAGCAGGACCGTCATCCCCAGGCCGAAACCACTCAACTGGACGCTGGTGGTAATTGGGTTACGTGAAAGACTGGCCAGGCCATAGCGCCAGGAACCGGCGGTTCGGGTGCGCAGCGGTGTCAGCAGAGTGACCAGCAATCGGGCGATCAACAACAGCAGCAGCAGACCGCCCAGCAGGCCTCCGATCAGTTTGAATGCCATTTGGTCGTCGCCGATCTGCCAGATCAGCAGAATGGCCAGGGCGCCGACCCCGGCTGATATGAATAGCAGATAACCGATCGGCGGTGCCCCCAGGTGGCGTCGGAACACCCGCAGCGGGGGGACTTCGGCGAGCCGGGTCACCATCGGCAGTGAGAAACCGAGCAGTACCAGGATACCGGTGGCCACACCGGAGAGCAGAGGCCAGGCTGAGGGAGCGGGAATCTGCTGGGTGAACCAGTGCCCCACCAGTTTAACCAGCAGGGTCTGTGCCGCGAGACCCAGCAGACTGCCAATGAGGCTGGCGATCAGCCCCAGACCGAGCAGGCGAATGACGAAAATCTGCAATACCTGGTTACGCTTGGCTCCCAGGCATCGCAGCAGAGCGCTGGTGTCTGCCTGTCGCTCAACGAATCGTCGGCTGGAGAGGGCTACCGCAACCACACAGAGCAGAATGGCAGTGGCCGCTGCCAGTCGCAGGAACCGGCCACCCTGATCCAGTGCGGCTCTCAGCTCCGGGCGGGCGGCGCGGATATCCTGTACCTGAATGCCCTCGATCTGCTGTGCCTCCACCCAGCTCCGATAATCACTGGTTTGTGCTGGGGTACCGGCAATCAGCAGATTGTGTCTGACCCGGCTGGCCGGCCCCAACAGACCGGTTTTTTCCACATCCTGTTGATTGATCATCACCCTGGGCGCCAGCTGAAACAGGTTGGCGGAGCGGTCCGGTTCGTAGGTGATGATGCGGGTCAGGGTGAACTCAAGCTGGCCCAGTTTGAAACGATCGCCGATCTGCAACGCCAGCAGGGGCAGCAGCCGCTCCTCCAGCCAGGCCTCTCCGGCACCCGGTATCTCCTCCGCATAGCGGGTTGCCCCGTTGACCTGATCCCTGACCTGCAGCTTGCCCCGCAGGGGGTAGTTGTCCGATACCGACTTGACCTGAACCAGCTGGGTGTTGCCGTTGTTCAATACCACACTGGGAAAGGTCAGGGTTCTGGCCTGGCGCATCTGACGCTGCTGCGCCTCGTCACTGAGCAGTTCATCGAGTCGGCGGTTGCTTTCGATTCTCAAGTCGGCGGCCAGCACTTCGGTCGCCTGACGGGCCATTGCCCGTTCGATGCGATCCGTGAAGAAGCCTACCGCGGTGACCGAGGCGACCGCGATCACCAGCGCGGTGGCCAGAAGCCGCAGCTCGCCGGCGCGCCAATCCCGGCGCAACAGTTTCAACGCCAGCATGAAGGGATTCATCGGTCGCTCTCCAGGCAGCCCTCACGCAGATAGAGGCGTCGGTCACAGCGTTGTGCCAGCATCTCATCATGGGTCACCAGGATCAGTACCGTACCGCTCTGCTCCTGCAGTTCGAACAGCAGTTCCGCCACCTTCTCGCCGGTGTGGGCATCCAGGTTGGCGGTGGGTTCATCGGCAAACAGCACTTGCGGACTGGGGGCAAAGGCCCGGGCCAGTGCCACCCGCTGCTGTTCGCCGCCGGAGAGTTGTGAAGGGTAGTGGGTCAAACGCTCCGCCAGGCCGGCTTTTGAGAGGGCATCCCTGGCCGCCTGTTCGGCGTTGGCATGGCCGGCCAGCTCCAGGGGCAGCATGACATTCTCCAGTGCGGTCATGCCGCTGAGCAGTTGAAAGGATTGAAACACAAAACCTACCTGACCGGCCCGCAATGCGGCGCGGCCATCCTCATCCAACCCGCCCAGGGCAGTGCCGAACAGGGTGACATCGCCGGCGGAAGCCTCGTCCAGTCCCGCCAGCAGACCCAGCAGGGTCGATTTGCCGGAGCCGGATGCGCCAAGGATCGCCACCGCTTCCCCGGCAGCGACTTCCAGATCGATCTGTTGCAGAATGTCCAATCTGCCTTGGGAGGTTTCAACGAACTTCATCAGCCCTTTGGCGGTCACAGGATGAGGGTTGGGAGATGTCTGCAACATGAAAAGATTCCTACGGAAATTGTTACTCTTTTTGTTTCTGTCTGTGCCGCTTGTCACGCTGGCACAGACCACACTGCTGGTGGTTGGCGATAGTCTCAGCGCCGGCTACGGTGTCACCACCGAGGTTCGCTGGGTCAATCTGCTGTCGCAGCGATTGAACGCCCATTGTGGCCCGTTCCAGGTGATCAATGCCAGTGTCTCAGGCGATACCAGCCAGGGAGGCCTGAGCCGTCTGCCAGCGCTGTTGTCGAAGCATCAGCCGAGCGTGGTGATCATCGAGCTGGGTGGTAACGATGGCCTGCGTGGCATCAACAGCCGGGCGATGCATGAAAATCTGCAACGCATGGTCAGTCGCGCCAAGCAGGCCGGTGCGGCGGTGCTGTTGTTGGGGGTTCGTCTGCCCGCCAACTACGGACCGGAGTTCACCAATGCCTTCCATCAAGTCTATTATGATGTCTCAGAGGCGGAATCGGTTCCCCTGATTCCCTTTTTTCTTAAGGGGGTTGCGCTGGATATGTCGCTGATGCAGAACGATGGCATCCATCCCAACGACAAAGCTCAACCGATCCTTGAGGAAAACGTCTGGGCTGGGCTCAGTGCGCTATTGAAAACGCTTGGTTTCTCAAAAGATGGCTGTGCGCAGCCATAGTCGATCGGGATTAAACCGCTTGAGACTTTTTTCCATGGCAATTATCGGTATAATCCCCCGTCTCACCTTTTATGGCGGTTGGTATCGGTCCCCCCGCAACGAGAAGCTGTGAACCCCGTCAGGCCCGGAAGGGAGCAGCGGCAGCAGTGGCATCGTGTGCCGGGGTGTGGCTGGTACCCACTGCCACCCAATTGCAAAGCACAATAGCTGTTAATCCGCTAGCCAAATAGGCTATTGTTGCTGTTGTGGAAGTCTCGGATAAATCCTTCACAAGCTGGCGCTTTCTGCCGCGCAATAGATGGCTCATCGCGCTCCTGGTGGTGATCGCCTATGCAGTGCTGTTGTGGCAGGTCACCGGTTTCGTACGCCACCGGGTGCAGCAGGAGATGCTGGTTTCCGGTGAGCGCCAGCTCAATATCTATGTCAACAATCTGCAGGCTCAACTGGAGAAGTATGAGTTTCTGCCCGAACTGCTCTCCACCAATGCGCCACTGGTGGAGCTGCTGAAGCGCCCCGGAGACAGTCAGCGCATCGATGCACTGAATCGCTATCTGGAGACCATCAATACCATCACCCATGCCTCAGATACCTATCTGATGGACAACCAGGGCTTGACCATCGCCGCCAGTAACTGGCAGTCGGAAAAGCCATTCGTCGGCCGCAATTTCAGCTATCGGCCCTATTTCAAACAGGCGATGCAGGGACAGCTTGGGCGCTACTATGCGCTGGGCAGCACATCCGGCAGACGGGGTTACTATTTCGCCTACCCGGTACGCCATGACGGTGGCATCCTGGGTACGGTGGTAATCAAGATCGATCTGACCAAGCTGGAGCAGCAGTGGCAGGGGCGTGACACCGAAGTGATCGTCACCGACCCGGAAGGGGTTATCTTCATTACCACCCGAGCGGGCTGGCGGTTTCGCAGTCTCTCTGCGTTATCTCCTGAGGAGCGGCAGCGTATCCTGGAGAGTCGGCGCTACTCGGGTGCCGCAGTTGAGCCCCTGGATGTGGCCTATCGGGAGCAGCTCTCCGGTTCGGCTCAGTGGATCGAGATCAGTGGCCAGAAGCGGCGGCGGGCCGAGTCCTATCTGATGCTTGCCCAGCCGATGCCGGAGGCGGGTTGGCTGGTGCATCTGTTGATTCCCATGAAAGAGGTCAAACAGGAGGTGCTGGATGCCATCGGCGCCAGCAGTGTTGCCTTCACCGTGTTGCTGTTGATCGGCCTGGTGATGTCACAGCGATACCGGAGAAACCGGGAGAGGGCCCTCTATGAGGCCGAAGTCAATCAGTCTCTGCGGGAGGCGAGGGACAGGTTGGAGCAGCGGGTTCAGGAGCGCACCGTCGACCTGCATCAGGAGATCGAGGAGCGAAGGCGTATCCAGGAAGCGCTGCAGGAGACCCGGGACGAGTTGATCCAGGCGGCCAAACTGGCGATGCTGGGACAGATGTCAGCGAGTATCAGCCATGAGGTGAATCAGCCCTTGGCGGCGATCCGCACCTACACGGACAATGCCCGTCTGCTGCTGGAGCAGGAGCGTTGTGCCGATGTCAGCTGGAATCTTGAGCAGATCTCCGAGCTGATCGAGACGATGACCCAGATCAGCTCTCAGCTGAAACTGTTTGCGCGCAAATCCGATGGCTCGAGACGGCCGGTCTCTGTACACAACGTAATTGAATCGAGCAAACGGATTCTGAACCCTCAATTGCGCAAGAGCAGTACCGAGATACAGTACAAACTCGCCAAGCAGGATCCTTTGGTGATGGCCGATCCGGTACGTCTGGAACAGGTGTTGGTGAATCTCATTGCGAATGCGGTGAATGCCATGGAGAACCAGCAGAGCCGATGGGTTTCAATCGAAATGGTGGAGCAGGGTGGGGAGCTGAAGATCGATATTCTGGACAATGGGCCGGGTATTCCGGCAGACCACCTGGAGCGGATCTTCGATCCATTCTTCACCACCAAGGAGAGTGGTCTGGGGCTGGGCCTCTCCATCTCCCATCACATCATAGAAAGCATGGGTGGTACACTCTCAGCTCAGAACAGCGAAAAGGCCGGAGCGCTGTTTACACTGCGTTTGCCATTGGCGGAGTGATTGGTCGACAAGGCAGGCTCATGCACGGGATTGGATCGGTCTAAAAAAACGAACAATCAAGGTGGGAGGAGAGAAGATTGATTATTACAGATGGGCAGCAAGTCATGCAGCAAGCAGCTTCAGTTGATAAGCAAAAGGCCTTTGCTGTGAGTGTCTCTGGTAGCACTCTGATTCGCTTATTCTGTTTTGACGACTGGACATCACTGCCGACAGACGCCACTCGTGCCGCGACAGGGGGTGAGCATGTCGAGTAAACCGCCAGTTCTGTTCATCGACGATGAGAAACATATCCGCATCGCCAATACCCAGACCCTGCAGTTGGCAGGCATCGAGGTCAATGCCATGGAGCGCGCCGACAAAGCACTGCCGATGCTCTCCTACGACTGGCCAGGGGTTGTGATCTGTGACATAAAGATCCCCGGCATGGGTGGTATTGAGTTCCTGCTCAAGGCGCAGGAGATCGACCGGGATCTGCCGGTAATCCTGATCTCCGGGCATGGCGACATCGCCATGGCGGTACAGGCGATTCGGGACGGTGCCTACGATTTCATCGAAAAGCCGTTTGCCGCGGATCAGCTTGTGGAGACCGTGAAGCGGGCTTTGGATAAACGTGCCCTGACCCTGGAGAACCGTTCCCTGCGGCAGGAGCTGGACGCCCAGAACAATACCCCAGGCCCGCGCATCATCGGACGTTCACCGGCGATGCAACGTCTGCGTTCAACCATTGCCCAGATCGCCGATACCGATGCGGATGTGCTGCTGCTGGGTGAGACCGGAACCGGTAAAGAGCTGGTGACCCGATCACTGCACGAACACAGTCGCCGACGGGAGTACAACTTTGTTGCGGTGAACTGTGGTGCGGTACCGGACAATCTGATCGAGAGTGAGCTGTTCGGACATGAGCCCGGAGCGTTCACCGGCGCCAAGGGGCGACGTGTCGGACGTTTTGAACACGCCAATCATGGCACCCTTTTTCTCGATGAGATCGAGAGTATGCCAACACCGGTGCAGGTCCATCTGCTGCGGGTGTTGCAGGAGAGAGCGATCGAGCGTCTTGGCTCGAATGAACTGATACCCCTCGATCTGCGGGTAGTCGCGGCGACCAAAGTCGATCTCAAGGCGGCCAGTGAAAGGGCGGAATTCCGTGAGGATCTCTACTATCGATTGAACGTGGTGACCCTGGAGATACCTCCACTGCGTGACCGACGGGAGGATATTCCACTGCTGTTCCACCATTTTCTGTTAATGGCCGGCGCCAGGTATCGCCGGGAAGTGCCACAACCGAACAGTGACCAGATACGGGTGTTACTGACCCATCCCTGGCCGGGTAACGTGCGTGAGCTCTGCAATATCGCCGATCGCTATGTGCTGCTTGGGGAGAATGTGGGGTATGACCTGAACACCCTGATGCAGGAGGTGGACAACGAAACGGCGATCACCCTGCCGCAACAGGTCGACTGTTTCGAGAAGAGCTTGATCAAGCAGCAGCTTGAGATCCAGAAGGGCAATTTGAAAAGCACCATGGAAGCGCTGGGGGTTCCACGTAAGACCCTGTATGACAAGATGCGCAAATATGGTCTGGATAAGAGTCACTACAAATCGTAACTCGGGGCTTGGTTAAGAGCTGTAAGCCTGCTTATAACTGTTGTACTCGTCGACCACTTTCTGCATATCCTCTTCCTGATAGGCGCGCAATCCGCGTAACGCCATGTGCTTGGCTCCATGACCCACTTCGCGACCGTTCTCCATGATGTGGAATTTAAGTTCCGCCATCGCCTTTTTGCCCTGAACCTCAAGACTGGAGCCGGTGGATTCCAATAGGGGTTGCTGGATGTCGAGCCTATCGAGGCTGATCTCCATGCTCTCATACATCACCAGCGGGCGACCCGGATTGATCATCACGTTCTGTTCCGCCATCAACGGAACCAGCAGATGGGGAAAGGTCCTGCCGGAGAAGGAGACGTAGCTCTTTGTCAGATTACTGATCAGCTGTTGATCCTGACTGAGCGGGCCCTGGCGTTGGATGGAGAGATATTTTTTACCCTCATCGTCGCTGATATCGATCTTCTCCCCGGCTGAATCGGAAAAAATAAGCTGGCTGTCAGTAACCATGCCGGCAAAATGGAAACACATCTTCTGGCTCAGGCCGAAGCGATTCAGAGCCACCGCGAACAACAGATCCCCGGGCACACAGAACATTTTTGCATCAATGTCATGCAATGGGTTGAAATCATTGGCTATTTCTTTAGCAAATCGACTAGCCTGCTGACGGGAAAAAGCGACTTTATCGCCTTCGGAGGTAAAATAATCGGCCAAAATCATGGTCTAACAATGCCCTAAAACAAAATTGTGGGCGATCATAACACAGTTGTAACAATCCACCGGCAGGCCCGTGATGGCCCAGGGTTGGATTTCTAGGTAATATGAAGTGCAACTGCATCGATACAAATGCACGACAACAATCATGGGAGCCACTCTTGTCAAACTCTGAAATTCAGACCGGTCAGGCTAAATTCGGTGTAGGGGATCTGGTGCATCACCGCCTCTTCAGCTACCGGGGCGTGGTGGTGGATATCGACCCTGTTTTCATGCTCTCCGATGAATGGTATGAGCAGGTGGCCAAGTCGAGACCACCGAAGGATCAGCCCTGGTATCGGGTGCTGGTGCACAACTCCAGCGATGAGACCTATGTGGCGGAGCGGAATCTGACCCATGACCTGGAAATGGAACCGATTGAGCATCCTCAACTGAACGCTTTTTTCACCGCCTTTGCAGGTGGTCGCTACGTCAGCGGCGAAACCATGAACTGAAGCTTCCTGGCTAGCCGTTTTCACGCCCGATTAAAACCATTCGAACCCGGATATCCGTTGTGTCTCAACTGAAGAATATTGCTGTACTCTCACTCTTGCTGGTTGCCGCCTATTTTGGTTTGTGGTCACCCGGTGAGCACGATACGACGGCCTCCGTCGAGTCGCAGCGGGGCGCATCCCAGGGTCAGATTGAGCAGGCTTTTCGCAATCGAGCCACCGATCTGCAACTGACCCTCGAGGGTCGGGTGAAGCGGGTGTTGTCCGACGATCGGGAGGGTAGCCGACATCAGCGCTTTATCATCAACGTCGAGTCCGGACGTACCCTGCTGGTCGCCCACAACATCGATCTTGCGCCACGGGTGAAGAACCTCAAACCGGGAGATCGTGTGCAGATTCATGGGGTGTATGAATGGAATGAGAAGGGGGGTGTGGTGCACTGGACTCATCACGACCCTCAGGGGCGACACGAAGGAGGCTGGATCAAACATCAGGGTCAAACCTATCAATAGCGCATCAGCGATCTCTTGATGGATCGATCTTGAGCCTGAGTGAACGCCCGGCCTGGTGCCATCGAAGGGGCGACATCAGGTCCGGGTTATTAATAATGCAGGTTGGAACAGAACCACAAGCCATGGAAATTCCTTTGCCGGCAGCCCGCCGGTTGATGCTGCTGTTGCTGCTGAGCAGCGGATTGCTAATCGCCGGTCTCTGGCTGCCGATGCTGACCCTGACCAAGTTTCTGTTGATCGCCAACTCCTTTTCAGTGATCTCCGGTGTGGTCGAGCTCTACAAGCGGGATCAGTGGTTTCTGTTTGCTGCGGTTGGCCTGTTCAGTGTTTTACTGCCTCTGTTCAAGCTGGTGTTTCTGTTCCTGCTGTTACGCAGTCGGCAGATTGGCTCAGCCCATTTTCAACGCTGGCTGAAATGGATGCACGATTTTGGTCGTTGGGCAATGCTCGATGTGATGGTGGTGGCGGTGATGATTGTTACGGTAAAGCTGGGCGTGGTGGCCGAGGTGGAGATCCACAGCGGACTCTATCTGTTTGGCGCTGCTGTGCTACTGATTATGTATATCACCCACCAGGTCGTTGTCTATTTCGAGAGGGGCCAGCAATGACACCCGCGGTAAAAATGGCCAAACAGGCCGGCATTACCTACCAGACTCACAGTTACCAGCATGATCCTCAACATGACTCCTATGGGATGGAAGCCGTGGAGAAACTTGGACTGCCGGCAGAGCGGGTTTTCAAAACCCTGGTGGTCTCAATCGAGGGTGGTGGGCTTGCGGTTGGTGTATTACCGGTTTCAGCAAAACTGGATCTGAAGGCTTTGGCCAAAGTCCTGAAGGTGAAGAAGCTGGCGATGGCCGAACCTCGCGCGGTGGAGCGCAGCAGCGGTTATGTACTGGGAGGGGTCAGCCCGCTGGGGCAGAAACGAAAGCTGCCGACAGTCATCGATCGTTCCGCGGCGCACTCCGCCACCATCTATGTCAGTGCCGGTAAGCGGGGGCTTGAGATCGAGTTGAATCCCGAAGATCTGGCGAAGCTGCTGGATGCCACCATGGCAGCGATCACAAAATGAACCCAACCTACCGACTATTTCATGAAAGACGATGTGGCAGCGGGTTGATCCTGCCCCTGTTTGTTCTGCTGTTGTTGACTCCCTGGTTTGCTGAGGCTGCCGAGTCGCTACCTGCTTTTCCCGGGGCTGAAGGTTTCGGTGCGGTGTCGGTCGGTGGGCGGCATGGAAAAGTGATCCGGGTAACCAATCTGAATGCGGATGGGCCAGGCAGTCTGCAGGCGGCGGCATCGGCATCCGGCCCAAGGATCGTGGTATTCGATGTGGCGGGTGTGATCCGGGGGGAACTGCAGATCAAACATCCGAACATCACCATTGCGGGTGAGAGTGCGCCGAGTCCCGGCATCACCCTGGTTGGACGGATCGTTGCCCGGCCGCAGAACGGCCAGCGCTTGCACGATATCGTGATCCGGTTTCTCCGCATCCGTCAGAAACCGGTCCGCGGCCACACCGGCGATGTGATTCAACTGCCGAAGTCGGAACGGATCATCCTCGACCACCTCTCGCTGGCCTGGGGAAATGATGAACTGATCGATATCATTCACTCATCTGAAGTAACCGTTCAGTGGTGTACCCTGGAAGAGTCCGACCCGACCGGCCACAGCAAAGGGGAAGCCCATAACTTTGCTTTGCTCAGTGCCTACCCACTGAGTGGTAATATCTCAATCCACCACAATCTGTTCGCTCATAACTCAAGAAGAAATCCATCCCTCTCACCCTATGTGGAAAACAAGCCGGCGGATTTCAGAAACAATGTGATCTACAACTTCAAACAGGGTTTGGGTCACGATGGGCACAAACCGGCGGCCGGTATCAACCTGATCGAAAACTATTACAAGCGGGGGCCGAACAGTGAACGCATTCAACTGTTTGAGTTCAGTGATCGGGGTAAGTACTTCCTGAAGGGAAATCACCTGGCGGATTTCGGACCGGTCAATCGGCCCGGTGATGTGGGGTTTTTCTCCTCGTTTCATATTGGCGTCAGTCGCGAGGGTGAACTGCAGGAGAACGAATTTCCAGTTGCCACTGTCCAAACGGATGATGCGGTAACGGCTTATCTGAAGGTGCTCGCCCTGGCCGGGTCATTTCCCCGGGACAGAGTCACCCGACGCACCATTCGTGAAGTGATCACAGGCACCGGCAGCTGGCGCAGAGGCGGACCGGCCGAACCGGATGATGATTGGTTTCTCTCGGGGATGGGCCAACAGAACAAACAGGAAGATCGCGATGGAGATGGTATGCCGGACCAATGGGAACAGCAGAAGGGGCTGGATCCAGATCGAGAATCAGCCAATCAGCTGATGGCCAATGGCTACACTGCGATTGAGGTCTATCTTCATGAAAGGGCAGAGGTGCTGATCAAAGGGCCACGGGATAAGGGGGCGATCGAGTTGGCCATCGACTGAAGTGGCGTGATGAACACGATAATCCGAGTCGCCGGGTTGATCACTGGATTGCGGTGATCTGAGGAGATAACAAGCGTGGGCAATTCGATATGAGCGAACAACAAACAGAAGAACTACAACGGGTATCGGATCTGAGAGTCTCCAGTGTTCAGCCGCTGATACGACCCTCAGAGCTACTCGAAGCGATGCCGGTCAATGCCCAGGTCTACGATCATGTGATCAGGGCGAGGCAGGCGATACATCAGATCCTGAGCGGGCAGGATCAGCGGCCTTTGGTGATCGTCGGACCCTGCTCGATTCACGATCCCGAAGCCGCACTGGCTTATGCACATCGGTTGAAACCCGTTGCTGAAAGTCTCAGTGACCGGTTGATGATTGTGATGCGGGTCTATTTCGAGAAACCCCGCACCACCATCGGCTGGAAAGGGCTGATCAATGATCCGGAGATGAACGGATCATTCGATATGACAAGCGGTTTACGCCTGGCCAGACAGCTGCTGCTGGATATCAACCAGCTCGGTCTGGCCACGGCGAGTGAAATTCTGGAGCCCTTTACGCCCCAGTATATCGGTGATCTTCTGGCCTGGGTGGCGATCGGTGCCCGTACAACCGAGAGTCAGACCCATCGGCAAATGGCCTCCGGACTCTCCACGCCGGTTGGATTCAAGAACTCCACCGACGGCAATACCCGGGTGGCGATCGATGCCATGCTATCGGCGGCCAATCCACATACCTTCCTCGGTATCAATGAGGCGGGAGAGACCTCCATCGTGGCTACGACCGGCAATCGGGATACCCACCTGATTCTGCGTGGCGGCAGCCAGGGGGAGAACTACGATGAGGCCGAGGTGGGGCGTGTCGCTTCAGCGTTGCAGGATGCAGGTTTGACGCCCAGATTGATGGTGGACTGTTCACATGCCAACAGCCGAAAAGACCATATGCGTCAGGTGGTGGTCTGGGGTGATCTGATCAAACAGATTGTTCAGGCCAGAGAGAAGGGGGCTGGGCAGTCGATGATTCTGGGAGCGATGCTTGAGAGCCATCTGAATGCCGGTCGTCAGAATATTCCTGAGGACCTCTCTAACCTGCAGTACGGGGTATCGGTGACGGATGCCTGTATCGATTGGCAGACCACGGAACAGTTGCTGCGGGAAGCTTATGCGCAGCTATAGGATCCGTTGATCGACATTGTGTCAACCATTTAAACAATTCTTTAATCCTGCCGTTGTATACGGGGATCCGGATGAATTAAGTAGAAGATTCCGCAAGTCGCCGGAGTGATCGACTATTCTCCAGGGAAAGCTATATGTCAGAGCAATTGATAACCGATCTGCAAACAGTGCAAAAGGCACGGGTGTTTTTTGGCCACCAATCCGTGGGCAACAACATCATCAGCGGTTTGCAGCAGCTGGCACAGAAATCTGCATTTAGTTTGAATATCGTGGATCTTGGCTCCATTCAAGCGGAGAGCCAGCCGAGCGGACTGCTGCATGGGCCGATTGGTGAAAACCGCAAACCGGTCAGCAAGTGCCGGGATTTCGAGCGGATCATCGATCAACAGCTGTCGGACAAAGTCGATTTTGCTCTGTTCAAATTCTGCTATATCGATGTCAATCGCAATACAGACATTGAGAATCTGTTCCGGGTCTATCGGTTTACCCTGGACCGGTTGATGGAAAATCACCCGCAAATTCGCTTCATCCACAGCACCATTCCTGTCAGATGCAGCCCGAGCACTCTGGATGTCCGATTGAAAGAGCTGGTCGGAAAACTGTTGGGCAAGAAGAACAACAGCAAACTGGATAACTTCCAGCGCAATCAATACAACCGGTTGTTGATCGAAACCTACGGGCAGGATCAGGTCATCGATATCGCTGGCGCGCAAGCCACAGCCAGCAATGGCCATCGGGAGTCCTTTAAAATGCAGGGCGCGGTCAATCATGCCCTGCTGGAGGAGTACAGCTCCGACGGTGGTCATCTGAACGAACTGGGTCAGCGTCAGGTGGCCCGATCGTTCGCCCATCAATTGGCCGATATCATACGCACCTCTAACCACTGAATAGACTGGCGGTTTGCCGCAAATCCACACCGATCCCCGGAAAGCGATGGTCAGCCCGGCTGATACCACGGAGTGGGCCGTCTCAATCACGCCTGGCAAGAGAAGGCCAATGATTTTCCTGCACTTTTCAAAAGGTCGTTCGGGAACCTATTTCATTTAAGCAGACGGTTGTTTTGCCGCTACAATTTATGGGCCGGTTTAAAAAACAATCCATCGGTTGCTGCTGTCCGTGTAGCACGAATAAAAGGCATCAGGAGCCATGGGAACGCGGTTAACAGGCCCAAGAGAGAGGCAGTTTGCAGAACCAACAGAGTGATTCCGGAACAAGCTTTTTACTGTACTGAAAAAGTACATAAGAACTTGTTTGGTTGGGGTTTTGCAATTCAACATCGAAATGGGAAAGGAGCCGAGATGTCTTCAAACGACCCACTCAACCAAAGCATGCAGAATGATATTGCCAAGTTAGAGGGCAAACGTAAGATCCTTCAGCAGATTGTTGAAATCACAAATGCTTTAGAGAGTATGCAGGAGAGTCTGAATGCGGTGCTGGTATTGGGCGTTGCGTCCAAGGATCTCCCCGAAGATGCTCTCAATCTCTACAGCTCCCTGAGTGACAGCCTGCGCAATCTGCCAATCAAGCAGGTGCAGCTCTATTACAGCAACCTTGAGACTCTCATCAAGAGCCAGCTGGAAAAGATTATGCAGTATTCCGGGCTGGACTACGCCAAGGATGAGAACATTGAATTCATTTCACTCTCAAGTGACGATGAGGAGGCCTCTGAAAACCCACTCGATATGCTGGATGAGTTCAAGCGCACGGCTCAGACCGCCGTATCGATGCGGGTACTGCTGCGCAAGCGGGGTGTAGCCACTCCCGGTGCAACGATTCCGGTCTCTCCCGAGGTGATAAAACGGCAGCTGGTCGATCTGGACAACCAGGAGAAACAGCAGAGGAAACAGGCTGGAGAGAAGATTCAAGAGATGCAAGCGGATGTCCAGGGTATGCTGGACAATCCCGACTACCCGGATGGCATGAAGGAGATCCTCAAAGGGGTGGTATCGAACCTGGAACAGGATAAAAAGCTACTCAATGCCGGTGCCTCCCTGTGCAAGCTCAGTTTTGTCGCAGAGGCTGAAGAGATCGTGGATGTACAGGATGTGGAGGTCGAAGAGACCATCGAGATAACCGGGGTAGCGGAGCCGGCGGATGAATCCGATTTTTCAGAACGGGCCAGTCGCTGGCTAAACAGCCCCTGGGATGTCTCCTGGAAAGACACGGCAGATCGGTAACTGTTGTATTAACAAGCTTTTCGGCCGAATAAATGGGTGGAAATCCCATCCTCACATAGCTTGAAATCGGCGGTATTCCGCCGATTTTTCCTTTTCTGACACCATCTCAAACTGACTCATCCCCAGTGGCAAACTGTTTTTGTTGCCTATCGCCGGTTTTGGCCCCTTTTTTGCTCTCATTAAGCGCGAATCCGCGATTTTTGGATTCATTTATGGAACCTCTGACTGTTGCCTGTCCTGGAACCATTGGGTGGCACTTGTGAAGCAGTGTACTCAACCTGTCTGCCAGGAAAAAAGATCGAATATCTTGAAGACGAAGGAGTAATCAAGTCCGTAATTAAGATGAAGGAGCATCTGTGGACTTTTATGTCATGTTGAGATGCAACTAATCTCAGAGAGAAGTTCCAAAGTTAAACAGATACCGGTCACCATCGGTCATCCGGCCGACCGCATTCCTCAGCAGGCTGCAAAACATGATGTGGAGAACATTGTGTTTGGAAGCTGCAGTAAAGGATTTATTCGAATTGGTTTGTTAGGATCCACAGTTCGTCATGTGACCCAAGTCAGTCACCACCCCGTAATGGTGGTGCCAAACTGCAACCGATAAACCTGGAATCATATTTTAGTATGTCTGAAGAGTTGAGAAAGGCGGCGCTCGATTATCATCGATCCCCCAAACCCGGTAAGCTTGAAATCAAATCGACCAAACCAATGGCCAATCAGCACGATCTGGCCTTGGCCTATTCACCCGGTGTTGCCGCTGCCTGTGAAGAGATTGCTGAGGATCCGAATCGTGCTGCTGACTATACCGCCAGAGGCAATCTGGTTGCGGTAATCTCCAATGGCACGGCTGTATTGGGCCTGGGGGCAATCGGCAGTCTGGCCTCAAAGCCGGTGATGGAAGGCAAGGCGGTACTGTTCAAACAGTTTGCGGATATTGACGTTTTCGACATTGAGGTCGATGAGCTGGATCCCCATCAGTTCATCGAGACGGTTGCCCGCCTTGAACCCAGTTTCGGCGGTATCAATCTGGAAGATATCAAAGCGCCTGAGTGTTTCATCATAGAAAAGGCACTCAAGGAGCGGATGAATATCCCCGTCTTCCACGATGATCAACATGGCACCGCCATCGTGGTCTGTGCCGCCATTCTGAACGGCCTGAAGGTGGTTGGTAAGGATATCGGTGATATCAGACTGGTCACCGCCGGTGCCGGCGCGGCCGCCTTGGCCTGCCTGGGATTGCTGGTGGATCTGGGGCTGAAAAAGGAAAACATCATCGTTACCGATATTGCCGGGGTAGTCTTCAAGGGCCGCACTGAGGAGATGGATCCCTACAAGTCGGAGTATGCCGCTGAGACCGAGCTACGCACCCTGGAGCAGGCTCTGGATGGTGCCGACCTGTTTCTCGGGCTCTCTGCGGCCGGTGTCCTGAAAGCCGACTGGTTGCCGAAGATGGCAGCCAATCCTTTGATTATGGCCTTGGCAAATCCTACCCCTGAAATTTTGCCTGAAGAGGCGAAGCGGGTTCGGCCCGATGCAATTCTGGCGACTGGACGGACCGACTACCCGAATCAGGTGAACAACGTGCTCTGCTTTCCCTTTCTTTTTAGAGGGGCGCTTGATGTAGGGGCGACAGAGATCAACAGCGCCATGAAAATGGCTTGTGTAAAGGCAATTGCCGAGATGGCCCAGGCTGAATCCTCGGATGTGGTTCGATCGGCGTATGGTGGACAATCCCTGCAGTTTGGTCCGGAGTATCTGATTCCCAAACCCTTTGATCAGCGACTGATGGTCTCTGTCCCATGTGCCGTTGCCAAGGCCGCCATGGATTCCGGAGTGGCGTTGAGACCGATCAACGATCTGGAGAGCTATCGTGCCCGATTGCAGCATCGTGTGTTTCGTACCAGCCTGACCATGCGTCCGCTGTTCGAGCGTGCACGTGCAGACATCCGGCGTATTGTCTACGCTGAGGGTGAAGAAGAGCGGGTGCTGGAAACGGCGCAGCAGGCTGTCGACCAGGGCATCGCCAGGCCTGTACTGATCGGACGCCGCGAGGTGATCGTGCAGCGGATTAAGAAACTGGGCCTGCGTCTGACGGAGAACACTGATTTCGAAGTGGTCGATCAACTCGACAACCCAAACTTTGAGCTGCACGCAAAAACCTTCTTTGAAATGGTTCAAAGGAGAGGATTTTCACCAAAAGAGGCAAGGAAATATCTGAATCGCAATCCGACAGTATTGGCTGCGATAATGCTTTCTATAGGTGAAGTTGACGCAATGATTTGTGGTACGGTTGGCCGTTACCGCAAGCATCTTCAAAATGTCACAGAAATCATCGGTACCGAAAGTGGCATAAATAAGCTATCTTCCATGAATGCCCTGGTGTTGCATTCAGGCACTCTGTTCATGGCGGATACCTATGTGCAGGAAGACCCCTCTGCGGAGGATCTGGCTGAGATTGTCTCTCTGTGTGCAGAAGAGGTGCTGTGGTTCGGTGTGCAGCCCAAGGTGGCACTGGTCTCGCATTCTAATTTCGGCAGTCACGACTCACCTTCTGCCGGAAAGATGCAACGTGTGCTTGAGCTGGTCCGACAGCGTATGCCCGATCTTGAAATCGAAGGTGAGATGCATGCTGATCTGGCACTCTCGGAAGAGTTGCGCAGCAGCCGCTTTCCAAATTCACGTTTGAAAGACAGCGCTAATCTGTTGGTGATGCCGAATCAGGATGCGGCAAATATCGCCTTCAATATGCTGAAAGTTCTGGGCGAAGGTATTGCTATCGGCCCGATCCTGATCGGCACGGCCAAGTCAGCTCACATTGTGACGCCGAGTATCAGCGTTCGCGGACTTCTTAATATGACCGCACTGGCGTCTGTGCGTGCCAGTTGCATGATGAAGCGTGATTGACAAAGGATGTCGATCAAAACCAGTTGCAGGTTTGCTGGTTGGTAACCGGATTACACTTAATTTGTTAACAGAACCTAGTCCCCCATCGTTTATTTTGAATTTTATTTGGAATAAGACACTATGCTAGACACGAAACCAAGACCTGTGTTTCTTAACCTTTTAAAAATACGTCTGCCTATGGCGGGCATCATGTCGATCATTCATCGGGTAACCGGTGTGGTCATGGTGCTCTCCATTCCCTTGTTGATCTATCTGTTTGATCTCTCCCTTTCGGGGGCGGACGGGTTTGCGGCGACGAAAGCCATATTCGACATGGGATTGGTCAAACTGATTCTGTTTCTGATGTTGTGGGCCTTGATGCACCATCTGTTTGCAGGTATCCGTTACCTTTTGATCGACATCGATATCGGTGTTGAAAAGCCCCTGTTTGGTCAGACGTCCTGGGCCGTCACACTGGCTGCTCCGGTAGTCGCGCTGATTCTGCTGGGAGGTCTGCTATGAGTCGTCGTGCAAGCGGTTTAAGAGCCTGGTTTCTACAACGTGCCACAGCCATCTATCTGTTACTGTTTTTCCTCTATGTGCTGCTGCATTTCATAACCAATGCGCCGGCGGATCATGCGGCCTGGCAGAGTTGGGTGGCACAACCCCTGGTTGGATTCGGTCTGCTACTGTTCTTTGCCTCACTACTGCTTCATGCCTGGGTCGGGATACGTGATGTGGTGATCGACTACGTTCATCCAACCGCGATTCGTCTCTCAGTATTGTCCGTGATCGGCTTTGTACTTATCGGCTGCGCACTTTGGGTGCTGCAGGTCATTACTCTCGCGCACGTCGCCTGAACAGAAAGGGTTACTCATACATGGCACTTGAAAAACAACGATTCGATACACTCATTCTGGGCGCCGGTGGCGCTGGTCTGAATGCAGCGCTTCAATTGGCCAACGCAAATCTGAAGGTGGCTGTTGTATCCAAGGTCTTTCCTACCCGTTCCCATACGGTGGCAGCCCAGGGTGGTGTAAATGCGGCTTTGGCCAATGTATTGCCGGACAACTGGCACTGGCACATGTTCGATACCGTCAAGGGATCGGACTACCTGGGGGATCAGGACGCCATCGAGTATATGTGCCGTGAAGCGATACCCACGGTCTATGAACTCGAACACAACGGTGTGCCTTTCTCCAGGCTGCCGAATGGCAAGATCTACCAGCGGGCGTTTGGCGGCCAGAGTCAGAACTTCGGTGGGGACCAGGCGGCACGAACCTGTGCAGCGGCCGACCGTACCGGACACGCCATACTGCATACCCTCTACCAGCAGAACATTCGCGCCAAAACCCACTTCTATGATGAGTACTTCGCAGTCGAACTGATCAAGGATGAAGAGGGGATCGTACTGGGTGCGCTGGTGCTGAACATTGCCACCGGTGAACCGCTGTTGATCGAGTCGAAGACAACCCTGCTGGCCACTGGCGGTTGCGGACAGGTATTCCGTACCACCAGTAACGCCCACATCAACACCGGTGATGGCATGGCGATGGCGCTGCGCGCCGGATTGCCGCTGATGGATATGGAGTTCTTCCAGTTTCACCCAACCGGCATTGCCGGTAAGGGAATGCTGATCACCGAAGGTGTCCGTGGTGAGGGTGGCTATCTGATCAATAAGGATGGGGAGCGCTTCATGGAGAAATACGCACCCAATGCGAAAGACCTGGCCAGTCGGGACGTGGTAGCGCGTTCCATCGTTACCGAAGTGAGAGAGGGGCGTGGCTGCGGCCCGGACGCTGATCATGTAATGCTGAAGGTGGATCACCTGGGCGAAGATGTGATTGCCAAGCGTCTGCCCGGTATACGCGAAAGCTCCAAGATCTTTGCTGGTGTCGATCCGGTACAGGATCCGATTCCAGTCTTTCCAACCGCTCACTATGTGATGGGCGGGATACCTACGGACCGTTTCGGTCGGGTGATGCCAGAGGCCAGTGATGATGGTGATCCGTTGCCTGGCTTATACGCAGCTGGTGAGTGCGCCTGCGCTTCCGTGCATGGCGCCAACCGTCTGGGCGGCAATTCATTGCTCGATATCCTGGTGTTCGGTCGCTTGGCAGGACATAACATCATTGACTACGTAAAGCAGAACAGTGCGCATCGTCCATTGCCTGATGACAGTGTCGCTCAAGCCGTCGGCAGACTGGAAAGGTGGGATGTGAAAGGCGAGGGTATCACCGTCAGCGAACTGCGTAAGGAGTTCCGCAAGACGATGGAGGATCATGCCGGCGTATTCAGGGTTGAGGATATGATGGCGGATGGTGTCGAAAAGCTGAAAGCGATTCGGGACAAACTCAAGGATGTGCGCCTGACCGATCACTCCGCCACCTTCAATACCAACCGAACCGAGGCGTTGGAGCTGGAGAACCTGATCGATGTAGGGTTGTCGATTGCCGTTTCCGCGCTGCACCGCAAAGAGAGTCGGGGTGCCCACTCCAGACCCGACTTTCCGAAACGGGAGGATGGGGAATGGATGAAGCATACCTTGTACTGGAAAGAGAGCGATAAGCTGGAATACAAGGGTGTGCGCTCTCAACCGCTGACAGTGGAGAGTTTTCCACCGAAAGAGCGTGTCTACTGATTGAGTTCGTTTTGACAACCGTGCTGTATGCGGATCGTTGCATAACAGTCCATTCAAAACGCAAACAAGAGATGAGGTTTGAATATGAAAGTCAGCGTCTATCGCTACAACCCTGAAACCGACAACGAACCCTACATGCAGGAGTTCGAGATTGAAACCCGTCAAGGCATGATGTTGCGCGATGCCCTGATGGCGGTGCAGGATCAGGATGAGTCCTTTACCTTCAGACACTCCTGCGGTGAGGGTGTGTGTGGTTCTGATGGAGTGAACGTCAACGGCAGCAACAAGCTGGCCTGTATCACACCTTTGAGTGAATTGAAGGAGCCGGTTGAGGTCAGGCCTTTTCCCGGTCGTCCGGTGATCCGTGATCTGGTTGTGGATATGAGCCAGTTCTATGCTCAATACAAACAGGTCGATCCCTGGTTGATTCGTAAGGAGCCGATGCCGGAGCAGGAGATTCTGCAATCTCCGGAAGATCGGGACAAACTGGATGGTCTCTACGAATGTATCATGTGCGGCTGCTGCTCCACTTCCTGTCCTTCGTTCTGGTGGAATCCGGACAAATTTCTTGGCCCTCAGGCACTCTTGAGCGCCTGCCGTTTTCTGGCGGACAGCCGGGATCAGGCCAAAGAGGAGCGCCTGGATAATCTCGAAGGGCCCTACAAACTGTTCCGTTGTCACACCATCATGAACTGTGTCGAGGCTTGTCCAAAAAATCTTAATCCCACCAAGGCGATCGGCCACATCAAAGCGATCATGTTGAAAGACGCGATTTGAGTTTCAATGGTGCAATGTGACTGACGAAGGTGAGTTGAACAACCTGGATCGCTTACGCTGGCAGTGCCGGCGAGGCATGCTGGAGTTGGATGTGCTGCTGGAGGCCTTTCTTGAGCAGCACTATTCAGATTTGCCGCCGCATATGCAGCGGCAATTCATTCAACTGCTGGAGTTTCCCGATCCGATCATTCATGCCTGGTGTGTCGGTGGTGAAAAGCCTGATGATGAGGAGTTTGCTGAGTTGGTCGCCTCCATTCGGGCAACCTCAGTGGCCTGAATTTCATCAGGCTGGCGCGGCAACTGTCCCACCTTGTCAATACCACGCGTGGCCCACTAGGGTTCACAGACCAAATCAAGCGCTCTACTGATCCATGCTATCGAGTTTAATCAAGATATTCACCAGGGTGCTGGAGAGTTTGAACATCTCAGTCATGGCATCCTCCATGCCGATTCGGTCACCCGCAGCCTTACACGCCAATGCCCGTTTGCTGGCATGATGGAAGCGCTGATGTGGATCGAGCAGTTGATCAAAGGTTTCACGGGCCAGTGCACTGATCGCGGATGACTCTATGGGGCCGTCACTGTCCAGCCAGAGACCCAGCTTACAGCTGTGGTGATCGGTTCCCTGGAAATCCCCTTTATCTTCCAATGTGGCTTTGATTTTTCCCAGATATTGCACATGATCATTCATGCGTCGTAAAAAAAATGCACTTTCGTTCATCGTTCCCTGCCTTTGGTCGGATGCTTTGACCGATCGCTGCTTTAGGTCTGATTAAACTCATCCCCTCAACTCATGTTGCATGATGTTCCTTAATCCTCTAATCCTGGATCCAGTGAGTAGAGCAGAGCTTCGAGGAGGATCGAGACATCTTTCCTGATCCTTGCATCGATATCGAATACCGGGATCTTCACGCCACTGTTTTCCAGTTGCAGGTGATAGTCTTCGATTCTCGGCATCTCGGCCTGATCCATCTGGGTCACCCCAATCACCACTTTTCCCTGCTTGATGAACGCCTGGAAGGCATTCAGGAAAAAATGCAGATCGCCAAAAGGGTCAGGTCTCTGGTTGTTGATCAACAGTACAAGACCGATTCCCCCATTGCTCAATATCTCCCACATAAAATCAAAGCGCTCCTGGCCCGGGGTGCCATAGAGGTGAATCCGTTCCGTGCCGGGTAACTTGATCAGACCGTAGTCCATCGCCACCGTGGTGCCGTTTTTCAGTTTGCGGGTCATATCGCTGGCCTGTTCATCCGTTGTCACCGGCAGGATATCGCTGATCGACTGGATGGCGGTGGTTTTGCCAGCTCCGACGGGACCGCTGAAGATGATCTTGTAGTCACTCATGATGAATCCTTTTATCCTCTAAGTCGGTTCAGAAGTTTGCTGAACAGTCCTCTGTTTTTGGCCTGCTCTATCACTGGCGGCTCAAGCAGGGTGTCTACCGCCCGTCGTGTTTCGCCAGCCAGTTGAAGCGCGTGTGCTGCGCTGTAGAAGGCAAATACATAGCGTTGTGAAATACCGAGACTGTTCGCCGTATCGATCAGGGAGCGTGGATGTCTGCTCCAGAGAGCCGCGATGGCCAGCGCGTGCGGCGTCACTACAAGGCGGCTGAAATTTGGCCAACGTCGAAGATAGATCGGTTGGTTGAGATTGGTGCCCGAGGGTAACCGGCCTCGGGATGCCCAGAGCGCCAGCTGCCAGATAAAGGCGTAGATGGAGTACTCCCGCCGGCTGGTGGTCGGTGAGTGTCGTTCATGAAACCGCAGTTCAACTTCACGGGTTGCATCAGGAACCGTGCAGAAGGGGCGTAGGTGCTTCTCACCGGCGTCGACCATGATCTGATGTTTGGCGATGATAAGATCGATTGCTGGCCACGGGCCTTCGATGGTGACATTTTTGTTGTAGCGGGTTGCCTGATTCAACGCTTGTTGTACGTGCCCCTGCAGATAGTGTTGAGGATCGTAATAGACCTTTGCCAGCTGCTCCTGATTGTCTGGATCAATGTCCGGTGAGGTACCGATGAACACCTGCTCCTGAGCTTCGGTCATCAATGAGGCCACTTTTCGAGTTATCGGGCCTGCTGAGTGTCGGGGTTGTTGAGAGAGTGACGGTGTTGTTTCAGGATTCAGTACTGCGTCGGTTTGATACTCTGCCGTTCTGTTGTTGAGTGTCTGGCTCAACTGGTCGATTGCATTCTTCAGTTGAATGATGGGGATCGGCTTTTTTACAAACAGGGTGTGTCCATTCTCCACTTGGCGGGGTTTCAGCGAGGCCAGAATCAATGGGCGATCCGGGTGGCGTTGACGGAACTCCTGCCAGAGGCGTTCGCCACCATACAGATCCAGGTCGATGATGCAGATTTCCGAGGACTCCTCTTCCACCAGGATATAGCGCTTGTGACAATGGCTATTGAACAGCATGACCAACGCGTTACGCTGACGTTGATCCATACCGATGGCCGCGACTCTTATCGGGGAGGCTTGCTGATCACTCATGAGATTTCCCTATGGACCGGATTGGTTGATGGATTTGATTCGTGGTGTTGCTGTCCAACAGGGGCCGTTGGGTAGGAGGAGATGGCCTGGTGGTTAATCACAGACCGATTCAAGATCAGAGAGAGCGTCTCATCCACAGGCGATTGGTGATGCGAATGGGTTTGATGGTGCTGTCCGTTCAGCTGGTCCATGCCATTGCCGTTCCGTGTTGAATAGGTCTACAGGTAACGATGCGCTAACCGGTTCAACGCATCGACAACATACCCGGCATCAGAGGTGCTTGGTGACGTTTTTACTGATCGTTGTTTATTAAATCAGTGGCTTAGTTATCCCTTCCCCTCTCTTGAAAACTATCGTTCAGGGGATCGATCCCTTTAGTCGTCGCATTCCTCAATTGGGGGCTTACATGAATGTATCCGGCAGCATATCTCCGGAAAATCGATGAATTGGGCAAGGCCCGTATGGTGTTTACTTACGCACTAATACTCTTTGCATCTCGTTCTATTGAAGGGTTTTGGTGGGGCCATGCCCCACCAGATAACGCTTAAATTAAGTACCATTCAGGCCGGGTCCCGGTGATTCTGCCATGCAATCAAGCGGCTTCAGTCCGCCAATCCCGATTCATTACTCAGATTGAGAGCATGTTGGATTTCATCTCCGGGGGGAATCGCCGCCTCTCTGACGGTTGTCGCTGACGGACCGTGAATCCACCCCGGATTCGGGTTAAACTTCCCCCTTTAATCGGTAGGTTACAGAGCGATAGGTTATGTCATATCAGGTACTCGCCCGCAAATGGAGACCACAGTTGTTTGGCCAGTTGGTCGGTCAGCAGCATGTGGTGACTGCGTTGAACAACGCCCTGGAGCGCGAGCGTTTGCATCATGCTTATCTGTTCACTGGTACCCGGGGAGTGGGCAAGACGACCCTGGCGAGAATCTTCGCCAAGTCGCTGAATTGTGAAAAGGGGATCAGTGCGGTGCCCTGTGGTGTCTGCGATGCCTGTCGGGAGATCGATGAGGGGCGGTTTGTCGACCTGCTGGAGGTGGATGCGGCCTCCAGGACCAAGGTGGATCAGACCAGAGAGCTACTGGAAAATGTGCCCTATGCGCCGGTAAGGGGACGCTATAAAGTTTACCTGATTGATGAGGTTCACATGTTTTCCGCCAGCAGTTTCAATGCCTTATTGAAAACTCTTGAAGAGCCTCCTCCACATGTGAAATTCATACTGGCCACCACGGACCCGCAGAAGGTCCCGGTGACCGTGCTCTCCCGTTGTCTGCAGTTCAATTTGAAACGCCTCAGTCGGGAGCAGATTGAAGGTCAGTTGCGGCACATCCTCGGGGAAGAGAAGATCCCGTTTGACGAGGAGTCGCTCAGCCTGTTGGCCAGAGGGGCGGACGGCAGTATGCGCGACGGCCTCAGTCTGCTGGACCAGGCCATCGCCTTTGGTGGTGGTGAAGTGCGGGGTGAGGCGGTCAAGTCGATGATCGGCGTGATCGGATCCGATCGTATCTACGGCTTGGTCGAGGCTTTGGCGGCTGGTGAAGGCGCCGGTCTGCTCGATCGGGTGTCGGAGATGGCCGAGATGGCGGTGGACTTCAGTCAGGCTCTGCAGGAGCTGCTGGCCATGCTGCACCAGATCGCGTTGCTGCAATTGGTCTCGGGTTATCAGCCCGACGATGGCTATGACAGGCAACGACTGAACGTTTTTGCCGAAGCCCTGTCGACGGAAGATGTGCAGCTCCACTATCAGATTGGCTTGATGGGACAGCAGGAGTTGAATCTTGCTCCGGATCCTCGCAGCGGTTTCGAGATGGTGTTGTTGAGAATGCTCGCCTTTCGCCCGGAGGAGGGTGGCAGCGGTTCTGCTCAACCGAGTGGCGGTGGTCGTCGGGCCACTCGTCAGCCAGCACCAAGAGCAAATGCGCAGGCGCCGAACAGCAACGCAGCGGCAAGCAGCGCAGCCAAACCGACCCAGGCTGCTGCTCCAGCAGAAGCGGCCAAGCCGGTGGCCAAAGTGACCGACCCATCCGATTGGGAGGCCTTTTGCGCCGCCCTGCAATTGGGAGGGATCACGCGTCAGTTGGCGCAAAACTGCGCGTTTGGCAGCTGGGACGGCAAGACACTGAATCTGACCCTCGATACGTCGAGGCGCCAGCTGCGGGTTGGGCAGTCTGAAATGCGCCTGCTGGAAGGCATAAGGAGACAGCTCGGTGAGTCGGTGCAGCTGACGATCAGCGAAGCGGTGCCGCAGCAGGAGACGCCGGCAATGCGTGAAAAACGTCAGCTCGAAGAGCGCCAGGCTGAGGCGGAAACGAGCATGGCGGTGGACCCGATGGTGAAAGAGATGGAGGAGCGGTTTGGCGCAAAACTGATGCCGGAGTCGATTCGTCCTGTGGATGATTCCACCGGTTGAAACGGCTGATGCTCTGTCAGAGTTATGTTTTATAACTAACTGTTTTACAGTTATATAAATGATGTTTTAAAGTAGTTTGTTAAATTGATTTCAGGTGCCGGCAGAGGCCTGGGCGTCTGGGATTGGCCATGAATATGAGGTGTTCGACATGAAAGGCGGTATTGGTAATTTAATGAAGCAGGCGCAAAAGATGCAGGCTGAAATGCAGCAGGCACAAGAGAAGCTGGCGCAGGAAGAGGTGACGGGCGAGTCCGGCGGCGGGCTGGTCAAAGTGATCATGAACGGTAAACATGAGGTGCGCCGTGTCGAGATCGATGAGAGCCTGATGGGTGATGACAAAGAGATGCTCGAAGACCTGGTGGCAGCCGCTGTGAATGATGCTGCCCAGCGGGTCAGCCACAAGATGCAGGAGAGTATGTCAGGACTGACAGCTGGACTGGGTCTGCCTCCTGGTATGAAACTGCCGTTCTAAATTCAATCAACCATGCCGATCAACAGCTGCCGGGTCTCTCTATCTGGCTCAACACTCAGGTACAGGCCGGCCGATGCCTAATACTGCGCTGCTCGACCAATTGATGAC
>JAEPDS010000041.1 GCA_016842065.1 Candidatus Thiodiazotropha sp. 'RUGA'
ATTTGGAATCACCAAACCTCTCTCCTCGCGCCTTGATTGGCGCTTTTTCAGGCACAACAGGGCCAATTGGATTAGTGTTAACAGGCCCTAGTTTCTTTTTATGATTCTTGTCGCATCATCCATATCATCGTCTAGCTCCTGACTATCATCCACGCCGATTACAGCATCCAATGGCTGCTTTGCTGGCGCAATCCGTGTCTCATCATCATCTTCCGGCTCTGGCTCAATTTGCGGTTGGGTCTGGGTTGGGGTTTGTGTATCGAGGTCGGATTGGGTCTCATCCTCAGTCGCTGCCTCTGCCTGCTGCTTGTTCTGCAGCTCCTCAGCCATCCGGTTGTAGTCTTTGAACATCAAGCCCAGTTCGTCATTACGTTCCTGGCGTATCCGATAAGCGTAGTTACCCTTACTGATATGCCGCATCGCCTTTCTGAGGATTTTCATCGGCAACGTGATACCAGTCGCCAACAGATAGGCCACCACAACCACCGTCAGAACAACGGCAAGCAAAAGACCGAGCATAGTATAAAAAGTCAGATCTGCCGCAGCGATCAGTGGCGTTTGAGATAGACCTAACTGTACACCACCGATTGTTCTATTCTGAAAGATCAGCGGTGCTTGAAAATCAAACACTTCCTCTCCCTGCCACTCGGCTTCGGTGATAACGATTCCCCCCTCCTCTCTCAGTACCGCGCCAGAGAGGGATTGTTCCAGCGTTTCACCCACCTCATCCAGTGACGTACTTGCCCGTAATACCCGTCTGTGATCGAAGATCTTCAGGTAACTGATCTGTTGACGATCGTTGACCTCCTGCACAAAAGTCTCAATCGCCACCCAATCCTGTATCAATACAGCTTCCGCGCTTTCAATGGCGATAAAATCAGCCAAAGAACCACCTGAGTCCAAGGTCAGTTCCGTCATTGTATCGACCTGCTTTTGATAGACCAGATAGGAACCTAAAATCATAGCCAGCGAGACGACCATTGCCATCACTGCCGTCCATTTGATACGCAACGGCAGAATCTTTGATTCATTGATATGCTGCTGCTTTTCATCGATCTCATGGATGACACGACGCAGAGCATCGGCAAGTTCCTTACCTGTTTGGAAACGATTGACAGGATTCTTGTTGAGCAACTTCTCGACAATCGCTTTCAGACTTTGAGGTATATCCGTCTTCTTGATATCGATCGGTGCAGGCTCTTCCTGTACGATCTTCATCAACAGGGAGGTCAGCGTCTCCGAAACAAACGGTTTAACACCAGTAAGTAATTGATAGAGAATCACACCGAGTGAAAAAAGGTCGGATCGACCATCCACTTGCTGTCCTTCAACCTGTTCCGGTGACATATATTGAGGCGTACCGAGGACAGAACCTATCCTGGTTTTATGCTCTTTGTTCGGGGCATCAATCCTGGCGATTCCGAAATCCGTTATACGCAGTGAGTGACCATAACCGGGGGAGATGATGTTGCCGGGTTTGACATCCCGATGAACAATTCCCCGGGCATGGGAATAGTCGAGCGCTTCAGCCAATTGGATGCCGTAGATAACCACATCTCGGGTTGTAATCTCCTGCTCACCATCCATGATCTCCTCAAGGGTTTGTCCCTCAAGAAACTCCATCGCGATATAGGGTCCCTGTTCCACTTCGCCGACATCGAAAATGGTGACAATATTGGGGTGGGTCAGTTTTCCTGCAGCTTTGGCCTCCTGCAGAAAGCGATATCGATACTCCGGATCGACAGCACACTCACCACGCAGCAGCTTGATAGCCAGGGGCCGATTGATTTCGGGATCAAAAGCTTTGTAGACAATCGACATTGCGCCTTCGCCTACCTCTTCCACCAACTGGAATCTTCCGATCGATTCCGGCATAGGATATTGGTTATCCAAATCACCTCTCCTACAACTGCGCTAACAAACACAGGAAGGCCTTCTTCCAAGCCTTATGAGGCAGACATCACTCACGGCTAAGTGGACCCGTAAAAACCGGGTCTAAACCTCAGCAGCTATGCCAAAGGGCCCAATATTTTACTTCACATCCTGCAGCCACCTGGTGGTGGCGGTTTTTGCCTTAGTTCACTATACAATATCGTCCATTTTCCTGAAAGAGTGTAGCAAATCAACAAAAACTTATTGACGTAACTCATTTATTTGATTAGCTTTCTTATCTAAGGGTAGTTAACACTAATCCAATCTATTCTGTTCTACCTTGGTGGACGCCAAGACAGCCCCAGCAAAACGTATTGGATTAATGTTAACAGGCCCAAGTGCGACGCATTGTGAAAAGGCCTTGTCGTATGGATAAACAGCCTGAAAATTCTGCTTCTCAGGCAAATAATAAGCGGGCATCTCATGACAGACTCTTTCGACATCCCAAGACTGATAGAACTCCGTAAGCTAACCCGCTCAGTATCTGAACGGATTGAGACACAACTCAAGTCCTATTTGTCCACCCTGGCACCACTTTTTTCACCTCAACCGATCCTCGGCGAGTACATCCGCGGGGGCTCCAAATCCTCGGTCAAAGGGGCAGAGAAGAACTTTCAAGCGCTGAAAAAGCACTACCTCTCCATTGCCAGGCAAAAGCCGTACTCACTGGACAGTGATATCTCACCGCCGTTGGATATTTTCGCAGCCACGCCCGCATTGACACCGGTCACTTATCCCTACAAAGCTGAAAATGAGGGAAAAACCGCAGAGCTCACGGTGACCTCTCCCCTACAGTGGATTCTCTCCTATCCGGGTATGGCGCCAAATCAGATAACCGATCTTTTGAAAGGCAACCGAAGTCAAATTCAGGATGAGTTGGCACATACCTTACTGCAGTGTCTGACCCTGAACCTTGTCCTGGAGAAACAGACCGGCCTGAGGAACCTGCTCAAGGATCTGCGTTTTAAACTGGAGACGATTCAAGTGGACAGCCTGGGTGATCTGCCTGTGTTACTGATCTCCTGCCCGATTTCCACTGAACTGCCCTCTGATGATGTAATCATTCAGAATACGGAAATCTCCGGAATTCCATCTTTTGAAGAGATTATTAAAATCAATGACATCAGGATCATGTCTGACCCGCTACGGGAAACACTGCTCGGGATAACCCAGGAAGTGACACCTGAGATCTATCAGGAACTCGTCTCTTAGGGCCTGTTAACACTAATCCAATACGCCCTGCTGGGTCTGTATTTGTGTCCAGCAAGGCAGAATGAGCGTGGTGTAGTTATTCTACATAAGTGAATGATAACGCCGCTGGGCGCAAATACAGACCCAGCCCCCTCTTTTACAATCAGTATGGGGGGTTGCGCCTGAAAAAGCCCCACTCGGCGTTGCTCGTCACTCATTTGGAACAACCAAACTACGTTCCTCGCGCCTTGATTGGCGCTTTTTCATGCACAACAGGGCGTATTGGATTAGTGTTAACAGGCCCTAACAGACACATCCACTGATCAACTGAGCACTGATCAACTTATGTCACTTAATCGCCATTGCGATGATTAGGGCACGATTGGATCTTCCCCTGAACCAACCCTCACGCCAATTCAGGCTTTTCAATAATTACTATAAACAAAATAGGGTTTATCTTGCTGGGTGTTCTTCCTAAAATCTGCGCTATTCTTAGAATTCAACTCAAATAACAGGATTAAGACATGGCAACGATCACTCTAGAAGGCAACCCAATCAACACCAATGGCGATCTGCCGGCAGTCGGCTCTGATGCACCGGACTTCTCTTTGACGGCTGGTGATCTGTCAGATGTCTCTTTACAGAATTATGCCGGTAAAAAGAAGCTACTGAATATCGTTCCCAGTCTTGATACCGGTGTCTGTGCCACCTCAACCATCACCTTCAACAAAGCCATGGCAGACAAGCCCAATTCGGTCGCCCTGGTCATCTCTGCCGACCTCCCTTTCGCTCAAGGTCGATTCTGCAGTGCTGAGGGTGTGGAGAATGTCGTCTCACTCTCCATGATGCATAACCGTAACTTCGCCAAAGATTATGGCGTACTGATCAGCGATGGTCCGCTCGCTGGCATCTGCGCCCGTGCTGTGGTTGTGGTGGATGAGAACAACAAAGTGATCTACACCCAGTTGGTGCCTGAAATTGTTCAGGAACCCGACTATGACTCGGCCCTGGCTCATCTCGACTGATAGGCCACTGATCGAATCAGCACACTGATAGTTGTGTGCAAAAAAAAACGGGCTTGTAGCCCGTTTTTTTATGCTTTCAGAAATTATCTGTAGTTGTAGTAGCCTTGATAGGGTCCAGGACCTTGACCAGGGCCAGGACCCGGTCCATAGGGTCCATAACCTGGATTAGGATTGTGCCACATACGTGGTGGTGGAGGCATCATCGCTTCGTGCAGCTCTCTCTCAGCCTGCATTCTGTTCTGCATGGCCTCCATTTCCGCCTGTGCCGCATCCCTCAACTCATCGAACTCTTTGAGGATTTTTGTAACAGACTCGGTGTGCATTTCATGGACACTCTGCTGATCATCTTGAGCAGACGCCGTTTCCTGGCCACTCTGTTGTGCAGCCGCCCCTGTCTCAGCCGAGGAGTGATCCGCTTCGCCGGATGCCTCTGCTGCTGCCGGTTGGCTTAACACTTTGACCTCTGGTGACATGCTCGAGCCTGAGACCAGATTTCCCGAAGTTTCGCCAGAAGCATCTGCTGCTGAAGAGGCCTCACTCTGACCACTCTCAGCTGCAGCCACACTCGCTTGCTGATTTTCCGTACTGGCTTCACCGGTAGCCGCTGCGGGTGCGGATGAGGTGGCAGCTTGATCTGTTGTTGATGAAGCGGCAGCCTGATCTGGCGTAGATGAGGCATCTGAATCCGAGGCAGCGACCTCAACCTGAGTGGAATCCGAGGCTTCGCCTGTTGATTGATCAACCGGGTTTTTCGCCAGTGAGCGGATATACATGAATCCCAGAATAATAATAACCAGCCAGAAAATGACTTTTACCCAAAAGCCACCTGAGCTCTTTGTTGTTGTCGACATGGATGTCTCCTCCGAAGTTGACGCTTTCTCTTCTATTTGTTTCTGTACGACCACATTTGATGATGGGGCCTTATTGCTCTCAGCAGCTGTGGTTGAAGTGGAGGCTTGAGCGCCCGCCGCAGCCACGGCGGTCGGTGTCGCAGCTTTAACTTCAGTAGCGGCTTCCGGCTTGTCTGTTTTTGGGGCGGCGGCAATTTTCGCGCTTGCCGCTTTAGCTTCAGTGCCGGCTTCCGGCTTGTCACTCTGTGCGGCGGCTGCGATTTTCGTGCTAGCAGCTTTGCTACTCTCTGTCTTTTTGGCTGAGACCTTCTTCTTGGCAGCGGCTTTTTTCTTTGCTGTCGCTTTCTTCTTGGCTACCTTTTTCTTGGCAACTTTCTTTTTCGCAGCTTTCTTCTTAACTGTGGTTGCTGTCTTTTGAGGTTGTTTATCTACGCTTTCATCAGCGCTGTTAGTCTCATCAGCCATCTTCACTCCCCTATAACGACGTACCTAATTACTGCAACATTGTACCTGTAAACTGATTGAATCGATAATATTAACCCGATGACAAAACAGGTTGCTTTCAGATTCCGTCAGCCCGGCTGCAGAGAAGCAGCAAATCACCGCTAGGACATGCCAGCGGCCGCTTGCTTCAAGCCTGACTCTATAATAATCAAAATGTTAGATGCATCAAGCATGCCCTGAAAGCCACTTTTTTACCACCGGTTTGATACCACCAAAACCTCTATTCACTGGGCGTTGTTAACCAGTCTGCAATCCAGGCCTGACTCAGATCGTCCGGATCGACAGCGAGCAACCATTTTTCCTTGCGATCGATGATAAACAGCCTGGCCCCAGCCTCGATCCGTTTAACCACCGGATGTTGTGTACCTGGACCCGCACGCAAATTGACCACATCAGCCTCAACCACTCTACGTTCACTGAGCCAATCTGACTGTAGTACTGTTTTGAGTTGATTTCTCAGTACTTTTTCCGGTTTCAGAAGCTTGGATTTTATGATCTCGCGAGCATCTCCATGTCCCCTTTCGGCGGCCGTAAGATACCATTTGAACGCCTCTTGGTGATCCTTTTTGATGCCTTTTCCATTGGTGTAGGCCAATGCCAGAGCAAACATCGCTTCGTTGTGTCCCTGGGCGGCAGAACGCTTCCACCAATAGACCGCTTTATCGATATCAACCCTGAGCCCGTTACCATTAGCATAGAGCCAGCCCAGATGGTAGGCAGCCTCCACATGACCCTGCATAGCCAATGGCCGCCAGAGGCAGAAGGCTTCCGCGAAATCACCATCATTCAGTGATGACATGCCAAGCTCAAAAGCTCCGCCGTGCAGGTTACGACTATTGATTAGAATCAAAAGGAGTAATGATCTATAACATATTGTTATTAAAATATTATTACTTCTGATCGTCATCTTATGTCAGTCTTTGGATCCGGCTTAGGCACTCTCCCTAAGCAGTATCGTCAGTAACTTTCTCGCCTGTTCCATCCCCACAATCAGGTTTTTTTCAATCTCTTTCATACTGATTGATGCCTGCTGCTTACCAGCCCCCCAGTTTGCCACGACGGCACAGGAGGCATAGCAGAGTTCAAACTCCCTGGCCAAGGCCGCTTCCGGCATTCCAGTCATGCCTACGATATCACAACCGTCCCGTTCCATCCGAGTGACCTCTGCGGCAGTCTCCAGACGCGGCCCCTGGGTTGCCCCATAGGTTGCTCCGTCAACACAACCCACACCGCTGTTACTGGCAGCATCGATCAGGCGCTGGCGCAGTTGTTGACAGTAGGGGTAGGTAAAGTCGATATGGGTGACCTGTTGCAGGTCCTTTTCATAAATCGTGTGATCGCGGCCAAAGGTGTAATCGATAATCTGATCAGGAATGACAATCCTGCCCGGGGCCATTTCTGATGTAATCCCCCCCACGGCGGCCACACCAATCACACTGTCCACACCGATATGGTGCAGTGCCCACAGGTTTGCCCGGTAGTTGACCCGATGTGGCGGGATGGTATGGGTCGCCCCATGCCTGGGAAGAAATACCACTTCACTGCCGGCAATTCTGCCGTGAGTCAGGGCTGCGGAAGGCTCACCAAAAGGTGTATGGCAGACCTCCCGATGAGTGATTTCAAGGTCCGGAATTTTGTTCAGCCCGGTACCGCCGATGATGGCCAGTTTAGTCATTCTTAGTTTGGTCTTTATATGATTCGATGATCCATCCTATATTGCGGCCGGCAACGATACCGGCCACAACAGAGTGAAACCTACTCAGAGGCTTTCACTGTGGTCCGTCAGGTAGTTTGCCACACCTTCCGGCGTATCTTTCATGCCCGCATCACCATCCTTCCAGCCGGCCGGGCAAACTTCACCATGTTCCTCATTGAATTGAAGTGCATCGACCATACGTATCATTTCATCGATATCTCTGCCGAGAGGCAGATCATTGACAACCTGATGGCGGACAATGCCGGATTTATCGATCAGGAAGGAGCCGCGAAGTGCCACGTTGCCGTCAGCTGTCTCCACATCATAGGCTTTACAGATGGCATGATTCAGATCAGCAACCAGAGGGTAGCCTACCGGGCCGATACCGCCATTGTTGACCGGTGTATTACGCCAGGCATTGTGGGTGAAGTGAGAGTCGATGGAACAACCCACCACTTCCACTTGCCGTTTTTTAAACTCCTCCAGACGGTGATCGAAAGCGATCAGCTCCGAGGGGCAGACAAAAGTGAAATCGAGAGGATAGAAAAACAAAACTGCATATCTGTTTTTGATCGTTTTACTGAAATTAAAGTCATCGACGATCGTGCCATCACCAAGCACCGCTGCTGCAGTAAAATCCGGTGCCTCCCGTCCAACAAGTACGCCCACAATGAACCTCCTGAGATTTGCTTGAGTTGAATAAAGTTCGAATATAAAAAATTCTGAGCGCTATCTTAGAGACTCTTTACCTATGATGCTACGATTTGTCTCAATTTCCTCATTCCAAATTCGACATTCACCTGCAGCTGAGGCTGGTTGAGGCATGAAATGGGTATGTGATTGAAAGTTGGCTAAAATCTGACAGCCGAAGTGGTTTGCTGGGTGTATTGATTTGAGCCGCTTGGTAGGGAATGGACTTTCTTGCAGGCAAAAAAATAGGGGGTCAAACTACTACCCCCCGACACTTCTCCTCCAATGATCCTGATTTTATACGGCCTGGGCAAATACCCCAGACTTTTCTAAGGTTGGTATCAGGATCGTCTCTTCGCGCTGAATGCGATCTTCGATCATGTCAAAGATCTCAAATGTTTCAGCAATAAACTCATCTGAAAAGTTGAAGTCGCAGTTCTTCAACCATTTGTTATGGTATCGCTCAAACTGTTTTCTAATGGGTTTTTGCCCATTCAGAAATCCCCAGGCCATGGATTTCAATTTTGGATCTTGATGTGTCAGCAGGTCAGGATAGACACCCCGGTCCTGGTCTGACATATGACCTTTCATCATCTCTGCCAGATCGCAAATCATCTTATGAGTTGTCATTGCGTTTGGCCGTATACTCAACTGTTCCCTCGTCATCATAGCTCTTAAATCACTGATAATCTGCTGCATATCAGTGTGGCTACCTTTCATACTTTCCAATGTGCTCACACTATACCCTCCTTTAACGGTGCAAACTCCGACAGTCAGTCGGAGAGAAGCGAACTCGATTGAATTTGTCAGGACTCCCCGGTCTGATGCCAGGTTCTGCCATGATGGTACAAGCTTGTACTATTTGTGGGAAAATAGCAATAGGTGCCTAATATCTCTACTATTTTTCTAGGAAATCGAGGCAGGGTTTACCCTTGTATAGCATTATTCAATATTAGGGAAATTACTAACTCTCAGGAAGTGCATAGATGGCTGGTGCATTTCTGTGGTAGCCCTTGTAGTCCATTCCATAACCAAACACATAGCGGTCTTCGACCTCCAGCCCGACAAAATCCGCCTTGAAACCAACACCCCGATCGTGCTTCTTCTCCACCAGAACCGCACTCAACACCTCCTTTGCTCCTGCATCCTGACAAGCTTCAACAATTGCCGCCAGAGTGATGCCATGATCCAGGATGTCATCAACGATGAGGATTGTCTCGCCTGTCAGTGAGGCACTGGGGTGCCCTTTCCACTCCAGTTCGGAACCCGATGTCTCGCCCCGGTAGCGTGTTGCATGAATATAGTCGTGACGAAGTGGAAAGCTCAGCCTGGTCAGCAGTTGTCCTGTCGGTATCAAAGCACCATTCAGGACACACAACACCAGTGGATCCTGATCCGCGAGTCGCTCACTGATCTCCAACGCCATTCGATCCAGCGCTTGTGCGATCTGCTGACTGTTATAGATTAAGTCGGCAGTAGCCAAAACTTCAGCTGCCTGTTGTGCATTAATCGTCATCTTCAAGCCCCAGATTGAGCGGTGTTTCCTGTGGAATCACTGACAGCTGATTTACAGCCTGTTTCCAACGTGAATCCATGTGGATCTGTTGTAGAGAGCGCTGCTTTCGGCCATGCATCCTTACCAAGCGGACATGTGCGGCCGGATCGTTATAGGTTTTCAGGGATTCCAGAACCTGTATCGCGGCGGCACGGTTGTTACAGACCAGGATCATGTCACATCCCGCCTCAAGCGCAAGCGCGGCCCGTTGAGCATAATTTCCAGCTTCGCTGGCTGCCTCCATATCCAGATCATCACTGAAAATCACCCCTTGAAATCCAAGCTGTTGCCTGAGCACCTGCTTTAACCAAAAGCCTGAAAAACCGGCCAGATCCTTGTCGATATGCTGATAGATGACATGGGCAGGCATGATGGCTTCCATACCGGCTTCAATCATACTTTCAAACGGGCGCAGATCCTCCATCTTCAGATCCTCGAAGCGCCGCTGATCAATCGGCAGGGCCAGATGTGAATCGGCGGCCACCCCACCGTGGCCCGGGAAGTGCTTGCCAACCACCGCCATACCGGCTTCGTGGCAACCCTGCATCCACGCGTGGGCCAGACGGGTAACCTCATCCGGGTTCTCGGAAAAGGCGCGATCACCGATCACTTCACTGATCCCCAACCCCAGATCGAGAACCGGCGCAAAACTGAAATCAACGCCGCAGGCACGCAGCTCCGAGGCCATCAACCAGCCACCAAGCTCTGTCAGCCTGAGTCCCTGTTCCGGGTGTTTACGGTACTCCTGCCCATACCAGGCGGCCGGAGGTAGCTCTGAAAACCCCTGTCTGAAACGTTGGACCCGCCCCCCTTCATGGTCCACCGCAATCAGAAGTTGGGGAGTTCTGATGCCATGAATATCCGCACAGAGGTTACTGAGCTGCTGCATGGATATGTAGTTCCGCGAGAACAGAATAACCCCGCCCACTGCAGGATGCTCCAATAGCTCACGCTCTTCAGGGGTCATCTCCGAGCCTTCCAGATCGATCATTACCGGCCCGAGACTCATGCCCATTCTCCCTGCTTCAGATTGGTTGTAATGACACTCAGAAAAGCCTTCAGAATGGCCTGTTTGGAATTCCGAATGCTGTTTCCTGGTGCTTTTATTCTCATTGGGTTTTAAATACTATCTGCTTGGGCTTATCAATCAATAAGCTTGCTTATGCGGTTACCTGATCCGAGGGATTCAGGTTTAATATTTACCTCAGTATGCCGCAAACATAGATGAAGTGAAAATCAAGGTTTGAATCATGCGAAATCTCTTTTTGGTCTGTCTTTTAGTGCTCATTCCCAGCCAGGTTTTATGGGCTGAGGATGAAGATGAAGAAAAAGCACCCCCCACGATCAGCTACTATCAGATCAAACCTTCTCTGGTTGCCAATCTGGCGAAGGGCGGGAAATACATTCGATGCGATATTCAGCTGATGACCAAGGACGAAGCTTTTCTCGAAACCCTGACGCTGCATGGTCCGGCGATACGCCATGCATTGCTGATGCTGCTTTCAGAACAGGATGGGAAGACCCTGAAATCGCCTGACGGAAAAGAGGCGCTACGTAAGGCCGCGCTCACCGAAGTTAAAAAAATTCTTGAAGAAGCAACGGGTAAGAACGCCGTTGAGGCACTGCTATTCACAACTTTCTTTGTGCAATAGCTTGAGTTGATGGTAGCTGAATCGGCTATCTGAAAGACGCCTGGAGAGGTATTGGATCATCCATTCGAGCGGTGGTCCAAGCGGTCCCTCAATCGGTCACCGAGGATATTGAGTGACAGTACCACAAGCATAATCGCCACCCCAGGTGCCAGTACCATATGGGGCGCCATCAACATATAGCTCGCTCCATCCCTGATCAGACTGCCCCATGAGGCATCGGGTGGCTGTATACCCAGCCCAAGAAAGGATAACCCGGCTTCGGCGATCACCATACCTGCCATGCCGAATGTCGCTTCCACGATCAGCGGCGCTGACAACAGAGGCAGTAGATGACGTAGCAGAATCAGATGGCGTGGGGTTCCCAATGCAATCGCTGCGGTGACGTGATCCCGCTGCTTGAGCGACAGAACCTGCCCTCGGGTCAAGCGGGCAAATCCCACCCAGCCCACGGCGGAGAGTGCGATAATCAGATTATCCACTCCAGGCCCCATGACGCCGGCCAGGGCAATTGCCAGCAGTATGCCCGGAAACGCCAGAAACACATCCATAATCCTGACCAGGATAAGATCCAGCCAGCCTCCCTGATAGCCGGCAAACAATCCAACCGCCGTGCCAATCAGCAGGGAGAGCGTCACCACCCCAACTGAGACCAGCAGGGATACCTGGGCACCGACCCAGATCCGTTGCAGAATCGGCCGCCCCAGATCGTCATAGCCCATCAAACCCTGTTCGCCCGGTGACTGAAGAATTCGCTGCAGATCGATCTGGTTGGCTGACTCCACAATCCAGCCTCCGCTGATTGCCGCCACAGCCCACAGCCCCAGGATGCCAAGTGGAAACCAAAACCTGATCATTTGGAATTGTCCAGCCGGATACGAGGATCGATCAAGCCATACAGCAGATCGGTCAGGGTATTGACCAGCACATACATCAGGCTGATGAACAGCACGCAACCCTGTACAACGGGATAATCGCGTTTTTGAATCGACTCGATCATGAGGGAACCGATACCGGGCCAATCGAACACCACCTCGGTAACCACGGCCCCACCCAACAGGGCACCCAGCTGCAATCCAAGCAGGGTAGCCACGGGAAGCCAGGCATTGCGCATTGCATGCCGCCAGATCACCTCGACCTCAGCAACCCCTTTTGCCCTTGCCGTACGAACAAAATCCTCACCCAGCACCTCCAGCAAGCTGCTACGAACCATGCGTGCCAGAATGGCGGCAAAACCGCTACCAAGGGTCACTGCTGGCAGAATCAGGCTGGTGAACCCGTCCCGCCCGCTGACCGGCGTCAAACCCAGCCACAATGAGAAACAGAGAATCAACATGGGACCCAACCAGAAGTTGGGGATAGAGACGCCCAGCATGGAAAACCCCATCGCTCCCCAATCCCAGGCTTTTCCCCTTTCCACTGCCGCCAGAATTCCCAACGGAACAGCGATGATGAGTGCCACAAAAAGTGCCGCAAACGCCAGCTCCAGGGTAGCCGGGATTCGCTCTGCCAGTAATTCACTCACCGCTCGCTTGCTATGTAACGATTGACCCAGGTCGAATTGGGCCAGGCCACTGAAGTAGTTCAGCAACTGGGTCTCGATCGGCTGATCCAGGCCAAGACTGACTCGCAACGCCTGTCGGTCTGCGGGTCTTGCCGACTCCCCCAGCATCACATCCACAGGATCTCCGGGCACCAGGTGAATCAGCAGAAAGACCAGACAGGCAACACCGAACATCGAGACAAACGCAGTCACCAGTCTGGACAACAGAAAGCGGCCCATCAGTCACGGATCTCCACCAGCATACCCGGCTCAACCCAATCAAACAGCTCGATCAGATCCCGGTTGCGCATTCTGATGCAGCCATGGGATCTCGGCACCCCCATGGGTTCACTATCCGGAGTACCGTGGATATAGATATACCTTCTCAGTGTATCCACCCGGCCACCACGATTGAAACCGGATTCAAGGCCGGACAACCAGATAATGCGGGTCAATACCCAGTCACGTTCCGGTTGTTGTTCAGCCAACGTTGCACTGTAGCGTTCGCCGGTTGGACGCCGGCTGACAAACACGGTGTCAAGTGGGCAGTCTGCACCGATTTTGATGCGTACTCTGTGTTTGCCTCGTGGGGTGCAACCACTCTCCTGGGATTCACCAGGGCCGTTCAAACCGGTGGATACAGGATATGAAGCCACCGTTTGACCGGACTCCAGGCAGCTCAGTTCCTGGCTGGCAAGATCAATTTGCAGTTGTCGATTGCACATGCTTTCCATCCGGAACAGATTTAAGTTTCACTTGGGCCAAACCATCATAATTACCGTCTGACATCAGTTTGTAGCCCTTGATACGGCTTCCCTGTACAGACAGCTGATCTTCATACCAGAGTGGAATATAGGGCAGATCCCGGTGCAGTTCAGCCGCCACCTGATGATAGAGCTCCGCCTGAGCGGTGAGATTGCTCGTCTGTTCAGCCCGGTTGAGTAGTTGATCTACTGTTTTACTTGCATAACGACCACGATTTGCCCCACTCGGAGGCAAGGAGTCACTGGCAAAGATATCCCGATAGATGTCCGGCGTCCTGATACCAACCCAACTCAGACTGTAGAGCTGAAAGTTACCCTGTTTGATATCACCGAAGAAAGTCCCCCAATCGTAACTGCGCAGATCGATGTCGATTCCCACCGCTTTCAACTGGCTCTGGATCACTGTGGCAAGGCGTATGCGAAACGGATCGCTGGAGGTTTTATAGGTCAGTCGCAATGGATTTCTATCACTGTAACCTAGCTCGGCAAGCAGCTCTCTCGCTTTATCAGGATTGTATTCATAGGGGGCCAGCTGATCAGAGGCCCAATGTTCCGGTGGAAACAGGGACCCCGCCTGACGTGCCGCTCCCTGCATTACCCAATGGATGATCGCCTGTCGGTCAATGGCGTGAGCAATCGCCTGTCGAATCTGCAGTTTCCCTGTGAGTGGATCCTGAAGATTGAAACCGATATAGGTGTAGTTACTGCCTGGATGCTGATCCACACTCACTGTCGGTTGACGGCGTAGATAACCGATCAGTTCAGGGGAGATGTCATTTTGCAGCAGGTCGATCTCACTTCGCAGCAACTTCAATACCCTTACCGTTGGATTATTCACTGTGAGAAGTTGAAAGCGCTGCCCATCAGAGCGTCTGCGCAGATGCAGCTCTCCGGCTTGAGGCCAGTCAAGCAGGTCGAAACCACCGCTGCCAACCGGTTTCCGGGCAAAATCATGATCCTGCTCGATCAGTTCTGCAGGCAGGATATCCAGGGTCAAATAGGCGGGAAAGAGTGGATCGGCACGTTTCAGGTGGAAATCGAGATGTCGCGTGTCGACCTCTTCCATCGATGCAATCAATTCCAGGCTCGCCTGCTTGGGGGATGCCAGGGCGGGATCGAGCACCTGTCGATAGGTTGCCACCACATCCCGGCTGGTTAATTCTCGATCGTGACTGAAATTCCCGGCATGCTCATTCAGGCTGAAGCGGTAGTGGGTTGGAGTAATTGCTCGCCAGCTTGCGATACCAGGCCTCGGTCTGCTGTCTGGATCAAACTCAACTAGACGCTGATAGAGCAGCCGGTTGACCCGTTCCGATGTGGCGTCGGTGGCAAAGCGGGGATCGAGATTCAGCGGCGCATTGGCCAGTCCCATGCGGATCGTCTCTCGCTCCTGATCCTGGCATCCCGTGATCAGCAGACAGCTTAGCAAGAGTGCCGCAAGGAGCTCTCCTCTCGGCATCCGTTCACCATTCACAAAATGGATGTTTCACCAGGTTGGCATTGTAATAGCGGGTATCACCGGATACCTCTTCACCAGCCCACTGCGGCATGACGAACGACTCATCTTCCCGGCCCAACTCGACCTCGGCCATCACCAAGCCCTGATTGGCCCCATGAAACAGGTCCAGATCCCAGATATGTTCACCGCAGCGAACCTTGTAACGGACCTTATCGATCGCCGCCCCGCTGACCAGATGATCGAGCAGTTCCTGCGCTTCATCGAGCGGGATCGGATATTCATACTCCCGGCGACTGATGCCGACCGTACGTCCCTTGATGTTGATATTGGCCTCATCCCCATCCACCCTGACACGCACAGTGGCCAGTTCCGTCGTTGCCAGATAGCCCTGTTTTATCACCGCTTCGCTGATTACGGAATCTTTCCACTTATCATTTATAACCAGAAACTTACGCTCTATTTCTAAAGCCATTTATTTAACCTTTTCAAAGAGTGCGATGGATTCCACGTGAGCCGTATGTGGAAACATGTCCATGACCCCGGCACTGACCAGCCGGTAGCCATGTTCTGCAACTAAAATACCCGCATCCCTGGCCAGGGTTCCAGGGTAGCATGAGACATAGACGATGCGTTCAACACCCAGTTTTGGCAGATGATGCAGCACCTCCTGAGCACCGCTCCTGGGTGGATCCAGCAGGGCTTTGTTGAATGACTGCTGCAGCCACGGCTCGTTATCCAACTCATCATAGAGGTTTGCGGTATAGAAACTGGTGTTTTGGAGATTGTTTCGGCTGGCATTATCCCTGGCTCTCGCTACCAGTCCCGCATCACCTTCGACGCCGGTGACCTGGGCGGCATGACGCGCCATAGGCAGAGTGAAATTACCCAACCCACAAAACAGATCCAATACCTGGTCATCCTCCCGCAGCTCCAACAACTTCACTGCGCGCTGGATCATTTGCCGGTTGATATCACTGTTCACCTGGGTGAAATCACTGGGTAGGAAATCCAGGGTCAGATCGAATGCCGGGAGTTGATAGCTGAGTGTCACTTCACTCTCCAGCGGACGAATGGTTTCCGGCCCACCTTCCTGCAGATAGATGGTTATTTTATGCGCAGGGGCAAATGCCTTAAGCTTCGCCAAATCCTCATCACTGGCCGGCTCCAGCAGTCGAAAGATCAACACGCAGACCTCATCCCCCATGGCCATTTCGATCTGAGGGATCTGATCCCTGATCGATAACTGGTCGATCAGCCGACTCATCTCAGGCAGCAACTCACCCACCCGTGGATGCAGGATATGGCAGCAATCGATATCCGTGATGAATGAGGATCCCCGCTCCCTGAAGCCGATCAGAGTCCCCCCCTTTTTGGGTACATAGCGGACACCCAGGCGGGCCTTACGGCGATAGCCCCAGGCCGTCTCACCGACCAGTGGCGGTAGTACCTGTTGTGGCTGCACTTTTCCGATGTGTTGCAGGCTATCCAGCATCGATTGCTGTTTGGCCTGCACCTGTGCCTTGCTATCCTGATGTTGCAGACTGCAACCGCCACACACACCGAACTGACTGCACTTCGGTTCTACCCGTTCCGTGGAGGATTCAAGAACCTCTATCACCCTGCCTTCATCATACTTGCGCCAGCGTCCGGTATAGAGAAAACGGACCGTCTCTCCCGCTAAGGATCCATGCACAAAGGTGGCTTTGCCATCGATGTGAGTTACCCCTTTCGCATCATGGGTCAGGGACTCGATTTGAGCTTCAACCGGCTCTGTCGGCAGCTGCTTACGCCTACGTTTTCTTGCCATTACTCAGTACGCAGGGAAAACATCAGTAGACAGATATCGATCACCACGATCACAAATAATCGCCACGATCACAGCATTTTCAACAGTTTGCGAGAGCTTCAACGCAGCTGCCACAGCACCGCCGGATGAGATACCGGCAAAGATACCCTCCTTCGCTGCTAGATCACGGGTAGTCTGCTCAGCATCCTGTTGGGAAACATCGATAATCCGGTCAACCCGGCTGGCATCATATATCTTCGGCAGATACTCCTCCGGCCAACGACGGATACCCGGAATACTGGCGCCTTCCATAGGTTGGACCCCGACAATTTCGATCTTAGGATTTTTCGATTTGAGGAAACTTGAAGTTCCCATGATGGTCCCGGTGGTGCCCATGGCACTGACAAAATGGGTTACTCTGCCATCCGTATCCCGCCAAATCTCCGGCCCGGTACCTTCGATATGTGCCTGAGGATTATCCTGATTGGAGAACTGATCCAGGATCACCCCTTTGCCGGCAGATTCGAGCTCCCGCGCTTTATCAATTGCCGCTTCCATACTGCCCTCTTTCGGGGTCAGGATCAGCTCGGCACCATAGGCCTTCATCACGGCCCGGCGCTCGAGACTCATGTGTTCCGGCATCACCAGGATCATATGATATCCCTTGATCGCGGCTGCCATGGCCAGAGCAATCCCCGTATTGCCACTGGTGGCCTCGATCAGAGTGTCTCCGGGCTGGATGCTACCCCTTGCCTCGGCAAGTCGGATCATACTCAGGGCTGGCCTGTCTTTAACCGAACCGGCAGGGTTATTCCCTTCCAGTTTCACTAGCACGGTATTGCCGTTATCTTCAGCAAGGCGCTGCAGACGAACCAGCGGGGTATTGCCAATGAAGTCTTCGATGGTTTTGTATAGCATAGGCACGATTCTACCCCGATTTAGGGCGTTTGATCAGTACTATTTTACACAACACCAGGCTTAGCAGACCGGCTGCCGGCTCTGTTTCTCAGCTTCGCACATATCCAGGAGCAACCCCTGGCTTTCTGCATCGGATGATCCTGTGCCGACAGCCATTACCCGCTACAAACAGTTACTGCTACTCCCTCAGAGCGTGAAAGAGCGTCTATATAAATATGCAAATGGACTTTCCGGTCGCCAGGATAATCGTGTGGAAATCTATCTCAGCCGAGCCGAACTCCGGATGTTGTTCTATAGTTGAGAGAAATTCTCACAAGTTGACTATGCTGCCGGGGCCGGTTACAACTACCCAACGCTTGAATATGTGGTGCAAATAACAATAAATCTGAAAGGAGAGGTCAATGACTAGCGTGAATCAACTGTTACAGAACAAGGGCTTCGATATCCTTAGCGTCGATGCCAATGAGACGGTCTTTCAAGCACTTGCGACCATGGCTGAACACGCTATCGGTTCACTGTTGGTGATGGATGGGGATAATGTGGTGGGCCTCTTTTCAGAACGGGATTATGCTCGGGGGATTATCTCACAAGGCCAGCTATCCAAAGAGACCAAGGTCAAGGAGATCATGACCAGTCAGGTTGTAGCGGTTACTCCGGAACAGAGCATCGAGGAGTGTATGGCAATCATGACTGAAAAACGGGTTCGCCACCTTCCGGTCATGAAAGATGGCAAGGTGATCGGCATCATCTCGATTGGTGACCTGGTCAAAGCGATCATCGAGGAACAACAGTTCATGATTGAACAGTTGGTAAGCTATATCAATGGCTGAAAACCAGCCTTAAGTAGCAGGAACCCGAATCACGAGATGTGACACTTGAAGAGCCGTGCATGGACAATTAAGGTATTGCCGATCCAATACCTGATTGACAGACATAATCAGCCCCATGCCCAGTAATACACCCCCCTTTATCGATCTGGCCTGGTTCAAGATGGCACAACCACAGGCCACTCGCATCAGTTGCTCAGTTCAGCATAGCTGCGAAGTCTTTGAATACGACTCTCTTCGTTGGATCTGCACAGCTGACGGCGCCGTACAGTCGATGCTTTTTACTGAAGACCACAGTTATCCTGTGCTGCACTATATCAAAGCACTGTTATGCTCACTGGTTTTTGTAGACAAACCGGGAAGAATGTTGAATCTGGGCTTGGGTTCTGGTGCCATTGAACGCTATGTGGAGTCTCATCATCCAGACATTGCGGTGACTTCAATCGAACCGGAAGTCGAAATGATCACCCTATCCAAAGAGTGCTTCTATCTTGACAGCCGTTATCCTGTCAGAAATCAGTCAGCTGAATCTTTTCTACATGACAATCAACAACAGTTTGATCTGATTATTTGTGATATTCACTGCCCTCCGGACCAACCAAATCCGATCGAAACAATGGCCTTTTTGCAAAACTTAACCAATGCGCTATTGCCTCAAGGTGTGGTAGCCATTAATTTCCTGGCAGAGAGCGAATCGCACATCATCGACATGCTTGTACGCTTAAGACAGATTTTCGAACAGGTCACTCTAATCGATGTTCTAAGACAGCAAAACATTGTTTTCTATTGCTCAAACAACCCATTTCCCGAACCATCCGAGCTCAATCTGAAAGCGGCCTTGCCTGTGTATGGATATATCCAGGCAGAAACCATTATTTCACAACTGATCTGGTTACCGGAGTGATCTCAGCTTTTGCGCTAGAATTGAGTTTTTCCGCCAGGAACAGACATGAAGTTAATTGAAGTTATTGCTAAATCGAGCAGTGAAAACACCATCACTGCGATCGCTGAAAAATACAAAGCAAGGGACTTCCGTACCGGCCGGGAGGGTGAAGATGGCCGCCAGGCGATACGCATTCTGTTAACCGACGAAAATGTCCAGCCGGCACTGGATACTCTTCAAAATGTACTCGGTGCACAATCCACGGCAAGGATTATCGTATTTCCGGTTGACGCCACACTGCCTCAACCATCCAGCGAAAAGGAGAAAGATCAGGACAAAGCCATTTCATCGAGAGAATCGATGTATGCCAATGTGGACAAGAATACCCATTTGGACAGTAATTTCATCATTCTTGTCATACTCTCCACGTTGGTCGCCGCCATCGGTTTGGTGAAAAACAATGTTGCGGTGGTGATTGGGGCCATGGTGATCGCTCCCCTGCTGGGTCCGAATCTGGCTTTTGGCTTGGGAACGGCACTCGGGGATATGCATTTGATGAAGAAGTCCCTGAAAACACTGCTTGCGGGAATACTGATCGCCATACTCCTTGCTTACATCATCGGCCTACTTTGGCCGTTCGAGCTGACCAGTCCAGAACTGTTGGCCCGTACTGACGTAGGTCTCGACTCGCTGGCTCTGGCGCTGGCCTCAGGTGCCGCAGCGGCGCTCTCCCTGACCAGTGGCCTGCCCAGTGTCTTGGTGGGAGTGATGGTCGCGGTGGCACTGCTTCCACCGGCTGCAGCATTCGGTTTGACCTTGGGGCATGGCAGAGTCGACCTGGCGATGGGTGCAGGTTTGTTACTCGCTGCCAATATCGTCTGTGTCAACCTGTCTGCCAAACTGCTGTTTCTATACAAAGGCATTCAACCTCGCAGCTGGGCAGACAAAGCCAAGGCTAAACGCGCGATGTCGATCTATTTGGTGGTGTGGGCAATCACCCTTGCATTGGTGGTTCTGGCAATTGTTGCACGCTCACATCTTCAAGGGCCTGTATGACCCCTAACCTGGCTATCCTGTCAAGATTCTCACCAGATCAATGACAAGCTGGAATATCAGGCTATCTCTTCATCAATGCTTTCATTTCACGGACTGCCTGATCAAGCCCCGTGAAGAGTGCCCGACAGACGATGGAGTGTCCGATATTCAACTCTCTGATACCTTCAATTTCCACGATTGATGCCACATTGTGGTAATCAAGTCCATGCCCGGCATTGACCTGCAGACCAAGGCCTTTGCCATAGGCTACAGCATCGACAATTCGCTTCAGTTCAGCTTGACGCGCTGTTTCGCTGGTAGCCTCAGCATAATGACCGGTATGAATCTCCACCACCGGAGCACCTGATGCCTTGGCTGCATCCAGTTGTTTCAAATCAGCATCGATGAAGAGTGATACCCGGATCCCCGCCTCTTTCAATTCAGTGCAGTAATCGGTCATATAATCGAGTTTGGAAGCCACATCCAGACCACCCTCGGTAGTCAACTCTTCACGCTTCTCAGGCACCAGGCAACAATCATGGGGTTGAAAGCGGGTGGCAATGGCTGCCATTTCCGGGGTTGCCGCCATCTCCAGATTCATCCGTGTCTGTAACAGATCGGAGAGCATCTCCACATCCCGATCCTGAATATGACGCCTGTCTTCACGCAGATGCAGTGTTATTGCATCAGCTCCCGCCTGCTCTGCAGTCAATGCAGCCTGCACCGGTTCCGGATAGCGGGTACCCCGAGCCTGGCGCAACGTCGCCACATGGTCGATATTGACCCCAAGTAACATTACATTCTTTGTCATACCCTTACCTTTCGACTCATAGGTAGCAGAACCCCTTGCAGATGATCATTCCGGTAACAAACCTTGATGCTGTAAATATATCTTTTTTACAGCGGTTTGCCTAACTTCTCAGACATCTTTATCGAGCGTTTTAGACTAGCGGGCCAGTTGCTAAATAAGGTAACGATCAGAGACCAGTTACTGAGGCATGTGGCTCCGGATGTTGTTTAGCTTATTTACCGAATGACTCAATAGTCCAATGAATACTCTTAATAGCAACTATTTGTAAACAGGGAGGGTTTACTTGAACGTCAGCTGTCATAAACAGACAAACTCATCCGACTGTTGGTCCCGCAAACAGCTCTCGGCTTTTCAATGGCTTGTCTCCCAGGTAATGGGAGAGCACAAATCGCATCAACTGTTTTGCCTCCTTAGCAGACTGTTTTGACAATGATTCACCGTTTTGCAAACCGATCAGGGTGCGACCATGAATCTTCAGTCCGGAACTGCCAGATGACGATACGACGGGCCCCTCTTCAACAAGATAGTTATAGAGCAACTCGTCTCTTATGGGGTCCCCACTATCCGCCGTGTGATCGAGTAATAATCCATAACCAAGCTCTGATAGTAGTTGCAGTTCAAATTGTCTCAGTATCTGACTGACAGACTCGTCTGACGCCAGTTGTGCAAGGATATGGCAATAGTGAACGAAGAGCGATGGAAATGGGTCCCCCCTTTCGATCAACCTGACAATCAGTTCATTCAGGTAAAAACCGCAATAGATACGCTCGCCAGTCAGTTTGAATGGTTGACCATTCTGTTCTGCTTCGATCAGGCTCTTGATCTCTCCACGTCCACTGAGCGAGACTCTGAGAGGCAGGAAGGGCTGTAATAGAATAGCCTTGCTGGAACGTCCTGATTTCGCACCTTTGGCAATCGCCGGAATACGTCCTTCATCTGGCGTGAATAATTCCACCAACAGACTGGAATTCTGATAATCGCGTCTGTGCAAAACATAGGCAGGAATAAAATTGATACGGGACATCTGTGATGTCTCAGTTTAAATGGTTGCCTTAACCAGCCCTAGCTTGGATGGTTTCACTGCTCACCATATCCAAGTCTGACTAAAGCCGCTTCATCACTCGACCAGCTCTTTTTTACTTTAACCCAAAGTTCAAGATGAACCTTACAATCGAAAAAGGCCTGCATCGCTTTTCTGGCTTGTACAGCAACCTCTTTCAATGCCTGTCCATCTTTGCCGATGATGATGCCCTTCTGACCGGGCTTTTCCACCCAGATCACGGCATTGATCCGATACAGATTCTGCTGCTCCTCAAAACGTTCGATCTCCACGGAAACCGCATAGGGTAACTCTTTGGCATAGCGTCTGGTAATCTGTTCCCTGATCATTTCCGCAGCAAAGAACTTTTCCGGGCGATCGGTCAGCTGGTCATCAGGATAGACATTCTCAGCCTCGGGAAGCGCATTTAATACCAGCCCTTCCAGAGCATCCAGGTTTTTACCTTTTTTCGCAGACAGAGGAACGATTTCCAGAAACTCACAACTCGTTGAGAGTTTAGAAAGATAGGGTAACAATGCCTCTTTCTGTTTAACCAGATCCACTTTATTGACAACCGCGATTGCGGGTATTTTGCTCTCCTTGATCAGACCAAGTACCTTTTCATCCTCCTCAGTCCAGCGTAGTGCCTCGACCACAAAGATTAGCAGATCAACACCCGTCAGCACGGATTGGGCAGTACGGTTGAGGTAGCGATTCATCGCATTATCACTGCGCTGGTGGATGCCTGGGGTATCGACATAGATTATCTGCCCCCCTTCCAGACTGTTGACCCCTAAAACACTATGTCTTGTGGTTTGTGCTTTATGTGAAGTGATTGCCAGCCTGACACCGAGGATCTGGTTCAATAGGGTGGATTTACCAACATTTGGCCGTCCGACAATCGCAGCATAGCCGCAGTGATTTTTCCGCTTACTCATGATTTAGATCCGACAACATTTTGGATGCGGCGTCCTGCTCCGCCTTTCTACGACTGTGCCCCTCACCTTGACTCTTTTTCTGCAGGTCTTCAACAACGCACTCAACCTTGAAATGCTGGGCATGGGGGTCTCCACTGACATCCAAAATAGTGTAGCTTGGTAGCGAAACCCTGTTTGCCTGTAGATGCTCTTGCAGTTGGGTTTTAGGGTCTTTCTGCTGGCTTTCGGGACTCAGCGCGATCAAGCGGGGCGAGAATGTTTTCAGAATGACTGCGCGGGTCGCTTCGTATCCACCATCAAGATAGACCGCGGCCAAAACCGCCTCAAAACTGTCTGCTAAAATGGAATCCCTGCTTTGACCACCACTGCGCAGTTCACCCTGCCCGAGTTTCAGATAATCACCAAGATTGAATTCCCTTGCAACCTGGGCGAGTGTATCCCGTTTCACCAATGCGGAGCGAAGCCGACTCAGCTGTCCTTCACTGGCATTGGAAAAATGGCTGAAAAGCGCATCTGCAATCACAAATCCCAGAATGGAATCACCCAGATACTCAAGACGTTCGTTGTTTTTTCCACCGGCACTGCGATGAGTCAAAGCCTGTTCAATCAGCTCTTGCTGAGTGAAGGTATAACCCAGATCACGGCAAAACTTGTTGATATCGGCCTTCAATTCGATGTTAGCTCAACCGTTTCATCAAAGGTCATAACAAGCTCGGCATTGTATGCAATATGGCGACGAACCTCGTAGGAAACATTGATTATCCTCGATCCAGTGCCTCTCTTAACCGTGATATGCTCCTTGGTTACGTGGCGTATACTGTTGATATCGAGGCGTTTCAATACCATATTACGCAGCTCTACCTTAGACTTCCGCTCAGAAAACGGCTCATTCTTGACCGATTCCAGTGCTGACTTAACAGCAAAGTGGTCGATGTATACCGGCGTAATCTTGATACCCACCATCACCAGAAACCCTGCAATGATTAAAATAACCAGCCAACTGATGAATGTAAGGCCACGCTGTTTTTTAATGGATTGCATATCTACTTCCTCAAATAAACCATACTGATCAATTCAGTTCTATTAGCTTAGTACCAGTTTGACGTGCCCATCTGCTGCAACGATTAAGTTGGCGGAGGCCACCACTGGCGATTTGTAATATGTATAACTCAGTTTTTATCACCGAGATGGCGTTCCTAAATCAGGATATAAGCCATTTCAGCGACCTAATACGATCCTAGCCTTAATAAGAAACCAGGCCGTTTCGACTAATAACCAAAGCAACAGATTGACTGGAACTTTATGAGCCAGGCCCTGCTTACAACAACATTGGTCAAACAACAGAGGCTTGGTTACCTAATCGATGCCTTTACCTATTCTCTCCCAGGCAATCGGTGGAAAACCGCTGATATTGGAATCCCAGTTCATCCAGATGCCAAACGCTTTGCCAACAAGGTTCTCATCCGGTACAAAACCCCAGCAGCGACTGTCATTACTATTGTCACGATTATCACCCATGACAAAATATTGTCCTTCAGGAACGGTTATCGGCCCTTGTCTCAACACCTGACACCCCATTGGAAGATCGGGTGCCAATGGATTGATCAGAATGTTGTGTTCAATCCCATCGAGATCCTCGACCGCCATCACCGCACCGGTCATACGGGAGCCACTCCCGACACCTGTGTACTGACCCAACAGCATCTGTTTCATAGGCTCACCATTGACGAAAAGGGTTTTATTTCGATAGTAGAGCTTATCGCCAGGTACAGCCACTACCCGTTTAATATAGTCAATCCACGGTTGTTTCGGATAGCGGAAGACGACCGGATCACCCCGTTGAGGATCCCCCAGATCGATGACTTTTTTATTCAACACGGGCAGTCGAATACCGTAACTGAATTTATTCACCAGAATGAAGTCACCAACCAGCAGGGTCGGCATCATGGAGCCGGATGGAATACGAAAAGGCTCCACCAGGAAAGAGCGTAAAATGAGCACCGCAAAAATCACCGGAAAGAAGGATTTGGAGTACTCAACCAGTAGTGGTTCTTTTCTAACCAGCGGGCTTGAATCATCGGCCTCTTCACCCACATCCGGAGCCATTGCACTTCGTTTGTTGGCAAAGAATATGCTATCCAATAGCCAGATGCCGCCGGTCAATGCACTGGCGACAACAAGAAAAGTTGGAAAATCGAAATTCATGGTTTACCTGCGTCCTCACCCGTATAGTAATCTGATTGTAACTATTCAGGGGGCCGGGACTTTTTTACGGCCATCTGAATCGTTACTCCCCAGCTTTTGGGGTTTCCAAAGGGAAGAAGTCTCACTCTCCCAATTGGTCAGCCCTGAAAATCACACTTTTTAGGGCTGATCTGAATAGTTACATCTAATTATCCTTGCCGACCTGAAGCACTGCGAGAAAGGCGTCTTGCGGTATCTCCACCTTTCCAACCTGCTTCATGCGTTTTTTACCAGCTTTCTGCTTCTCCAGCAGTTTACGTTTTCGTGTAATATCACCACCATAACATTTGGCAGTCACATTCTTTCTCAGTGCCTTGACCGTGGTACGGGCAATAATCTTGGTACCGATCGCGGCCTGGATGGCCACCTCGAACATCTGCCTTGGAATGATCTCCTTCATCTTCGAGGTCAGATCCCGCCCTCTGAACTGAGCCTGATCCTTATGCACAATCAACGACAGGGCATCCACTCGATCACCATTGATCAGTATATCGAGCTTGACCAGCGGTGCGGCCTGAAAATGGGTGAACTCATACTCAAACGAGGCATAACCTCTACTCACCGACTTCAGACGGTCAAAAAAGTCGAGTACCACTTCATTCATCGGCAACTCATAACTTAACTGCACCTGTCCGGCCAGGTATTGCAGGTTTTTCTGTACCCCGCGCTTCTCAATACAGAGGGTTATCACGTTACCCAGATAGTCTTGTGGCACCAGGATGGTTGCAACAATGATCGGTTCGCGTACCTCTTCCAATTTACCCGGATCGGGCAGCGCTGCAGGGTTTTCGATATGGATGAGTTCACCGTCACTTTTCAGCACTTCGTAGACCACCGAAGGTGCGGTGGTGATCAGATCCAGGTCGTACTCCCGTTCGAGTCGCTCCTGAACAATCTCCATATGCAGCATGCCGAGAAATCCGCAGCGGAATCCAAATCCCAAGGCCTGTGAGGTCTCCGGTTCATAGTGCAGTGCCGCATCATTGAGGCGCAGTTTCTGCAGAGCATCCCGCAGACCCTCATAATCATCGGAGCTGACTGGATAGAGTCCGGAGAAAACCCGTGGATGCATCTCCTCGAATCCCGGCAGAGGCTGATCGGCCTGGCGATTTTCCAAGGTGATGGTATCGCCGACGGGTGCTCCGTCAACCTCTTTGATTCCGGCGATCAGGTAGCCAACCTCTCCCGCTTTCAATGAGCCTTGACTGAGCTGTTTGGGGGTGAATACACCAACCTGCTCAACCTGGAAAACCCGTCCGGTGGACATGATCCGCATCTTGTCTTTCGGCTTGATCTGACCGTTCATCACCCTGATCAGTGAGATGACCCCGACATAGGAGTCGAACCAGGAATCGATGATCAGCGCCTGCAGCGGCGCTTCATAGTCACCGGCCGGAGGGGGGATCGTGGCGACCAGTTGCTCCAACAGCGCTTCGATGCCCAAGCCGGTTTTGGCACTTACATGGACCGCCTGATCGGCCTCGATACCGATAATCTCTTCAATCTCATTGATTACCCGTTCCGGCTCTGCTGACGGGAGATCGATTTTATTGAGTACCGGCAGTACTTCCAGCCCTTGCTCGATGGCGGTGTAGCAATTCGCCACACTCTGGGCTTCAACGCCCTGCGCTGCATCCACCACCAGCAGCGCCCCTTCACAAGCCGCCAGGGAGCGGGAAACCTCGTAGGAGAAATCCACATGACCGGGCGTATCGATGAAATTGAGCTGGTAGCTGATACCGTCTTTGGCCTGATACTCCAGGGTAACGCTTTGGGCTTTGATGGTAATGCCCCGCTCCCGCTCCAGGTCCATGGAATCACACACCTGGTCAGCCATCTCCCGGTCACTCAGACCACCACAGGTCTGAATGAACCGATCGGCTATGGTGGATTTACCATGATCGATATGGGCAATAATGGAAAAGTTGCGGATATGTTGAAGATCAGCCATAAAGCCTTGAATTGTCACTGAAAAAACAAGAAACGCCCCGTTTCGGGGCGTTTCAACGTAAACGTGTTGCCACAAAAAGAGAGATGATACCAAATCATACGTCGCGCAAATAGCTCAGAAGTCTGGATTGATCGAGATAATGCTCACT
>JAEPDS010000042.1 GCA_016842065.1 Candidatus Thiodiazotropha sp. 'RUGA'
CTCCATCCAACTTTTGGATTAGCCGAATCTGGTTCGCTTGGTTAAGCTAATCCAAGATTTCCTGTAAAGTCAACGGACTTTACCAACCAGATACAAGGATCCTGACACACTGGACGACCGGAATGACTTAGACAGAGGGGCAACTCGCAGGTAAAGGGCGATCTCCGGTCTGAAGAGGTCTCAGCAGGCTGAGCGATTCATAAATCCCCACTGCTTGGATATTCGGTGACCCGCCAGGTGTTGAACCACGGACTGCAGGATCGAAACCGGCTGTGACCGCACGATGGCGCCATCTTGATGGTTCAATGCGCGTCAACACCCAGGATCGGGGTACCGCAGTCTGGTCAGTATGTACTAAAAGGGTCGATTAGATTATTCTTCTCTGCCTCAGGAAGTGACTGCATGCAGAGTAACCTCATGTCTGAAATACCAGACATTACAGATTCTGAGCTCTGGATCATCGAAACCACACTGACCGAGCGATATGGTTGCAAGGTGGAGACACAGATCGCAGACGCTGAGATTCGTCTGATGCCATCAGACCGGGAGCTGAGCCGCTGCCCGGCGATCTATTGGAATCAGGAGGGGTGCAACTTCATCATTTTCAAAACCGGCAGCCGGAAATACCGCTGCCAGTTCTTTTACCGTGGGTATCAGCAGTACGGTACCGGGGTGCGCGAATACGACGACCTGACAGAATGTGTGGTGTCACTGCTACAGGCCCAAACGGACCATTCGGCTCGGGATAAAGGTGAGACCTAAACGACCGAATTAAATTAAAAATATTGCAATATCAATAACATAAGGGGATCATCAATGACAGCAAAAAATGCATTCTATGCACAATCCGGAGGCGTTACAGCTGTAATCAACGCTTCCGCCAGTGGCGTGATCGAAACGGCGCGTAAACATCCTGACCAGATTGCCAATGTCTACGCCGGCCGTAACGGCATCATCGGCGCACTCACAGAAGATCTGATCGACACCAGCCAGGAGTCCGCAGAAGATATCGCAGCACTCAAGCACACCCCCTCCGGCGGTTTCGGCTCCTGCCGTTTCAAACTGAAGAGTCTGGAAGACAACCAGCGTGAATATGAGCGCCTGATCGAAATCTTCAAAGCACACAACATCGGCTACTTCTTTTACAACGGTGGCGGCGACTCTGCCGATACCTGCTATAAGGTCTCCCAACTCTCTGAAAAAATGGGATTTCCTGTTCAGGCCATCCATGTGCCGAAAACCGTCGACAACGATTTGCCGATCACCGACAACTGCCCGGGCTTCGGCTCCGTCGCCAAATACATCGCCGTCTCCACACTGGAAGCCTCTTACGATGTTCGCTCCATGGCAGCCACCTCCACCAAGATCTTTGTCATCGAGGTGATGGGTCGCCATGCAGGCTGGATCGCCGCTGCGGGTGGATTGGTCGAAGACCAGGGTATCCCGGTTGTGGTACTGTTTCCTGAAATCGAATTTGATCAGGAGAAATTCCTTGCCAATGTGGATGCCAAGGTCAAGGAGTTCGGATACTGCACCATCGTGGTATCTGAAGGCTGTCACTGGCCTGACGGCAAGTTCCTCGCCGAACAGGGTACCCGGGATGCCTTCGGCCATGCCCAGCTGGGTGGTGCCGCACCGGTTGTCGCCAACATGATCAAAGATGCCCTGGGACACAAATTCCACTGGGCGGTTGCAGACTACCTGCAACGGGCTGCACGCCATCTCGCCTCTGAATCTGACGTGGAACAGGCCTACGCCCTGGGTCAGGCCGCTGTGGAGAAGGCCCTGCAGGGTAAAAACTCGATCATGCCCACCGTGGTTCGTGAATCCTCCAACCCCTATAAGTGGTCCATCGGTGAAGCGCCGCTCAGCGAAGTCGCCAATGTGGAAAAAATGATGCCGATGGAGTTCATCACCGAGGATGGCTTTGGTATCACTGAGGCCTGCAAAGAGTACCTCTACCCACTGATCAAAGGTGAGGCCTACCCTCCATACCTGGATAACGGCATGCCTGATTATGTCACCATGAAAGGGGTAGCAGTACCGAAAAAACTCGACGTTTTCGAACTATAGATAACGACAAACAGGGGCTGCTTCAGCCCCTTTTTTGTGCTCAGCAACCGAAAACGATTGAACGGGAGACTCAATCGTAGTGGAGGTCGGTCAATGCGGGACAAACAAAATGCAAAAAGTTTTATTTTTTTAATATCTCAGGAGGATCTATAAGTGAATACAGAACTGATCTTTGCCCTGGCCTGTGCCCTAGCAGCACTGGCTTACGGCTTCATATCCGTTAAATGGATTCTCGCGCAGCCGGAAGGCAACGAAAAAATGCGTGAGATTGCCGGCGCGGTGCAAGAGGGCGCTCAAGCCTATTTGAACCGCCAGTACACGGCGATCGGCTTTGTCGGTATCGTGGTTTTGGTGGTGATCTATTTCGGTCTGGATAGTGCCACCGCCATCGGATTTGCGATTGGCGCCATCTTCTCCGGTCTGGCGGGCTATATCGGCATGAACATCTCTGTTCGCGCCAACCTGCGTACTGCGGAAGCGGCCCACAACGGCATCAATGCCGCACTCCAGGTCGCCTTCCGTGGCGGCGCCATCACCGGCCTGCTGGTGGTTGGCCTGGCACTGCTGGGTGTTGCCGGGTACTACTATATCCTGAACATGATGGGTGTCTCAGACAGCCAGGCACTGCATGCCCTGGTCGGTCTCGCCTTTGGCGGTTCACTGATCTCCATTTTCGCCCGACTGGGTGGCGGCATCTTCACCAAAGGTGCGGATGTTGGTGCCGATATCGTCGGTAAGGTTGAGGCTGGTATCCCGGAGGATGATCCACGCAACCCTGCCGTCATCGCCGACAACGTGGGTGACAACGTGGGTGACTGTGCCGGTATGGCTGCGGACCTGTTCGAGACCTATGCGGTAACCGTGGTTGCCACCATGCTGCTCGGCAGTCTGCTGGTTACAGGTGCTGGCAATGAAGCCGTCATCTATCCGCTGGTACTGGGTGGTGTCTCCATCATCGCCTCTGTCATCGGTACCTACTTCGTCAGAGCCAAGGACAGCGATACCAACGTGATGCCTGCCCTCTACAAGGGGCTGATTGTCGCAGGCGTACTGGCCGCAGTCGCATTCTACTATGTCACAGACTACATGATGGGGAATGTGGTGCTGACCACAGGTGATACCACGGTATCCGATCCGGTCATGGCGCTCTTTGGCTCTGCCATGATCGGCCTGGTTTTGACCGCTGCCATGGTGGTCATCACCGAGTACTACACCTCCACCGAGTACACCCCGGTGCGCTACATCGCCGAAGCCTCCACCACCGGTGACGGCACCAATGTGATCGCTGGCCTGGGTATTTCGATGAAGGCTACCGCTGCACCGGTACTGGTGATCTGCGCGGCCATCTGGGGTGCCTATGATATGGCCGGCCTCTACGGTATCGCCGTGGCAGCCACCTCAATGCTCTCAATGACCGGCATCATCGTCGCCCTCGACGCCTACGGTCCGATCACCGATAATGCCGGTGGCATCGCTGAGATGGCTGAGCTGGACGAGAGTATCCGCAACATCACCGATCCGCTGGATGCCGTGGGTAACACCACCAAAGCGGTCACCAAAGGCTATGCCATCGGCTCCGCCGGTCTGGCTGCTCTGGTGCTGTTTGCTGACTACACCCACAGCCTGGAGAGCCATACAGGTACCGCGATCAGCTTCGACCTCTCCAATCACATGGTCCTGATCGGCCTGTTGATCGGCGGTCTGGTGCCGTTCCTGTTCGGCGCCATGGCGATGGAGGCCGTAGGGCGTGCGGCAGGCGGTATCGTCAACGAGGTACGTCGTCAGTTTCGTGAGAAACCGGGCATCATGGACCACAGCGAGAAACCGGATTACGGCAACGCTGTGGACATGCTGACCAAAGCCGCGATCAAGGAGATGATCATCCCTTCACTGCTGCCGATTGCGGTACCAGTGCTGGTCGGTCTGTTCCTCGGCGCGCAAGCCCTGGGTGGTCTGTTGATCGGCACCATTGTGACCGGCCTGTTCGTGGCCATCTCGATGACCGCTGGCGGCGGCGCCTGGGACAATGCGAAAAAGTACATCGAAGATGGTAATTTCGGTGGTAAAGGGTCTGATGCCCATAAGGCGGCTGTCACCGGTGACACGGTCGGCGACCCCTACAAAGACACCGCCGGTCCTGCGATCAATCCGTTGATCAAGATCATCAATATTGTCGCCTTGTTGATTGTGCCGATTATCTAACAGAGCACAGCGACAAACCTTCAAGGGGAGCCTCGGCTCCCCTTTTTTATATCCCAAGACCATTTTGATATTATGGTTTTGGCTCGAATCAATCAGTCAGACTGATTTACCTCGGACATAATAGCCGCACCTGATTGATAATTAACCACTTTTTTCGATTTCTCCGGAAAAGCTGACAATCGCACACCGGGCGCTCAACCACCGCAGGCGCTGCATTACAATCAACCCCTCACTCTTGCCAGGATAATCCATGCGGCAATACGATCCGCGGGTCGAACCAACCGGCAGGCTTATACTGGACACCTGCTCTGGTAATCCGTACCCTTCACCTCTCACACCACCAGCCCACCGGCTGGATTCGATCACTGCTGTTTTTCACTGCAAGGTAAGACAAATGAACCTAGACCGTGTCTCTTCAGGAAAGAGTATTCCTGACGAAATCAACGTCATTATTGAAATCCCCTCGAACGCCGACCCTGTCAAATATGAAGTGGATAAGGAGACCGGTGCAATGTTCGTCGACCGCATCCTGCGCACCGCCATGCACTACCCGGCCAACTACGGTTACATCCCCCATACCTTGTCAGACGACGGAGATCCCTGTGATGTCATGGTACCCACGGCATTTCCTCTGATTCCCGGTTCCGTGATCCGTTGTCGACCGGTAGCGGTCTTGAAAATGACTGACGAATCGGGCGACGACGCCAAAGTGGTCGCGGTGCCTGCGGACGATGTCTCAAGCCGCTGGACCCATGTAAAAACCTACGAAGACATGCCGGAAGAGCTGATGGAGCGAATTGCTCACTTCTTCGAACACTACAAAGACCTCGATGAGGGCAAATGGGTTCGTGTCTCCGGTTGGGAAGGGGCGGAAGCCGCCAAGCAAGAGGTCAGTAACTCGGTTAAGATGTTCCAGGATGCACCGGAAAAACCAAACTTTTAAAGCGTCAGGGTGCCAAGCTTTCTTTGCAGGAGTGAAGTATGAAGGTCTGTATCGTATCTGACAGTCATGACCATATTCCGCTGCTGGACGCCGCGGTGGAATCGGCCAAGGCCGACGGTGCGGAAGCGGTACTTCACTGCGGTGACGTTGTCGCTCCAAGCACCCTCCACTGCCTGCAGAAATACGGCCTGCCGGTCCATGTGATTCACGGCAACAACAGCGGTGATCTCTACACCCTGGCGCGGCTGGCCAATAATGATGACAGCCATATCCACTACCACGGCATGGATGCCGGGGTGGAGCTGGCCGGGCGGAAGATCTTTCTGGTCCACTACCCCCACTACGCAAAGGCGATGGCGGCTACCGGTGACTGGGATCTGGTCTGTTGTGGACACAGCCATAAGCTGAGTTTCGAACAATTCACCAATATCAGAGGCGGCACCACGCATCTGGTCAATCCGGGAACCATCGGTGGCGTAGGAAAATCGCCAGCCACCTTTGTGATGGCAAATCTGCAGGATATGACCTTCGAAGCCCGGGAGGTTTCCAAACAGATTGAGCGGGAGGCGGGTTACTGATGGCGGAATTCACCCATTTCAACGCCTCTGGCGAGGCCCATATGGTGGATGTTGGCGACAAGGCCTCAAGCCGCAGAAAAGCGGTGACTGAGGGCCACATCTCGATGCAGCCGGAAACCCTTGAAATGGTCATTGAGGGTCGCCACAAAAAGGGGGATGTGCTGGGTATCGCCCGGGTAGCCGGCATTATGGCGGCGAAGAGAGCACCAGACCTGATACCCCTCTGCCACCCACTGGCGATCACCAAGGTCGAGATCGATCTTAAAGCCGATCGGCAAAGCAGCACCATCCACTGCCGCACCCATGTCGAGACCATTGGTCAGACCGGTGTCGAGATTGAAGCGCTCTGTGCCACCCAGATCGCGCTGTTGACCATCTATGACATGTGTAAGGCGGTGGACCGGGGCATGGCGATCCACCAGGTACAGCTGATGGAGAAGAGTGGCGGAAAATCAGGAACCTGGGAAAGGCGTGATTAAAGTTTATTTGCCGCCTGCCGTATATGTTTGTGCATTTACGTGAAGCCTGTCACAATCTAACGCTGCCAAATTGACAGACTATTAGTAACTTTCTGAGTAGTAAGGATGCACAAATGGGTAAATTCGTAGAGTGGTCCGATACCTTGAGCGTCGGTATCGAAGAGATCGATGAACAGCATAAGATGCTGGTGGATCTGGTCAATAAAATGCATGAAGCGATTCATCAACGCCACGGCAGTGATGTGGTCAAAAGCATCCTGGGCGACCTTGCAGAATACACCCGCATCCATTTTGCTGTGGAAGAGAGCCTGATGCGGATCCTCAATTATCCCGGTTATGAAGAGCACAAAGAGGTCCACGAGGAGCTGCTCGAATCGGTTTCGGATCTACTCGACAAGGTTGCGGCCGGCAAGACAGCCATCGGTTTTGAGCTGATGCACTTCCTCAAGACCTGGTTGACCAAACACATCATGGAAGAGGATATGCAGTACAGCAGCTTCTTCATCCAGGCCGGGGCCCAACCGAAACTGGGTAAGAAATCCTGGATTAAACGACTCTGGGGCTAGTTGCCAAACACCCATACAGGCTAAAATCTTGGGTTCATTGAGCTTAGGAAGACCATGAACCCTTACTACCACCGGGCACACTTTCTCAAAAGCGCTGCCAAACTCTCCCAATCACCTGCAGACGAAGGCTACGAAGTCGCTTTTGCCGGCCGCTCCAATGCGGGTAAATCGAGCGCACTGAATACCCTTTGCAGCCAGAAATCCCTGGCGCGCACCAGTAAAACGCCAGGCAGAACCCAGCTGTTGAACTTCTTTGAACTGGACCAACAACGCAGACTCGTTGACCTTCCCGGCTACGGTTATGCAAAGGTCGCAGAGTCGGTGAAAAAGCAGTGGCAAAAGAGCCTGGCGAACTATATTGAGCAACGCCAGTGTCTCAGAGGGTTGATCCTGCTGATGGATATTCGGCATCCACTCACTCAGTATGACTTGCAAATGCTGCAGTGGAATACTCATCACGGCCTGCCGACCCATATTCTGCTGACCAAGGCGGACAAACTCAAAACCGGAGCGGCAAAGAGCACTCAGCTGAAAGTGCAGCGAAGCCTGAGCGATCACCCGGAAATTTCCGTTCAACGCTTCTCTTCTCTGAAGAAACAGGGCATCGAGACATGTCATCAGGTTCTGGACAGTTGGTTCGAACTGCCAGATCCAGCAAATGAGTGAGTCCGTTTAGCAGCTCATCCATACCGCTCGAATCCGCAAATGCCCCAGGCCCGGCTAAGCAAGCCTGGCCCTCGGCAAACACCCCTGGGATCGATATCCACAATCAACTTAGCTTCGACCCGCCGGGTAGAGGTGATGCTGATGACAACTTGTCAGGCAATAAATTCGCAAGCAGGATAAGGACTTACAAAAAATAAGGCGGGTTCAGCCTGTCAGATTGACAGTTAAATGGATCTGCAGGCAGGCCCTCTGAGAGGCGTACCTGGCCATCTTTTCAACTCATCACATACTTATCAGACACCAGCTAACCCTCTGTTAAATCAAAGATAAGTAGCATTCCAACTAGAAAATTTCTAATCCGCTCCAACCTCTTAGCCCAAGAGTTGGTGCACTTATTGAATAGGGAGTCTGTTTACTGCGATTCATAAAAAAAACATCATTGAGGGAGAAGATCACCATGAAAGTCAAAACAATAACCCAAGCCATGATTCTGCTCATAACCAGTGGCGCCTTGAGTATTCCTCAAGTCCACGCACAAATGAGTAAAAACAATATGTACGGGATGGGTGGCATGAGCGGCATGTCCGGCATGGGTGGCATGAGCGGCATGGGTGGCATGAGCGGGATGTCCGGCATGGGCGGTATGAGTGGCATGTCCGGCATGGGTGGTATGAGCGGCATGGGCGGTATGAGTGGCATGTCCGGCATGTCCGGCATGGGTGGTATGAGCGGGATGGGCGGTATGAGCGGGATGTCCGGCATGGGCGGTATGTCCGGCATGAGCGGGATGTCCGGCATGAGCGGGATGTCCGGCATGGGCGGAACGTATGGAACTTACCGTGTTACACCTCAAGGAATTCAACTCTATCCAGCCGGCATGTCCGGTATGGGTGGTATGAGCGGCATGGGCGGGATGTCCGGCATGGGTGGCATGAGCGGAATGTCCGGCATGGGTGGCATGAGCGGAATGTCCGGCATGGGTGGCATGAGTGGGATGTCCGGCATGGGTGGCATGAGTGGGATGTCCGGCATGGGTGGCATGAGTGGGATGTCCGGCATGGGCGGCATGAGCGGAATGTCCGGCATGGGCGGCATGAGTGGGATGTCCGGCATGGGAGGCATGAGCGGAATGTCCGGCATGGGCGGAATGAGCGGGATGTCCGGCATGGGTGGAATGAGCGGGATGTCCGGCATGGGTGGCATGAGTGGGATGTCCGGCATGGGCGGCATGAATGGGATGTCCGGCATGGGCGGCATGAGTGGGATGTCCGGCATGGGTGGCATGAGTGGGATGTCCGGCATGGGCGGCATGAATGGTATGTCCGGCATGGGCGGCATGAGTGGGATGTCCGGCATGGGTGGCATGAGTGGGATGTCCGGCATGGGCGGAATGAATGGGATGTCCGGCATGGGCGGCATGAGTGGGATGTCCGGCATGGGTGGCATGAGCGGTATGTCCGGCATGGGTGGCATGAACGGTATGTCTGGCATGAGTGGTATGGCCGGCATGAATGGCATGGGCGGCCAGCAGAGCCGTGCCTGGTACCAGTTCTGGCGATAAGCTAGAGTGCGCCTCACCGAGCTATTGAAACAACATGGCTGCCATCGGATTCACGGTGGCAGCCTATTCATTGTGCCCGCACTAAGCTGTGCAATCCTGTGGCGGCCCTGTCGACAATAGAATGTTAGATAGCTTAAGAGAGAAGCAAAAAAACGAGACTCAATGCGAAGTCTGCCCGATACGCAGCATGGCTTTGTTTAAGCGTGTTCCAGAGGGTCAACTGGGACAAACCCAGAGCCACCGCTCTTCACAAATGACCTATGAGGCAAAAACACACCTCTACCATGAAGGGGAAACGAGCGCTCACGTTTACACGCTTTTCAGTGGTTGTGTGAAATTATATAAGACCCTAAAGAACGGCAAGATCCAGGGACTGCGGTTTGCCACACCAGGAGATTTTTTAGGCTTCCAGGGCGACCTGGAAGGTGCAATGCATCATGGCGCGGTCGCCCTCACGGATATCACTGTGTGTGCATTTCCAAAGGATGAGGTTTACAGAATGATCTGTGAGCATAAAGATATCGCATCCGAGTTAATCATGAAAAACGCCAAGATGATGGCTTTCTGTCAGGAGCATTTAGCCAGCACAGGAGCCAAAAGCGCGGTAGAGAGCATCGCTTTTACACTGGTCGAGTTCAATCATCGGCTTAAACAACTCAACAAGACCAACAAACTATCCCATGATAACGATCCGATTGACTTACCGATCACTCAGGAAGATCTTGCAGACGCAGTTGGCTTGACCGCGATTCATGTGAACAGAACACTCAAACAACTCAAACAGGATAACCTAATTGCTTGCGGCAAAGGAAAGATACAGGTTTTGAATGAAGAAAAACTCAAGTTACTGGCCCACTTTGATCCAAATTGTCTGCATGTAAGTAATATTCTTTAATCATTATCAATTTCATCCTATCTCTTGGTAGCAACACCTTCCGTTATTTCAGTTCAGCTTTTATTGCTCTTCGCCTGAAAAACCTTATTGGGTAACAAGCCAATCAACAATACGTTGTTACAAGAGTGGTTATTTTGTCACCACATTTTCGAAAATGATTAACATAAGTTAATTACAACCTCCGCACTGAACAATAGCATTCACTCGTGTCAGAAAAATCTCATCCATGAGAATCTCATAACAATAAACTGACCAATCGTTTCACAAGCACTATTTACAGATTCAACAGCAGTTTGGTTGTCTAGCAATAGAGTAACTTCCGAATGTTGAAGGTTATTGCGTTAGCGACAAACCAGCACAATAACGAAATCACCGTTACTCATGGATTGTATGAGTAGCTGAGGAGATTGCTATGAAACAAAGCCAAACGGCACTCATATTACGGATCATGAGTTTGATGCTTTGTGTTACACAGATTCAGGCAAAGGATGCAGAAGATCCAGAACATGACTATCTCGGCTCCCGCTGGGACCCAATTCACTTCAAGCCTGCCATAGATCAGGCCAGTGATGAGCAGTGCCTCAAATGCCACCAGGAGATCATAAAAAGAACGACTCAAAGCGAGTCGCCAGCAGGAATCAAATCAGAAGAGAGTATTGCCTGGTATCAGACCAACCAGAACTATAGCGGCCCCCAAGAGACTTTTCATCGTCGCCATCTGGTTACCCCGGAAGCCAGACGCTTCATGCAGTTCAAATGCATCACCTGTCACCAGGGACATGACCCGAAAGATGAAGTTTCAGGCAGTTCGGAAACAGCGCAATCCGGGCTGATTTTACGTAAGAGTGTTGATCCCGATATCTGCCTGATGTGCCACGGGAGTTTCGATTACAAAGTAATGTCAGGCCTATCCGGTGATTGGCCTGAAGTCGCAGCTAAGTTTGAAAATGATTGTGTTACTTGTCACAAGGAGTATCGGACTGTCCGGCATAAGTTGAACTTTCTAAATGAATATGAAATTGAAAATTTGCAAGCCGATGAAAGCGACCTTTGTTACGGCTGCCATGGCGGGCGCGCCTGGTATGCCATTCCCTACCCCTATGTAAGACGCCCCTGGTTGCAAAGAATGCCGGGAGCACTACCTGAGTGGGCAAAAAACCGTCCCACAAACTACGATGCTCGCTTCACGAAATAGTCACAACAGCCAACTTTTGCTGTGACAAAAACCGGAACGGTGACGATGATAAAGAAACAGGCACTTAGCAAGCTGATCAGCTCATCCCTGAATCAGGAACGCAGAAATTTTCTCAAGGCATCAGCAACTGGTTTTGCAACATTGGCCGCAGGCGGGCTTGTAAAAATCAATAAAGCAACAGCCCAAGCGTATCAACCCTATCCTACTGACAACCAAATGGAAACCGTTGTGACCAGCTGTGCGCACAACTGCGGTTCACGTCATATGCTGGTAGCGCATAAACAGAATGATGTGATTGTGCGACTCTCTTCGGATGATGGCCGCTATCAGCGGGACGGTTGCTACGGTAAGGATACGGACGAAGAACCCCAGCTCAGGGCCTGCCTTCGCGGCAGAGCCTATCGGGAACGTATCTACTGCGCCGAAAGATTACTCTATCCAATGATGCGTGTCGGTGAAAGAGGTTCAGGCAAATTCAAACGTGTCTCCTGGGATGAAGCCCTGGATTTCATCGCCAAAAAACTGATCGATATAAAAGCTCAGTATGGATCACAGGCGATACTCGATCAAAGTTATGCTGGCGCCTCTTATGGTGTTTTACACAAATCAGATCAGATCGAAGGTCTACAGGGACGCTTTCTGGGGATGTTTGCCTGTCGTACAAGCTGCTGGTCCGTTCCCTCCTATCAGGGCACTACGACCAGTTCACGTTGGACCTTCGGAACCATAGAAGACGGCAACGAAGACGATACTTTCGCCCATTCAAAACTAATGATCATGTGGGGCTGGAATCCTGCGTATACATTTCATGGCGGGAATACCATCTACTACATGCGCAAGGCGAAACAGAATGGCTGTAAGTTCGTCGTTATCGATCCCTTATACACCGATACAGCAGCCACTTTCGATGCCTGGTGGATTCCGATCAAGCCCAATACCGATGCCGCAATGATGGCGGGCATGGCACATTACATCTTCACCAACAATCTGCAGGACCAGGAGTTCATTGATAAGTTTGTTCAAGGCATGGATGCAGGCACCATGCCTGAGTGGTCAAAAAATTCGTCCAATGGCACAGAGAATTTCAAGGACTATATCCTGGGCAAATATGATGGCCAGCCAAAAACACCCGAGTGGGCTGAAAAGATCTGTGGCGTCAAGGCATCAGATATCAGAAAGCTGGCTGACATGTATGCCAAAACCAAACCAGCCGCACTCAAAGCGTGCTGGGGGCCGGGACGCAACGACTACGGTGAACAGTATAATCGCATGGCAGCAGCACTACAGGCGATGACCGGTAATATCGGCATACTCGGCGGCTGCGCCGAAGGTGTAGGCAAGGCCTGGCATGCTGAAGGGGTTGCCCATCCATATGACAGTTATTCCAATATCTGGTTTTCTTCGATCAAATCGGATCGTTGGGCACATATCGTCAACAATTACCCCAACGTAACCCGCCAGGAAGCGGGACTCTGGCCACGTAATGACAATCTTGATGGTGTGATTCCCAATATCCGGGGCATCTTCTATCAAGGATCAAACTGGTTTAACCAACTCACCAATATCAATGCAGAGATCGAAGCAATCAATAAACTGGATCTGGTGGTTTGCCTCGATCAGACGATCACAACGTCCGGCCTCTATTCCGACGTATTACTACCAATCTGCACACACTTCGAAAGGCATGATGTCGCCCTACCCTGGTACAAAGGCCACTACTATATCCACAGACCTAAAGTGATCGAGCCTTTGGGTGAAAGCAAGTCAGACTTCCAGGTGTTTACAGAACTTGCCTATCGCCTGGGCAACATGACTGGAATGGGAGACAAGTTCGGCCAGGCTTACAATCCGAAAGCCACACGTGACTATTGGGACAACCCTGATCCCGTCGATGAGGACTATCTGCGCACCTGGTGGGAAGAGCGTGTGATGCACCATCAACACGTGGAAATGCCCTGGGTGGAATTCAAAAAACACGGCGTCTACAAAGTAAAACTTGAACGTCCGCATATCGCCTTTCAGGATCAGGTGGAACTTGGCCTACCGTTTCAAACACCATCGGGAAAAATAGAGATCCTGTGTGACGAACTGGCCCGCATCAATGACTGGACAAAAACTCGTTACGGTTACCATATTCCTTCAATTCCAAAATGGATAGAACCTTTCGAATCCCTCAATCACCCAACCAAAACAAAAAAGTATCCGTTTCATTTGATCACACCGCATCCGCGACATAGAACACATTCGATATTCAATAACAGCGCCATCCTGCGAGAGACCTATGATCAGGAGATCACCATCAATGCCAGTGACGCGAAGAAGCTTGGTATCTCTACAGGGGACAAGATTGAAGTTTGGAACGATCGTGGCCGATTGGTGGTGCCGGCTTATGTGACACAAAGATGCTTACCCGGCGTCGTCGCCATCCCCGAAGGCGCATGGATCGACCTGGACAGCAAGGGCATCGATCGTGCCGGCAATCCCAACATGCTCAGCGCGGACACACCCAGCCCGGCAGGATCGTTTGCCTATAACACCATACTCGTCAACATACGTAAAACAACACTACAACATCGTGCGGGCTGGGACGAAACATCCGTATCCAGAACCCATGTCTTTGGCCGTGATATCTAGTTGACCAACAGGAATTCATCTACATGAAAACGCCCCTGGATAAATCAAAAATAAAAGCAGCGGTCAAACGGCGCAAGCAACAGGTCTACACACCCGTTGACCCGGTACAACAACTTGGCTTCATACATCATAATGTCGATTGCATCGGTTGTCGTGCCTGCGAGATTGCATGTAAAGATAAAAACGGACTAGCGCCAGGACCACGCTTCCGCAGAGTCAGTTACATTGAGGGTGGTGATTTTCCCGATGTTTATGCTTACAAAGTTAATATGTCGTGCAACCACTGCGCACAACCAGCCTGCCTGCCAACCTGCCCAACAGGCGCTATTTTCAAACGCCAACAAGACGGCATTGTCGATATCGACTCTTCACTCTGTATCGGTTGCAGACGTTGTGAAGCCGCATGTCCATACGGCGCACCTCAATTCGATCCCAGTGATAATCTGGTAAAGAAATGCAACATGTGCGTCGACGAGATCGATGCCGGACGCAAACCTTATTGCGTTATGGCCTGCATGATGCGGGTACTGGATATTGGTCCAATCGATCAACTCGATAGCGCTAGTTTCGATACAACTGCAATCGGGCCAAATGACAAACCTGTCAAACAGGTCAAGAACATGGCTGACCCGAAACTAACCAATCCCTCGATTCGTTTTATTGCCCACAGCAAAGGCAATGTGGATAACGATAACTCTTAACATAGAACATTGAATCAATAACCCAGGAGTCAATGAATGCTGCTTAAAACTGTATTGATACTCTTACTGTTACTACCCGCTCTTTGTCAGGCTTTGAATATTGAGAATGGCAAACGGATCAACAGAAGCTGCGCACTCTGTCACGGCGACTATGGCCAGGGAACTCCTGGCACCATGTCTCCCAGATTGGCCGGCTTACCCGCCGACTACCTGGAAAAAGAACTCAAATACTATCGTTCCGGTGAGCGAAGTTACGCTCCCATGGTTATCGCCTCCTCTATCAAAAAAATGTCCGATGAAGATATCAGGGATATTTCGGAATACCTGGCTGGGGTCAACTTACGTAATCTCAATCTGCCAAAAATTCCAGAATACCCAAATGGCAAACCCAATAAAGGCAAAGAGATATTCAACGATGAATGCAAATCCTGCCACAAGAAAACGGGCTTGGGTAAACCTAAAAAGGATATCCCACCGGTAGCAGGTCAATACGGTAGTTATATCTTCAGCCAAATCAAAAAATTTCAGGATAAGCAACGTCACCATGACGATGACCCTGAGGATGATACATTCGATGACTACGCTGACGCTGAGATCGATGACATTATCGCCTATGTCACAACGCTACCTGCTCATCCAACTTTACCTGCATCAAAAGAGTTTTCGGTAGGCATGTCCGACGTGATGGACAGTATGGGTATGGTTGGTATGGTACAGGGAGGTGACCAAAGTGATCTTAATATCTCCGGGCAATTCAGAGTAACACCCTCAGGCGACATTGTTCTCAAGCCTCTCAATCAGGATATGCGCTCTATCGCCGGTCTATCCGGTAACTTCAGAATCACTCCAACAGGAATACTGTTCATGCCCAACTAATGAAAAAGACTTAACAGCATGCGGTTATCTATTGAAACCATTTTCAAAGTGAAGCGATCTAGCGGCATTTTCAACGATCCAGGGGAGACAACTATGAACTCATTCAACAAATATATTCTCTGCTTTTTCGCTCTACTGCTCCTTTCATTCGATCTGGCAGCGGGTGAAGACCCTGAAGTAGAGATTGCTGATATCTATCAATCCGTCATAAAGATGAGTCTTGCCAGTGGTGTCAGTCCGGCTGACGCAGGTGAAGCCATGACATCAAAAGCAGCTGAATTGAACCTACGCCTTGTGGGACGCCAGAAGGTGCATGAAGAGGTACGAGCCCGTGGATTGAAATCTCCGCATCTCGAAATTCTACAATTCTGTGACCCGGAAGACGCGGTTCAGATGGTTATCAGTGATCCTCTCTACTCCGCCTATATGCCATGCCGTATATCTTTGGTGGAGGACCAGAATGGCAAGGCCTGGCTCTATATGCTCAACCTGGACATGTTGATCAACAGCGCCTCCCTCTCCCCTGAATTGCAGACCATCGCAATTCGAGTCAACCAAGCGATGCTTGCGGTGATGACAGCGGGCGCTACCGGAGAGTTCTAAGCGTGAAATTGAGATCAATCGGTTTGTTCCCTGTCTGCATACAAGAGCAAATGCTGGAAACCCTGAATAGATAACGGATCGTTACATGGAACACTGGATTAAAATTATCGCTAAACAGTTAGCCAAGAAAAAAGAGTGGTATGGATTGATTGTCGCCTTTCCCGAATATCGTCCCGATCTACTCAAAACCCTGGCTCATGAACTGAACTATTCGTTTTACGACTATCGCGAGGCCGAGATGGCGCCTCTTGGCATGAAGGCCGCGGAGCTGACCCTCGCTGAACTCGACCGCACTCTATTCAAGACAATCCAGGCAGGACCCACGGTACTGCACAATATTGAATCGTTGCTGGTCTCCAAACAGAATCAGTCGGTAATAGACTGGCTAACGGAATTCAGTACCAAACCATGGGGGCATAATGTGGTGCTACCCGTTGTCATTCTGGCCGATGTGGCACTAAGACTACAGGCTGATGCAGTCGACCTCACTCATACCGCCCTCCCAGAACAGTCACTGATTTCAAGACTCATGCACTGATTTAGGATTTCACAGGGAGCGTTCCACATCGCACACATACGTTGCAAGCAAATACCCAATAAAGAGTGTGTTTTGGAAAAATAGCAATCCTGCCCGTGTGGGGACGAAGAAAATCGGGAGCAGAAAAAAAGTGGCCCCATCAGCCTAAGGGGAGAGACTGATGGGGCCGGATCTTCCCGGATGGGGTCACCGGGAAGGGGTGGGTCGCAAAGGGAGGAAAGCGACCCGTGCCGTACGACTTACAGATTCTCTGACTGGGCGGCCGGGAAAAAGTTCAGCAAGATAGTCAACTATTTTACAATTCCCTCAATGGGCCTGGTCCCAGTTGTCACCTACGCCAACTTCCACCAGCAGCGGCACATCGAGTTTCGCCGCCCCCTCCATACGCTCCGTCAACACACGCTTGGCTTCGTCCAGATACTCCGGTTCGACCTCGAAGACCAATTCATCGTGTACCTGCATCAACATCTGCAACGGCGGCTTCTCTCCTTCAATCCACTCGTCGACCGAGAGCATGGCCCGCTTGATGATATCTGCGGCGGTGCCCTGCATGGGCGCATTGATGGCCGTGCGTTCAGCTGCTGTGCGACGCTGGTGATTGCGGGCGTTGATATCGGGCAGATAGAGGCGACGACCGAACAGGGTCTCCACATATCCCTGTTGATGGGCCTGCTCACGGATTCGATCCATAAATTCAGCCACTCCGGGGTAACGATCGAAATAGAGGTCGACATACTCCTGGGCCGCCTTGCGCTCGATACCCAGCTGACGCGCCAGTCCGAAGGCCGACATACCGTAGATCAAGCCGAAATTGATCGCTTTGGCTGAACGGCGCTGATCTGAACTCACCGCTTCCAGGTCGGCGCCGAAAACCTCTGCCGCCGTGGCGGTGTGGATATCCTTACCCTCTGAGAAGGCCTTTAACAGCCCCTGGTCCTGTGACAGATGGGCCATGATGCGCAGTTCAATCTGGGAATAGTCGGCCGCCACCATCTTCCAACCGGCCTGGGGTACAAAGGCCTGCCGGATTCGACGCCCCTCCTCGCTGCGAATCGGGATATTCTGCAGATTCGGATCGGTCGAAGAGAGTCTGCCGGTGGCAGCGACAGCCTGATGGTAGGAGGTATGCACCCGACCCGTTGTGGGATTTACCATCTCGGGTAGCTTATCGGTGTAGGTGGATTTCAGTTTCGCCAATCCCCGATGTTGCAGGATCACCGACGGCAGTTCATGCCCCTGATGGGCCAGTTCAACCAACACCGACTCGGCAGTGGACGGAGCCCCTTTTGGGGTTTTACTGATCACCGGCAGCTGCAGCTCATTGAAAAAGACCTCACCAATCTGCTTTGGCGAACCCAGATTGAAGTTGTGCCCAGCCAGAGTGTAGGCCTGCTGCTCCAGCTCATGCAGCTGCCGGGCAAAGGCGTCACTCTGCTCGCGCAGCATCGTGCTATCGATGCTGACCCCGTTACGTTCAATGCGTGAGAGTACCGGCACCAGTGCCACCTCCAGCTCATTGAAGAGTTTTGTTAGTGAAGACTCACTTTCAAGCTTTGGCCAGAGTTTCTGATGCAGTCGTAAGGTTATATCCGCATCTTCTGCCGCATACGGTGAGGCTTGATCCAGCTCGATCTGATTGAAGGTGAGCTGCTTTTTGCCCTTTCCGGCAATATCCTCAAAATGGATTGTGGCGTGATTCAGATAGTTTTTCGCCAACGAATCCATGTCATGGCGGGTTGCGGTGGAATCGAGCACATAGGACTCCAACATGGTGTCAAACGCGATACCCCGCATCTGGATGCCATAGCGGGCCAGCACGCTCATATCGTATTTCAGATTCTGACCCACTTTTTTCTGCTCAGGATCTTCCAGCAGTGGTTTGAACTGCTGCAACACCCACTCCAGAGGGAGCTGTTCAGGGGCCCCCGGATAGTCGTGGGCGAGCGGTACATAGGCCGCCTCTCCTGCTGAAATGGCAAAGGAGAGGCCCACCAACTCGGCCTGCATGTAGTCGAGACTGGTAGTCTCCGTGTCAAACGCGAACAGTTCGCTCGATCTCAGACGTTCTACCCATTTGAGCAGCTCCGCCTGGCTGAGGAGGGTCTGATAATCGGTCTCGACAGCGGCTTCCGGCTCCGCCTGTGGCACCTCCTGCCCCGCTTCCTCCAGGCTTGCCAGCAAGCGGCTGGACTCCATGCGCTGAAAATGGCTTCTGAGCAGATCTGTGTTCTGTTTGCCGATGCTGTGGTCTGTTGGAGCCTGATCGAGCGCCACATCCAGTTTGATTGTCGCCAACTCTCTCGACAATGGCAGCTTTTCCAGGCTAGATCGGAGATTTTCACCGATTTTTCCGCCAATTTCATCCGCATGAGTGATCAGGTCATCGAGTGTTTCGTAGCTTTTAAGCCATTTTGCCGCGGTTTTCGGACCACACTTCGGCACACCCGGGATATTGTCCGCACTGTCCCCCACCAGGGCCAGGTAATCGATGATCTGGTCAGGCCTGACACCAAATTTATCCACGACTCCCTGCTCATCCGTGGTGGTCTCGGACATGGTGTTGACCAGGCTGACCGAGGGATTGACCAGCTGAGCCATATCCTTGTCTCCGGTGGAGATCACCGTCTCCATTCCCACCTCCGTCGCCTGCACAGCCAGGGTGCCGATCACATCATCCGCCTCCACCCCAGCCACCATTACCAGTGGCAGTCCCATGGCCTGCACGATTTCATGCAGGGGTTCGATCTGGCAGCGCAGATCTTCCGGCATCGGTGGCCGGTTGGCCTTGTACTCCGGATAGAGCTGATTGCGGAAGCTGCCTCCAGGGGCGTCGAAGACCACCGCCATATAGTGCGGCTGATAATCACCGATCAGACGACGCAGCATGTTGAGCACCCCGACAATCGCTCCTGTCGGCTCCCCCTGTGAGTTACTGAGGTCCGGTAGGGCGTGGTAGGCGCGAAACAGGTAGGATGATCCATCAACCAGAACAAATGGCGGCTTATCTGACATAACTTATTGTTAATCCTGTGAAATTTTGATCTTTAGTGACGATCCAGGCTGCTCATATTAGCGGAAAACAGGCTGCTTTGTCGCCTCTACAGGAGGATTTTCCAAGCCTCGACAACATTCCTTACTATTTTTCTTGGTCTTTATTCAGATCTGATCTATCTTTAATTTCGTGGGGCACAAAAAAACCCAATAAAACGACCACTAAAAATACAACCACCACCACTGGAGAATACCAATGCCCGAGATGAATCCTATGGCTGTGGAGAACAGCAATACACCCGAAGGCTTCGAGGATTGGACTGAGCAAAGAGCCATTGAGCTTGCCGCCGAAGAGAGCATCGAACTGACCGATGCCCATTGGGAAGTGATCCACTTCCTACGCAGCCACTGTGAAGAGAATGGCGCCACCTGCAGTGCCAGACTGGTACTCAAAGCCATGACCGGACAGGTAAAAGAGCGGGGTGGCAAGAAATACCTCTATAGCCTCTTCCCAAGAGGTCCGGTTGTTCAAGCCTGCAAGATTGCCGGCATTCCCCTGCCACCCTACTCACTCGATCTCTCATTTGGCAGCGTGCACTGATCTGTTAATCTCTCGCGAGGGGCTACACAGCCCCTCCCAACCTTCCAATTCCCAGGCAATACCTGCCCAACCACACAGGCTCGGCTCAAACTCATCCGCTCTGGCACCGGGTTGAACAATACCGCTACAATAAACAGAGCGGATTACCCCGGCAAGAAAGAGAGTATCCAACAATCCGATAGTTTCTGACCCGTTTGCATGAGGGATCAGAGTTTAAATGCCGTCACTAGCACTGGAGCGCATCCCATTCAAGATGCAAGGCATTTCACAGAGGGAAACCTGAAACTGACCGAAAATAATGCAGTGCGCCTAATCACCTCCACGACCCGTGCATCCATTTCGACGACAAAAGTCATCGCCTGTCTAATCTTGCTGTTTGGTGTTGGACTTCAGGCGAGTGCGGCAACTGCAACAACCCAACCAATCGACCGCCCGGTAATCGGGCTGGTGCTAAGCGGTGGCGGCGCACGGGGAGCTTCGCATATCGGGGTACTGAAAGTAATCGAATCACTCCGCATCCCCATCGATGTGATAACCGGCACCAGCATGGGGGCCATCGTAGGTGGCATGTATGCCTATGGCTATACGCTGGAGGAGATTGAACAACTACTAGCTGAAACCGACTGGGAAGCCTCATTTCAAGATCAACCACCCAGACAGAATCGGAGCTTTCGCCGTAAAACGGATGATTACGACTTCCTCATCAAACAGGAAGCAGGCATTAAGGACTGGAACCTGGTCATCCCGAAAGGGCTGCTACAGGGTCAGCAACTTGGACTCAGACTCAAATCATTGACTCTGCTTGCGCCTGAGGATTTCGATCTTCTGCCAATCCGGTTTCGTGCCGTTGGTGCCGATATAGAGACCGGTGAAGCGGTCACTCTGGCGAACGGAAGTCTCTCCACCGCCATGCTTGCAAGCATGGCGATCCCTGGTGTTTTCGCACCAGTCGATTGGCACGGCCAGTTACTGGTCGACGGCGGGTTCGCCAATAACCTGCCGGTTCAACAAGCCCTTGATCTGGGCGCCGACATATTGATCGTGGTTGATCTCTCTAGTGCGCCGCAAAGCCGGGAAGGACTATCATCTCCTTTGAGCATACTTAATCAGATCATGGGCTTTACCATACTGAGCAATACGCAACAGCAACTGGAAAAACTCAGCGTCAAAGACATTCTGATAAAGCCGGATCTCGGCAACCACTCGTCAACTGACTTCTGGCGCTCCGCTGAAATGATCGACAACGGCGTTACTGCAGCAAACCAAATGGCTCAGCAACTGGCACAACTCTCTATAACCGAAGAGCAGTACGCTGCGCATCTGGCCTCAATACGGCAAAGAGAGAAAGTAACACCGGCTATCGACCAGATCAGCTTCGATAACCAGTCTCCACTGAGCACTGACATACTGCAAGCAAACATCTCAGCAAGCAAGGGTAACAAACTCGATCTTGCGAAACTGGAGGAGGAGATCAATCAGCTGTATGGCATGAATATCTTTGAACGGGTTGATTACAATCTTCTTCAGAAGGAACAAGAAAACGAACTGAAGATTCGTGCAACAGAGAAGGAGTGGGGGCCCAACTACTTAAGATTCGGCCTCAATATGGAGACCAATTTTGATGGATCGGGAACTTTCAATCTTGCCTCAAGCCATACGATGACACCCATCAACAGCATGGGCGGCGAATGGCGTACAGAATTGCAGATAGGCCATGATCAACGGATCACCACAGAACTGTACCAACCCATAGACAACCATCTCAGATACTATTTTCGATCTTTACTTGGCTATTACGAAACCCATGCCGGGGTATTTGAATCCGGTCGCCAGGTGGTTGACCTGAATGTTAATTATTCCAATTTCCTACTAGCGGGTGGACGTCAATTTGGCAATTGGGGCCAACTCGAGATTGGCGCTTATGCAGGCTCAGGTGATGTAAGCCCATATATAGGCGATCTCTCGACCTCATCGGAAGACATCAAATTCGGCACCTGGGTGGTAACCTTTACTTACGATCAACTGGATAGCATTAATTTTCCCCGTGACGGGCTGATGGCGAACCTCTCCTGGTCTGCCAGCAGGGATGAGCTTGGGGCAGAGCAAGAGTATGACACATTCAATATCAATGGCCTGTGGGCGAATACCTGGAATAAGAACACCTTAATGCTGTGGGCTGGCGCTGCTGGTGTGACCAATACAGATGAACCGGTAAATAATGGATTTTCTATCGGCGGACTGTTCAATCTCTCCGGCTATCATGAATCGGAACTTGCCGGCCGTTACGCCGGACTCATTCGCTTCATCTATTTACGGGAACTGGGTGACAGTCGCTCGGTTTTGAAAATACCGGTCTATGCAGGAATCTCGCTCGAGGCTGGAAATGTCTGGGATGACCGGGATGATATCGCCTTTGATACCCTAAGAACGGCAGGCAGCATCACCCTATCAATGGATTCACCGCTTGGCCCGATATATCTGGCAAAAGGTTTTGCAGAAAATGGTCGCACCGAAAACTACCTATATCTCGGTCGTACCTTTTCGTTTTTCTGATTGTCAGGCTGGCTCCACGAGTGAACCAACTAATGCCGCACTTTTAAACTCCCCCGGTTGCTGGCACTACCATACTTGCCGCACCTGGTCGTTTACGGATTGCAGGCGGACCCGCCTCCAGGCTAGCCAGTGTCATGGGACCGACGATGCCATCGACGGCCAATCGTCGACTTGCCTGATACTGCCTGACCCGACTATCGGTCTTCGGACCAAAGATGCCATCGACCCAGAGTGGTGGAGGGGGCATTCGTGCGTTGAGCAGATTCTGCACATAGGCAACGGCCAGGCCTGAGGTACCTCTTTGAGGATATTTTTTTCTACCATAGTGCTGCTGGTTACCTTTATCCCCCAGGTCGGGCAGATCGGCTTTTTCCATCGCTTGTCTCCTTGCAGGTTTCGATTGTTTTTGTCAGCCAGCAAAGCTTTGAGCCAAAACAAGCAGACGTGTTAGAGCTGCAACAATTATCTTCTTGTGTAATACAAGCTGAAAATCCGTTCAGCCCTGCAGAGCGCTTTGTCAGCCTATGAATATTAATAATATATGATGGCGTTCAATAATGAAGGTGAATAAAACACCGGGGAAAATGCGTAATATTTACTTTTAAATGCTAATAATCCGGCGATATTTAGGATCTCTCCCTGATCGATCCAAGGGGAAGACATACTGGGTCCATTCAAGTAGCCCTTTGAGCCGGAAAAAACGTTCAGTCACTACTTGCACCAGCGATCAACATCCGCCTTCAACCGCTGCATGTGGCTTTTACGCTCGGCATCGCTGAGATAACTTTTCTGCCCGTCTTTCTTATAGTTGTAGATACCGGATGCGCGGATATGTGAGTTATAGCGGTCTTTCGCATAGATGCACTTTTTCTTTCTTTTTTCCCGCTCTTGTTTTGCTTTCTGCTTGGCCTCCTTCTTCTCGCCGCGCTCCTCTTCAAATGCATCAAGCATTTTTCTCATCTTTTGCTGTCGTTGCTGAGGCGATTCCGTAGAGGAACCGGAGGAGGGGGTCTGCTTGATCTTCACCTCGGTGGATGATTCGGAAACCGGGCGATCGCTGAAGTGCACCCGCCCATGCTCATCGGTCCATTTATAGACACCCGCATAGAGGCTCTGAGAAAAGATGGCACTGAGCAGCATCACCCGTAATAGATATTTCATTGTCAATTCCTTGATCAAGATATAAGTCCTGCAAAAGCTGATTCAACAGCTGTTATTTAAATAGACTAACAAAATAACGCCCAGAACAATATGTAAGCCTGGTCACACCAAGCCGGTCGAATTAATGCCAGCAGACCATACAGCAGGAACAAAAATCCTTATTTGCGTTTATTGGCGTTCATTCGCGGACTGAATAAAAAAGGGCGCCGAAGCGCCCTTTGTGTAGTCAATCCCATCAAGATGAGATCAGAGTCCGGACCCCCGATTACCCGTGAATTCCGGATAGGCTTCCATGCCACATTCCCCGAGGTCGACGCCTTCGTACTCCTCCTCTTCGCTCACACGGATACCCATGATCACTTTGAGGACCAGCCATACGATGAAGCTGGCGATGAAAGTCCAGGCGAAGATGACGCCAAGTCCCAGGAACTGTGCACCGAATGCGGCATCGGTATTGGAGAAAGGCACGGCAATCAGGCCCCACATGCCAACCACACCATGCACCGAGATCGCACCAACAGGATCGTCGATCTTGATCTTATCCATGGTAATGATGGAGAAGACCACCAGGATACCGCCGATGGCGCCAACAATGGTTGCCCAGAGTGGCGTCGGTGCCAAAGGTTCAGCTGTGATCGCCACCAGGCCGGCCAGCGCACCATTCAATGCCATGGTCAGATCAGCCTTACCGAACAGAGCGCGGGCGGTCAGCAGAGCAGCAATCACACCACCGGCAGCCGCCGCATTGGTGTTGACGAATACCGCAGCAACCGCATTGGCCTCACCGATATCAGAGACTTTCAGTTCGGATCCACCGTTGAAGCCGAACCAGCCCAACCAGAGGATGAAGGTACCCAGAGTTGCCAGCGGCATGTTGGCGCCAGGAATGGCGTTTACCCGACCGTCAGCGGAGTATTTACCCTTACGAGCGCCGAGCAGGATGACACCGGCCAGAGCGGCAGCAGCACCACACAGATGCACCACACCGGAACCAGCAAAGTCATTGAAGCCAGCCGCATCCAGGAAACCGCCGCCCCACTTCCAGTAGCCCTGCAGGGGATAGATCACACCGGTCATGGCTACAGCGAAGACCAGGAATGCCCACAGCTTCATACGCTCAGCCACGGCACCGGAGACGATCGACATGGCGGTAGCCACGAAGACCACCTGGAAGAAGAAGTCTGACATACCGGAATAGTAGGTATCGCCATTGCTGGCCAGTACGTCTTCGACACTGTTGTCACCGCCGAACATGAAGCTCAGATCCAGTGCAGGGATGATGCCATTGCCGTCAGCCGGATACATGATGTTGTAGCCCATCAGCATGTACATGATACAGGCGATGGCAAACAGGGCGACGTTTTTGGTAAGGATTTCAGCAGTATTCTTAGCTCGGACCAGACCGGCCTCGAGCATGGCGAAACCTGCTGCCATCCACATTACGAGTGCGCCTGACACCAGAAAATAGAAGGTGTCCAGCGCGTAGCTTAAATGTGTAATCGCTTCCACGATACTCTCCAGAAAGTAGTTACAAATCGGTTACAGTGCTTCAGAACCGGTTTCACCAGTACGCACACGGACCACCTGTTCCAGCGCGGTGACAAAGATCTTGCCGTCACCAATCTTGCCGGTCTTGGAGGCATTGGTAATGGCCTCGACAACCTGGTCGACAATGCTGTCATCCACCGCGATCTCAACTTTGATTTTGGGCAGAAAATCGACCACGTACTCGGCGCCACGGTAGAGTTCGGTATGACCCTTCTGCCGTCCAAATCCCTTCACCTCGGTGACAGTTATGCCAGCCACACCGACATCAGAGAGCGCTTCTCTGACATCATCAAGCTTGAATGGCTTGATGATTGCGGAAATCATTTTCATGCTGTTACTCCTCAGTTATCGAGTCCGCCCGTAGGCGGACATATGATTAGTCACGAAAAAAGGTCACTTAGAACTCTTTTGAATAAGAGACGAAGAAACGCATATCGGAGTCTTCACCCGGAGCATCGGTATCATCCAGGTCGGTGTCAGAGAGACTGAAGGTCACATCACCGAAGTCACCGGCTGACTTGCTCACGTCGATCTGATAGTGGGTGTAGTCATCCGCATCGGCATCATCATCGCCATCAGGCTCGACAAAACCAACGGTCAGGCCGATCGAGAAGTCTTCGGGAAGATCGAAGCTACCGCCGATGTAGAAATAGAGATCCTCTTCAACTGCTTCCACGGCATCTTCCGCAGAGATCACATAGGCAACACCAGCTGAGAGGAAATTCCATCCCACGTTGGCATTGACTTCAGCAAAGTCAGACTCTGAATCACTTGAGTAGGAGTAGTAGATCAGACCGGCATCATAGCTGACGCCAGCGATTTCACCGCCATAACCGCCATAGAAATCCAACTCGTAATCATCCCAAGCCTCTGAGATCCAGGTACCGGCATAGATGCCGCTATCGTGAGCATAGTCAACACCACCGGAGAAAGCGGTACTGTTGGCAGACTGGGTCAGACCACGCCAGACGTAGTTACTGGTGACACCGATGTTGGCACTGATTTCAGCGGCGGCGACAGATGAGAGCCCCAGCAAAGCAACACCACAGGCCAGCGCGATTTTGTTCATTTTCATGGTTTTCAATTCCTCTACTAAACGATCATGACAAAGTTGAAATATTGGGTTCAGCTATTTCATGTGATAAGCCGAATGTGACAATTACATATCAGACTTCGTGCCAACCATTGCAATACATTGTTTAACAAGAGAAATTTCAGAAATATCACTTTTTTGTTACAGCCAGATAAATAAGCTATGCCTTATTTGGATTCACAAAAAGCGGGCATGCACTGCTCTGGTGCACCAAAGCGGTGCAAATAATTCAAACTGGGAGCGGGTTCACAATAGCGTCTCGTCAGAGCCACACAGATCAAAACCGTTGCAATAAAGCGACACTAAATCCGATTCAGAGGTCCTCTGGACAAGCGGATCAACACTGGCTATTGTCTGCTGCATGATAGATTCAAAACTGATTGACGATCTGGCCCAACGGCTCTCAAACACCCTGCCCGCAGGCATTCAAAGCATGCAGGGGGATGTGATGAAGAACCTACGTGCCGGGCTGGAATCCGGGCTGGCCAAGCTCGACCTGGTCAGCCGGGAGGAGTTCGAGGTTCAGGCCGCTGTCTTATCCCGCACACGGGAGAAGCTGAAACGCCTGGAGGAACAGGTCAAAGCGTTGGAAGAACAACAGCGCTGAATTGCCCGATTGAGTCACCCAGCCAGACTGGCAGGGAGTGTTGGAAACAGTTTACGCACCATTTTTGTAACGTCGATACCGGAACCATCGACCCGCTACACCATGCAAGGAAGCCATGTCTCTCGCGATCCTCTATTCCCGTGCCCAGGAGGGCATCAACTCACCCCTGGTGAC
>JAEPDS010000043.1 GCA_016842065.1 Candidatus Thiodiazotropha sp. 'RUGA'
GAGTAGAGCCTGTGGGTCATAACCCATTTGCTCCAAAACTGTTACCTATGTCCTCGGAATAAAGTGTTACCTATGTGCCCGGTAAGCACCCTCGGTGGTATGGCGCCCTCGACAGGAGTCGAACCTGTGACCTATCGCTTAGGAGGCGATTGCTCTATCCTGCTGAGCTACGAGGGCATATGCTGATTGCTAACCAGGCTATAAGTATCCGGATCTTCAAGTTACCAGGGCCGCTTAGATTGGTATGCGGCTCAAAGGTCCTAGGTTAGTATTTCCCTGCATGGGAAGCGAAATGGTACGCTGTTTTGAGCGGTTTTAAAACTGCAGACGCATCGCTCCAGATAGTCTTCCCTAATCTACTTGATGATCCATAGCAGGTTCTGATAAACCCTTCTGTTGAGACAATCCATGGCAAGATTGAGGGTGGAATTTGATGAGTTTTCGTTAAAATTGCATCCAAACCGGAAAACCATACGTATAGAACTGATAGCACTGATGGTTGATCCAGCTGTCTATTGGATAAAGATATAATAATGCGGTGATTAAACATGTTAGATACAGTCCATCTACTCCATCCTACGACCTTCCCGAATATACAACGGGAGAGGCTGGAGACCCTGCAGGTCAATCTGGGTTTTCTCTGCAACCTCTCCTGTGTCCATTGTCATGTCAATGCGGGGCCCAAGCGTACCGAGATGATGAGTCGTGAGACGGTGGACGATGTGCTCAGGTTTCTACGCAGCCAGGGGCTGAAACGTCTCGATCTGACCGGTGGCGCTCCGGAGATGAATCCCCACTTCCGCTATCTGGTAGAGCAGGCGCGGGCTATGGATGTGCATGTGATCGATCGGAGTAATCTGGTCATCATGCAGGAGGAGGGGTATCAGGATCTGCCTGAATTTCTCGCAGATCACCAGGTTGAAGTGGTCGCGTCTCTACCCTGTTATCTGGAAGAGAATGTGGATCAACAGCGGGGCAAAGGGAGTTATGTCCAAAGTATCAAGTCGCTGAAAAAACTCAATAGCCTGGGCTATGGTATGAGTGACAGCAAGCTGACCCTGAATCTGGTCTACAATCCTCAGGGGCCGTCACTGCCTCCTCCGCAAGGACCACTGCAGGCGGATTACCAACGGGAGTTGGAACAACGCTTTGGTGTCCACTTCGATCAACTGTTCACCATCACCAATATGCCGATCCAGCGATTCGGCAGCTTGCTGCAGTCGAAAGGGCAGTTCGGTGAATACATGACACTGTTGCGCGGTGCCTATCAGGCTGACAATCTGCAGAGTGTGATGTGCCGAACCCTGTTGAGCGTTGATTGGCAAGGTTATCTCTATGACTGCGATTTCAATCAGATGTTGAAGATCCACCTGAAGACCGATAAGTCGTTCAAACCCCACTTGCGTGATCTGTTTGAACTGGACCTCAACGGCGTTGATATTCAGGTGGCGGAGCACTGCTATGGCTGCACGGCCGGGCAGGGCAGCAGTTGTGGAGGTGCATTGGGGGATTGACCGATCCACCTTCGGTTGAGGATTCAAGGAGCGTAGAGCAGCCGTGTCGGCACAACTGAGCATAGTGATTCCCTGCCTCAATGAGGGAGAGATGCTGATCGATCTGCTGCAGGCGCTGCAGTACCTGCGGCATCAGGGGCATGAACTGATTCTGGTGGACGGTGGAAGTGAACCGGCTCCGGATCGATCCCTGCAGACCTGGGTCGACCACTTGCTGGTGTCAGAGCCTGGTCGAGCACAACAGATGAATTGCGGTGCCGCGATTGCAACGGGAGAGCTGCTCTGGTTTCTTCATGCAGACACACAGCTTACTCCGGGTGCAGAACAACCGATGCTCGCACCGCCGGTCGATGAGTCACTGTGGGGACGATTCGATATCCGCCTCAGTGGCCGCCAAACTCTGCTAAGGGTGGTGGAGCGAATGATGAACTGGCGTTCAAGAGTTACCGGTATCGCAACCGGGGATCAGGGCATCTTTATTCATCGAAAGTTGTTTCAAAAAATCGGTGGATTTCCCCTCCAGCCATTGATGGAGGACGTGGAGATCAGCCGTCGCCTGAAACGCCATGCGGCACCCCGCTGTTTGAAACAGCAGTTGATCACTTCGAGCCGTCGCTGGGAGTCCGGTGGCGTTGTCTCGACCATTATTTTGATGTGGGGTTTGCGTCTTGCCTATTGGGCGGGTGTCACGCCACCACGTCTGGCGGAATTCTACCGCAACCATAGGCACTGATCCGTGATGGCCAAACCATCCAGAGCGGTACTCATTTTCACCAAGCTGCCTGAAGCGGGCAAGGTAAAAACCCGTTTGATACCGGCGCTTGGTGCAGAGGGTGCGGCGAATCTCTATCGCCGGCTGCTGGATCGCCAGCTTGCCTGGTTGACAACCGAGACCGATTATTCGATTCAACTCTGGCTGACCCCCTCAATGGACCACCCTACGACCCGGCAGTGGCAGGGTAAGCCTGCCCTGAGTCTGTTTCTCCAGCAGGGGGAGGATCTGGGCGAACGGATGATGCATGCTGCCCGCAGCGCCTTACAGAGCTATCAACAGGTTGTCCTGGTGGGCGTTGATTGTCCGGCTTTGACGTCGGCTCATCTGCAGCAAGCCTTTGTCTGGCTGGAGTCCTACGACGGGGTAATTGGCCCGGCTCAGGATGGAGGTTATGTCCTGTTGGGATTGAAGTCCACGCCCTTGTCCCTTTTTAGAGGCCACCGCTGGGGTGAGGCCGAGGTGGCTGAAACCACCAGGGAGGCGATGCGACAGCTTGGCTGGAATTGGCGGGAACTGCCGTTGCTGCAAGACCTGGATCGGCCGGAAGATCTGGGGCTGCTTGAGGCGTTGGGTATTTCGCCCGAGTGAACTGCCGGAGAGTGCTTGAACCGTTTCAGTTTGCCGGTTGCTGACGATTCAGCTGCCACAATCCGACTAAGCCAATCACCAGCACAATTAAGATCAGTCCCGGTAGATCCAGGAGTGGTACGGCAATCGGGTTGGCGACCGTTGTTGCGCCTGGCGTGAAGGTCAGGGTGGTGGTCCAGGCGCCTCCGTCGGAGGCCAGTGCCGTATAGGGAATCAGGGTTGTCAGTGTGGCAGTGCCATTGTTGCCGGCAATGTTCAAATCGCCGCCGAAATTGGGTGTGTTGGTGAAAATCACATTCGTCCAGTCAGCCAACAGGAAGGTCTGGGATCCACCAGGGGTGGCGCCACCGGTGATGGTCAAGGTACCGGAAATCAGGTTACCCAACGGCAGCGGATTGCCATCGGCCACGACCGTATCATCCCAGGTGAAAGAACCGCTGCCCGTTTCACCACCGCTACCGGTGAAGCTGAACCTGTGTCGCAGTTCGATGGCAAAGGCATCGGACACGATCAGCAGAAGGGCAAATACAGAGATCAGGCGGAGGAGGCTGTGTTTTGTCATCATCACTGTTCAATCACTTGATGTGAAGTGGCCGCAATTGCATGGGCCAACCTAACATTCCCTGGTGACATCCAAAAAACTCACTATTACAGTGTGCTTTATACGCCACACCAGGCAGGTGATGCAATATTTTTAGGCTTTTCCCAGTGATTTTGAGCTGCTGGTCGGCCTGGATTCCCCCCCAGGGCCATAGGTCTTGTCGCTGTCTGCAAATCCCCTCAGAACATCCAGGGCGTGGGCAACCTGATGCTGGTTCAGCTGGACTGCTCCGCCGTTGATCTCATTCTGCTTCTGGCACTCCTCAAGCAGGGAGGTGAGCTGGCGCCACTGTTCCTGCAGTTGCGGATTGTCCGGGCATTGCTGAATAAAAGCCTCCGTTCCTTTGCGGTCCGGATCAAAACCCAGCGATGCGAGCAGCTGGTTGTGTTGCAAGACGCTCTGTTCGATCTGCTGCAGTTGCTGTTGTTTTTGTGCCAGCAGCTCTTCCAGCTTTTTCGACGGGGGGGATTTCAGCAGTTCAAACTCCTGGCGCAGCAGGTTGAGCAGCTGCTGAGAAAGTTCAGCTTCTGTCTGTACGATTCTGACGAAGCTCATCTGCTGTTGTGGATTGATCATGATGCGTGCTAACGGTCCCTAGTGCAGTGAAAGTTCCATCGCCAACATTTTGTCGGCGCAGGTCTGGGGATCGATGGTAAAGCTGCCATTGGCCAGTGCCTGCTGCACGGCTTCGACTTTCTGTGCATCGACGATCGGCATATTGGCAATGCGCCCTTCGAGCTCCTGAAGTTTGCCCGCATCTCCAGTGATATTCAGGCTGTCGCCTCCACCGGTGGTTGAGGTGGCGGTTGTCCCTTTACCACCTTGTGCCTTGCCGCTGCCTTTTGCTTTGCCGCTTTTACCCGTACCTTTCAGACTACGGCTTGAAAGACTGTTGATTTGAATGGGCATCGCGATACCTCAGTTACCTGGATCTGGACTATTCTGCCATGGGCAGGGATTAATCCAATCATGTTTTCAGTTTTTTTACACCTGATTGGGTGGATTGTATACCTCAGTCGACCATCACCAAACCTTTCGATACCACTCTTGCCTCTACCTGCTTTTTCGATTTGGTGTTCATAACGGTTATCAGATCACCCGGATTACCCTGTTTCATGGCTTTGCCCTGCATCCGCACCTGGATGCCGCCGGCTCCGGCCACGATGGTTACCTGATCTCCCCGTTTGATGGTTTTTCTCACCACCAGCATGGATGGTGTAACCACCTGCCCGCGGCGAATGGTGCGTTTTGAAGTCTGACCGACCACTTCGTCGATGGTCTCGAAATAGCCTCTCAGCAGATGGCTGGTATCGGAGATTTTGATCTTCAGATCCTGGCCGGTGATCGCCTGTCCCCGAGCCAGGTCGCGAACCGCAACCACCACCGGTGCCTCAATCGAGACATTGGCTGAGATATAGATCGACCAGGGATTGGGTGTCTGACAGCGGATCCCCACGGTTGTGCGGCCAAGTTTGACGCCACCTGGTGGACTGAACGCTTCCAGTGGCGCTTCGCAGCGGGCCAGCTTGAGGCGGTGATCCAGTGGGGTGATTTTTACGGTCGCCCCCGCCGTATCCTGGACCAGCGTCGTCTCCAGGTACGCTTTGGCCGTCTCCGCTATCGCCTGGTGGGCTTGGTGTTCGCCGTTCAGTGGCTGGCCCGATAAGCTACCGGATAGCAGCACGCCGAGCAGCAGCGCAGAGCCGAGCGTGAAAGGGTTGATCATTCGGTTTCTCCATACTGTTCCCTCGTAATAATGCAAACAATGTGCCGAAAAGAACGGCCGCTCAACCTGGCCTAAAGGTCAACGCTGATAAGCCGCCATACTTATTACTGTATTTCAGCAAAATCTGCATATTTGAGGGTGGCAAACCATGGCGTCAATGTTAGACAGTGTTGACCAAAGGACAAAACTGGCCGGACAAAACCGTCTTGAACTCCTGCTGTTTCGCCTTGCGGGGCGTCAGGTTTTTGGCATCAATGTGTTCAAAGTGAAGGAGGTTGTGCAGTGTCCTCCCCTGACCGCATTGCCGAGTGCCCATGAGAATATCCGTGGTGTGGCCTCGCTGAGGGGCAACAACATCCCGGTGATGGATCTCTGTCATGCCATCGGTGGGCCCAAAATGGGTAATGCCACGGACTATTTCATCATCATCACGGAATACAATCGCCGTCTGCTGGCCTTTCTGGTGGGCAGTGTGGAGCGGATCGTCAACACTCACTGGGAAGATATTCTGCCGCCGCCCCAGGGGGTTGGCCGCAACAGCTATATGACCGCGGTTACCGAGATCGAGGGGACCCTGGTTGAGATCATCGATGTTGAGAAGGTGCTGAGTGAAGTGCTGGGTATCGATGAGGAGATCACTAAGCCGATCGATACCGAAGGGGCTGATCTGGAGGCCTACAAGGTACTGGTGGTGGATGATTCCATGGTGGCCCGCAATCAGATCAAGAAGGTGCTGGAAGAGATCGGGCTTGAAGCGATTCTGGCGAAGGACGGCCGTGATGCCCTGACACACCTTGAAGCCTGGTCGGAAGAGGGTCAGGTGAGTGACTGGCTGGCCATGGTGATCTCGGATATCGAAATGCCGAAGATGGATGGATACTCCCTGGTGAGCGCGATTCGTGACAATCCCAAGCTTTCCGATCTGTATGTGATCCTCCACTCTTCACTGAGTGGTGTGTTTAATGAGAGTATGGTGAAGAAGGTTGGAGCGAATCAGTTTCTTGCCAAGTTCATGCCCGATGAGCTGGTTGGTACCGTAACCAAACGAATGAAAGAAATTTCATAAAAATTAAACACCTGTAAGGGTAAAACCAAAATTTCTGTTATGTACAATCGAAACGCGGCCATTTCGTCTGCTGACTATGAAGCATTCAAGGATTTTCTCCAGCAGGCTTGCGGTATCCTGCTTGGTAATGGCAAGGAGTATCTGGTCTCGAGTCGCTTGAACGGTGTAATGAAAGAGGCGGGCATCGCTTCCCTTGGTGAGCTGCTGAAACAGATCAAATCGCCGATACACTCCCGTCTGAAGGTAAAGGTCATCGACGCCATGACCACCAATGAGACCTTCTGGTTTCGCGATATCGGTCACTATATCCTGCTCAAGGAGACCATTCTGCCGGACCTGAATCAGCAGATGAGCGGTTCCATCCGAATCTGGTCCGCTGCCTGTTCAAGCGGTCAGGAACCCTACAACATCAGCATGATTGCGGATGAGTATCAGGCTGCAAAAGGACGCGCTCGACAGGTTCAGATTCAGGCCACCGACATCTCCAGCAAGATCCTCGATGAAGCCCGGGCGGGGGTCTATTGCGGTCTGGCGGTTGAACGGGGACTGACCCAGGAGCAGCGGCAGCGCTTTTTCAATCCGAAAGGGGACTGCCTGGAAGTGAAACCGGAGATCAAGCGGCGGGTCAGTTTCAAGCCGATGAACCTGGCCGACAGTTTCCACACCATGGGCCGGTTTGATGTGATCTTCTGCCGTAACGTATTGATCTATTTTTCAAACGAGCTGAAAAAAGACATCGTTGAAAGGATGGCGGATATCCTCAATCCCGGTGGCTATCTGTTTCTCGGTTCCACCGAATCGATCAATCAGCTGACCAACCGGTTTGAGATGAAAGTGGGCCATGGAGGCATCTCCTACCGGCTCAAAGGCTAGCCTCAACGGGCGCTCCATCTCTCAAGCGCTTTTCTGCGAATTATCCAGCAAACCATTTTTTGTTTCACCAGTTGCATGAATCAACGGCAAAGCTTGCCGTTTTGCGGCAGTCGGTTGCCGTTGGGTAGCCCGGTCGGCTGCAGGTGCTCCCATTCAAACTCTGGAAAATCTGTGTTTTTAGCCGTTTAAGGCGGTTGGCATGCTCCCTGCTACTTGCTGAGTGAGTCATTTCATCCAGTGGAGTATCCGATGGATTTCGATAACCTTTTCGGCATACATGAGCGGGCCCTGGTTCTACGCTCCCAGAGAGCGGAGATCCTATCCGCCAATCTGGCCAATGCCGATACCCCAGGTTACAAGGCGAGGGATATCGATTTCAAAGCCATGCTGCAACAGCAGATGGGTGATGGCATGCGTATGGCCACCACCAGCAGTGGTCATATTCAGGCAGAGTCAGGCAGCGTGCCACCGGCACAACTGCTCTACCGCGTGCCGAGTCAGCCCTCGCTGGATGGCAATACGGTGAATAGCGAACGTGAGCATGCGGCCTTCGGTACCAACGCCATCGAATATCAGACCAGTCTCAATTTCGTCAACAGCAAGATCAGTGGTCTTCGCAAAGCGCTGAAGGGTGAATAGTCATGTCCATCTTCAAGATATTTGATACCGCAGCAACCGGCATGAGCGCCCAGACACTGCGCATGAATCTTGTTGCCAGCAACATGGCCAATGCGGATGCGGTCAGTAGCAGTCTGGATGAGACCTATCGTGCCAGACAGCCGGTGTTTCAGACCATGCTCGATCAGTTCAATCCGGATGCAGTTGCCCATGGTGTCCGCATGGCCGGTGTGGTGGAGAGTGATGCGCCGCTGATTCAGGAGCATGCACCGGACCATCCGCTGGCCAATGAAGAGGGTTATATCTTCCGTTCCAACGTCAATATGGTTGAAGAGATGGCGAATATGCTCTCAGCCTCCCGTTCCTACCAGAGCAATGTGGAAGTGGCGAACTCCGCCAAGCAGTTGCTGCTGGCCACCCTGCGTATGGGTCAATAAGGAGACCGCTATGACAACCGGCATCGTATCCGCCTACAACCAATATGAAGAGATTGGTCTGGTCAGAGAGCCAGACAACAATCAGTCCGAACAGGGACAACTCGGCCTGGAAGACTTTATGAATCTACTCGTCACCGAGCTGACCCATCAGGATCCTTTCAAGCCGATGGAAAACTCTGAGATGGCTACTCAGGTCTCTCAATTTGCCACCGTATCCGGGATCGGTGATCTCAACGATTCCTTCAACGATCTGCGTGGCGCATTGACCTCCAACCAGGCCCTGCAGGCGGCCAGTCTGGTCGGCCGGGATGTACTGGTTGAAAGCAATGTTGGTGTTTTGAGTGAAGGCGAGACCGTGCAGGGCAGTCTGGTGCTGCCGGCCTCGGCCAGCAACATCACCCTGCGGGTTACCAACAGTGCCGGCGAACTGGTACGCGAGCTGCCTTTGGGTACCCATGAAGCAGGTAATCTCTCCTTCAGCTGGGACGGTTATGACGATGCCGGTCACTATGCGGGGGACGGCTTCTACCAGATCACGGCAAGCGCCAGCGTCGATGATGCCGAGATGGCTCCCACCGTATTGGTATCGGCCCAGGTGGAGAGCGTCAATCTGGGTGGTTCAGGCGGAATCCAGCTCAACCTGGACGGCCTGGGGCAGATCTCCATGAATGACGTGGTGCAGATTCAATAAGTAGAAGGTTTTTAGATTGGATGGGCGGTGTCCATTCAGTGAATAGACAGGAGAAAAAAGATGGCATTTCGTATCGCGCTGAGTGGTCTGGATGCAGCTTCCACCGACCTGGAAGTTACCGGACACAATATCGCAAACGCCAGTACCGTTGGTTTTAAACAGTCCCGCGCCGAGTTTGCAGATATCTATGCCAACTCGATCAGTGATGTGAGCAGTTCGGTGCCAGGTCGCGGTGTACGGGTGACCCGGGTTGCGCAGCAGTTCTCCCAGGGCAGTACCGAGTTCACCTCCAACAATCTGGATATGGCAATCAATGGGGAAGGCTTCTTTGTAATGGAAGACTCAGCCGGTGATCGGGCCTATACAAGGGCCGGGGCATTCTCCGTAGATCGTGACGGTAACGTGGTTGATCAGACCGGCTCCAGGTTACAGATTTTTCCACGTATTGGAACCACAGGTAGCTTGTTCAATACCGGTTCAACCATTGATCTCAACCTGCCCGTGGTTTCCGGCACACCACAAACCTCATCCAGTATCGAAGCGACTCTCAATCTGAGTGCTTCGGAACAGCCTCCTGCAGTGACCCTGGATCCAACCGCAGCAACATTTACCTTTCCGCCGGATCCTCTGAGTTACAACCACTCAACCGCAACCACCATCTATGATTCACTGGGCACCGCTCATACAGCCACCATGTTCTATGCCAAAGTGGCGGACAACCAGTGGAACGCCTTCACTTTTGTTGATGGCACTAACGTTACCGTGGGTGGTAATGCCTTTGCCGATGTTCAGTTCACCGACACCGGTGCACTGTCGGTCAGCACCGGTGACGTGGATGCCCTGGGTAATGTAGTCATCGACGACTTCAATCCGGGTGGCGGTGCAGCGGATATCAGTGGATTGACCTTCGACTACAGCTCTACCTCCCAGTTCGGTTCCGGGTTCGCAGTCAATGAACTTTCCCAGGACGGATTTACGTCCGGCCGACTCAGTGGTGTGGATGTGGATGATTCCGGTGTGGTATTCGCCCGTTTTACCAACGGTCAATCGGAGCCTCTGGGTAAGATCGCCCTTGCCCGTTTTTCCAACACCCAGGGCTTGCGCCAGATCGGCGATACCAGTTGGGCGGAATCCTTCGCCTCCGGCGATGTGCAGATCGGTGAAGCGGGAACCAGTAGTTATGGACTGATTCAATCCGGTGCGCTGGAAAACTCCAATGTGGATCTGGCCAAACAGTTGGTGAATCTGATTACGGCACAACGTAACTTCCAGGCGAATGCCCAGGTGATTACCACCGCAGATGCGGTAACCCAGACAGTCATCAATATCAGATAGTCCTAGCTTCTGATTGAAAATCAAGTTTCGTAGGGTGCGGAATACCGTACCCTACGTCCTACCGCCTGAATGCCCCAACGAGCAACCGGTTATCTCCACTCCCTGATTTACTGACTGGATTTGAGCAAGAAACGTCCGATGCTTGTGATTACCTCGGCATTCTGCAAGATGCGCATATGACCGAGCCCTCGGGTTATCTGGAGTTCACTGCCCGTCCAGGCGGCATGTACCGCTCTGCCGTTGGAGACCGGGATATATCGATCCCGTGAGTCATGAATGATCAGGCCTGGAATATCGGCAGCACGAACCCATTCCGGTATGGATAACCTGTGCCACATCTCTTCACCAAATCGCTGCTCAAGACGGCGCTTCAGTTGATTGACAACCGCCGGGTTCATTCCCAGGATTTTAATAAACTGCTGCAATAGGGTGGTGACATCCTTGGGTGGTGAAATGCAGACCACAGAGCTGGCACAGGCACCGTTTGCAATTGCGTGCAGTGCGCACATGCTGCCAAAAGAGTGGGCAATGACTGCCGTATCTTCCCCGGACTCGTGCAGCAATTGACTGATAACATCGCTGATTTCCAGAATGTCTGTACTGCTGCCGGAAGAGTGGCCATGACCAGGTGCATCAAATGCCGTGACCTGGAAACCCTGACGTACCAGTGCCTCCACCAGAAAGGCCATCTGTCCGGCATTGCCGTTCCAGCCGTGAGCCAGCACGACCGGCGCACCCTCTCCCCATCGATAGATACAGACAGACTTGTTTGCAAACTTTCTGACTTCAGTGGTGGCCTGCTCCAGCACCCGTTGCTCTTCAACTGTCACCCTACGATGCTGGGTGCGATACCAGAGGCTTGTGGCCAATCGTCCGGCCAGAAAGGGCGATACCCGTGTCAGGGCGGAGAACGCAATCTGAATCGGTGTGCGCTTGTGCTTGATTTTACGTTTGTAGGGTGCGGATAGAATTTGTGTGGTCGATAGGGGCATCATCGTTCTCCTCGGGGCAAATTGCCTGTGTTGAAAAAAATATAGCCCTGGACTAGGGTGTCAGTAAGAGTCATAAATGACATTTTTAATGCCATATTCGCCATCATGAAAACGACCGTCTCCGTCGCTGTTGTCGTCATAGAAGAGTGCATGGCTTCGGCCATCGCCGGCTCCATCGATATGCTCTATGCTGCCAACCGGATCATTCAGGCGATGGGCAAACAGCACTTGCCCCGATTTGAGTGGAAAGTGGTTTCCGTCTCAGGTCGGCCGGTAAAAACAGGCAATGGTATGTTGCAGGCGGTGGATTGCAGCTTGAAGGGGATTCGTCATGTGGATGTGGTCTACATTCCCGGCATGTCAGTCATCGATGAGTCCCGCCTGGTCAGCATCCTTGAAAACAACCGGCCGCTGGTCAACTGGCTGACCAACCTCGCCACCGGGAAGAGTTTGATCACCAGCAGTTGCACCGGCAGTTTTTTCGTCGCCGAAGCTGGTTTGTTAGAGCACAAGCAAGCCACCACTGGTTGGCCTGTGGAAGGTCTGTTTGCAGCCCGATATCCGGATATCCGATTGCAGAGTAGTGAGTTGCTGGTAGCCGATGGAACCATTATCAGCGCGGGTGCCTCCACCTCCTATCAGGACTTGATGCTGGAAGTCATTCGACGTTTCAGCAATAGCCGGGTTGCCCATTTGACTGCCCGTTACCTGTTGCTCGACAGCAGTCGGCACTCGCAAGCCGCCTTTCGTGTCAGCAGCGTGCGTAAATATGATGACCCGGTGGTGACCAAGGCCCATGAACTGATGCAGAAGAACCTGAGTGATCCTCAACCGGTTCCTGAGCTTGCCGCACATCTGAATGTCAGTGACAGGACACTGATCCGGCGCTTTAAAAGTGCCACGGGTCAGGGACCCATTGCCTGTTTGCAAAACCTAAGGGTCGACCGGGCCAAGTGGCTGCTTGAGAGTACAGGCAAGTCGCACGAAACGGTTGCCAACAGCGTGGGTTATACGGATATCAGTTCCTTCAGGCGTCTATTCAAGCGCACCATCGGCATGACTATGGGCGAATATCGAAAGCGTTTCAGAAACAGACGCCAGGCCGCAAGGTCGTCCCCGTTGCATCGATCTCGAAAGAGCGCCTGATTGGGCGGCACTTTAGCGAATGCGTAGAGAGTGCCAGATGGCGAATGTGCGCTCTCTTCGCTCATGATGAGCTGCAAACTCTGACCCGCTTCCAGGTAGTCACTCCTCTGTTTGAAGCCGCCAGATCTGGCTGCCGTGGTTTTGTGAAAACGAGGATTGGTGGCACTCGGGTAGTGTCGGAGTTTTTTACACTTAAAAGACGAAGTGCCCAAAAAACCAATCGATTTAGTAATTATCTTCCTATTAGTATCTAGTGTTACTCGTAAATACAGTAAGTTATGAATATTGGCAGCGAATTTGCTTTATTTACCGGAATAGAGCAATCGATACTTGGGTAATGACCGAATGAATAGATTTCAAAGTGTTGCTGCAGTTTGTCTGCTGACTGTCAGTGGGTTTGCGCACAGCAATTTAATTGTCAACGGTGGTTTTGAGTCACCTGGTATTACCAGTGGCTGGACCTACGGGGCGGATCCCTCAGGGGGTTGGCAGGGCGACAATATTGAAGTCTGGGCCTCCGGCTTTCTGGGTGTCGATTCTTACCAGGGCAGTCAGCACGGTGAATTGAATGCCCACTCCTACGATGGAACCGCGTGGAGCATTTATCAATCTTTCGATTCCGTATTGTCTGAAGTGTATGACATCAGTTTTGCCTATCGTGCCAGACGCAACAGCTCAGAAGCCTTCCGAGTCACTTTGCAAGATGACGGTGGTACTATCCTGGATCAGCTCGTTGATGATCATGTTACCGGCCAATGGAACTACTTTGCGGACAGTTTTCTGGGTACCGGTAGTGAAATTACTTTGACCTTTACCTCAGTCACCCCGACGGCCGGCACTGTCGGCAATTTTCTCGATGCGGTTGAAGTGACGAATGTGCCTGAGCCTTCAACCCTGGCGCTGTTTGGTGTCGGTTTGGCTGGACTGGGTTACAGATCCCGTCGGCGCAAACAAGCCTAAACTAACCTCCGAAACCTTGTGATGGGAATCCAGCTTCTTCTGAAGCTGGATTTTTTTTTGCAAGTTATGGCTAAATCAATAAACAATCAACTCAGTGTATTCAGTCCCGGAGTTTATTGCCTTATAGTTATACACTAAGTTTTTAAATGCTGTGTTAAGGATCCCCATCAATGCTATCGGTAATCCTGAGAGCGTATAGTGTAGATGGCAAGTTGTGATCCTGCCGTCTCAAGAGAGTCAGGCAGTAACCTATTCTTTAAATGTGGTGAGATATGAGTAAGCCGACAATTATCCTATGGAGTATTTTGAGTTTTATCGTCTCGGGGATATACGTCTTTTATGGCTTGATGATGTTGCAAGTTGAACAGTTGCCTGCACTGCCGTTTATTGCCGCTTCAATGGCATTTGGCTACGGATTGATAACGATTTATCTATTATCACTCGCTTGGACAAAAGCCGATAATAGTCTCGTACAAATGACAAAGTATATCGCTATAACAATGGTTGTTGCTCAGATTGTTCTTACTCTTGATGTTGGGATGATAAGTGGTCTTGAGTGGCTTGGTATTCTGATTATGTCACTGATGATCGGTATAAACTGGTACTCAATTAAGAGTGTCGCAGAATACCACAGCCAGGATTAACTATTGGGTCTGTGGGTTAATCGTGTCTCCTGCTGACCGATTGGTCTGCTGTTCACATAAGACCCTTTATTCAATAATCTATCCACCTTATCGACTGCTGATCTGATTAGACAGGTTAGATTAATTAACCCCATTGCTCTGTTTTCGGCTCTTGAACTGTTCGCACAAAGACAAGTATTTCTTTGTACTGCTTGGCATCGATGTTCTCGCGCGGGTGATGTCTGCGATCAGTTCAACACCCTGTTCCAGCATGTAACGGGTATCGAATTCATCCAAGATGCCTTTCTTGGTTATTGATGCTGCTTGTTCGGCAGTGGAGTTGGTTATGGCTTCTCCAGCGACGACAAATTCTACCCAGGCTTCAAAGATGTCGGAGTCGGTTCTGAGAATCTCGCACTTTCGTCTTGCCATACAGGCATAGTGTCTGACCTTCGACTCCATCTCCTGGGGGGCATGGTTGTTGCGCAGGCATCCGATCATGTGGTCGGCGACCTCATCGATATTCTGCATGGTGAGTGCGATCTTCACATAGCGGGATTGGTAGAAATCCTTGATCGACATGACAAAGGCTTTGAACGGTTCGCCCCATAGTTCGTCGATACCTTCATCGCCATTTCGGTGGCGCGCCAGCTTGCCGAGTTCAAGCGCCTCCTGCAGGCACTCGCCGCAGGTTCGCATCAACTCATTGTCGGGTTTTATATGAACACCACAGGCTTCCAGTTCGACCAGTTCATTAAAGATATCCGCCGCTCGATTAAACAGCGCACCAGCCAACATCGCGCTTCTTACCCGCTTCTTTGCGGGGTCTGTTTCAATCTCGTAATCTGTACGTACCTTGTCGAGCAGACGTCCAGGGATATTGATTCCATGCTCCATATGGTTGAACAGACGGCGGGTGAGGGATTGGATCAGCAGTTTTTTATCGGACAGGTTATCCACAGGGGCATGGTAGCGCTTGATCCAATAACCGTCGTAGAAAATACGCTCCACACCGTCTATGACCTTCATGCTGCCGTTTTCTGGGGTTTCGTCATTCATGTTGATCGCTATTTGTTTTTACTATCAGAAGATATCTAACAAAAGAGTGACAAAAATAATAGATTATTTTAGTCGGAATTGTTGGTTCAGGCATGAATGACTAATATAGAGAGATACTAGGGCCTGTTAACACGAATCCAATGCGCCCTGTAGCGCCTGAAAAAGCGCCAATCAAGGCGCGAGGAGCGAAGTTTGGTTGGTCCAAATGAGCGACGAGCAACGGTTCGTGGCGCTTTTTCAGGCGCAACCCCCCATATTGATATTTAAGAGGGGGCTGGGACTGTTTTTGCGCCCAGCGGCGTTATCATTCGCTCATGTAGAATGACTACACGACGCTCATTCTGCCTTGCTGGACACAAAAACAGACCCAGCAGGGCGTATTGGACTAGTGTTAACAGGCCCTAGGTTGGGAGAGTATGAAATATGAGACCATTTCTGTTGCCTTTGCTTATCAGTGCAGTGATCACACTCTGCTTTAACACGTATGTTGTAGCGGAACCCGTCAAACAGGTGGTTTTGGCCTCTGAAATCAACTGGCAGCAGTTAAATCCTGCACGAGGCGACAAAAGTCCCCAGGCAGGGACGCTTTGGGGTGATCGGCGAGGGCCTGTGCCAACGGGCTTTCTCGCCAAGTTTGTGGATGGATTCTCCTCGCCCCCTCACATTCACAACGTCACCTACAGAGCTGTGGTCATCAGCGGTAGTATTCATAACGATGATCCTGATGCTGCGGAGTTGTGGATGGCCCCCGGATCCTTCTGGACACAGCCAAAAGGAGAGGCCCACATTACCTCAGCCAAGGGTGATACCAATATTGCGCTGGTGGAAATTGATCGAGGACCCTATCTCGTGTTGCCTGTAAACAAGGCATTTGACAGCGGCGAGAGACCGATCAATGTGGATGCATCGAACATCGTCTGGGTCGATCCGTCTGATGGTTCAAGTTCACCTGGTGGACCCAAGGTCGCCTATCTTTGGGGAAGCCTACAGAATGGGAAAGCGAATGGAACCTTTGTCAAACTACCAGCTGGTTTTGATGGGAAAATAGTAAGCAGCGGGTCACTATTCCGCGCTGTAATCATTAAAGGCGCTCCACACTACCACGTCAGTGAAACAGAGTTCCAACGGTTGGAACCGGGTAGTTATTTCAGCTCTAAGGGCGCATCAGCAGATCATGCCCTGTCTAGTGCTGGAGACGAGAGTATTATCTATGTACGTACTAATGGCCGCTATCAGATTATTCCGCAGTAAGTCTCCTAAGGCATCCTTTCCCTAATAAATATCAGGTATGGATGCCTTAGGGTTCACTAGCGAATCTCAGCATTGATAGAGTGCTTCCAACACAGTCACATTGTGCTTATGACTATTCAGCATATAACCCTCCAGGGCTGTTGTACTATCCAGTGCAATTCCGATCGGTGCTGTTGGTACAAAAAGGTTTAATCAGATAGAGTGTAAATAGACGTTCAAAACAACTGTCTAACTCCATGACTCCTTAATTCCAATGGTTCACTTTTTTTTGCCAGCCACTAGGAAGGTGATCAACCTGGTGACAACGTTATCCACAGAATGCGCTAAATTAGGTTTACGTAGAGCTGGAGGATAGTGATCCATGAGCGAAAAACCGGTAACCATCTATTATGGCGAATCTCTCGGACGCTATGGATTTGGCGATGGGCATCCCTTCGGACCTGACCGGATCGAGGCGTTCTGGCGGGAGACAGTGAAACGGGGTCTGGATAAGCAGGTAACCATCGCAACACCTCAACAGTGCGAAGAATCACCACTGCTTGCCTTCCACACAGAGCATTACGTCAATCTTGTAAAACGACAATCTGTCACAGGCGAGGGTTATCTGGATCAGGGTGATACCCCTGCGTTTGCTGGGGTATATGAGGCTGCTACCACGGTGGTCGGGTCGGTATTAGCCGGTATGAATCAGATGCTTTCCGGGGATCACCCCAAGGTCTTTGTGCCGATCGCCGGATTGCATCATGCCAAGCGCGATTCCGCGGCAGGCTTCTGTGTCTTCAATGATGCGGGGGTGATGATCGAGAATCTGCGCCTGACCCAGGGAATCAGCCGTATTGCTTATGTGGATATCGATGCCCACCACGGTGATGGCGTCTTCTACGCGTTTGAATCTGATCCGGATCTGATCTTTGCCGATATCCATGAGGATGGCCGCTATCTCTATCCTGGTACCGGTGCGGTTGAGGAGAGAGGCAAAGGGGCTGGGAAGGGGCGTAAGCTTAACCTGCCGCTGCCTCCATTGGCAGATGACGAGATGTTTCACAAGGTCTGGCCGATGGTTGAGGAGTTTGTTCGACAGGCGAAACCCGAACTGATTATTCTTCAAGCAGGTGCGGATAGTGTTGAAGGGGATCCCATCACTCACATGGCCTTTACCCCGGCCGCTCACGCCCATGCCGCAGCCAGTTTAAGTCGACTCGCCAACGAGTTTTGTCAGGGGCGATTTATCGCCTTGGGTGGGGGAGGCTACAATCGGACCAATCTTGCGTTGGCCTGGAACGATGTGGTCAAGGCGATGGTGGAGTCAGGTTAATCGTTAAGAGAATTTACCGCTAATGAACGCTAATCAGCGCAAAATGCCGCGAATAGCTTTCAGATGGTGGCCTCTAATTGACTAGATTCGCAGTGACTAGCCTTGATTGACGGTTTATTTCTCCGGTGCGGCCCAACTTCTTCAGCTAAGATGGAGCGTAAATGCCAGTGATACTTGAATCCTTAAGTTCAAGTTTAAATTTTACTACGGCACTTCAGAGCTCAGGGATAATAATCACTGAAGCTCTCTTGCCGATAATATTTCAGTATGAGTATTACATCCCCCTCCAAAGTTAACCTTGGGCTGTTCCCCACACCAATCACTAAGCTCAGTCGCCTGAGTGCACTGCTGAATGGTCCGCAAATATTCATGAAGCGGGATGACCTGAGCGGTCTGGCGCTCGGCGGCAATAAAACCAGAAAACTTGAGTATCTGTTTCACGATGCCATAACCAAGGGTTGCGATACGGTGGTAACGGCAGGTGCTGAGCAGTCAAATCACTGCCGACAAACGGCCGCTGCAGCCGCTCTGCTGCACAAGGGGTGTCATCTGGTGCTCGGTGGCGAGCCACGCGATAGGGCAAATGGCAATCTTTTACTGGATAAGTTGTTTGGCTCCCGGCTGCACTGGTGTGGCGCTCATCGCAAAGGTGAAGATATTCCTGAGATTGTAGAGAACCTGAAGAGAGAGGGAAGCCAGCCCTATGTGATTCCTTATGGGGGCTCAAACGAAATTGGCGCCTATGGTTTTGTCCACGCCATGGCCGAACTGGAGATGCAGCTGGATACTGCAGCAATCACCCACATCGTTTTTGCTTCAAGCTCCGGAGGTACGCATGCCGGTATGATGCTGGGCCGGGTGCTGTTGCATAAGGCGTATCATCTGATCGGCATCAATATCGACAAAGGGGAAAACGATGCGATCCCTTTCGATGATTTCATCATCGATCTGGCAAACAGAACCAGTCTCTCGATCAACAGTGACCAACGTTTCACGACTCAGGACCTGGTGCTCAACGGGGATTATGTTGGAGAGGGATATGGGGTGATCGGTGAACTGGAAAGAGAAGCGATCTCATTGACCGCTGAAAACGAAGCCATTCTGCTCGATCCGGTCTATACAGGCCGAGCGATGGGTGGTTTGATCGATATGATCCGTGGTGGTGAATTCAGCAAATCTGACAGAGTACTTTTTTGGCATACCGGCGGGACTCCTGCACTGTTCGCCTATGCAGACGCCCTTTAGGCCGGGGGCGATGGTCTGAGCATTCGGATCAGGCTGTGTAGAATTGAGCCGTCACCAGGTAGGAGGCGAACAGCAGCCAGGAGAGTGCCAGCAGTACCCAGGGCAGCTTATTGGTCGATGGTGGCAGTGTGTCGCTGTTATCGACTTGCCCGGTTGTTTCTGTATCGGTCTGTTTACTGCGCTGCTCCTTCTTGCGGCGCTTGTCAATATCCCTGAGCTTGGCTTTGTGCTGCTTCTTGTACTGATCTATGCCTTTCTGGATGCCCATGGCAATCAGCTTGGTCTGCTCCTTGGTCTGACCCGGGCGCTGAGTGGCACGGGCAATCTGCATCGCTTCAGTTACCGTCTCTTGGGAAGGATTCTGGTTTTTTTTGCTTTTGGCCATCTGTGTAGTTCGATTGGTTCTGTCGCTGATATTATTCCAAATTTGTAATGTATTTAGTATCTCACCTTGCTATCTATCTTCTGTGAGTGATCTGTAGTCTATATGGTGGGGCCATGCCCCACCATATAAGGTTTGATTAAACAGATACGCTCTGATTTTCCCCGGGCAGCATTGGGCATGCGCCAGGATAACCGGTAATGAAGCCATTACTCCCTTGTCATTGCTATCCGGCCGCGGTGCTTGGTGTCTTATTGTGGATACCATCCATCAAATCCCTCTCCGTTTGTTGCTGAATGGTTCAAATCTGGCTGTTTCCAGAGGCTGGTCCGTATATTGCAGAGTTCTTGTCAAAGTCGATCAAGTGACGATTTCAAGACAGGAGCCAACCCATGGATCGCATGCTTTATGTCGCTATGAGCGGTGCCAAAGAGACGCTGATGGCCCAGGCGAGCAACTCCAACAATCTGGCCAATGTGAACACCCCGGGATTCATGGAGGATCTCAACCAGTTCCGCAGTATGCCTGTGTTTGGGCCCGGTTATCCTACCCGGGTCTACGCCCTGGACGAGCGCCCGGATATCAATTTCGACAAGGGCAGCCTGCAGACCACCGGCAATCCTCTGGATGTGGCAATCAATGGCGAGGGCTATTTTGCGGTGCAGGCGCCGGATGGTTCCGAGGCCTACACCCGGCGTGGTGACCTCAAAGTGGATGCCAACGGCCTGGTGACCAACGGCGAAGGTTTGCCGGTGATCGGCAATGGCGGGCCGCTTGCCTTGCCGCCCATGGAGCGTCTCGAGATCGCCCCGGACGGCACCATCACGATTCTCCCCGAAGGCGCCACCCCGGATGCACTGGCCATCGTTGACCGGATCAAGATGGTCAATCCCCCGCGGGACGCGCTCCACAAAGGTGAAGATGGTCTGCTGCGCATGAAAGAGGGGGGTGAAGCGGACGCCGATGCCGCGACCCAACTGGTTTCAGGCAGCATCGAGAGCAGCAACGTGAATGTGGCTGACGCCCTGGTGAACATGATTGAGCTTTCGCGCAAATTCGAGCTGCAGGTGAAGATGATGAAGAGCGCGGAAGAGATGGACAAGGCATCGGCCAGCCTGATGAACATGAGCTGATGTTGGCAGGCAATTTGCACAATACCTATTAAACAGTAAAGCAACGAGGAAGAGACTATGTACCCGGCACTGTGGATCGCTAAAACCGGATTGGATGCTCAGCAGACCAACATGTCTGTGATATCCAACAATCTCTCCAATGTGAATACCACCGGCTTCAAGCGTGACCGAGCCGTGTTCAACGATCTGATCTACCAGAACCTGCGTCAGGTGGGTGCCCAATCCTCGGAGAACACCGAGTTGCCATCGGGTCTGATGGTCGGTACCGGTGTGCGGGTCGTGGCGACTCAGAAAGAGCACAGCCAGGGCAATATCGTGCAGACCGGTAACTCCCTCGATGTGGCGGTTCAGGGTAAAGGCTATTTCCAGGTACTCCATCCGGACGGCAACATCGTCTATACCCGTGACGGCACCTTCAGTCTCACCGCCGATGGCAATATCGTCACCCCCAACGGCTATGAACTGCAGCCGGCGATGACCGTACCCAGCAATGCCACCAGTCTGACCGTCGGTTCCGACGGCGTGGTCTCCGCCCTGGTCTCCGGCAACAGCACGCCAACCCAGATCGGTCAGATTGAACTGGGCTACTTCGTCAATCCCCAGGGCCTTGAGCCAATTGGTGACAACCTGTTCCGTGAGACCAATGCCAGTGGTGGGGTGAACACGGCGATCCCCGGCAATGACAGTACCGGTACTTTGATACAGGGGGCGTTGGAGAGCTCGAATGTGAATGTGGTTGAAGAGCTGGTGAATATGATCGAGACACAGCGGGCCTACGAGATGAACTCGAAAGCGATCTCAACCACTGACGAGATGCTCTCCTACGTCAATCAGCAACTTTAACGGGATAACGGGCTGATGGGCAGACTACACAAAATAGCTTGGCTGGTTTTAATCATGCTGGTGATGGTCGGTTGCCAGAGCAGCAATCCTGTGCGCGATGCCGCCTATGCGCCAATTCGTCCTGTATTGCCGCCAGCGGCGCCAACTGGAAACGGTTCCATCTATCAGGCAGGTTACGAGAATGCCTGGTTTGAAGATCAGCGCGCCCGTCGGGTTGGTGATCTGCTGACTGTGCAGCTGGTTGAAAGCACTCAGGCGAATAAATCCGCTTCTACCTCAACCTCCAAAAGTTCAAATAACAGCCTGACCAGTCCAACTCTGTTCGGTCAGGCGATGCAGTTCAATGTGCCCGGATTTGTACCCATCGCCAACAACAAGGATGTCAATCTGGGCTTCGATCTGGCCTCCGAGAACGACTTCAGCGGTGACGGCAGTGCCTCCCAGAGCAACGCCCTGAGCGGCAGTATTACCGTCTCGGTGATCGAAGTGTTGCCCAACCGAAATCTCTATGTGCGCGGTGAGAAGCGCATCGGTATCAACCAGGGCACCGAGTATGTGCGGCTCTCCGGTATCGTCCGCCCGAGTGATATCTCGCCCACCAATACCGTCGCCTCGACCCGTATCGCCGATCCGACCATTACCTATAAAGGTGAAGGTGCGTTGGCGGATGCCAACTCCATGGGCTGGCTCTCCCGGTTCTTCAACAGTGTGCTCTCTCCCTTCTGAGGTATCTGAGATGAAAGCTCTTGTGAAACGAATTCTTCTGGTTCTGGCCGTCATGATGATGACCACACAACCCCTGCTGGCAGAGCGCATCAAAGATCTTGCATCGATCCAGGGCGTGCGTAACAACCAGTTGATCGGTTACGGCCTGGTGGTAGGGCTGAATGGCACCGGTGACAAAGATACCGACTCCCCCTATACCATCAACAGTCTGAAGAACCTGCTCTCCCAGTTGGGTGTGCAGATCCCGGAAGGGGTCAACATCAAACCGAAGAATGTGGCGGCGGTAATCGTACACGGCGATCTGCCTCCCTTCAGTAAGGTCGGTCAGAAACTCGATGTCACCGTCTCCTCTTTGGGTAATGCCAAGAGCCTGCGCGGCGGCACGCTGCTGATGACGCCATTGAAAGGCGCTGACGGCAACAACTATGCCTTAGCCCAGGGTAACCTGGTAGTCGGTGGCTTGAGTGCGGAAGGTCAGGACGGTTCCAAGTTGACCGTCAATATTCCCAGTGCCGGCAGGATTCCCAACGGTGCGACGGTTGAACGGGAAGTCCCCAACAGTTTCAACAAAGCGCCAATGTTGACCCTGAATCTGAACGATGGTGACTTCACCACCGCAATGCGGGTGGCGGAGTCGATCAATCTGACCATCGGCCCCGGTACTGCAAAGGCGGTGGATTCCACCTCCATCCGGGTCAATGCGCCGCTCGATCCAGGCCAGAAGGTCACCTTCATCTCCATGCTAGAAGAGCTTGAAGTCAAGCCCGGTATCGCCTCTGCCAAGGTGATCATCAACTCCAGGACAGGTACCGTGGTGATCAACAACCAGGTACGGGTCTATCCCGCTGCAGTATCCCACGGCAACCTGGTGGTCAGCATCAGTGAGGATCCGGCGGTTTCCCAGCCGGCGCCTTTCTCCCGCGGCGGTAACACCGAAGTGGTTCCCCAAAGCCAGATCACTGTGACCGAAGAGGGGCAGAACCATATGTTTCTCTTCAATCCCGGTGCTTCACTTGATGAGGTAGTGCGTGCCGTTAATCAGGTAGGCGCCGCTCCCAGTGATCTGGTGGCTATTCTTGAAGCGTTGAAAGAGGCTGGCGCGCTGCGTGCAGAGCTGCTGGTAATCTGATGAACAACGTTTCCCCCTCCCTCTATCACGACTTCTCCGGGCTGGCTGAGCTGAAACGCCAGGCCCGGGCGGATCAGGGGGCAACCGCGGAAAAGGCGGCCCGTCAGTTTGAGTCGGTCTTCATTCAGATGATGGTCAAGCAGATGCGCCAGGCCAGCTTTGGCGGTGGTGTGTTCGACAGCAAGCAGAGCCGTTTTGCCCAGGATATGTATGACCAGCAGCTGGCGGTCCATCTGGCGGAGAAACAGGGTCTGGGTATGACCCCCATGCTGCGTCGACAATTGGGTGGCGAGACACAGGTTGCGACACGGGAGCTCTCCGGTCTCGACAACTACTGGAACAACCCGGCCACCCTGGCCCGTCGCCATGTCAACAGCAAGCCACCGACGGATGCGCCTGCGCCGACACAACAGGCAAGCGCGAAGATCGAGTCACCCGAGAGCTTTGTCTCGACCCTCTGGACATCGGCAGAGGCGGCTGCCACAGAGTTGGGTCTGCCTACCGAGGCGCTGCTGGCCCAGGCGGCCCTGGAGACAGGCTGGGGCAGTCATATGATCTCTGCCGCCAATGGCAACAACAGTCACAACCTGTTCGGCATCAAAGCGGACCAACGCTGGGATGGGGAGCGGGTTAGGAACGAGACTCTGGAGTATCAGGATGATGTGGCGGTACGCCGTCGCGAATACTTCCGCAGCTATGACTCCTTCGATTCGAGTTTCCAGGACTATGTGGCCTTTCTCAAACAGAACCCAAGATACAGCGAAGCCCTCAACAGCACCCAGGATACGGCTGCCTATTTCCAGGCGCTGCAGGATGCGGGCTACGCCACCGATCCCAAATACGCGGAGAAGATCCTGCGGGTGATGGAGGGACCGGAAATGCAGGCTGCACTGGACCAGGTCAAGAGTTCAGCTGCTCAGCCGATATAGCGGAATAGGAGGCTAGTAAGGTGAGTTTACAGTCCATAGGTGTCTCCGGGTTGGTCGCCACTCGGCTGGCTCTGGATACCACCGGTCACAACATTGCCAATGTGAATACTGATGGCTATAGCCGTCAGCGGATCGATTTTGCCACCCGTCTGCCAAGCCAGAGTGGTGTCGGTTTTATCGGCAGTGGTGTCGATGCCTCCGAAGTGCGTCGTCAATACGACGATTTTATCGCCGGTCAGATGCGCGCCAGCTCCTCGGTGGCCTCTGAGTTGCAGGCCTATTTTGAAGGGGCCAAGCAGCTGGACGATCTGGTGGCCAATGCGGATGCCGGCTTGCAGCCGGTGATTCAGAATTTTTTCGATGCGCTGCAGGGCATGGCGGACGATCCAGCCTCGATCCCGGCGCGTCAGATGGTACTTACCGATGCGGCGGCACTGGCCGACCGGTTTCACTATTTCGATCAGCAGTTCGATAGCATGCGCAACCAGATCAACAACCAGATCGGTTACAACATTGGTCAGATCAACCGCATCGCCGAAGGCATTGCCGACATCAATGCGGATATCAAAGTCGCCTACGGCAGTACGCCCAATGATCTGTTGGATAAGCGAGATCAGTTGATCAATGAACTGGCGGAGCTGATCGATATTCAGGTCCTGGAGCAGACCGACGGCGCCTACAATGTGTTCATCGGCAAGGGTCAGCCGCTGGTGATGGATACCGATGCATCGACCCTCGGCACCCAACCATCGACCATGGATCCGAGTCACCTGGAGATCACCTTCGACTTCGCCTTTGGAACCCAGGTAGTCACCGACCAGATGAGTGGTGGCGAGATCGGCGGTATGCTCAGATTCCGTGACGAGATCCTCGATCCAACCCAGAACCGTGTCGGCCTGGTCGCCCTGGGTATCGCGGAACAGATCAATAACCAGAACCAGCTGGGACTCGACCTGGAGGGGCTGACCGGTACCGCCATGTTCGGCATGGGAACGGTTGAAGTCTTCCCAAGGCCTGGCAACGGCAGTTCCATTACCGCCACCATCAATGATGTGGCCAGCCTCACCGGAGATGGCTATGAGTTGAGTTATGACGGAGTCGATTTCACCCTGCGTAATATGAACAGTGGTGCAACCCAGGTGTTGGCTGCCGGACTGAATACCGTGGACGGTGTGGATATCACCATCAATGCGGCTGGCGCGACTCCCGGGGATACCTTCATCATTCAGCCGACCCGAAATGCGGCACAGAACTTCAGTCTGTTATTCGATGATGTGCAGCGTCTTGCAGCGGCCTCACCGCTTCGAGTGACACCGGCGGTGGATGCCAATGGCAACCCCCTGAATACCGGTAATGCCAGTATCACCCAGCCCGCCAATACCAGTATGACCGGACTGCCTCTGGCCGGAGGCACCATCCAGCTTGTCTATGACGATCAGGGTGGCCCAACCAGCGGCTTCGAGGTCTACTATCCCGGTTCGGTTCCCGGTGTGGACCCGTTCGATGATTTCATTACCTACGACGATCTGAATACCGCGACCGTGGCCGGGACCCAGGTGCCGGGTACTACATTTCCGTTATACGGGGATATCAGCTTCACCATCTCCGGCGTACCGGACGATGGCGACAGCTTCATCATCGGTAACAACACCAACGGCACCAGTGACAATCGCAATGCGCTGGGTCTGGTGAGTGTGCAGAACCAGAACGTACTGCTGGGCGGCACCTCGACCATTGATGAGAGTTATGTGTCGATGGTTTCCGATGTGGGCTCAAGGACTCGCCACGCGGAACTCAATCTCTCTGCCCAGGAGAGCCTGTTGACCCGTACCAGAGAGGCCATGGCTGAGGTCTCCGGCGTCAATCTGGATGAGGAGGCCGGCAGGTTGATCCAGTATCAACAGGCCTACCAGGCATCGGCACAGGTGATTTCCGTGGCCAGTACCCTATTTGACACACTGCTGGGTGCAGTTAGGAGATAATCTATGGAACGCGTTTCAACTTCCACTCTGTTTAGCCGCGGCATAGACAGCATGCTGGAACGCCAGTCCGCTCTGAGTCGCGCGCAACTGCAGATCTCCAGCGGTAAACGCATATTGACCCCGAGAGATGATCCACCGGGGGCTGCACAGGCACTCAATCTGAAGACCTCGATTACTCAGGTGGAGCAGTATCAGGCCAATGCGGACCGGGCCCGGGCCCGGTTGGATCTGCAGGAAGCCAGTCTTGCGGCTGTGGAAGATATCATGCCCAGAGTGTTGGAACTCACCCTGCAGGGACAGAGTGACACCTACTCGGCGGAACAGAGAATTGCCATCGCCCAGGAGTTGAGACAGCTGAACGATGAGCTGATGGCGCTGGCCAATACCCAGGATAGTGACGGCGAGTATATTTTTGCCGGTTACAGCGCGGATTCGATTCCCTTCAGCAATCCGGCCGACGGGGTGTTCGTCTATTCCGGGGATATGGGGGTAAGAACCATCCAGATCTCCGCCACCCGGCAGGTTCAGGATCGGGAGAATGGCTACGACGTGTTCATGAATCAGACCACCAGTACCGGCGCACAGCGAAACCTCTTCGAGACAGTACACGGAATCATTGCAGGTCTTGAGGCCGATGCGCCCAATGCGGTATTCATCGATGATATCCATGCCGCTCAAGAACAGATCGGCGCGGTGCGTGCCCGGGGTGGAGCGAGGCTCAACACCATCGAGGATCAGGGCCGGGTGAATGAGGATTTCATCTTCACCATGCAGAGCTCCCTGTCGGATATCGAGGATATCGATCTGGCTGAGGCAGTGAGTCGATTTGAGCAGGAGATGCTGGCGCTTCAGGC
>JAEPDS010000044.1 GCA_016842065.1 Candidatus Thiodiazotropha sp. 'RUGA'
GAGTAGAGCCTGTGGGTCATAACCCATTTGCTCCAAAACTGTTACCTATGTCCTCGGAATAAAGTGTTACCTATGTGCCCGGTAAGCACCGTGAATTGATGGAGCCGATGGGCGGAATTGAACCGCCGACCTACTGATTACGAAAAGTTTCAATTTCAAATTCACCTCAATGTGTTAGCTTATATTTTCTTATGTTTTTCATATCGTTAAGCTCAGGTTCAGTTTCACGGTGATACATTAGAATTCTCTAAAATTCACCAAAAACGTAGCACCGGTGCAGCACGTACCGACCTACTGATCTTTTACTGATTCGAGTTTTAGTACCGAAAAAGGGATGAGACGTATGGGCAACAGACTGAATTTCACCAAAGCGGCATTGGCAGCTTTACCAGCCGCCAGATCGGGTAAGAGGGATTACTACAACGACACCCGTGTGTTGGGTCTACAGATCCAGGTAACAGACAAAGGGGTTAAGACCTATTATGTCTATAAACGGATCCACGGCCAGCCGAAACGGATCAAAATCGGCCGTTTCCCAGATCTCTCTCCGGCACTGGCTCGGGATCAAGCCCAGGTCTGTTTATCCCAGATCGCTCAGGGTATCGATCCGATGGCTTTGAAACGGAAAGAACGGGCCAAGTCCGTGACCCTGGAAACCGCCTTTAAGGATTTCAAAGTAGCCCGCAGTTCACTGAAACCCAAAACCCTCTACGACTACCAGCGTGTGATGGATCTGGCTTTTTCTGACTGGATGAAGACGGAGCTGGTCAAGATCACCAAAGATAAGGTGGCTCGACGGCATCAACGGCTTGGGCGCGAGCGGGGCGAGGCTTACGCCAATCTGGCATTGCGGGTGTTTCGCACAGTCTATAATTTTGCCCGAACCCGATATGAAGATGAGGTCGGCAACAGCATATTGCCCGAGAATCCGGTCAATCGGCTTTCGGACACTCGGGCCTGGTTTAAGCAAAAACGCCGCAATACGGTCATTACACGGGCGGAATTACCGGCATGGTTTCGAGCGGTGAAAACCATACGCGCCGAGGCCCAGTTTTCTTATAAGGGATTCTCTTATAAGGGCGGCTCTAATTATAAGCCAGCCTCTTATAATTATAAGGAAACCATCCTCGATTATTTATTGTTGATCCTGTTTACAGGACTGCGGCGCCAGGAGGCCGCCCAACTCACCTGGTCGAATGTGGATCTGGCCAATCAGACTTTAAAGGTACCCGACACAAAAAACGGCGAAGACCATATCCTGCCCATATCAGATTATCTCTATGATCTGTTGGCTGCCCGTTATAAACAGGCCGAGGACGATGCGGTCTATGTCTTTCCTGGTGAAAAAGACAATCCCTATCTGATCGAGCCCCGAAGTGTGGTCAAAAAGATCGCCGATCTTTCCGGGGTGCCATTTACGATCCATGATTTACGTCGAACCTTTATTACCGTAGCCGAGAGCCTGGATATTCCGGCCTATGCCCTTAAACGGCTCCTCAATCACAAAATGACCAATGATGTGACGGCCGGTTACATCATCACCGATGTGGAGCGACTGCGAAAACCGATGCAGAAGGTTACCGATTTCCTCTTGTCCGTCGCAGAGATCAAACCCAGTGCGGCCGTGGTACCCCTGCACCAAGGCGATAAACCAAGGAGACTGGATCATGGCCAATGATGACAACTCGGCTTCAATGGAGATGGTCTTCGAACAGCTGCGGGCATTCAATGACAAAATGCAGCAGCAGTCTAAATGGATTGATCAGCCCAATCACCCTGAGTTACCAGCTATCATCGATCGGTATGTCAAACGGGATTTCTGGCTCTTGCCAGAGGCTTTAAATATCTTGCGAGGCTATCATCCCTATCGGACTGGTTGGGGTAATACTGGTGATCGTGAACTGGCGCAGAGCTGTGTGGGGCCTGGCGGGTCTTTAAATGTGATCAACACGCAAGAGTCAGTACGGCATTGGAAGGTGAGGCCCAAGGATTTTGTGCAATGGGCGAACCAGAAAGGATTGCCGATAGACTCCATTTTGAAGCTTGCCGTCCAAGGTGAGGTCAAGCAGTCCCTACCGATCTCGACAGGTAAAACTGATCAGGCCAATCTGTCCCGCAAATCTGAAAAGGAAGCTCGATTGCAGGCAATCAAACGGATACGGGATGAGATTGATCGTCGAGTTGCGGAACAAAACAGAAACTGGGATAGCAGAAATATTCCGGCGACTAAAGCGGATCTTCATGACATTTTCTTTCAAATCAACCCGGATCTAAAGAAAGTGACAGTTGAAACACTGTCTGACGATTTGCCCCAGATTGGCATCAAATTCCAACCGGGCCAGAAACCGAACAAAGACAATGTATTAGCTCGATTGTTAGTTGACTTTATCCAGGGGGATTGAGTCACGATAATCCCCAGATTACAGACGATAATCACCCGTATCCCCCCAATTTTGTTCTCTGTTTGATTCACCGAGACTCTCGGACATGCCTGTATGTCCAGGTACTTAATCGAGAATAATAATAATGAATATTCCACAATTACTGACGCCCGAAGACGTGGCGGAAATCCTTGGCGTAACCACCCACACCCTGGCCGTTTGGCGATGTGAGGGGCGTTATGGGCTCGCATTCATCAAAACAGGTCGATTAGTGCGATACCGGGCTGACGATGTGATGGCCTTTATTGAATCCCGTACCCAGCACTCCGCCAATCCTGCCCAGGCAGGGAAGGAGGGTGGTCATGAATGAGAACAATATCGTATCGATTAATCCCACTGACGTTACAGACTCGAAGGAATGGGCGAATATCACGCCACCTGATGGTTATCTTCTGACAGAACAGGGCGTGTTTGAGGAGCGAAGAGCGGGGCCAGTCATGATCTGTGGTCCTGTTTGGGTTGAGGCTTTAACACGTGACCGCAATGGAACCGGCTGGGGGATGGTGGTCTGTTGGATAGATCGGGATGGCCGAAAACAAAGTAAGGCTATTGCTAACCACCTCCTGCATGAAACCGGAGGTGGATTGGCAATCATACTGTCTCATGGTGGTTTAATGGTAGTGCCGAGAGAGGAGCGCAAGGTGGCGCACTATCTGGGGTGTTTTCAACCGGAAAAACGGCTGCTGTGTGTGTCCCAGGTCGGCTGGGTTGAGTCCAGTAATCAATTGGTTTATGTCCGGCCCGATGGTGTACTGAGTAAAGACAAGACGGACGAGATTATATTTCAGCCGGAACAGCATGCACCAACCGTAGACACCATGAAATCCAAGGGCTCACTGGCCTTATGGCAGCAGCATGTTGCCGAACCCTGCAAAGGGAATCCCTATTTGGTGTTTTCAGTATGTGCCTCGTTTGCGGCTGTGATTCAGCGCTTTGTGGGGTCGGATAACAGTGGTTTTCATCTTTATGGTAACAGTAGCCGGGGTAAAACCACGGCCTTACAGGTTGCGGCCAGTGTGCATGGTTGTGGTGCAGATCCAGGCGGGGCCGCTGAAACCTATCTACTTCGATGGAACGCTACCCAAAACGCGATGGAGGGCCTGGCAGCAGCCCACAATGATGGCCTTTTGGTATTAGATGAGATTGGATCCTGTCCGGCCAATGATTTTGGCCAGACTGTATATGACTTGTCCGGGGGGCAGGGTAAATCGAGGATGAATAAAAATGCTGTGCTGAATAAACAGCGGCGTTTTCGTGTGCTTACCTTATCTTCCGGTGAATATTCGGTTCGGCAGAAGATTGAAGAGGTAGGGAAGCAGGTGAAAGCGGGGCAGATGAACCGGTTTCTCGATATACCCATCGAAGATGCAATAGTGATTGAAACCCATGATGAAAATCCAGCAGATTTCGTCAATCGGTTGAAACGGAACTGCGGTGAATACTACGGTACGGCAGGGCCAGCATTTATCCAGGCGATTCTTGATAAATACGGGCAGGAAGAGGTTGTCCGAAGTCGAATGCAGCAATATATCGAGGAATGGGTGGACATGTTGATGCAGAATTTATCCCTAGAGCCGGCTCAGGCTCGCGCAATGGGCCGATTAGCGCCAGTTGGTGCGGCAGGTCAGATGGCGATAGAACTCAGCATACTGCCCCTTGAGGTAGCTGATATTCAATGTGCGGTAGAAACTATTCGCGATGCTTGGCTGACCGATGAGTTTAATATGTCAGAGGAGATCAGGGGAGCGCTAAATGTCCGGGCATTTATACTGAAAAATCGTGATAGATTCGGTTCAGCAGACTTTCCTGTCGAAAAAGTGAGGCAGTTGGCTGGATATTTTCACGCAGAGGAGCGCTGGTACTTGTTCACGCCGGAGGGTTTTGCTGAAGCCTGCGGTGGGATTCCAGAAAAAGCTGTCGCGAGGGCTTTGCGGAGCCGACGATTACTGCATACCAATAATTCCGGCCACTTGAAGGCTCGGCTCAGTATCCCTGGATTAGCGGAGCGGTTGGAGGTTTATGCGGTACGCCAAGCAATACTCGAAAGTGATAGCTTGCCATTATCTAAGGGGTAATGATGTGCATAGTGTGACAGGTGTGACTCATGATTGATTTTAGTGGGAATCGATCAGTTCGTACCCGTAATCGCTGTGTGACGCTGTGTGGCAGGCTGTCATAGCCTGTCACACCTCAAAATCCAGAAAAGACAATTTAACTAATTGAATAGCCAATGGAATGCACAGAGTCACACCACAAGCCGGTATCTTCATCTGGCGGGTGTTTGGTAAATAGTCTATTGATGAATTAGAGAAGTGTGAATAGTCTGATTATCGAAGGGGCTGCATTTGGTACAATCTTTGTTTTTACCGGTGAGGTTCGAGAACCGCTTGATCTGTCTGGCATAACACAACGATAAGTACAAGAAGGGTATGGCCTTAACGCTAAGGCACCCCCAGGCTCTAGAGGTTGCGGTTTATTACTGATTGTTTTAAAAAGGTGATAGTTCAATTTCTTCGTGACCACATGGATGAAATTCGAGATGGAGCCGATCAAAGTGGATAATCAAGACAAGGCATCATTACCAGATTTCTGGCCGATTATTCGAAAATATCATGATATTCATATATATCAGGAAAAGGCCCAGTTCATTTGGCCGCAGTCTATTTCAAGTGTTTTTCACTTCTTTTTCGGTCAAATCGTAGAGCTTATCTCCGGAAAGATTTTTTTACGAAGTGCCCGTGGTGTCGCTGTATTTGGTAAATGCAGGCCTACTACCTAGTTTTAAATCAGCACACTGCCGCACAGATTTTTTTATAAGGGCTCAGACTTAATTTGATAAATTGTACAAACTTTCTAGGGCCGTCATCGACCCAGTGTGGGAATTAAATCTGCGCGATATAATCGCGGTAAAGTAGTTTTAAGGGAGCAAAATGATATTCGAAGTAAATGCTGACCAAATTGAGCGCCTCGATCAAAACCAACTTGTGGAGCTTCTCAGGAAACTTATACAGGCTGACCTAAATAAAAATTCTATTCCTTTGCGAACCGGTACTGTCCCTGCGCAGATTAATATACCAGATGGTGGTGATGATGGGCGTGTTTCATGGTCTGGTGGACCAAATGAAACTGATTGGTTACCTAGCCGATTCACTATATTTCAAAGTAAAAAAGGGACAACCTCTCCTTCGGGATTAAAAGATGAGACTCAGACTAAATCATCACAAGGTACCGATACTCCAGTATTGAGCGAAGCCCTTGAAGAAGCTATTTCTCAAAGTGGTGCTTATGTGGTCGTTACACCTACACCAGTAGTCGGCACCAAAATTGATAGTCGCATCAAAGCCATTCAGCAAGGGATCAACGATACCGGTAACGACCCATCTCTGCTGTCCTCTATTGAGATATATGATTGCAACAGACTTGCTGCATGGACGAATACTCATCCGTCAGTAGCGCTCTGGCTCAATGCTCTACTGCGAGATGTCCACCTCGGTGGATTTCAAACCTTCGAAGAATGGGGACGTGCTCCTGAGATTTCTGAGGTCGGATTTCAGCAAACTGATGACAAACGATATTTAGTCAAAGGACAGGAACTAAAAATATGGAAAAAAGATAGCTCATTCTCGCCAGAAAAGACTTTTATTGAGCTTCGTGAATTAATCTCGGTCTTTCTACTTGAGCGGGGAAATGCAGTTCGTGTAACTGGGCCGTCAGGGTATGGAAAAACGTGCCTAGTACATCAACTAATCGCAAACCATAGCGCATTATCCCAAGATGCTTTGAACGAGAGCCAAATCGTGTATTGTCTATACGAGGACGTCAAAGATAGGCTTCTTAATATTGCCCGTGAAATTACCGATACTTCTTCACGTGTGCTACTGATCGTTGATGATTGCCCAGATTCTGTTCACACAAAGCTGAGTGAAACTGTCCATCGGGATGGCTCCCAATGCCATCTTATATCGATAGGTGTGGAGACCAAGGCTCAAGGAGTGCGCCGCAATCTAATTGTTGAAATCAATCCTGCATCAAACGAAATGATCGATCAGATTGCAATAGCAACAAACAAACAGGTAAGTGAAAAAAATGCTATGCTAATTCGCGACTTGTCGCATGGGTTCCCGAGGATGGCGGTCTTTGCATCTCGTGCCTTGGAAGGTGGGGATGAAGAGTTGAGTTCAGTTGAAACACTGATTTCGCGGATCATTTGGGGCGAACATGAAGTAGATCAGTCGGCGTTTGAAAGTTTGCAACTAATGAGTTTATTTACAATCGTTGGAATGGAAAATGCTGCCGCAAAAGAACTCGAGGAAATTGCGGGTTTTTGTGGCAAGAACGCACGACAAATGTTCAGCGAGTTGCGGCGTTTTGCTGGTCGGGGTGTTTTGTTTCGTCAGGGTGATTATGGCGAGGTGCAACCCCTTCCTCTCGCTATGCGATTGTCACACCAATGGCTCGAAAGCAACCCTGCTGGGACATTGGAGGACTTGTTCCGCTCTCTTAATGAAGAGATGAAAATGAAAATGGTCGGACGACTACGTTGGGTGTCGTGGTCAGACAAGGTATCAAATTTCGGTAGGGCTCTTCTCGCTGAGGCTTTGCCAGACGAGGCGGTATTGGATACTGAATTCGGATCAAAGCTTTTAGACCGCTTTGTTCATCTTGTACCCGATGCGACAATGGAGCATTTGGATAGACTGCTGTCTGGTAAATCAATCGATGAACTTGCGGCTTTTGACTCAGGTAGACGCTATACCATTTGGGCATTGGAAAAACTGGTATTCCGCCGGGAGACTTTTAATGCGGCTGCCAGGTTGTTGCTTAAGCTTGGTGCAGGGGAGAATGAAGATTGGTCAAATAATGCATCAGGCCAATTCATCGGCTTATATCAGCTTTACCTCTCTGGAACTGAGGCTACACCGAAAGAAAAGCTTCTTGTGCTCGATGACGGACTAGATGATGCTGATGGACGAGTTCGAAAACTCTGCATTGATGCACTTAATCGCATGCTGGAAGGGCGGCATTTCACAAGGTCAGGTGGTTCGGAGCATATTGGGGCAAGAGAAGCTTTAGAAGATTGGCAGCCCAAATCTTATGAAGAAATTTTCGATTATTATAGGGCTGCTTTGTCGCGTCTTGAGAAAATTGCCCTTAATTCCAAAGATCCAAACTGTCAGACCGCACTAAACATTATAGGCTCACACTTGAGAGGCCTATTTTCCAAGGCTAATTTGCTTGATGAGAATCAGGCTATGATAGCGCGTCTACTTGAAGCTTATCCTGGTTGGTACAAGCCAGCTCTTGCAGTTAATGACTGGTTATTTTTCGATCAGAATAGTGCTGATGAAGATTACCAGCAAAGGCTTCGTGAGTATTACGAAGAGCTTCTACCGACAGATCCGTTAGAGCAAGTCCACTATTACAGTAGCGGCTGGACAGCGGATATTCATGATCCGAATGTCAGTTATGACCGTGAAGGTGATAATGATTATCACTATGGAGAAAATAAGATCAACGAACTTATTGATGCGGCGCCGAACCAAGCCGAGTACTTCTTTCCGCTTTTTGATAGGTTCCTTGAAAACTTGACAAAGTCAGCGTGGGTTGCCGTGGTTGCTATTGCGAGGCATATCGACGAGCCCGATCATCTGCTTAGGTATCTTTTGAAAAGCATAACTGCTGATTGTGATATAGCCGTCATTTCAAATCTTGTGCGCGATGTTATTTCAGGTGCGGCGCAAACCGACAGAAAAAAAGGCCTAGAATGCTTGGAAATAGCACTTGATGTTCCAATTCTAAGTGCTACATCGATAGAATTCATTTCGGCAGTTGGCATAGACGATGTGCTTATGCAGCGCGTTATCGATCTTGTTCAAAATGATATAGTCGAGCCGCATCAAGTCTTAGCTATAGCGTCCAAGAATATACTCCAAACGGTTAACCACCATTTAATCGAAAAGCTGGTAAGTATATTGCTGATTAAACAAGAGCATGGCGCATGGGCAGCTATCGATTTTCTAGCGCACGTTTTATTCCGTTCTGATCCCAAAGGGCATATTTTATTGCAAAGTCTTAAAGCATCCGTAATCAAACCTGCTCTATTTGACAAACCACGATACTCAGGCATGGATTGGCACAACTGGTGTGGGTTGGTCGAGAAAATCCTAGATGACGATAATGTCGATGATGATTTCAACCAAAGTTTGGTAGACTTCATCATCAGTGTGACGATAGTGGAAGAGTTTAAAGTCCAGCTCGCGTTTGATGATTATGCACAAAAAATACTTCGGCGCTTGATTTCCAACTCGCCTCGTGTGATTTGGGGAAAGTATCACGAAGCGCGAGCATCGGCGGATGGACAAGTAATATATCGACTTCCACTTTTGTTCGGAGCAGACGCCGGAGGATCTTCTAATGAGGGCGTATTAAATGACATTCCACCTAATATTTATATACCTTGGATGCTTGAGAATAAGGCAGAGAGAATGCCGTTCATTCTTGATTGGCTCCAACTTTTTGTCGGAGAGGAAAAAGATAGGCAGTGGAATGATGATTTTGTGTCACTTATCGATGCTCATGTGGATCGTCCGGAAAGCCTGAATACTCTGCGCATTAGACTAACCAGCGGCGTGGGTTGGGGGCCGTTTTACAACAGGCTAGAAGTTGAACGTGATCAATTGCTTAATTTAAGGGAGGTTTCAACTAACACTAATGTCCATCGGTGGATTGACCAAACAGTGTCACAGATGGAAAAACAAATTATTGAACAAAGAAGGCAAGATGAAAACAGGGAAGCCTCATATAGAGCGTAATTCCGCCTGTTATGGTTTTTTCATTTCACAAATGTGGCTTGCTTCATCTGACTCTACTGGTAGCACCTACGTAGCACTAAAGAAATAAAAAAAGAAAATGCCAGTTATATTATCCGTAACATACTGATTAATATGAGAATAATGGAGCCGATGGGCGGAATTGAACCGCCGACCTACTGATTACGAATCAGTTGCTCTACCGACTGAGCTACACCGGCTGAAGGCGGGCAATTATAGACCTATCTTGATCTCGTGGTCTAGCCTGTATTATCTGGATGTATTGCTGTGATCTGGGCTTAACTATCAGAATTTACTGCTAAAATCTCTTCGCATCAAGGCGGTAGGGTTGGCTTGGTAGGATTGGCGGCCGTTCCAGGACGATGTCAGCGAGAAGGCGACATGAGGCGGGTCCAAGGACAACCCCGTTACGGAAGTGTCCCGCATTGACATACAGGCCTGACACCTCGGGAAGCTCGCCAATGTATGGGATACCTTTGGGTGAGCCTGGCCGCAATCCGGCCCAATGGTGCTCAATTTCAGCTTGGGCCAATTCCGGAAAGTGGTTCAGAGCGTAGGCTTTGAGCTCCTGCTTCGCCTCTTCTGTTGTGGTTTTTTCAAACCCTCTGTGTTCCAACGTGCTGCCAACCAGAACCCTGCCATCGCGCCGGGGAATCACATAGCGGTCCTGATGGAGTGTAATCCGGTTAATCCTTTGCGGCTGATGTTTGAAAATAATCATCTGCCCAAGTACCGGTTCGATCGTGGGTGGCGTGGCAAGTGATTGCAGTAGTGTTCGGCTCCAGGCACCGGCGCAGATCACCACCCGGTCAGCTTCGAATCTTTGTTTGTCCGTTACAACCCCTTTGACCTGTCTGTTCTCTATGATCAGTTCATCCACTTTGCAATGCTCGTGGATTTGTACCTGGCCTTTGATATCCTGGTAAAGGGATTGGGTCAGTCTTGGATTTCGTACTTGGGCAACATCGGGCATCCAGGCGGCTTGCTGGGCGTCGATCTCCAGTGTCTGCTCATAGTTGGCAAGCTCGCTTCCCTCAATGAGTTTGAGATTTTGTCCGTAGTCGAATGACCAATCCAAGGCTTTGTCGATATCTTCAGGATCAACGGTCAACAACCCGCTTATGGTGTACTCCGGATCGATACCTGAGGTTTGCTTCAGTTCATCACAAAGGGCCGGGTAGGATTGCTGACTCCAGGCGGCAAGGTCATTGACAGATTTGGTATATCGCCAAGGGTAGAGCGGGGAGATGATACCCCCGCCGGCCCAGGAGGACTCCCGGCCGATGCGGCTCTGTTCGAGTAAGGTGACATTCATGCCTGCAGCAGAGAGTTCCCGTGCAGTGAGCATGCCGATGATCCCGCCACCTACGATGAGACAGTCTGTCATATTACCTGTATTGCCTTTAGATTTTGGGGCTGAATAGGGATTGCTTGATGTCTGTAATGCTATCTGCCAACAAGCTTAAGAATAACATACCCGACGATTCGATTTTCGGCTTATTTGAGGTGCTTGTTGTGTGGCGATCATTCACTAAAAACAAAGGGTCCGCATCGAACGATGTGGACCCTTTGTGGTTCGGTCTGCTCTGTAGATCAGTTGGCTTATTTCCAACCCTCTGTCCAACCGCCTTCGTTTCTCTCCTTGACGCCAGCCGAGTTGATTCGATAGGCGACTACATCATCTTCGTTCTGTCCGTCCTTGGCGGTGACATTGATCTCGATTGAATAGCAGTTGGTAATATCGCCACAAGCACCCGGAGTAATGGCAAGTCCATCGTAGTAGCCATTCGGGCTGGTGGTGCCGATATTGGCTTCAGCCGGGTCTTGAGTATAACCGGCTGTACGCGCCCGGTAGACATCCAGTTTCTGTGCTGCATCCAAAAGGGCTGACATGCCGTCATTACGCCGCCCCTTGCGGACTGAATCCGCATATTGGGGGTAGGCGATGGCGGCAAGGATGCCGACTATCGCTATGGCAATTAATACTTCAACTAATGTGAAGCCGCGCATCTTGTTTCTAGACTTAATCATCAATAACCTCTTCCCAGTAGGTGGGCAAGAAATAATCATCCCAATCACGTTTTTTCTCAATACCGACCAGTAAGTGGACTTTGTTACCGAGAATCTGACCGCCCTGGTCATCAAGGTCGCCTGGGAAGACCAGCATGGGTGATGGTGGGATACCAAGCATGTTCAAGGTATCAGAGCGATCATTCACCGTCAGGCTGTCTTCGCTGCCGCCATTCCAGTTGAATTTTGCATTGGCGTCAATCATGTCAACGGCATAGACTCTGGCAGTACCGGCTGATCCTCGTGCTTCACAGTCACCCAGATCATCCGCACGGGTTGCACTGAATGTGGTGAAGATAACTGCATAGTTGTAGAGGATCGCTTTCGAGTAGGATTTTTCCGTGTTCGAAAGATCGAAGTACCAACCACCATTCGCTGGATTGAGAATGTCAGAGCGGGTTGCCGCTGTGCTCGTCGTATTGATGAGCATGGATTGGGTTACAGTCGTGTAGCTGGTAGGCGGGTTCCAGACCGCGCGGTCTTTGATCATATAGAATCGATCAATCGTGCTTCCATCCAGTGGATCAGTTCGATTACCGGAACCGATCAGGATCGCAACGAACTGTATACCACCCTTTGAGTAGTATCCGGCTTGAGGGGTGTTGAAGAAGCGCCTGAAACCGCCGCTGGAATTTACGTCGGCTATCACGGCCCCGGTCATGGCATCGACATCCACGCGAATGATTCTGCCTCCGACATCGGCGGCGTAGATACGATCAACCATGGCATCACCGTCGATGTCGATGGTCATAACGTCGCTGGCAATGCTGTTGGTCATGTTGGCAACGGTGATATCCGCTCCGGTATTTGAGACGGTTCTCAGCAAGCCTCCATCCGCCGCGTTCACAATGAAGATATAGTTCCCTTCGTCGTCTGATGAGCGTGAGGTGGTTGTATCCTGATCAGTATCATAGCCGCCACCGAAAATAAGCACGGGGGTTGCTGCACCGCCAATGTTTATATTGACAAACAGAGGTTTCGACCAGGTCTGCGCAAGGCCTGTGAAATTGACATCGCTTGCCGCGGATATCTCTCTCACAAAGACTGGCGCATCCCTGTCCGTAACGTCGAGCAGGAAGTACTTTTTACCACCTCGACGCATGCCGACAATGGCCATCTTGCTGCCACCGACCTCGTAAACGGTGAGTGGGCCATCCAGACCGTAGAAGGGAGTGGTTGACGGGTTGTTGGTTTTGATTGTGCTGATTTCACTCAAAAACTCTACCGGCATGAAGGCCCAGAGTTCGGCGCCGGTATCAGCATCGATCGCGGTAAGCACCCCTTCACTGGTGGGCAGCAGGACAACATCGCCTCCCGCGTAGTTAACAACAGCCGGTTGGGTATGTATGGGGGCGCCCATGACCCCGGTATGAGGCTCTTCATCCAGGTTGTTGATGGTCCAGGTCGGGTCCCAGGTGATCCAGTTCAGCAGATCGACGCGCTCTTCATCCGTTGCAACACCCATCATGGCGTTGGTGATTGCGGTGTTACTGAAGATGACCCGATTGGTTGAGTCAGACAGTGGAGCGCTACCATTCAGATTGGTATAGAGATTCCGGACACCATGGGCGCCCATGTGTGATGCGGCACCACCCTCAAGGGTTTCGCCACCGTCGGATGAGTCGTTCCAATAGTCTTGAGAACCAGTGAACTCATAGGCTTCGTTAACCACTGAAGAGCCTAACTCGTCAAGAATGACGATGTTGCCATCGCTCACAGCAAAACTGTAGCTTTTCAGGTTGCCTTTCCAGAAGGTGGTCGTTGACGGCACAAACAGTGGTATGTAGATACGATCGCCACTGATTGCGGCATTGTCAGGATTGAAAGGAATCACTGGCGCCGTATAGGCATAGGGGATGGATTCCTGTGCGTCGACAATGATCGATGTCAGAACGCTTGACAGGCCAGCGACGCTGTTGGCGGGTGCGTCACTGTCCACCTGATAGTAGTTACCACCACCGGCACTATCGCCTACCAGGCTCTGCAGGAAAATCTCCGTGCTGCTGCCGGTCGAAGTGTCGAAGCCAATGGTATGGGTCGTGATGTTCTGGGTCTCATGCCAGCCAGTACCCTCTTCCAGGTCGGTGGTGTAGGCCCAGCGTGCGATCTCTCTCGCGCATCGGCCGTTTGTATATCTTGAGGTGGAGTTGCGTACGCAATTGGTTCCTTCGTAGGAGGTCAGGCCATAGGCTTGTCCGCTGGTTGGCGAATTGGAGTTTGGCGCACCGTCAGACAGCAATACGATGTGGTTGGGTCGACACCAGTTGTCTTCCGGGTCACCGTCGATGGGTGATGTCATGCTGTTGCCGAAATAGTCGGTAAAGGTACGATCCCGGCGGAACCAGTCTACCGCCGCTTCCATGGCCTTAACCGTCGGTGTATAGCTGATGGTCTGCAGGCTGGTGACCTGAGAGGTGAAGCTGGATTCATTGCCATCGAAGAGTTTGAACTCTCCGGAGTGGGCGCGCATGTAGAGCGGGCCGTTGTTACCCCAGCGTGTCGTATAGCCGAGCAGCGCCGCATTGGTGTTGGCGAGATCGGGATTGTTGACCACGGCGGTCATCGCATCGACCAGCTGATCTCTACGGGAGGGTGAGCCGGAACTCATACTGCCGGATTCGTCGAGTACGAACAGTACATTCGGCGGTACCGGATCGGGTGGCTCCTGCAGGTAGATCTCGATATCGTCTGCCACAGACATCTGTGCAGAGAGGCTGAGAATCAGCGCACCGCAAAATGAAGGCAGCTGGTGCTTGATTTGTGGTATCTGTTTGGTGAATAACATACTGTGCTCCTTACTGCCTTATCAGTGCAACCTGCATCCTGTTGTGGGTCTGAGTTCCGCTGCTGCCTACATGGCCAAAGGCATCCACCTGGAATAGATGGGTTGAAACATCAAACTGGTAGCCGGAGAAGAGTCGGTTGCCCATCCCCTGCTTTGGATCGATGAACGCTTCATAGGTCATGTCGATATCGGCGCGGATGTCCGCTTGGTGAGTTACGCTATTTGATTGGTAAAAGTTGCCAGATGAGCGGGTTTCATTGATGACGCTGGGCACATCGAGATTGTACTCCGTCACCAGGTCACTGGTTGATGTGCCGGTGACGATCGAGAGGGCATTTTCCGCCGCCTGAAAACTCAGCTCTTTGAGTTGGTGATTGACTGCGATCTTGGTCTCGATGTTTGTATTGCGCATCGAACTGACACTGAGAAGTGTGATGATCGCGAGTAGGATCATACTGATCACAAGGGCGAAACCACGCTGTCTGGTCGGACGGTTCGTAAAGGTAATCATGTGTCTGTGTTGTCTCATTTTACGCTTCCAAACCCTATCAAGAGGCCTGTCGGTTGATGCCATTACGCAGATTTCTCAAGGTAATGGTTGTGCTTGATGATTTGTACGCCTTACTGGTTTCTGTCGGGGTGAAAGGGGCGCCCATTACATCCATCTCTTCCGCTGTGGCGGGCCTGAAGATTTCAGGTAGCTCCTGACCCTCTCCTGAGCCGGCAACCAGGCCAATGCGAATTGCAACCACATTCACCCAGCGTGCTTCGTCATCGACAGCCGTGGCTGTGAAATATTGATTGGCTAGACCATTACCATCGGTATCGATGCCGTACAATGCGCGCATCCGGGCAATGCCGGAAACCAGGGCTTGGGCATAATTTTGTTCAGGTACCTCACAGATCAGTTCACCATCCGCATTGAGATAGAATCTGACGGTGATGGTATCTGCCACATCTCCACCCAAGGTGCCGGCCAGACCACAGGGTGCCGGTCCTGAGGCGTAGCGAACCGCAACCACACTGGATCCATTGGCATCGATATCCTGGATTCCATCAGTGCCGATCGCTGGGAAGGTGCGTAATCCGTTATCGGTTGTACCGTAGGTTGTATCATTGTCATTTTCAGGAAGGATGCCCCGGCCTGCCATCACCAGTACCCGACGCATATCCTGAAATGCGAAGCGGTAGTTTTCGGTGGCCGCGGCGATTGCGGATCTGGCATTGAAGGTGTTCTTGCTGTCGACATAGACTTTACCGGCGCCACCAATGATGAAGAAACCGATGGCGCTTGCGATCATCAGGGAGAGAAGGGAGACACCTGCTTGCCGGCGAATACTAGATAAGCTCTTCATCTTATTCCTCTCTTGGTGCGCCTGGCACGATGCTGGTCACAACGGTTTCGGTTTCCGGGTCAGCTGTATCACTTTGTACCTGCCAGGTGATGGTGACCACCATGGTTGAAACAGGGGAGCAGGGATCTGCATCTGTCGCATCATTGTCATTGCAGGTGACAATCATTTCGCCACCGGGCAGGGAGGTCTGAACACCATTTCTGCAACTCACTTCCCATAAATCGAAGGTCGCCATTTCAGCAGGTGAGCAATCCGCGATGCCGGTAGTGCTGGTATCGTCAGGGGTCATGGCACAGATTTCGTCCGGTGGTGTGGTGCAATCAGCAGGGACATCCGAAATATAATCATTGGCATCCACACCGAACAGATTGGCCCTCATGCGGTCGGCCAGTGCCGCGGTGAGATCCGTAGCCCTGGATCTGTAATCCGCATTACTCGCACCTTGCAGCGCTGTGATTTGAAGTGATGCCACGCCGAGCAGGCCAACCCCGATGATCACGGCGGCTACAAGCACTTCAATCAATGTCATGCCTCGACACTTTGATTTATGTATCGGGGTGCATCTGGTAATCATGGGCATCCTCCATCCTCTGCCAATCTGATAAAGGGGCGGCCGGTGAGACTGAGGCAGACTCTGGATTTCACTTCACCGTCGAAACTAATGGTTATGGAGTCTGTATCGGCCAAGGCAGCCCTGCCTCGTGCGTTGTAGGTAACAGCATTCCCACCGACTGTAACGGAGTCGCTGTCGACAGTGTGGGTGAGCAGGTTTACAGCACCGGCATCGACCTGCCAGCCATCAGCTTGCGGGGTGAAAGTGACATTCACTTCCTGTCGAACCGCCTCGCTTCTGGCCAGTAGAACCCCTGCCAGCAGCTCATTGCTTGTGGTGGCAACTGAGGTCCGTTCTGACAGATTCAAGAATGCGGGTATACCAATGGCCAGCATGATTGAGGCCACGACAACGGTCATGATCAGTTCGATTAATGTAAAACCCTTTGTCCCTTTCATATTTAAACCTCACCTATTCTGACCAATAGCTTAGATTATGCGATTTGGTCGTGTCATACCGTTTATCGGTGTAGCAGCCCCACACATCGAAAATTTCACCAAAATCAGAACAATAAGAGGATTTCGGTGGGAATGTAAGTAGTATTGAAGGAGTTAGTGGGTAATCCACCACTACTGGAGAGTCTCTAAGACGGTGTTCCTAGGGTAACCTGGCCTGTTCGCAGCGAATAGATGGTCTATCGGCGGTAGTCACTGACCTGCCAGTGATTTCGGTAGAGCAAACACCACTTCTTCACTCTTCCCCTGGGCTTCCACAACCGCTTGCGCACCCCAGCGCTTCAATTGCTCTATTACACTTTCGACCAAAACCTCTGGAGCTGAAGCGCCAGCGGTAACGCCGATGGTCTGCTTGCCGGTCAGCCAGGCCTGGTCGATATCCTCGGCACCATCGATGAGGTAGGCGGGCAGGCCATGTTTTTCGGCAATCTCTCTGAGCCGGTTTGAGTTGGAGCTGTTGGGCGAGCCGACGACCAGCACCAGGTCACAGCTTTTTGCCAGCGACTTGACCGCATCCTGGCGATTCTGTGTCGCATAGCAGATATCGTTCTTCTTCGGCCCGGTGATGTTGGGGAAGCGCTGCTGCAGCGCCTCGATGATCTGTTGGGTGTCATCCATGGAGAGGGTGGTTTGGGTGACAAATGCGATTTTATCGGTATTGTCGATCTGCAGCTGTTCCACATCCTGAGTGGTGACCACCAGGTGAATATGGGATTGCCCCTCGCCCTGCGTGCATTGCCCCATGGTGCCTTCGACCTCAGGGTGTCCTCTGTGGCCGATCAGGATTACCTCGTAACCATCCCGGCAGCGACGGGCAACTTCCAGGTGAACCTTGGTTACCAGCGGGCAGGTTGCATCGAAGATTCTGAGTTGGCGCAGTTTCGCCTCTTCACGTACCGCCTGTGAGACGCCGTGAGCACTGAAAATAACCGTATGTCCATCCGGTACGTGTTCAAGTTCGTCGACGAAGATGGCGCCCCGTTCCCGCAGACTCTCCACCACGAATCGGTTGTGCACCACTTCATGCCGTACATAGATCGGGGCGCCCAGCTGGTCGAGGGCCCGTTCGACGATTTCGATCGCCCGGTCTACGCCGGCGCAGAATCCCCTTGGGTTGGCGAGTAGAATCTTTTGCATGGTGTTATTCCGCCATTTCGACACTGATGATGGAAACCCGGTAGTGAAAGGTCTTGCCGCTCAGGGGGTGGTTGAAATCCACCAGCAGTTGATCATCGTTAAGCTCCAGTATCGTGCCGGCAAGCTCCTCACCCTGGGCGGTGGAGAAGGCGACGACCTGGGACTCCTGCAACGACATATCCTGCGGAAAGTCGGAACGATTGAGCCAGTGCTGTTTGGCTTCATCCCATGCGCCGTAGGCCTCGTCGCCGGAGACCTCCAGAGTCTGTTCATCACCGGCCTGCAGACCAAGCAGGGCATATTCGAGCAGAGACGCCATGGTGCCATCTCCAAGCGTGAATTCGAGTGGTGATTCATGGTAGGTGGAGAGGACTTCGGTACCGTCGCTCAGGCTCAGGGAGAAGTGCATGGTTACACGATGGCCCGGGTCGATTCTAAGGGATGCTTGATTCATCGGCTTATGCGGTTGCCAGGGTCTGTTCCAGGTCGAGCAGTTGCGGCAGAGTCAATCCATGCTGCCGGGCATGTGCCAGGGCACGCTCGAGTCGGGCCGGTGCACTTCGGCCCATGCATTTGTGTTGCGGGTCACCATCGAATGCCTCAAGCATGGCATCGATCAGTGCTTCCGCATCCAGGGATTGTCCAGTCAGCACCTGTTGAAGCTGGATGACTTCCCGGGCTATCGACTCGGCAAACGATTGGTGGTTTTGCCAAAGCTCTGCCACATTGCCGCCGGTTTTCAGGCCGGCAAGATTGGTTGTCAGGATGTAGAGGTTTTTGGTGACCAGTTCAAACAGCAGTTGTGCTTCATCGGCCAACACTTTGCTCGGAATGTTGACCTGTTGCAGAGCATCTTCGATCAGTGCCGCCTGTGGTCCGAATACGGGTGATGGAATGATCACTTTTGGGTCCATACCGGGTTTCTTTTCAAACCAGATGGAGATCACGGTCGGGTTGTCCGTTGCCTGCCAGTCGTCAGGCAGCAGTTCGTTTTGCAGCAGACCGACATGGGATCGCCAGGTGTCCGGCAGGTTGCTCAGGACAGCGGGCAGGTCGGCTTCACCAACCGCAACGATCACCAGGGCAGGATTGGGGAGTTGTTCAGCCTTCTCTTCCATCCCTATATCACGTGTGACCGGATGGATGGTGTATCCCAGGCGCAGGAAACCCTTGGCGAGTACACCGCCGATTTCACCAATTCCAATTAAAACAATCTCTTTACTCTTATCTGACATGCTCGGCTTGCTTTCGGCTGATCTCTATGGAGCCCGCATCATAGCGGATTTGCAATATTTTTTTAACGGTCTAACATATAAGTTAACCAACAGGATTAATAAAGGTATATATCATTATGAATAATAAAGAAATATTACCAGCAAATGGATTGCCGCTATATGAAGTTGAGGAGATGTCCCTGCTCGATGCCATGATACTTTTGAAGCGCAATGGGGGCGTTCTCGAGCCATCGACCATTGAACGGGCTGCAGAACGTCTTAATCCAGCCTTTGAATTGCCTGCTGCGGATAACGCCGGATCCCTCTCCTGAGCTCATTCGTTCTCTACTGCTGAGTGGAGCTGTCTGTTCAATATGTCTGAATGACGAGCGCCAATTCCGTTGCAAATTGATTGATCCTCTATTCCCGGATGGGGGATCGTTATGATCTGCTCAAACCTTCAAGACCACACACCTGGTCAACGCCCCTTCCTGATGCAAGTTTTTTGAGATTCGCAACGGGGAATCCAGCGCTTACCCATGCTTTTTAGGCGTGTTTGGTTTGAACCCGATTCCGAACAGATTAAACTGGCCTCATCTGTGACCATGGTGCGCACCCAAGATGCTGCTCAAGGCGGATGTTAATGATTGTTTTGAATGAGGTTGGCTATGCCAAACAGCGGTAAGAATATCGGTTTTGTCTCATTGGGTTGCCCCAAAAATCTGGTGGATTCCGAACGTATTCTGAGCCGTTTGCGGGCTGAAGGTTATGACCTCATCAGTAGTTATGAAGAGGCCGATCTGGTGATCGTCAACACCTGTGGTTTTATCGACTCGGCGGTGGACGAGTCATTGGAGGCGATCGGTGAGGCGCTGCAGGAGAACGGTAAAGTGATTGTTACCGGTTGCCTGGGCAAGGATGAATCAAGAATCAGAAGCGCCTATCCGAAAGTACTGGCGGTAACCGGTCCTCATGCCTACGAAGAGGTGGTGGAGGCGGTGCACGATCAAATGCCGGCTCCGCATGATCCCTTTACCAGCCTGTTGCCGCCTGAAGGGATCAAACTGACGCCCAGGCACTACGCTTACCTGAAGATCTCCGAAGGGTGTAATCACAGTTGCAGTTTCTGCATTATCCCGGATCTGCGGGGTCCCCTGGTGAGCCGTCCGTTTGCCGAGGTGATGCTGGAAGCGGAGCGCCTGGTCGAGTCCGGTGTCCGGGAGCTGTTGGTAGTCTCCCAGGATACCAGCGCTTATGGGGTGGATCTGAAGTATCGCCCCGATTTCTGGCAGGGCCGGCCAGTGAACTCAAAACTGAAGGATCTGGCCGCTGCCATGGGTGAGTTGCCGGCCTGGGTAAGGATGCACTATGTCTATCCCTATCCTCATGTGGATGACCTGATACCGCTGATGGCGGAGGGCCATATCCTTCCCTATCTCGATATGCCGCTACAGCATGGCAACCTGCGTGTGCTCAAGCAGATGAGAAGACCGGCGGCTACGGAAAAAGTGCTGTCGAGAATCGCCCGCTGGCGCAGAAGCTGTCCCGATCTGACCCTGAGAAGTACCTTCATTGTCGGTTTTCCTGGCGAGACCGAGGCGGAATTTGAAGATCTGCTGGCGTTTCTCCAGGAGGCTCAGCTCGACCGGGTCGGCTGTTTTGCCTACTCCCCGGTGGATGGGGCGGCTGCCAATCAACTGCCCGGGGCGCTGCCACTGGAGGTCAGGGAGGAGCGACAGGCCCGTTTCATGCAGGTCCAGGCGGAGATCAGTCGGCAACGGCTGCAAGCCAAAGTGGGCAAGGAGATGGTTGTGCTGATCGACGAAGTGAATCAGAAGCAGGTGATTGCCCGCAGTTCAGCGGATGCGCCGGAGATCGATGGGCGGGTATTTATTCCTGGAGGCTGGGAGCTTGAGCCTGGCGACTTCATCAAAGTGAAGATTACTGCGGCGACGGCTCATGATCTGCAGGCGGAACCGATCGAGGTGGATGAGACTGAGGACGATTAAACTGGCGCATCCTTGCGCCATGCCAACCATACGGTATAGGTAATTCTATTGGATCAGAAAGCGGAGCCGCTGCTGCGACCCAGTTTTTTCAGGATCATCGCCAGTGGGCAGAAACCTGTGAAAGCGGACTGTAACAGGTTGATACCGACAAAGGCGGTAAAGAAAAGCCAATAGGGGTGATGGTAGTGTGAGAGTGCTACGCTCAATAGGATGGCAAAGCCTGCAAAGGCAAGCACAATGCGGTCAATATTCATGAAAAGGCCTCTAAACTGTAAGTTTTGATCAGTCTAATACCGTTTGTATGCATGTCGTTAAACGGCGTGGAGGATCGTAACCTGCTGCATACGATCAAAAAGTGGACGCTATATTAGCACTATCTAATATTTAGTCAAGGGATCACCCAAACATGACCGGCGACCTGAGAGATCTGGCGAGACAAAATCAGCTTGTGGCTCAGTTGCTGGCACATCCGGAGTGCTTCGGTCATGGCATTGAGCGGGTTGAGCATATCGAAACCCATATATCCCACCTGCTGCTGATCGGGGATTTTGTCTACAAGATCAAAAAGCCCTTGAATCTTGGGTTTCTCGACTATTCCACCCTGCAGAGACGGCAACTCTGCTGTGCTGAGGAGCTGCGACTCAATCGGCGTTTCGCACCCCAGCTCTACATAGGCGTTGTTGCAATCAGGGGTTCCGTGGAGCAGCCGGAGGTTGGTGGCCAGCGGGAGGTGCAGGAGTATGCGCTGAAGATGGCCCGCTTTCGCCAACAGGATCTGTTTGACCGATTGACCCTGGATCCACCACTTGTCGAGCAACTTGCTTTGATGATTGCCGATTTTCATCGGCGTGCCGAGCGGGCTTCGGAGTTGCCTCAGGGTGGCATTCAGAAGGTGATCGCACCGATGATGGAGAACTTCCGGGTGATCAGGCAGTTGAGGCAGCCGCTGCTGGAGATCGAGCGTCTCAATCCCCTGCAGAACTGGACCGAAGATCAGGCTGAACAACTTTTTGAACTGATTGAAGAGCGCTATCTGGCAGGATCGGTCAGAGAGTGTCATGGAGACCTTCATCTGGGCAATATCGTGCTCTACCAGCAGCGCATCACCCCCTTTGACGGGATAGAGTTCAACCCGGATCTGCGTTGGATCGATACCCTCAGCGATATCGCCTTTTTATTGATGGATCTGCAGCATCGTGGACTGTATGCATTGTCTGATCAGTTGTTGAATCGTTATCTTGAGGAGACGGGTGATTATGCCGGCCTGCCTCTGCTCAGGTTCTATCTGCTCTATCGCGCCATGGTCAGGGCCAAAGTCAGCGCCATCCGGGTCTGCCAGGCGGATCTCTCGGCGGCGCGACAGATGGCATATCTGGAAGAGTATCTGAGTTATCTCACCCTGGCAGAAACGCTGGTTCGTCACCCACCTGCCTCTCTGGTGATCACCCATGGATTGTCGGGATCGGGCAAGAGCACGGTCAGCGGTCAACTGGCGGAACAGCTGATGGCGATCAGGATACGTTCGGATATTGAGAGGAGACGTCTCTTTCCGCCACGAGACGGGGCAGTAGGGGAATCCGCTTCAAACCGCTATAGCTCTGCGGCAACCAGCACCACCTATCACCACCTGGCGGGGTTAGCGACAAGGCTGTTACAAGCCGGTTTCTCGGTAATCATCGATGCGACCTTTCTCAAAGGGTGGCAGAGAGAACGCTTTCATCTGCTCGCCAATCGTCTCCAGGTGCCACTACTGATTCTGGATTGCCAGGCCTCCCCAGCTCAACTGCAGGAACGGATTACTACCAGACACCAGCAGGGTGGGGATGCATCCGAGGCGGACCTGTCTGTATTGCAGCTGCAGCAGAGTGGTGCTGAGCCGCTCACAGAGGAGGAGCGTCAGCTGGCTTTGACCATTGATACAGAAAACTTTCCTCCCCACGGTTTTCTGGCAACGGTGTTACAGCGTTTGATGAGATAAGCATCAGCGATGGCGAACGCCTATTCCGCCGTTCACCTCACCGCTACCCATGTTTATAAGTCGGTTCCGGCAGATTAAAATCAACAACTGTTTTCAGGCGTGAGGTCAGAGTGGCCAGTAACTCGATCGCCAGGATTTCGTTGCGAGGTTTTTATGCGCTTTCCTCTTCTCAAACCGGGTCAGAAATTTCTCTATCAGGAGAAGCGATACACCAAAACAGGGCCGATGACCGCGTCCGAGGAGGAGAGTGGCAAGACCTGCATGATCCGCCGCTCAGCCGAAGTCACCCTGTTACAGGATCAAGTTGAGAGCCAACAGGTTATTCCACAGCAATATGCCAGGGATCAGGTCGTGGATCTGCTGAAAGCTTATCAGCAGGAACTGAAAACAAGACTTTCCGATGCCATCGGCTCGCAGCAGGCTCAGCAGCCTGCTGATCTAATAAAAGTTGTGGATGAGTGTGACGTGGTGACTTTTCTTTCGCAGTTCGACCACGCCGATATCTCATGAGATGACATGCGCCAACCCATCGTCCCAGTAGGGGTGGTCGCCGAACTGCTGTCGCAGATAGTCTGCCAGCGCTCTTACCCGTTGCGGGATGAAACGGCGGTTCGGGTAGACTGCGTAGGCGGTGACCGGGGGTATGTGGTGGTCGGTAAGGATCGGTTTCAAACGGCCATCCAGGATCGCCTGGTAGGCAATGAAAGTGGGTGAGAGGCAGATCCCCTGGCCTGCGCTGGCGGCATCCAGCAGCAGCTGGCCGTTGTTGGCCTGCATCTGCAGAGGGATGCGGATTGTCCGGGCTCGACCTGCCGGGTCGATGAAAGGCCACTTCTGCGGTTCCGGGAGATTGCTGTAACAGAGTCCCCGATGCCCGCTAAGATCCTCAGCAGAGTGGGGAGTACCCATGCGCTGCAGATACTCCGGGCTGGCGCAGAGAACAAAGTTGATCGGAGCAAGGGGGCGGGCAACCATGGTGGAGTTGTCGAGATCCCCAATCCGCAGCGCCAGATCGATGCCCTCCTGCACCAGATCCACTTCGCTGTCATTGAGATCGATGTCCAGTACCACGCGTGGGTGTAGATTGCTGAAGCCGTTCAAGGCATTGGAGAGATGAAACAGGCCGAAGGAGAGGGGGGCGGCAAGACGGAGCCGTCCGCTCAGGTCTTGCTGGGAGCGGGAAACCGATTGTTCCGCCTCATCAAGATCCTCGAGCACCTGAACCGCCCGGGGATAGAACTCCCTGCCTGCATCGGTCAACGAAAGGGTTCTGGTTGTCCTGTGCAGCAGCAGTGCGCCCAGATGCTCTTCCAGTTCCGAGACACGCCGGCTGATCACCGATTTACCGATACCCAATCGATCCGCCGCGATGGTGAACTGGCCGGACTCCACCACAGCGACAAAACTCTCCAGAGACTCCAGGCGATTCATGCGTCGACTCTCCTCCTGTTCAAGGTCCGCAAGCTTTGGAATTTTCAGAATAAATAGGACATTTATTCCGATAGGATCGGCTATTGTTGCAAATATTGCAATAGTGTTTCTCATTTTGCCGTCTTTATATCCTCAAATAGCAATCTACAATCGGTCTATAACCAATTGTAACGCTAGGTTTCTAGCTAGGAGGTTGCCATGTCGGAAGTACTCAACAAAACACGTTCTGTGCAGCAGGTGCTGACCGGACAGGAGACCGCTGATGGTGCGGGTGTTCGCTTGACCCGCCTGATTGGTGGACCGCAATTGATGCAACTCGATCCGTTTCTGTTGTTGGATGACTTTCGTTCCGACGATCCGGACGACTATATCGGTGGATTCCCGCCCCATCCCCACCGGGGGTTTGAAACGGTGACCTATCTGATGGCCGGTAAGCTGGAGCACCGGGACAATGCGGGTCACACCGGGATTCTGCAAACCGGAGGTGTGCAGTGGATGACTGCAGGCCGGGGCGTGATCCATTCGGAAATGCCGCAACAGCAGGATGGGTTGCTGGCCGGCTTTCAGCTCTGGGTCAATCTGCCTGCCAGGGACAAAATGACAGAACCCCGCTACCAGGAGTTCGATCAACAGGAGATCCCCCTGGAACAGCGCAGCGGTGTCGAGATACGTGTCATCGCCGGTGAGACCTCGCAACATACCGTGGGGCCGGTAACGGATCTTAAGACGCCGGCACGCTTCTTCGATATCTCGCTTGAGGCGGGTGCGCAGTTTATCGAGCCGATCGAAGCCCACTACAACGCATTTGTCTATCTGCTGAGCGGTAGTGTGG
>JAEPDS010000045.1 GCA_016842065.1 Candidatus Thiodiazotropha sp. 'RUGA'
AGTGAAGCAAAGTAGAAGAAGTAGAAACCAGAGAGGCGCCAGTAAGGCATCCTTCTATCTAACCACCAAGATCTGCAAGGCCCGACTCGACATCCATGTTCTGTCCACGATGACGCAACAGATGATCCAAGATCACAATCGCCATCATCGCCTCGGCAATCGGTGTGGCGCGAATACCAACACAGGGATCATGGCGCCCTTTGGTAACCACCTCCACCGATTCACCGGAGCGGTTCACCGTCTGGCCAGGCAGTCGCAGGCTGGAAGTGGGTTTCAGTGCAATTGAGGCCAGCAGATCCTGACCGCTGGAGATCCCGCCCAATACGCCGCCGGCGTGGTTGGTGAGAAAACCCTCCGGAGTCATCTCGTCACGATGTTCGGTACCCTTCTGCTCGACGCAGAGAAAACCGTCACCGATCTCCACCCCTTTGACCGCATTGATACTCATCAGGGCGTGGGCCAGATCCGCATCGAGTCTGTCGAAGATCGGCTCGCCGAGACCGGCCAGCATACCGCTGGCAACAACATTGATACGCGCACCGATGGAGTTACCCTCTTTACGCAGCTCATCCATGTAGGCTTCCATCTCGGGCACTTTGGAAGCATCCGGGCAGAAGAATGGATTCTGCTCAACTTGATCCCAGTCGAACTGCTCCGCCCGGATCGGGCCGATCTGTGAAAGATAACCGCGCACCTGGATGCCGTAGCGCAGTTGCAGATATTTCTTGGCGATCCCGCCGGCGGCAACCCGCATCGCGGTCTCCCGTGCGGATGAGCGTCCGCCCCCCCGATAGTCACGGAAACCGTACTTCTGGTTATAGGTATAGTCCGCATGACCCGGCCTGAAACGGTCCATGATGTCGGAGTAGTCTTTGGAACGCTGATCCGTATTGCGGATCAACAGACCGATCGGCGTACCGGTGGTCTTGCCCTCGAACACCCCGGACAGAATCTCCACCTCATCCGCTTCACGTCGCTGGGTGGTATGACGGGAAGTGCCAGGCTTGCGACGGTCCAGGTCATGCTGAAGGTCCGCCTCGCTAAGCGCCAGCCCGGGAGGACAACCATCCACGATACAGCCGATGGCGGGGCCATGGGACTCTCCAAATGAGGTCACCGTAAAGAGTTTGCCGATACTATTACCTGACACAGAAACCTACCTCTTGGGAATCACTTTTCCAACCAGCCGTTGACCGTCTCCAGATCACTCTCGCTGAGCGTTCCGGCCGCGGATTTCAAGGCCAGCCCGTTGAGGATATAGCCATAACGGGAGTTCAGATAGTCACGTTGGGATGAGAAGAGGTTACGCTGCACATTCAACACATCCACGATGGTACGGGTACCCACTTCGTAACCAGCCTGGGTCGACTCCAAGGCGCTCTGGGCGGAAACCGTTGCCGCTTTCAGCGCCTCCACCTGACTGATGGTGGAGAGTACGCCGCGGAAGGCATCCCGAACCTGGCGGTTGACCCCTCTTCGGGTCTGATCGAGACTCTGCTGGGCGGCACGATAGTTGGCCTGGGACTGGCGGGTCGAGGCACTCACCGCCCCACCGGTATAGATCGGCACTTCGAGAGAGAGCCCGATCCTGGCGGTATCCGCCTCAGTGGCCCGATCACTGTCGCTGCGATTCATGGAGTAGCCCCCCACCAGGTCGAGGGTTGGATAGTGTCCCGATTTGCTCACATCGATCTCCTGCTCCAGTACCTTCAGGCTGGAACGGGCGGCGATGATGCTGTAGTTCTGCTGCTGAGCGGTATCCGACCAATCCGTAAGACTGTTGGGAACCGGTGGATTGAGCAGCAAGCCATCCCCCAACTTGGCGAGATCGCTCTTCGCCTTGGCGCCGATGATTTCGAAGAGTGCTTCCCAGGCATTATCGAGGCTGTTTTCTGCGGCAATCTCCGATGCCCGGGCTGCGTCGTAGGCCGCCTTGGCTTCATGCACATCGGTGATCGCGATCAAGCCTACGTCGAAACGCTGCTGGGCCTGTTCCAGCTGTCGGCCGGTCGCCTCGCGCTCCGCATTGGCCACCCGCAGATCGTCCTCTGCGGAGAGAATGTCGAAATAGGCGGTGGTGCTGCGAACCATCAGATCGATCTCAGCCGAGGCAAAGTCCGCCTCCGCCTGGGCGATGGTGCTGTCTGACTGCTCCAGTTGTACCAGCCGATCCCGTCGATAGATCGGTTGGGTCAGATTCAATCCGAGACCACTCTCCCGATAGGTACTGGTGTCATCCACCGAGGCACCCTGCAGAGTTTTCACATCACTGCGAACCGCGTCATAGGTGGCGCCCAAACCGATCGTCGGCAGCAACTGGGAACGGGCCAGGCTCTTCGACTCACGGGCCGAATTCAACTGTTCTTTAGCGGCCTGAAGCTGAGGATCATTTTCCAGGGCAAGCCGATAGACTGACATCAAGTCATCCGCCTGCGAAAGGGGCATCCAAAGTAACAGGAAAAGTATCGCCAAATGCTTCGTGGGTCTCATTGTTCTTCCATTGATTACGTGAAATTAACCGATATCGGAATGACGGGCACTTTACCATACTAACCGGCCCATAAGTATCAGGGTCTGGTCACTCTCAAGTGCCGATTACTCCTGTTCTGGCATCGGCGGAACCAGCAGTTGCGGATCGATGCGGGCGGCTCGTAGATTCATACGCCAGTCGAGATGGGGACCGGTCACCCGACCGGTGGAGCCTATCTCGGCAATCGGATCACCCTGCTTTACCACCTGCCCCTCCTTTACCAGGATCTTATTCAGATGCAGGAAAGAGGACGACAGTTGCAGACCATGATCGAGGATCAATGTTCCGCCTGAGAAGAACATATCCGGATGGGCCAGAGTCACCACACCCGCAGCGGGGGCAACCACCAGAGTACCAACCGGCGCCGCAACATCGACCCCATAGTGGGGACGCCTGGGCTCACCATTGAGAATACGCTGGCTGCCGAAGACACCGGATATCACCCCCTTTGAGGGCCAGATGAAACCGTTGAGGAAGTCGGTACGGTCCTCATTCAGCTTGCGCGCCTGCTTGACCAGCGCAACGTCCTTTTTGATCCGCTCCCAGTCCCGTTTTGGTGGAGAGACCTTACTCGGCGGCAATCCATCGATACGCTGTATCTGGTACTCGCGGGCCTTGATGGTGAATTGACGGCTCTGCCTGGGCTGGCCGTCCCGGCTCACCACCAGCTTGTGCTGTAACGGGGCGTCCCGATCAAAACCGACCAGAAACTCACCAGTCCTGGAGACCTTCACCGTTTTACCGTTAACCGAGACCTGACTGCCCGGCTCTACCTGACCGATCAACATCCCACCTTGAACGTAATCCCCTTCCAGGGTCATCGCCACGGCAGGCCGCAGAGCCATCATCAGCAGCAAGAGTAACCAGCCGATGAAGGATGAGCCTTTGATGTTGGGTAAGTTGATCATAAACGGGTCCATTTTATTGGTTCATTTGTTCTGAGCCGGGATTGGCGGGCCTGTGTGGCGAGCCTACAACATAACGATTCCAAACCAAAGATTGACAGACACCCAAACTGCTTGTAGAGTTCGCGGTCTCCAGCCGATCTGCATCGGCAAACCACATCATGCCGAGGTGGTGAAATTGGTAGACACGCTAGCTTCAGGTGCTAGTGGGGGCAACCCCGTGGAGGTTCAAGTCCTCTCCTCGGCACCATCTTTACTTCATAGACAAGATTCAATCCCGCACCCACCTATCCCGTAATTAGTCTGCGGTTGTCGGCAGATGGCCATTAGTTTCCTGGGATTAATTTTGACTCAAAACACCACCTCGAAACCAGATCTGTTTGAAGTCTGCATCCAGTGTGAATGTTGGTAGGTGGTATACCACACCATTGGCATATCTGAGCACGAGATTGTAACCATCGAACTCATAGTGCCCTCTCTGATCTTCGCTCGGTTGTACGCTTGATCGTTTTTCAGTCTCACCAAGCAGCTGTCCATTGACCCGAACAGTTTCACTTTTTCGATTCGTGAATCGTCCATCCCGGCTAAACCGATCCCCCCAGGCCGTTGTTGACGCGAAATCCTCACCGCGAAAGGTGGTAGAGGCCAGCCACTCTCCCTCGAGCCGGGTTCCCGCAGGGATCGGTTCGGTTTTGAGTTGTCTTCCCCTGGGGACCACATAGTGGGATCGATCCATATTCCAGGCGAAACTGTAGCGCTCACCATCATGTTTCCACCACCCCCAGCGATCGGGTTCCCGATTTTGCGACTTCGCCACATCGAGTTGATTGGGTGCCACAGGAATGCCGTCCATCACCCGGCCGCTCTTGGTCAGCAGGTAGATCTCTTCGTGCAGCGGACTGTTTCCCTGAGTTTTGGACTCCTCATAGACGTAGAGAATGGTTTCAATCTCATCCAGCGACAGACCGTCCCCCGGATTGGTGGTATAGGCGTAGCCTTTTTCCTGTTTCTGTTTTTCGAGTTTTTTACGCTGACTTGGTGAAAGCCTGTCAACCTCTCCGACCCAGTTCAGGCGATACTCGGCAGGTGAATCATAGGCGTAGATAACCGGCTTACCGGTTTTCGTACTGGTGCCATAGACACAATAGTCATTGTAGGTCTCCCGGGCACTGGTAAAGGGGTCTCGCATATAGAGTTTGCCGAAGCGTTCGGAGTAGGTGTAGTAACCGGACTTCTTCTTTTTGAAATCGGGAAATTCGTACTCACCGGATTCATACAGGATGACGGTATAATCTCCACGCGCCTCACCGCTCACGGTTTTTTGTCCCACATAACGTCCCGCTCTGATTGAACCACCTTTCTTTACTCCACGGACCTTCGGAGTACCGGTCTCCAGATCGAGCCCACGCCACTCCGCCTTGGCGTTGGCAATCTCATCCTGATCCATGGCTTTCAAGATTGTGTACCCCTGATCCTTCAGGGTCTCAGACACATTCTCACCAATCATGATCATGGCGAGTCGTACATAGAGGAGATCAGCACTGAAAGCCACTGCACCCAACATCCCGATGGAACCGTCACTGCGGCGAAATTTACGAAAGCCGAACGAACGGTTGAAACTCTCCCGGGTAAATCGACTCAAGCCGTCAACCCACTGACCCTGGGGAGCCCGACTGGTCTCCAGTTTGTTGGTCAGCCAGGATTTGACGCTCTCACCTTCAAGTAACTGCTTGGGATAGTACTTGACCATGATGTCCGCATTCTGGGTCAGCGGTTTGAAGAGTATGGTTCTCTTTTCATGGTCGTCATAACGGTTCCACCCGGCCGGTATTTCAAGCGCAGAAACCACTCCGCTTATGAGTAGCGCTGTGAAGAGTAATATCATCCTGACCATAAGCTCGTTCCCTGAAGCTGTGTGCCAAACCTGTCGATCACAGGTAGCGTCTAGTGACTCGATGCAACTATTTTTTGGTTAAGTATCCACCTTCGAACCAGATGCCTGAAAACCGATCATTGAGTGCGAATGTGGGCAGGTATTTCACTACACCACTATCATATTTCAGAGTCAGTGTATAACCATCGAATTCGTAGTTGCCAACACGATTTTTATTAGGTGGACGCCGGGTGCTGGATCCACCACCTACAGTATTGCCAATCACGTTTACCGCTGAGAACTCATCAGAGTTATGCGCTGTTACCAAAGGTCCCACACCCATCGATCCGCCAGCCTGCTTTGTATTTCTGAGGTAGCGTTTGAAGCGCCCGTTGTCATCCAGATAGACACCCCAGAATGAGACATCGGAGAAGTCCAGACTGACAAAACTTGAGGAACTTCCCCAATCCCCAGTCAGACGTGTACCTGCCGGTATCGGCAGTGACCTGATCTGCTTCCCGGTTGGTGCTTTAAACTGCTTTTGTTCGATATTCCAGGAGAAGCGATAGCCATCATCAGCCTGTTTCCACCATCCCCATCGACCAGGCTCACGACTTCGGGACTTGGCCGCATCCAGCCTTGACGGTGCAACAGGCAATCCATCCCTGACCCGCCCATCCTTCATCAACAGATAGATGACCTCCTCGATTTGGTATCCGCCATAAGTGTAGGCATCCTCATAGGTATAGAGAATGGTCTCGATCTGATCGTTGCTCACGCCCTGACCTGGTTCAGTGACATAGGGATAGCCTGGTTCATCCGCGCGTTTCAGACTTTTAAGCTGTTTTCGCTGCTTGGGTGAGAGACGATCGACTGGCCCGGCCCATCTCAAGCGGTAACGGTGATTGCCGTCTCTGGCGTAGATCATCGGTAACTCGAGACTCTGATTGAAACCATAGACGCAGAAGTTCTCATCGGCTCGATAGCTGCTGTTGTAAAAATCCTCCGCCAGATTGAGCCGGCCATTCGCCTGCGAATAGATAAAGCGACCCGATTCATCATAACCCCGGGTAAATTCGAATTCACCGGATTCGTAGAGTACAACCTCAAACAGACTCCTGACCTCATCATCCCAGGTCTTTGATCCCACATACCGCCCTGTTTTGATCCGCCCTCCCAGCTTCATACCATTGATCTTTGGTGGACTGGTTTCGATACGCTTCTTGCGCCCTTCATTCACAGCCGCTTTTTTTTCGACGTCATAAATATCGGTCAGAATCTGAAAGCCCTGCTTGATCAGATTATTGTTTGGATCGTTTTGCGCTTTGATCATGATCGCAAGACGGACCTGATCCCGGTCAGCGGTTACCGCAACCGCATGTAACTCTCTATGCTGGCCGTCAGAACGTTTGAAGCGGCGTAACGCATGGGCATAGTTGGCGGTATCTCTTACTACTTCCGTATCCCCCTGCCATTCACCTTTTGGCGCTTTTCGACTGGAAATCCTGTTTCCCAGCCAAGCTCTGATATCGAGAGATCCCAAAGGCTCTTTTGGATAGTATTTAATTAACAGGTCTGAATTGGCATCCTGCGGTCGAAAAACCTGAGCATGCTTTCTACTATCGTATTCTTGCAGCCATCCCGAAGGCGTCTCGGCGGCTAAGCCGTTGGACAGAAGCAAATAGGAGAAGAGTGTTGCAGCCAGCCACTTACCCACTGACGCATACAGATTGATCAACAACGGTGAGCGAATCCTTTCCACCTGAAATATCCTTGTAGCACTACTTTGCTAATCGTGAAGAGTTGGAATTATATTTCCATACTCTACCAAGTACAAACCTCATCAAACATAATCAAACAATGTTTTACAGATCCAATTGCACGAGATTTTTCCAGCTAACTTTCCTCCAACAGTGCCGTGGGCTTATTTGGTTACGCCCTCAAAGGGCGTGCTAAGTGCCCAAGACGCTCACATGCCTAATCCGACAGTATCTTTTCAATACAGCCAAATTGGAATGAACTCATTGATTGCGACTTCAGATTTTTTAGTCAATCATAATGTTGCGCACAATAATAACCACTATCGGTTTACCACGAAGAACAACCTGACAACAACTCAAACCTCCGTTTCGATAAAACCTATGTCAGTCTCCTCGGCACAGCCTGGGATTTGTCCATGTCAATCAGTCACCCTTTTGATCAATCGCCATTCTAAATTCCACTGCTGCAACAGATTCCATGATTCCCATACGGCGCGATGAACAGGCTCAAGACACTGGATTTTCCTCATGCCAGGGAACACCATTTCAGAGTAGCTGTTTTGATTGGCTACAAACAGTTGAATCACCTCAAATCAAAACCCTCTCCTATTCGACCGGGTAAGATATTCCGCCATCCGTTGACCAATACTTGCCAATTTTCACGAATTTACTCTAAAATAGATCAGTAATTCATTGATTTAATTTTGAATATCCATATTACCAGGCCATGTTTTCAAAGCATTACACCATTCTGGCGGCGCTTCTGCTCTCACTCCTGATGCCACTTCCTGCCGTGGCAGCCCAGGGTTACGATATCTCCTATGTCTGGTCGCGCAATCTAAGCAGCGTTAAGGACTACCGGGACCAGGTGGCCAATATACTGGGCCCCAGTGTCGCCAGGCATTTGAAAGTCGTCACCAAGGGTGACCTGTATGGCCTGATCTACCGGCGTAACGGCAATAACGAATCCACTACGCGGGTTGTTAAATCCCATACCAAGCTGTTGCGCGCCAGGGGGTTGGATGCGGTAAGCCCGATCAAGACACGCAACTGGCAACTGGCCGGCAATGCCACCCTGCCGCAGAAAATCGAGCCTTCCAGCAAACCGGTCAAAGCTGTCAAGACGGTTTCACAACGCAAACAGATCCAGGATCTCGAAACGGCCGTTGAAGCCTATATTGGTGAGTTACGTCGTAGCGGCAAGATCGCCAGAGATGAACGTACCGGTTGGTCCGTTTTCGACTTCACCACAGGCAGGAAACTGGTCACCATCAACGAGGACACCCAGTTCCAGGCCGCCAGTCTGGTGAAGCCTTTTATCGCTGCCGCGTTTTTCCATAAAGTGAAGCAGGGAAAACTGGTGTACGGCCCGAAAAGCCGGCGTCACATGCAGCGCATGATCCAGCACTCCAATAATCCCTCAACCAACTGGGTGATCCGTCAGGTTGGAGGACCGAAGCGCGTGCAAAGGATTCTTGAGAAACACTATCCGGCGATCTTTCAGGATACGCTGCTGGTTGAGTATATTCCCGCTAACGGACGCACCTATAAAAACAGGGCGTCGGTACATGACTACAGTCGATTCCTGTATGCCGTCTGGAACAAAAAGATCGCCGGCGCCCGGGAGATCAAGCGTCTGATGGCCCTGCCCAGCTCCGACCGCATCTATACCGGGGTACCTGAGGTCCCCAAGGGAACCCGGGTCTACAATAAAACCGGCAGTACTGCGCGAGTCTGCGGCGATATGGGGATCTTAAGCGTTAAAGGCGCAGACGGTAAACGTTACCCCTATATCCTGATCGGCATCATCGAAAAACAGCGCAGCGCTCAGAACTACACCAGCTGGATTCGCTCGCGCAGTGAAATCATCCGTAATGTCTCCGCGATTGTATACAAAGGGGTCATAGCCCAGCATAACGGAGCCTAAGACTTTTCAACTGCCCCTTTCGCTGGGGTGGAAGATTATCGAGCAACCTAAAAAACGGGTTATAAATCTATAACCGCAAATGGACGCAAACAACCGCAAATACTCGCTAATAATAATTGGCACCAGAGACGTCGTTGCCGGGCTAATTATCTGCATTCCTTCGCATGAACTATTCGCGAGGATCTGCGGTTGTTTGCGTCCATTTGCGGCAATAATTTTTTCATTGTTGGCAAACGAGAGGATGATAGCCTGTTCAGGTATAAGCGAGCATTTGGTTCTCAAATGAGATTTAAGCGATGGTTCTTTCGGATCACCTCTGACAGCTTCTTTGGCACCCCAGCCCTTGCTGCATAACTGGGCCAATCAGCCACCGTGTCGGTGATCTGCTGGATGATCCGTTTCGCCTCTGGCCTGAATCGCTCAGCTGGTTGTAACAGATCAGCCAGAGTGAAATCATCCCGCTTGCCGTTGAGTGTCAACTGATGACTATTGACCCATTTCGAGTCCGCTCTGTAGCTGTAGGCGAGATCGAAAGCCGGCGCCAGAGTCCAGCTGCCATCCTCCTGCATCAGAAAGCCGAAATTCTTGGTGTGGTCATCCTGATTGCGTGCCACGATGTTGAAAATCATCCGTCGGTAGAGTTCCAGTGCGGTCGGACGATTGAAACGCAAACTGCGCAATACACCGAAAAGCGCTTCATAACTGTAGTGCCCCGGCTGCTTGTAATCCGCATGATCCATTGCACAAAGGGATTGATAGTGAAGCTTTCGATCGCCCTGCCGATCAAATCGCCTGGTGAGAAAATGCGCCCGGTCACCCTCCTGCAGCAACTCACACTCAGAGATATCGATACCGACCGCCCTGGCCATCAGAGAGTAGGCATACTCCATCCGGCCATACCCTTGAGGATCGCCGAATGTCTGTTGGGTGCGGTTTGACTCCACAATCCCATCGAACTTCAGCAGATAGTGCTCATATCCATCTTCAAGCTCCACCTGACCACTGCGAATTCTACGTCGAGCCTTATCGACCGCGACAACCGCTTTTGCCCGGGCCCCACCGGCTGAAGTCCCGACCTGGAACAGGGTCTCAAGACCATTCGTGTCCGCATCCAGCTGCAGATTGGTGCGACCATCGATCACCTTCTGCGCCATCTCTGCCAGACTCTCGAGATTGAGCTCTGCTGCTTTCCTGGGTTGATCACCCGGTTGCGGAAAATACTCCAGCGCCCCCATGCCACGCTGCCCCATGTACTGCAGCCGTTCAACCGGCGTAAAGGAGCCAGGATCCCTTCCCTGTCGCGCCAGCCAGGCGTCAATCACGGCGTTACCGAAATCATCCGGTAGCGAATCGGCAAAGGCTGCGGGTAAACCTTTATAGGTCGCCCGGTTCAACTCGGGAAACTGAAATTTTCGATCACTGAGCGGCAGATGCAGTGGTGATATCTGCAGCCCACTCTCTCGCCACGCTTTGGTGTATTCAAATGTGCCCAGCCCATTCTGTTCATCAAATGCCAGCGCACCAACCCGTTTGCCCCACAACTTCACTTCAGCGATCTGGATCTTGTCTACCATCCCAGATCATCCTTCTCACTATCCATCCTCTCGGCCTCTTCTTTTTCCGGTACAGCCCGTTTCCGTTTACGTCCCTTGAGTTTCATCAGCATCAGTGGACTTAACGGGGTCTCCGGCACAAAGGCCTCCACCAGTTCCAGCTTACCCAAGATCCGTAAAATCCCGATCATGGTCTCAAACTTGCCATGCCCCTGGATCGTCGAGCGGTAGGTTTTTGCGGTGATGCCCAGCTGATCCGCAATCGTCTTCTGGGTAATATTGGCTTCAAGACGTAACTGTTCGATACGCCCACCCACTTCCGATGCAAGCGCCTGGTCACTCATCCTGTAAAGGTTTCTAGAGGTCATTTATTTCCTTTTATAAAGATAAATTTCATAAAAAAGGTATATTTTTACCCTATATTAATCACAATTATAGCTTACCTTGACATTTAATAAGTATTTTTTTACCTTTTGGATGGTTTTTATCTATTAATAGGTAATTTTTTTCCCTCTGTATTATTCATAAAATCTTCAGTTTGTTGAATTAAACTGGAATTTTGAGCTTGGCATGGGCTGACAACCTATTTGTCCATGCCCCCCCTCCTCGTGCGGTTACCCAATCCCCTAAAACCGTTGTTTGCAGTTCAAGGCCTCTTGATACAAGCAGCGGATTCTTATCACTTCAGTCCACCCTATTGAGACTTTGCAGATGAGCCAGTCATAGCCACCGAACTTCAGCCGTTTTTTGCAACCCAGCCCCAATCGTAAGCGGTTACTGACAGACTGTTTTTGGTGTATTCGACGACAAAGTACAATTATCATCAGCTGATCGAGCAAATAACCCAGAGCACTTTTGACCACACCATGAAACCTCTCAGCCCGAGTCACTCACAACTTTGCACAGGATCCATTCTCATCATCTTGTTTTTACTTTCGATACCGGTCTTGGCTGATGACTTCCAGACCGCACTGGTGTCGGCCGCACTGGAACGCACCCAACACAGCGTGAGATATGATGGCTCCTACCATTCGATTCCCTACCCCGATGGGGATGTCCCCTCCAACATCGGAGTCTGCACCGATGTGGTGATTCGCAGCTATCGTGCTTTAGATCTGGATCTGCAACAGCTTGTGCATGAGGATATTGCCAAACATTTCAGTGAGTACCCTTCGCAAAGAATCTGGGGATTGACCCGCCCCGACCCGAATATCGATCATCGAAGGGTACCGATTCTACAAACCTTCTTTCGCCGACATGGTATCGCATTGCCTGTGACTCAAAATGCCGCAGACTATCAGCCCGGCGATCTGGTAACCTGGATGTTGCCGGGCAACCTCCCGCATATTGGCATTGTCAGCGATCAACTCGACCATGGCAGTGGTACCCCTCTGATTGTGCATAACATTGGGGCTGGCCCAGTTGTCGAGGATATGCTGTTCCACTATCAGATTACCGGCCACTATCGCTACTGGCCTGAACCCTAGTGGGCCACGCGGTAAATAATGTAACGATCAGCCGGACCCACTAGCCTGGGTCCTGGAGTGGCCGGATTGGTTGATTGACCCAAGCAAATCCCTGACACTCGTCGGGATGTCGATAGCAGCGCTTGCAGTTTGCTTTTAAGGCCTGTAACTCATCTGACGTAGATTTTGGCATCCTCTGTGAAGTCGGGGACATCCGCAGAGGTCTGACCATGAAAGATCTCGACTTTCAAACGCCCCTCCTGCAACAGTTGAACAAGCACCACAGCATCGATAAACGTGTAGTTATCCATCTCCAGTCCCTGAGTGAAGCTGGATCTGTCCCAGGCTATGCCGTTGTCATAGTAGTCGTAGCTGACCAGGTCATACTTGACCAGACCACTTGAGGTTGAGACCTCTGCGGGATCCGGCGTGTTGCCAAGCACGCCGAACTGTTTTTGCTCACCCGCATAGTCACCGAAAGAGGCGATGATATGGCTTGGTACGATATAGTCATAGGCAAATGAGAGATGCCCTAACCAGTAGTTGTTCTGGTCCAGGCCGGCATAGCCGTTGGTATTCTCTTCAAACCAGTTACCCACCAGCCGGCCATTGATATCATGATCGATCTTTCCACCGATGGGCTCTACCGTACGCAGGGACTTGGCAATCAGGGTGGCGCGGATGGTGTCGTTAAAGTAGTCAAATGGGTCCGGTGTGTGAATCTTCCAAGGCTCTGCAGTGTAACTGCTGGGGTTGATGAATCCGCTCAGGGTCATGTTGTAATCCACCAGATTGTAATCCACTGAACCGGAATAACTGCCCAGCACTTCTCCCGCGGTGACTGAGATGCTGGTGCTGACATATTGACCATCGCTCGGTGCGAAGGGAGTCAGTTTGTCAGAGAGGTTATCCACATGGATGTAGATCGATTGCAGACTGTTTGCGTGATCGACAACAAACCGGTAATCATCATTATTGAAGTTTCCCATGTGTTGAATACTGGTCACGGTACCATCAGCCGGAGCATAGACATCGATCTCTATGGTTTCATTCTCACCGAAATCGGGGGCGACATAATATTGGTGATCGATCGGCGTGACATGATTACCGATCATCCCTCCGAGCGGCAGGATGAACTCAACCTTCGACAGGTCCAGGGGTGGGAAATTGAAGAGTACTGACTGATTGTCGGTATCCGGTGTTGTCTCATCTACGGTGTCGGTATCAGTTTGGGTATCGCTGTCACTATCGCCACCACTTCCACCACCGCCTCCACAACCGATCATCAATAAGAGAAGCACACCAAGTAACCAAACAACGCTTCTGTTGGCGGCCTGATTTGCAACATCGGAGATGGACATGACGCACTCCCCTTGTGGTGATCTGATAACACTAATGGAAGTATAGACCCACCTATCATGTGGTTTTTGGCTCTCTGTCAGCAGTCTATTTGTCCCCACTACCCCCCTCTGAAACGAGGCACAATCTGACCTAACCACTGCCAATGACGGTTCTGCATGATTAGCAGCGAACAGCCTATAAGCACCGATTTACAGCGCGACAGCGGCATTCAATCCGGGTTGTTCAGTCAAAAACCGAGGTCCGCCAATTTGGCATATAATTTTTCTATAAATAACAGACAGTTACCAACTACCCCATGGATTGACACGACAATTTGTCATGTTCTTGGTTTGTATCGACTCTCTGCCGTTTAATTTTTTTCCATAGAAGACAAAGGGATATCTCCACCATTCCATACCTGGCATAGGGATTGCTGTTTTTACATGAATCAGTTCGCACGTTTGCCATAAAAACCGACATAACAGCGTGTTGTACCAATCGGGCTTGCTTACTGCCAACAGTGAATCGATGCCGGCTGGCATCGTGACCTGTAATGAAACCAATTGATAACTGACACAGGCCATGGGGTGACCTAGATGATGAAACAGTGGCTCATTCAAATAGAGCAGTGGTTGTTCGGTGAAGATAAAAAACAGCAGAAGCCTGAACTGAGTAGTTCTGATGAGCCCAATCCCGTCCGCAGGCGACTCTTCAGGCAGGTGGCCATTGGTGCGGCAGGTGTCACCGGCACAGCAGGCTTGGCAAAGAGTGTTGTCGATGCCGTTCCGGAGCCCGACTTGAAGAAGAAATACCGCCACGACGCGTTGAAAGGCGAGACAGAACTCAGAGAGAGAGAATATGTGGTCATGACCAACCAGGAGAAGGAGGCAATGCTGCAATCGTTCATTGATAACTACAACAATAAATCCTGAACAGCATGAGATGGTTCACGCCTATTTGATAGCCACTCGATCAGAGGACTACCATGCCGAAACAAGATTCGAGCAAAACAAAAGATAACAAACTCACCAGCCGCCGGGATTTCCTGCGTAGTGCGGGAAATTACACGGTGGCCTCCCTCTCCGGCGCAGCGATGCTGCTCTCCGATCCAAAACCGGCAAAAGCCAATGTGACCTGGGAGGAGCACTTCCAAAAAAACTATCGACTGATGACAGACGAGGAGAAGCAGCAGGCCATCGAACGCCTCGAAACCCGCTATACCGAAGAGTATGGTAAGCCGGTTACGGTCGATGGCAGCCCATCCATGGAGGGGGTTCTGTTTGGATATGCGCTGAATATTCAGAAGTGTATCGGTTGTCGTCGATGCGTAAAGGCCTGTGTGGCTGAGAATAATCAGTCCCGCGGAGATGAGCAGCAGATCGAGTGGATCCGGGTCCTCCGCATGGAGAAGGGAAAGTTCTCAGAAGCGGACAGGGACCAACATGGTTACCCGGAGTCCTTTGGCGTTCAGGTGGGCGGGAATGCCTACAAACCGGCCGGCGTGGTGCTGGAAGGCCAACACTACTACGAACCGGAACAGGTTCCGGAAAAAGATGCCTTCTATTTTCCCATGCAGTGCATGCAGTGCGAGAAGCCGCCATGCGTCAAGGTCTGTCCGGTACGTACGACCTACCGCGACCCGGATGGTATCGTCGTCATCGACTACAACTGGTGCATCGGTTGCCGCATGTGTATCGGCGCCTGCCCCTACTGGGCAAGACGCTTCAACTGGGGTGAACCCAATCTACCCAAGGAGGAGATGAATCCTGTCACTCACTACCTTGGAAATCGTCCACGTATGAAAGGGGTTGTCGAGAAGTGCTCCTTCTGCGTTCAGCGCACCCGCAAGGGCCGCTGGACGGCCTGTGTCGAGGTCTGTCCGGTGGGTGCTCGCAAATTCGGCAATCTGCTCGATCCAAACAGCGAAATCCGCAAGGTTCTGGCCAAGAAGAAGGTCTTCCGACTGCGAGCAGACCTCAATACCTATCCAAAGTTTTTCTACTACATGGATTAATCGGAGATCCCCAAATGCGTTTTCTTCATTTTGTGGTCGATTACCTCAAGGCAGGATTTACCGGCGGCATCCTATTCTGGCTGTGGATGCTGTTCCTGCTGTTTTTCATCATGCTCTGGGGTTATGGCGAGTATGTACAGATCGTCAACGGCATGATTGTCACCAATCTTAACGATCAAGTCACTTGGGGATTCTATCTGGCCAACTTCGTCTTCATGGTGGGCGTAGCGGCCGCGGCAGTGACCGTGGTTTTTCCCGCCTATGTCTATAAGCACAAAGAGCTTCATCGAATCGTGGTGCTGGGTGAAATGATCGCCATTGCAGCAGTCGTCATGTGTCTGTTGTTCGTGATTGCACACATGGGCAGGCCGGACCGATTGTGGCATATCCTGCCGGTCATCGGCATTTTCAACTTCCCCCATGCCATGCTGACCTGGGATGTGATTGTACTCAACGGCTACTTGCTACTGAATATCATCGGCGGTTACTACTACCTCTATAAAAAATACAGTGGCGGCGAAATCAACAAATCCTTCTATCTGCCGATTGTCTATATTGCCATTGTCTGGGCATTGAGTATCCACACAGTTACCGCGTTCCTGATCAATACCATGCCGGCACGCCCCATGTGGTTCCATTCGATGATGCCGATCAAGTTCATCACCACCGCTTTTGCTGCCGGTCCGTCGCTCATCATCGTTGTATTTTTACTGGTACGTCGTTTTACACCGATGAAAATCGCTGATGAAGCCTTTCATCTGCTCTCGCAGATCGTGGTCTGGTGCCTGGGTATTGCGCTGTTTCTGACCATGTCGGAAATCGTTACTGAACTCTACCCCGCGACCGAACACTCCCTGGGACTGCAATATCTGATGTTCGGACACAATGGTCTGGATCGTCTGGTGCCCTTCTTCTGGACGGCACTCTCCCTGATGGTGGGGTCCTTCATACTGCTTCTGATCCCCAGCATAAGGAAAAACCTGAAGCTGCTACCGTTCATCTGTATTGCCGCATTCGTAGGCATCTGGATCGAAAAAGGGATGGGATTGATGCTGCCCGGTGTGATTCCAACCCCGATCGGTGAGTTTGCTGAATATACCCCAAGCCAGATTGAGTTGATGGTGGTGGGTGGTATCTGGGCAATTGGTTTCTTCCTGCTCACCTTCATGCTGAAAGGCGCGGTGGCGGTACTGCAGGGAGAGGTTCGTTACAGATCCAAAACCAGCGAGCCAGCAGTTTCGAAGCAGCAGGCCGAAGCGGCAACCTGAGTGAATGAAGCTTGGTATGAACGGGCAAACTCGATTGGAGAAAAATATGACATGCTATCGATTTCGTCAAACACTCTTTGGTTTATGCCTGCTGCTCTTTGTTTTCACTACCCCTCTGCTCGGCACAGAAAACCAGACTGACCAGGAGTGTTTCGAGAGCCGTGACGGCATGTCACAGGTCAAGGTAGAGGAAATCAGCCCGGGGCTGGTTAATGTCAAGTGCTCATCAACCACTGGGGGAGTGCTCTGGTGGAGTGACCCCTTCGCCGGCACCATCCCCATGGGAGACATGGATATCGAGGCGGACTACTCCAATGAAGAGGCTGTGGTAAAACCCCGTGAACCTGAACTCGATAAGAACAAAATGCTGACCATCTGCAGCATGGCCTGTCACGACGGTAATTATGTACCGATTCCCCATAGCAAAAATCCGCGTCGACTCAAGATGCACCTGGACACAGTACCAGACGCCTTGAATTTAAAGCATGGTAAAGGAAACATCTGGTGCCTGGATTGTCATCATCTGGTGGAACGCACCAAACTGATCGACAACTTCGGATACTCGATCAGTTTCAACCAGCCGCAGAAACTCTGTGGAAAATGTCATGGCCAGGTCTATCGTGCCTGGCGGGATGGTCTGCATGGCAAACGGATCGGTATGTGGGACAAGGGAGGCAAAAAACGTTGGTGGGTCTGTACTGAATGCCATAACCCACATGATGTCGAGCATGAAAAGAGAAATTCCGGCTTTGCTCAGTTACGCCCTGAACCGGCACCAAACCTGCCCAAGGGAATGGACAATGCGAACCACGAACGAATGCATCATGGTCCACACTCTGGTGGAAATGCGCATGAGTGATTCTGCAGGCTGGACCAACGCAATCATTTAACACTTGATAAATCCGGTGATGTCAAAGAAAGCCAGGCTGTTTAACCCATATTTGGAACCTATCCAGTTTATACGCGGAAAATTGTCATGATAAGTCAAACCAGAATGATCAGCGCAACTCTATTTGTCGCCCTATTGATGATATCGGTCTCTGTACTGGCTATGGATCCTGCGACGCTCTATCACGAACGAACCTGCATTGCCTGCCACGGTGCTGAAGGCAAGCAGCCTGTGATGGAGGAATATCCAAAACTCGCCGGTCAAGCTGAGGCTTATCTATTGACTCAAATGAAGGATATCAAGAACGGTTACAGGACAAACGCACATTCCGTTGCCATGCAAAATGTTATGCATCTTGTGAGCGACGAAGAGATTGCCGTATTGGCAAAATGGCTTTCGTCTCTACCTGAATGAGTTATCCATCCTACTACTGTCACAGGGCTGAACCATCTGCTTCAAGCAGACCAGGCATCATCAACCAGATCAGCGACCTGTTGATAATAGGTATCCCGATCCAACCCAAGGATAGTGGCACCGAAGATTTCTGCATCGTTTGCTGTCGCGAGATCGCCGTAATTGACCAGCACCAACTGATAGAGAATGAGCTTGGGAAGATCGTCGTGTCGGTTTTCAAAATGATTATGGATCAAGATGGTATAGCCGTCATCGGGGTTCTCGGAGACCGGCTCCGTCCTGGCAAACATACCGGGTTCGATACCCTCGGAGACAAATCTGAGGGTTACCGGATAGCGCACGGATTTTCTGTCTTCGAGCATCTGAAGCACAGTCTGGTAGTCAATTACTGGCGCATAGCGGTTGCGTATATCTTCCGCTTTTTCACGAGCGTGCAGCGAAACCGCGCTGTGGACAACCTTTCCCGCTCGTTTTTTTACCTTGGGCTTATCATCTGTCATGACAATCTCACAAAACTTTCTACAAATAAGGATTACGCATGCCTGAGTACACACTGAAGTTTAGCGAAGATCCTATAGAGGAATCCAGAGTTCGCACCATGGATGAGATAAATCAGTTCATCCATATGATGGATGGAAAATCCTTGGCCGTGGTTACCCTGGATGACAGACAAAGTGATCTATGGGACACAGAGGGTGATGTAGACTATCAGGATCAGTACGGAGAAGAGATCATCAGCCAGATATCAGATGATGACACTGAAACACTACTCATCAGAAACTGTCATGGACTTCCCCTGGCATTGGGTGTGAAAAATCATACTCATGGCTGGCAAGGCATTGGCATTGAAAAACGACTTCGCTTCGAAGTCGCCAGGATGTTTCAAAACGACGAGACAGAGTTCGATTGAGCATAAGACTTACACAGATTTTTGTTAGCCTCAGAGGTTGATATGAAAAAATCAAAACACATTGGTAGATCTGTATTCCTTCTGATCGCCACAATTGCAATTTCCAGCGCTAATGCGGAAAATTCAGAGAGTAATCTTGCCACTCTCTACCTGGCAAAAGCGTGTGCAGGTTGCCATGGGGTGGACGGCAGAACACCAACAACACCCTATTACCCGATCATTGCAGGGCAAAACGAGGCTTACATTTACAATCAGTTGAGAGATTTCAAGGACGGCAGCCGGTCAAACAGTATGTCAACTGTGATGACAGGCATTATGAGCGCAGTCAGTGAGCAGGAGATACGTTTCATTTCTGCTTGGCTTTCCAAGCAGTAGCCGTTTCGCTCAGCTTGCTTTATAACTATTCTCATCCAGCTCGTAGCGCTTGATCATACGGTAGATACTTCGCTCACTGATACCCATAACTTCGGCCACTTTGCCCCGACGCCCTGAGTATTTCTTTAGCTGATAGGATAAGTAGTGCGCCTCCAACTCCTCCATGGATGGATCGTGATCAAAACTCAGGGTGACAACCCCTTCACTCTTGCCAAGCACACGGCTGAATGAAAAATGCTCAGGCTTGATGACCTGTCGGTCTCCGGAGAGAATGATCGCCCTTTCGATTACATTCTTCAGTTCTCTGACGTTTCCTGGCCAGTCATAGGAGACCAGCGAACGAACCGCGGATGATGAGAGGTTCTTGCTAACACGTGTCGAGAATGTGTGATTTCTTACAAAGTGCGCCGCCAATTCGGGTATGTCGTCACGCCTGTCCCGCAATGGCGGTATAACGATATTGAAAGCATTGAGTCTGAAAAACAGATCGGATCGAAACTTCCCTTCTACCGACATGGTCTCCAAATCCCGATTCGTAGCGGCGACAATTCTGACATTCGCTGTCAGATCCTTGGTGCTCCCCAGCCTCCTGTATTGTCCAGTTTCGAGTACACGCAGAAGTTTCGCCTGACCACTACTATTGATCTCTCCAATTTCGTCGAGAAACAGGGTGCCGCCCTCTGCCCCTTCGATCAAGCCTTTCTTCTGCTTGTCTGCACCGGTAAATGCGCCTTTTTCATGCCCAAACAATTCAGATTCAAACAGGTTTTCCTGAAGTGTACAGCAGTCAACAGCAACATAGTTGTGCTTCTTTCTGTGGCTGTGGGCGTGGATTGCCCGTGCCACCAGCTCCTTTCCCGAACCACTCTCGCCCTGTATCAATACAGTTATATCATTTGGCGCTACGGCACCGATCATCTGTTTCAGTTCAGCCATTACTGTACTGTGCCCCACCAGGGAGGAGTTACGCTGGATGCTCTGCTCCAACTGCCTTTTGCAGAACATATGGTCTCTGCGCAAGGCGGCATTATCGAGTGCCCGCTCAACGGTTATTGTCAATGTTTCGAGACTGACTGGTTTTAATATATAGTCAACTGCGCCGGCCTTTATCGCACTCACAGCGTCACGCACCGAACCAAATGCTGTCAAAACAATGACAGGATAGTTGACTGATATCTTTTCAATATACTCAAGGCTATTGGCATCAGGCAGACGAGCATCAGTTATTATCAATGCAGGCTCATGCTTTTCCAGATAGTCCATGACACTGTGCCAACGACTCAGCCCTTCAACCTCATAGTCCATATTCGACAGATGCTGGATCATTAAGGTTCTGAGTGTATCGTCATCCTCTACTACAACGAGTTTGGCTTTCATCTATCCCCCTCCAGTTCATGCTCTGCATTCGGCAGTATGACAGTAAATACACTACCAACAGAAACTTCACTGGTCACTTTTATGGTTCCACCATATTTTTCTATTATCGCCAAGCTGATAGAAAGACCTAAACCCGTACCTTTGACATCGTCGGCACGACGCGAAAAAAATGGATCAAAAATATAGGGTAGATCTTTAGGCCGGATCCCAGCACCGGTATCAGAGAAAACCATCTGTACCTTATTCTCAACCACCGAGCAGGTTACCGTTAAAATGCCACCACCAGGCATGGCATGAAAGGCATTCTGTGAAAGATTGAGGGCTACCATTCTGATTTCACTGTCAGAGGCCAGGACTCGGAGGACCTCATTTTCATAATTCTCTTCAATTGAGATATTCGCCTCGTCAGCCTGCCATCTGATTAGTGCAAGTGTATCATTGATAGCGGCAGCAACATCGACCAGCTCCATGTATTCCTGGGGCAATGCACCGAGCTTCAATAATTTACCGGTAATCTCAATACAGTTGTTGATCTGATCATCAACCAGTTCAAAGTTTTGCTTGATCCCATCTGTGAAATTATTGCCGATAACAATTTCGTTCTTGGTCGCATCCATCGCCAATTTCAGCGAAGCCAGAGGGTTATGAATCTCATGAGCTACCCCGGTGGCCAAACGCCCTAATTCAGAGAGTTTCTGTTCCTGGGAATATTTAACCGCTTTTTCAAGATCCCGAATCGATTCAACAATCAGAGTCTTCTCCTTCCCGCCTTGCTGAATCGTCATTGGCGCCGCAATAATCTCTACCTCAAAGGTCGTAAGATCCGAACGGTGGTGTTGATGCACCACCTTGATCGGTTTATTACATCGCGACACTTCATGGATCGGACAGTTGATCAAGGTCGGTGGACAGGGCTTGTTAGCGTTGTGGGTTACGCCGTAACAGGTTGCGCCAACCTCCAGCCTGTCCTCCAGTCGGTGTTGTTCACAATAGGCTTTATTGACGAGTACCACCTTGAACTCTTCATCAATAATCCTTATTCCGTCCGGGATGGCATCAACCAGCGCCTGCAGGAATCCCCGTTGCTCCTCCAGTTCAAGCAGTTTCTCCTGCAACCGCTCCGCCATCAGATCAAAGGTGGAACCGAGTCGGCTGAGTTCATCTGATCCCTGCATCTCAACCCGGGTTTGTAAATTCCCATCAGTCAACGCCTGACTCGCGCTTTTGAGCTGTTTGACCGGTCTGAGAATATGGCTGTGTATGAACCACCAGCCACCTGCCAGATTAAGTATCACGATCAGGGATCCGGCACTCATCAGCATCAGCGTGGTTGTACTTACCTTGTGTCTGAGCGAACTGGCGTCGTAGTCGACATAGAGTATGCCGTTGATCGGATTCTGCTCTGCCGGACCATGACACTCTTTGCAGGCTGGCTTGTTGTGCACCGGATTGATGCTGCGCAGCAACTCCTGCTGTGACTCACTCTGTATGAAGCGGGTTGTTTGAAGACTCTCCAGATAGGGGTTTTCCAGTTTTTTACCGAAATCCCCATCACGACTGCTGAAACGGATTTCACCTGCCGGATTCGTGATAAAAACCCGGACGATATCCTTCTGCTCCCCGAGCTTTTGCACCATATCACTCAATCCGGGCAGGTCGCGCTTGAGCATGGCGTTCTCCAAGGAGACCTGCAGCAACTTGTTGACCTGATTGGCGGTATCCGCTCTCGCCCCTTCCAGTTCCGATTGGTAGATCGGTATATAGAGTAAAAGAAATACCAGGGTGCTTAAGACAAGACCTGATGTGGTACCGAGGATGAATTTTCTATTCAGGCTTTCGTTTATCCAGTTCATCACTTGTAACAACTCGGTTGCTCAGGATCCGATGTCTTGATTGTAATATTAAAAAAAACCCGTTTTTCTGACAATTTGTCATGTTTCCAGTGAGAATCCAACGATTCTTTTCTCCTTTTGCCCCTCATTCAGCCCTTTGGCTTGTGTTTTGCTCATAAATTGGAAATCTGAACGCCATACCCTATCTGGAGGAGAAGCGAGAATGAGAAAAATAAATACAATTTCCGGTTTCCACACCACAATGCTGCTGCTGTGGGTCTTTTTATGGTTACCAATTATGGGCTTAGCGGAACCGGCCAATAGCCTCGGGGAATCGCTACGCGAATCTCTCCAACAGCAGGGATGGGAGCAGTACACTGCTGAGGATGGTAGCGTGATCTATCGTCAACCAAAGAAACAGGCGACCACTGACATTCCGTCAGGAAACAGGGAAACAGGCGAGATACGCAAATTTGGAGAAGCACTGCAGAGCCATGGGTGGCAGGTTGAATGGGATGCAGATAACACATTGATCTTAAAACCAGCAACGCCCCCTACTACCTCCGGGAATAACCTGAATCCATCTCAACAGACCCCCGCAGCTCCTATGCAGACTATGAAAGACGATCTACCAAGTGACATGTCAGGTTTTAAATACTGGCATATCGAGCGGGATCAGCGGGGAGCACTACTTTTTCGCCCTGTGGAACTCTCTGCGCTAGAACAGCAAACCAAAGCAGCAAGAACCATTCAATCAACAGAGTGCCGCATTGATCAATTCCAACTGACCAACGGATCGCTGCCGGTTGATCAGTGGTCAGAAGCGCAGGATGTTGCAAAACAGTGGCTCAAAACAGAGGGGGTAGCCGGGCTTCAGGTGGGCCGTATCCGTAAGATAAATCGTATCTATCTGGTCAGTATTGTCGGAGAGGATGCTCCCTATCCATTGAAACATCAGCTGGTAATTCGTGCTTCCGATGGCTCGGTCATTCTAATAGAGTAACCATCGAGATAAAAAAACCTAAACACAATCCCTCTCTCGATAGGGACTGGTCTGTACCTAGCCATTCTGCTCTGCTGAGGCTCAGTCAACAATCAGCACAGCAGAATGGGGGGTGGTGTGGTTGTCATTAGAAAACAGATATACCACGGTATAGGGCCTGTTAACCGATATGTGTGGTGGTTGGTGCACATCGTCCTTCCACCCTTCTCTATGGATCCACCTACAAATCCCATCGCTTTAATCGCCCTGTATGACGAAATGTCAGTCAATCAAAATCTTATCCAAAGCTGAAATGTAAACTGACAAATATCTTCTAAGCGAATGAAAAACAATATTTTAATTTTGTCTCAATTCAAATCCTGTACGATTTTCCTATCACGACAGGTTTAAACCCACTCAGTAGCACATGACAAATCGTCAGAGTAACCGATTCAGCAGTTATCTTGGATTGAGCTTTATAATCAAAAAAAACCCTTATAAATCAATTAAAAAAACCTAAAACCTATTCACTGGCATAGCCCTTGCGTTGTAACTGTTGCCAACCCGTACTGATAACAATGACGAATCGAGGAGGGTTTTAGAATGCGGCTGTTAGCTACTGCCTGCACTGGCCTGTTTGCATTACTTCCACTACAGCTCATCGCGGGGTATCCCGTAGCTGGTCTAGAGCCTTCAGAACGGCCAATCAACGCACCGGTCATGACACAGGTATCCCGAGATAAGGCTTGGTACCAATCATCCTTGACAGGTGTTGAGCAACCCTACCCCAGGAGTCTCTACTTCCTTGACAACCAAGGTAACTGGTATACGCCTTTCACCCGGCCAGGCATGAGAGGTCCCTATGATATTCGGCAATGGCATCAGTAGCGTTGGTATCAGACTTAGAACCAAGTTCGATTGATGTGGCGACTACAAAGCAGTGAACGGTTCTTTTATTTAAAGGTTATAAAAATTTACTACAACTAGAGGCGAAAATTATGAAAATTATTCGAATGCCAAACCTGAAAGGAGTGATCAAAGCGATGGGGATGGTCGTAGCACTTGCTGTTGCCCCACTCGCTAGCGCAGGCATGTCCGGTATGGGTGGCATGTCCGGTATGAGTGGCATGGGCGGCATGTCCGGTATGAGCGGCATGGGCGGCATGTCCGGTATGAGCGGCATGGGCGGTATGTCCGGTATGAGCGGCATGGGCGGTATGTCCGGTATGGGCGGCATGTCCGGCTACTTCAAGATTACCCCCCAGGGACAGATTTTCTTCTACCCAGCTAGCGGTATGAGCGGCATGTCCGGTATGAGCGGCATGGGTGGTATGGGCGGCATGTCCGGTATGAGTGGCATGGGCGGCATGTCCGGTATGAGTGGCATGGGCGGCATGTCCGGCATGGGCGGCATGAGCGGCATGGGCGGTATGTCCGGCATGGGCGGTATGTCCGGCATGGGCGGTATGGGCGGTATGTCCGGCATGGGCGGTATGTCCGGCATGGGCGGTATGTCCGGCATGGGCGGTATGTCCGGATCGGAAG
>JAEPDS010000046.1 GCA_016842065.1 Candidatus Thiodiazotropha sp. 'RUGA'
TGACATTGAGCAAGGGGTAATCATCCTGGTCGGTGGCCAGCATCCGTTGGCCAAGTCCAAGGTAGACACCTTCAGCCGGTGTCTGCCACTCTGTTTTATGAGAAAGCTTAAGTGCCGGTTCCGAGGCGCTCTCGCTACCTGGATATCGGCTTGGGATCAGCGCCACGCTTTCACCTTCATTTTCAAAGGTCAATTGGGCTGGTGTCCAGACCATGTCACGCAGATCCTCTGGTGCCTCCATGGTTACTTTTTTCAAACGCTGCATGGGGATCCAGTAGTAGCGACCGTTGACAATGGCTTCGATCATCGGGCCGAGGCGTGAGTCCGCATCGGCAATCCACTCAAATGCCTGCCCGTCGATTGTGCCGGGCGTGGTGGGCGCCAGTTCGAATGCCTGATTGCGCAGGCTTTCAGCCTGGCTGTACTCCCCTTTACCGGAATGCTTCAGGGCTTCGACGAGAAACGCCGCCCACTCCGGGGGATCGCCGAAAATCAGCGGCGTTTTGTCACCACTGAAGACTTCCTGTCGGAACAGCTCACAGCGAATTGCTTCACGATAGGTCTGTGCCATGGGCAGATTGAGCGAATCCATGTCACCGGCAACCTGGAGCTGACTGAGTGCCCGTTCCCAGGCACCCATCACACAGAGTAACTGAAACAGGAAGACTCGCAGCTTGGTATCGGAAGGTGCGTTGCGTATCGACTGCTGTAGTGTTTCCAAAGCCTGGTCTAATTGACCTTGTTGTAATAGTTCTTTTGCGCCCGTCATGGTGTTTTTGTCTTCTCTGTGTTTTGAGGCAATCTGCAAGATCTTCAAACTACTGCCTGCAGATCTATAAAGAGCGGATCAGTTCGAATTTACTAAAATTGAATATCTCCAGTGTCTGATCTGAAACTTCGCACAATTACTATGATTCAAGCGCAAACGTCGATTAAAGTCAGAGACTCTGCATTCAAAACCCATCTCTCATCGTGCATGAGAGATGGGTGTGTTGAAGCATTGTCCGCGCAAGAATCAATCCTGCTTGTTGGTTTCCAAGTTCCAGGTTCGATCAGTTGAGCCACCCGGCTTACCGTCTTGACCCAGTTCTGTGTACTCCCATTTGATTTTGCCGTAGGCGAAGCTTACGGTTTCCATGGGCTTGATGTCACTTTGACTGCAGGTGGGCATGACTGCCTGAACAATGATGTTTTCCATGGTGTATTTCATGAAAATATGCTTGTCCCCGGCCGCTTCGCAAAGATGGACTTCAATCTTCGGAATGTGCTCACCCTTGGCACACTTAATGTTCAGATCGGGTGTGCCTTTATCGATCTCCTTCATTGCGGTAAAGGGTTCGAAATCAGCTCGTCCACCAGTACGGCCACCCGTGCCACTGGCACCGGATGTCGGTTGAGACACGCCGTGACTGATACTGACCAGTTCAATCCAGCCTTTATGTTGGTCATCGGTACTTTCGCCATCGATGCCATCAATCTTCATAAACATATCAACTGCCATGATTTATTCCTCCAATAAGTGAGATTTTCTGGACCTAAGCTGTTTTTTCAGATGGCAGCTTAGAGACCAGACGTAACGAGACTGTCAAACCTTCCAATTGATAGTGGGGTCGTAGGAAAAACTTTGATGTGTAGTATCCTGGATTCCCCTCAACTTCAGCGACAACCACTTCAGCCGCGGCCAGCGGTTTACGTGCTTTGTCTTCTTCTGAAGCTGTCGCCGGGTTGGGTTCGACATAGTTCATAATCCATTTGTTTAGCCATTTTTCCATGTCATCACGCTCTTTGAATGAGCCTATCTTGTCACGCACAATACATTTCAAGTAGTGTGCGAAGCGGCAACTGGCGAACAGATAGGGCAATCGGGCAGCTAAATTCGCATTGGCTGTTGCGTCAGGATCGTCATATTCCGATGGTTTTTGTAGTGATTGCGCACCGATAAAGGCGGCAAAGTCGGAATTCTTACGGTGCAACAATGGCATGAAGCCATTTTTTGCCAATTCGGCCTCACGTCGATCGGAAATTGCGATCTCTGTGGGACATTTCATATCCACACCACCGTCATCGGTGGGGAAAGTGTGAGTCGGCAGTCCTTCGACGGAACCGCCTGACTCCACACCGCGGATTCTTGTGGTCCATCCATACAGCTTAAAGGCCCGGTTGATATTGACGGCCATGGCGTAAGCTGAGTTGGACCAGGTGTACTTGTTGTGATCCGCACCTTCCGTGTCCTCTTCGAAGTCGAACTCTTCCACAGGGTCGGTCTTGGCCCCATAAGGGAGGCGAGAGAGGAATCTCGGCATCGCCAGACCGATATAGCGGGAATCATCGGACTCTCTGAGAGAACGCCAGGATGCGAACTCCGGTGTCTGAAAAATTTTCGTCAGATCTCTTGGATTTGACAGTTCCTGCCAGGAGTCCATCTGCATCACCGTGGGTGCTGCGCCAGCAATAAACGGCGCATGGGCAGATGCGGCAATCTGTGCCATACCATTGAGCAGCTCCACATCCGGTGGCGAGTGGTCGAAATGGTAGTCTCCTACCAGGCAACCGTAAGGTTCACCACCAAACTGGCCATACTCTTCTTCATAGACCTTTTTGAAAAGCGGGCTTTGATCCCAGGCAGTGCCTTTGAATTTTTTCAGGTTCTTGCCCAGCTCTTTCTTCGAGATGTTCATGACCCTGATCTTCAGCATCTCATCGGTCTCGGTATTGTTGACCAGATGGTGCAGACCGCGCCAGCTGCCTTCCAGTTGCTGAAAGTCCTCATGATGGAGGATCAGGTTGACCTGCTCAGTGAGCTTTTTGTCGATTTCAGCGATGATCCCCTCAATCGTCTCAACCGCATCATCCGAGATGGTGCCGCTCTCTTTCAGGACCTGTTCGGCAAGGGTTTGCACCGCACTGGTAACGGCTTCCTTGGTACGCTCGGTCTTCGGCTTGAACTCCTGTTGCAAGAGTGCTGAAAATTCATCCGGTGCGACACTTTCCGCCGCTTCGCCCGCTGTTTGTTGGGTATCTGTTTCAGCCATGTTTTACTCCTCGCCGCTTGAATCTTCAGATGATGCATCGTCTGCGTTGGGGGAAGATGCCAGGGACTGAAGCAGGGTTGGATCGTTCAAGGCCTTGGTAATCAGTTCTTCCGCACCAGCCTTACCATCCATATAGGTCAATAGGTTGGCCAGTTGGGTACGCGCATCCAGCAGTTGGCGTAGTGCACCAACCTTTTTGGCGACTGCAGCGGGTGAAAAGTCATCCATACTTTCGAAGGTGATATCCACGCTGATGTTGCCCTCACCGGTGAGGGTGTTGGGTACCCTGAACGCAGTACGGGGTTTCATGGCTTTGAGCCGCTCATCGAAGTTGTCCACATCGATTTCCAGCATCTTGCGGTCAGCGACTGGGGGAAGTGCCTCTTCGGGTTTTCCCGAGAGGTCCGCCATAACGCCCATGATGAAGGGCAACTGAATCATCTTCTCAGCACCATAGAGCTCCACGTCATACTCTATCTGTACCCTGGGGGCTCGGTTTCGGGCTACGAACTTCTGGCTGCTCTCTTTTGCCACGGTCTACCTCTCTTTAATGTGCTCTGTACCTTAAATCGGTATGTTTGTTATCTAATTGGGGCTTATGCCCGGATCCACAATCTACCTGTCTTCCTGTTTCCACAGAAAATCGAAATGGGAAGAACCACCTGGCGCCAGATCCTGGACAATTTCATAAAAATCCTTTTTTACCAGTCGCTTCGCCCGATCCAGTAGCAGTGGGATTGGGCTGGATGGCTCATTTTTTTCGTAATATTGAGTAATACGCTCAAGTGTCTTGATTACGTCATCGCGGTTGTTGATCGTGCCTGGGGCAGCCGGTTGGTTCTGCGCTGCTGCTGCAGAACCGTCACCTGCGTTCTCGGATGCCTCAGAGGCACTCTCCAGGCCGCAGCGCTGCGCCACTTCATCGGCTATCTCCTTCAACAGCTTGACAAGGGTGCTGAGATTCGGTGCCTGGTCAACTCCAACCAGTTCATTCAGGCGGGATTCGATACCTTCCACAGTCTCTGCTGATGTCGTGATCAGGTCCAGTGTCTGTTGGTTATCTTCATCGCTGGCCTCCCGAAAAGCTGCATCGACCTGGTCCAGGGACAACTCCTGAGAATCGCCTTCAGAGGCTTGCAGATTACCGTTGGCGATCTGAATATCCCTGAAACTGAATTTTCCCATGACAGTGGAAGAGACCACTGGGATCTTATTGATACCCGCCAGGTAGTCGAAGGGATCACAGATATTGATCAGAGTATTGATCCTCAGTGTTGGATCATTGTCGTCATCCGGATCGAGTTGAGGATGGACTGAATCCCAGTAATCATCCAGATAACCTTTGATCAGTGCCAGGCCATCGGTCAGGCCACTAAAGCCGTCGGTATGAATCAGTGCCCGGGTCAGATGAATGGCAGCCCGCAGATCTCTGCTCTTACCGGCCACTTCGAGCGACTTTTTCTTCAGCTCCCGCCAATCCGGGTCTTCGGCAGGGATGATGGTATCGCCGAACTGCTGCTCCTCTTTACCTTCGGCAGCTCTTTCCATCTCGCCAAACAGAGGATCGTACTCCAAATCGGAACCGGCAGGCTCATCATCAGATACTGCGCTGAGAAGTTGGTCTAGATCGAGTGTGCCAGTCAAGCCTGAATCCCCCGTGGATTTGCACTGCGATGCGTCTGCAAACCTGAAACTGAGTTGATATAAATAGTAAACATACCTGTCAAACTTATTCTTAGGTTATTTATGCCTGACTCGAAATCGGTCCGTCAGGTCGTTTCGTTTTGTGATCTTACCCTTTCATTGGGTAGGTTTAGCACAAAACCCTTGTACTTGATACTACACGATAAATAAGTGAACACTAGTGAAATAGTACCAACCTATGTTGTTGATACTACCCCCAATAGTGATCAGCTCATGACCTCCCTGGCATTATGATTAATTATCGCTGATCAGCACAGCAACGATTACAGTCGTCGGTACCAGGGTATCCTGACCTGATTGCTGCGCCGGCTGCCTACGATTGGCACCAGTCCAAGCTCAACCAGAATTTCCAACTGTTCATCAGTAAACAGGCATTCTGTACAAGGTTGCAGGTGGCTTTCACGCGCTTTGCGATAGGCAAAGGAGGGGCAGTCGGCGAGTGCCGCTGCGTCCTGCTGCCGCTCCGACTGATTATCCGCTGCCAACTGGATGGCCAATGCAAAAGCGGGATTGCCCCAAAGCAGTTCATCACTACACCATTCATCATCAAGCTCTTCAAACTGGAATGATTCCACAGGATCATACTGCTCGCCATAGGGCAGGCGCATTAAAATCCGCGGCAGAACCAGACTGATATTGGTTGCTGCACCGCTTTGTTGAAACGTTTTCCATGGCTCCAGGGCCGCAGGGCCAGAATCCACACTGGACAGGAGACTGCCATCAGTTGCCCCCAGCAGCTGCGCATCCAGGCGTGTGCCCAGTTCTGAGAAGCTTTTGAGCAAATCAGTATCCTCAATTGAGGAATTAAAATAATGGTCGCATATTAGAATAAACTTCTGTTCTGATGCTTGCTTTTCACTGAAACGTTTTAATATCGATTGGTAGTAATTGGATTGCTTGAATTCCAACGCGCTCTGGGTAGAACGTTGCCACTCATCCTGGCAGAGATCTACTATGAAAACCTCATTCAATTCGTCTGATTCCAGACTGCGAACCAGCCAGTCCAAGCCACGCCAGTTCGATTCCAGGGTTTGAAACTCAGAGTGGTGGATGACATTTTTTAACAGACTGCTGTGGGGTTCACTGTGATCAATCTCCTGCTCAGAACGCTCGGCTGTGTGCTGCTTCAGTGAACCGTCAATCAGGCGTCCAACCACTGACTCAACCATTGTGCGGTTCGCTTTGGACTTCCCGGCATTTGATGATGGCATTGTGCTGGCACCATCCCCCAGTAGTCTTGACAGAGTCTGTTGATCTGACTCCTGCGATCCCTTGGACGCAGAATCAGACTGGGTATCGGTTTGCTTCGGCGCTTTCCGCTCAGCAGAAGCGCTTTCCTGCGCTGTTGGCAGCTGTTTATGCAGTTGGTCCGGGTGAAAGTCATCGAGGCTGCTGAATCTGAGCTGCAGTGGTTCTGTCAGTTCACTCAAGTCAATTTTCAGACAAGGCTGCATCTCACGGATCAGATCATCAAAATTGTCGAGATCCACCTTGCATACGCCTGGAAGTGGATTGAGCTGCGGATCGGACGACTCCCGGTTACCGGAAAAACAACCCAGGAGTATGAATTTCAGTCGTTGGCTTTCGCTACTGCGGCGATCTCCGCCCTGGTGCTTTTTTCCAAGTTCAACCGATAGATTTAATCGTTGTGCCATATCGATTACACCTTAATTAAACTGACCCTTTGATTTAGGCAGGCCCTAGTGTTCCCCTGAGTCTGAGAGACCAGATCAACCCTTGTGACAAAGTACCGTCATGATTTCATTGACCGAAGTGGCTCTGACACACATACTTTATCTCAAATAGCTACAATTACCATCTCGATTTGGCAGCGACCAATAGAATGTTGAAACGGGGTGTTTTCTCACTAGTGGTATAAGTTAAAGCCTGTTTGTCAGAAGAGAGTCTTTTTCTTTGCTATGATTATTCGATTGGGCAGGAGTCTTGAATGGCGTTTACACAGAGTAACCGGCAGTTACAGATAAAAACCCCGTTGGGTCCAGATGAACTCTTGATTCTTCGCATGGAGGCGAGAGAGGAGTTGGGGCGACTGTCTGAGTTTACTGTAGATCTGCTGAGTGATAATGAAGAGATTGCTCACGACGATCTGTTGGGTAAACAGATGACCGTGCAGATGGATCTGGTGGATGGCGGAAAGCGATACTTTAACGGCTTTGTCAGCCAGTTCACCCAGATCGGTCATATTGCCTATTTTGCCCACTATCGGGCCACCCTGCGTCCCTGGTTGTGGTTTTTGACCCGCACTTCCGACTGCCGCATATTCCAGAACAAAAAAGTCCCCGATATCATCAAAGAGGTATTTCAGGATAACGGATTCAGTGATTTCGAAGACAAGCTGAGCGGTTCCTACCGGGACTGGGAGTATTGCGTCCAGTATCGGGAGACCGACTTCAATTTCATCAGTCGATTGATGGAACAGGAAGGCATCTACTACTACTTCGACCATGTGGACGGCAAGCATACTCTTGTGATGTGCGACGGATACAGCTCGCACAGTCCTCTCGCAGCTTACGCGGAGATTCCCTATCTGCCGCAAAGCGAATCGGGAAGTACCCGCTGGAGAGACTATATCCACGCCTGGAAATTCACTAAATCGGTGCAGCCGGGCAGCTTCGCTCATACGGATTACAACTTCACCAAACCCAAATCGGATCTATTTGCCACCGCACCACTGCCCAGAAGTCATCCCCACGCGGAGTACGAGATCTTCGACTATCCGGGTGAATACGAAGAGTCGGGCGATGGCGACAGTTATGCCCGCCAGCGCATTGAAGAGATCCAGAGCGGTCACGAAGTGCTTGAAGGGGAGGCGATCGCAAGAGGGGTTGCCAGCGGTGGACTGTTTACCCTGACGGAACACCCCCGGGGCGATCAGAACAGGGAGTATCTGATTACCGGAACTACCTGTATTCTCCACTCCGACGCCTTTGAAACGGTGCCGGAAGTTGCTGAAGAACCGATCTTCACCTGCGAATTCAAGTGTTCGGTGAGCAAAGAGAATTACCGCAGTATCCGCAGCACTCCGAAACCGATTGTTCAGGGTCCACAGACTGCCGTGGTAGTAGGTAAAGCCGGCGAAGAGATCTATACGGATGAGTATGGTCGGGTGAAGCTTCAATTTCACTGGGACCGCTACGGTGGCAGTGATGAAAACAGTTCATGCTGGGTCAGGGTATCCCAGATCTGGGCCGGTAAAAACTGGGGTGCGATGCACATTCCAAGGATTGGCCAGGAAGTGGTTGTGGAGTTCCTTGAAGGGGATCCGGATCGCCCGATTGTCACCGGGCGGGTCTACAACGCGGATCAGATGCCGCCCTACGGGTTGCCTGCAAATATGACCCAAAGCGGTATCAAGAGCCGCAGCACCAAGGGTGGTTCAGGAGAGAACTTCAATGAAATCCGCTTCGAAGACAAGAAGGGAGACGAACAGGTCTATATCCATGCGGAAAAGAACCAGGACAACGTGGTGGAGAACAATGAGACCACCAGCGTTGGCGTCAATCGCACTGAGACCGTCGGTAATGACGAAACCATCGACATCGGCAACGATCGGACCGAGACGGTTGGCAACAATGAAGATATCACCATTGGTGTCAACCGAACTGAATCCGTAGGTAGTAATGAAACTGTCTCCATCGGCGCTAATCGCAGCGTCAATATCGGCAGTAACAAGAGTGAAACCATCGGCATCAACAAGACTGAAACCATAGGCGCCGCCAAGGCTTTAACCATCGGCGCAGGATACCAGGTGACGGTCGGCGCCGGAATGAATGAAACCGTCGGTGCCTCCAAGGCAATGCAGGTAGGGTCAAATGTCAGTGAGAATATCGGTGGTGGCCATGCTGTCAATGTGGGTAAGGATCAGGCTGTCACTGTCGGCAAGAACCAAGCCGTTACGATTGGTGAAGATGGATCGATCACAGTGGGTAAGAATCTGGTGATCGAGGCGGGAGATTCGATCACGATCAAGACAGGCAAGGCATCCATCACCATGAAAAAAGATGGCACGATTGCTATTCAGGGTAAGGATGTTACCGTCAAAGGTTCTGGTGCGGTCAATGTTAAAGCCTCCAAAAATGTTGTTGTAAAAGGCAAGAAGATCCTGCAGAACTAATCCGAATAAATTTTTACAAATGATGCAAATGACAATAGGTGGAGGGTGGAGACATGCCAAAACAGAATAAAGAGTTAGAGCCAATCTCAAAACCCCATGATCAGGCCGCAAAATTCGATGGTGTGGTGATCGGTATTCTCACCGGATTGAATCAACAGCGTGAACCACTGGTTGTCTATCCGGGCAATCCGAATAGCGAGAGCACAATTGCCAAATCCACGATTCAGTTCAGTGAAGAGGATTTCGGTTGCGAAGTTGCACTGCTGTTCGAAAATGGTGATCCGTTGAAGCCCATGGTTATCGGACGAATTCAACATCCTGAACGCAAAAACAGTGATACTAAAGAGCAGTTTGCCGAAATCGATGGAGAGCGCTTGGTGCTCTCGGCCGAGCGGGAGATTGTCCTGAAATGTGGTAAATCAAGTATTACATTGACCCGTTCCGGAAAAATCATACTCAGAGGTAACTACCTTTTAAGTCGGTCATCAGGAGTCAACCGTATTAAAGGCGGATCGGTACAGATCAACTGATGCTCGGTAAATCGGCTCTGCTCATAGCGAGTCACCAAAGTGGATGCCTTTCACCCTACAGAGAGGCGGCGGTTTTGCGCCACGCATTAACATAAATAGAACAGTGAATTTCCAGTGATTATCGAACACATTGTCTCGCAGCACGCCGAAGAGTCAGCCTTCCTCTGGCTGCTGCGCGACTCAGCCATACGCGAGCCACACTACGATCTTGCCGATCTGAAGGAGCTGGAATCGAGGGTTTCGGCCCATTTGGATGGACTCCATGTGGCTGGTGCCGAAGCCTGGCCATTCTGTGAGGCTGGGCTCAATCAGGCGGAATCCGGAGAGGTTTTCACCGCGGCCTATGTGGCATTGGACCAGGCAAACAGTGAGTGGCTGGAGCAGACTCTGGCGGTAGTTGCGGAAAGCCCCCAGACTCTCAGGGGCCTGGTCTCTGCTTTGGGCTGGCTGCCACAGGAGAAACTGCAGGGCTTTGTCGTCAACTGGTTGAAGTCCGAGCAACCGCTGAATCGATTGATCGGGCTCAGCGCCTGCTCCATCCAGCGTGTGGATTGTGGCGGCTATCTGAAGCAGGGAATCGAGGACAGTGATATTTCAGTCTGTTCAAGAGCACTGCGCAACGTGGGTGAGATCCGGCGCCGGGATCTGTTGCCTCTGGTTATTCAACAGTTGAACAACGAGGATCCATCCTGTCGATTCTGGGCCGCCTGGTCAGCAACCCTGCTGGGTGATGAGAAAGGCTTGAATGCGTTAACTGGCTTTTATGCTGAAGAGAGTGATTTTCAGAGCCGAGCTCTGTCACTCGGTCTTCGTGTGATGGATAAGGAGCTTGCCGTTAATTGGGTACGTGAGCATGCCAAAACGGAAGGTTATGAAAGGACGATCATCGAGGCGATCGCAACGATTGGGGATCCGGTGAGCATTCCCTGGCTGATCTCGATGATGGACAAACCTGAGTACAGTCGATTGGCAGCGGAATCCTTCGCAGCGATTACCGGTCTGGATCTGGCCTATGAGGATATGGATACAGACCAACCGGCCGGCTTTGAGTCTGGTCCTACTGAAAACCCTGCAGATGAAGCGGTCGATCTGGATCCGGATGAAGAACTGGTCTGGCCGGATCAACAGAAAATCAGCGACTGGTGGAGCGGTCAACAGAGTCGGTTCAGTGCAGGAGGACGATATTTGAATGGCGCACAAATTACCCGGGAGCAGTGTATTGAGGTGCTGAAAAAAGGTTATCAGCGTCAACGGCGTGCAGCGGCTATGGAGCTGGCAATATTTGATCCGCAACAGCCTCTGTTCAATACTTCTGCCACGGCGATCCGTCAGTCTCACCTACTGGGATGAGAAGCTGAGACGATGGCGTTCTGGATGCCCATAATTATTGCCGCGGTGGCCCTGCTTAACGGTCTGCTGGCGATCTACAGTTATAAGCAGTATCACTCCTGGGGGCATCCGGCTGTCAAGGCCCGTATCAGAGTGACCGGCGTGATGCTTCTGGTCAGTCTGTTTTTGTTTATCTATCTCTAAACGGGAGCTGAACTACACATGAATCGATATTTTGCCGTCAAAATGGACCACTTCAGTTTGATTGACACGCTGTCTGTTCCGGATCAGTTCAGCACGCGATCAAAGTGACTTTGCCATGTGTGACACACCTTCACCAGCCCGTAGAAATCGACCCGTAGCCAGTGGCGCTAACCCGGACACACCTCACGCCGGTTTCACTGCAGCACAACCTGCAGGAGGCGGGACAACACCCCAGGGTGGACCGCGGCTTAGCGGTTGGCCAAGGCAACTGGCCTGGTCAGACTTTACCGATATTCAGAGTCGACCCAGCGGGGAATCGGAAGACGCAACGATTGCAATGGCCATGCATCCTGGCCGTTTGCGATTCCTGGAGGAGGGCGGACAACACCGATTGGGCGATGTGGCATTTCAAATGCTATTGAATGAGGCTGGTACCTGGGTGGTTGCGTCGGCCAAGACGGCAGAGCTGCTGCGGCATGAACAGGGTCACTATGACATTGTGGGGCTCTGCTATCGGGATATGGTAAATGAAATCAGGGCATTGAGAGAACGCTCCCGGAACCGGTTGGTGCGAGCGATACGCCGGGTAATGAGTGCCCATGATCGTCGTGCTGACAGCCTGACAAGAGACTATGATTCCGAACAACAGACCAATCATGGCCGTAACAGCGCCAGACAACAGGCATGGAACCAGCAGATTGAGAGCTGCCGCCGCAGCGGTGCCAGATTGTCAGTCCCCGATTGAGCTGACTACAGCGATGCCTATGGCTTGGTCAGTGATTATTTCCCCTGATTGAATAAGGGTAATCCCGGCTTGGTTCTTACTGCAGCTTGGACTATCTTTTGCAGAGGCGTTCATCAAACCACTTGATAGCCTCTGGCTAATTCACGTTAGGTTTTCCCATCGAATACCGGGTTCCTGAAATATCAAGCACCTCTGTTTCAGTATCTCCCGTAGTGACAGATTCATCTGGGCTTGCTTGATAATACCAATAGACCTGAGTCACAGATGAGACCCGACTGATGACAGCAAGCTACTGTCAATGTTAATGATTTCGGCGATAAAGGATTGAGGGGAGATATGAGACACAGAAGCGTTGCTGTTCTGGCAATGGGGCTCTGTTTTACACAGATCACTCATGCTGCAGAAACCAATCTCGGCAGCTACGGACAGACACAGCTGCAGCAGGATACCGGTGACTCGGTGCAGAGAACCTGTATCGGGTTCGTCATGTCAGGGGCTCTACCCGGCACAATACCCCTTTTCGATACCTGCAGCGCCATGGTACAGACAGCGAATGAACTCTCGGATATCGGTTCGTTTGATAGCAGTCTTGGTTTGAACGCTGATGAACTGGCCGATGCTCTGCAGCAGATCGCCACAGAAGAGTATACGGCAACGGGGACTCTGGCGAATGAGGCAGCAGGCACACGAATGGACCCTCTGATCTCACGTCTTACTGAGTTGCGCTCAGGTGCGAGAGGATTCTCCATCTCCGGATTGAACATCAATAACAGCGAAACAATGGCCAACAGGTCGGGTTACACGGGGCAGGGTGGCAGTGCCGGTGATCCTCTAATGGATAACGCATTGAGTGGATTCGCCACCATAAATTCAGGGGTAGGCGAGAAGGATGCCAACAGCAGTTCTGCTGCTTTCGATTATGATAACTACCGCCTCACCGCCGGTATCGACTATCGTCTCAGCGAAAACCTGGTGTTTGGCGGGGCGCTGAGTTACAACCGGATTGATACCGAGTTCGATAACACCGCAACGGTTTCAGGTGGTGATCTGGAGACCGATGGATGGGGTGGCGCTCTGTATGGCAGCTTTTACAAGGATCGATATTATCTTGACACGATGGTCAGCTACGCCACTTCAGACTATGACATGGTGCGGAATATCTACATCCCATCAAATACCGCCGTAGCATCGATCAACGAATCAGCCAAAGCGACCACCGACAGCAGTGATTATGCCTTCAGTATCGGTGGTGGATATACCATCAATCAAGGTCCCATCTCTTTCGGCCCTTATGGCCGTGCCACCTATATGCGAGTCGATATCGACAGTTATGAAGAGCGTGGCGCCGATGCTTCCGGCTTGAATTTTTCAGTCGATGATCAGGAATGGACCTCGTTGACCTCAGTCCTGGGAGCGGAATTCTCCTATGCGATCAGCAGCCAGCAGGCGGTTATCATTCCCCAGGCCAGATTGGGCTGGGTCCACCAGTTTGAGAATGATCAGAGCGAAATAACCGCGAGTTATATCAATGATCCACGCAACAATCAGTTCAGAGTCCTAACCAGCGAGCCCGACAGAAACTATTTCGAGTTGAATTTGAGCATCTCATCTGTGTTACAGGATGGTCTGCAGCTGTTTGTGAACTATGACACACTGCTTGGACTGGAAGACCTGACCGACCATCAATTCACCTTGGGTGGGCGTCTGGAGTTCTAACCTGCTAACCAGAGTTCGCTTCAGAGCAGTCAATCCTTCATCAGCCTTTTCGTCAGGCGGTAGAGGCCTGGATCCGAGTCGGGTATCTCGATGATGGGGGCAATTTTCCGATAGAAATCACTTGAACTCGGCATGCCGACGATGGCATAACCATAGCCTTTCAGATACATCTCCCTCAAGCAGCAAAGTGCCAATTGTCGTCCAACTCCCTGGCCTTTCGCGCGCTCGGTGACACCCAAGGGGCCGAAATAGCCCAAAGCTGTTGCATCATAACAGGCAAAGCCGATGATCCTGCTCTGTTGTTGTGCGATGTAGCAGGAGCAGGGTGTGTTCGCCAGCGCGGTTTCAATTTCGCTTAACCAAACATCGGGAAAGTGTTGTTGTGCCCATTCGATCAGCAGTCGTCGGTCAGTTCCGATCGGTTTTCTGACAGTGATATCTGGATGTAGGTTGTTCGAACTCAGTAACTGGTCAAAATTCATCTCATAGAGTTTGATGAGAAGATCATTGTTTGCCATCAAATAACTCTCTTTTAACGCTTGATTCAGTTTTCAAGAAGCAGTAGGTTCTGTTATCGATCTGGCATCATTTGAGATCTCCCTAACGCATCAGGCATGGCCATCAAGAGATTCTGTTGCGCAGCTGATGATTGTTGATACCGGGTTTCATCATTAGCATAGCGGAAAAATCCCATCCGCCCTATGTCCACAGAATCAGATAAAGGACTGAGACATTGAGTGAACCTGAGCAATCACCAACCGAATCAATCAGTGCTGAACTGCGCATAGGTAGTGAGAATTTAAGGTTTTCAGTGGAGATCACCAATGAGCCTGTGCATATTCATGATCTACTGCCATTTTTCCAACGAATCACAGACAAGGTAGTCGAGATTGGTGTCAAGGAGGCTGAACAACAGGGAAAATGCATCTCCTGTAAAAAGGGTTGTGGCGCCTGCTGTTCTCAGTTGGTGCCGGTCAGTCGGGCTGAGGGTTATAAACTGCTCAATCTGATTGAATCCATGCCGGCTGAAAGACAGCAGGTCATCCGAGAGCGTTTTGCACAAAATATAAAAGTATTGAAAGATGCGGGTGTTCTTCAGATGATGGAGCAGGCGGTCAGTAATAACGACAGAATGGAGCTGCGTGAAGTTGGGGTCAACTACTTCAGACTCAATCTGCCTTGCCCTTTTTTAGAAGATCAATCCTGCTCGATACATCGGGATCGTCCACTCAGTTGTCGTGAGTTTCTGGTTACCTCCGATCCTGTTCATTGTGCTGATACCAACCCTGATACCGTTGAAAGTCTGAGCTTGCCAAAACGTATATCGCCCATCATCTACAGGATGAGCCGCGATCTCAACGAGGCAGGCAGAGGTTATCTACCTCTGATACAGGTCCTGGAAAGCGCCGAGGCGTTAAGCTCGAATCAGGCCAGTAAACCAGCCATCGATCTGATTAAGCAGTTCCTGCAGAATCTTACACAAAACTAGGGAATTGGCACTTGAGAGAATAAACCGCCAATACCGCAAAATGCCGTGAATAACTTTCACTTTACGGTCACTATTTGCGTAGCTTCGCGGTGATTGGCGTTCATTCGCGGTTAACTTCTTGGGCTGCGCTTATAGCGGCAGGTGTCTTACTGCCCGCCATTCGGCGGGCATCTTATTTCAGCAATCAGAACTCACTGCGCAGACCGACGCTGATGGTATGCGCAGTCCAGTCGTCGTGGGCGAGGATGGTGCTGTAGTCGAGGAAGCCGACCACGCCGTTCTTGAACTGGGCGGAGGTGCCGAGTCTGAGACGCAGGTAGTCCCGGTCAGGATCCTCACTTTCGATCCGGATCGCCTGAGCGTTGGGATCGCCAACCAGATAGGCGTTGATCACCTGGGCGTCATCCTCGAACTCATGCAACCAGTCGAGACGGGTGTAGGGGATCAGGACGCCCCAGTCGGCGCTGTGGGTATAGGCCAGCCGACCACCGAGCTTGAGGGTCAGCCAGGTCTGGTCGGTATCATCCACCCGGGTGGCCCAGCCACCACCGTCCGCATCCGGATTGGAGGCCTCCTCGGTGAAGCCGTCCACATCCGACTTCATGTACTCCAGATCGGCTCTGGGTCCGAAGCTCCAGGGGCCGTTGCTGAAATCGTAGCCGGAGCCGACGAACAGGCTGACCATGCTGCCGTCGTAGTCGGCGGAGAGCTTCTGATTGACATTGGCGAGTCCGTCGAGCTGGTAGCTGATGCGCCGGCTCTGATCGAAGTTGTTGGCCCCATAGCCGAGTGAGAAGTCGACAAAGTAGTTCTGCTCGGCGTAGTAGGTACCATAGAGATTGAGGCTGTAGCCCTGAGTGTCGATCTCGGCGGCATCGTCCTCCAGTTCGGTGGTGGTATCCACATAGCCGAGCGCCGCGCCGAGGATGAAGTTCGAGTTGATGCGATAGTCGAGGCCCATGGTGAGGCCGAAGGTATCGAAATCGAGTCCGGACTCCAGATCGGTCTCATCCTTGCTGCCGGTGGCGATGTCACCGGTGATGAAGAAGCCCAGAGGGTTCTCCATCAGCGGGTTGTCGCTACTGGCGCCGCCGCCACGCTGACGATAGGCCTGGGCGATGGTATCGATGGAGAAGGGCTTGTCGTCGATCATCAGATCGAGTCCCTGGAAGGAGATACCGGAGGCGCCGGCGCGCAGTGCGGCGATGCGTGAGCCGAGATTACGGATCTGCGCCTGTCCACCCTGCTGGGAGGAGTTGTTCGCCTGGGTGGCGGTTTCCGGATTGACCTGGTCGAGGGCGGTGGCGGTATTGGGATCCCCACCGATGGCCGCGCCGACCACGTCGTTACAGTCCTCCTGCAGGCGGTCATCGAGACGGCCGCTCGGGCAGGCCTCGCCGATCACTTCGGCGAGTGCGCCGAGGTTGGGATTACCACCGGTGTAGGGATCCAGCAGATCGGCGACCGGGTTGTCTGAAGCCGCAGCGTTACCGGTCAGGGGGACAGTGTTGCTACCGGAATCGGTAGTGATCATCAGGTTGCCTGTCAAGGTACCTGTCGCTTGAGGCGAAAACACCACCTGAATCTCACAACTGTCACCATTGTGCATGAGTTGCGCTGGACAATTGTTGCTCTGAGTGAAGTCACCATCGATGTCGATCGAGAGCAGTGAAACCGGAGCATCACTCTGATTCTGCAATGTCACGGTCAAAGGGTCGCTTTGCCCACCGGATACGGATTGTGGAAAACTGAGACTTGAAGGAGAGACGGAGGTTGTCGCCGGCGCCCCGGAGACCAGTAAAGGAATGATTCGTTGCAGTGCGCCTGATTGGTTGGAGCCGTCTATTGTCAGTGAACCACTGATGTCACCTGGGCTATCCGGTTTTACCGATACAAAAACTGCGCAGCCTGCACCGGCGTCCAGGGATTCCGGGCAATCATTGGTCTGTGTGAACGGTGCTGTGACCGTGATTGAGGTAATGCTCAGGGGGGCATTGCCGGTGTTGGATACAGGGACCTGGATGGGGTCACTCTGGGCGTTCACGGAGACCGAGCCAAAGTTGATTTCGGTGGATGGTACAGAGACCTCGCCCTGCAGGCCGACACCGCTTAGTGTTGTAGTGAAAGTAAACAGTCTGGCGGCAGTCACAGGGCGGGTTGCATCGAGAGATGGGTCATCACCCGCAATCGTCAATGCGCCGGTCAATCCCCCTGATGATTGGGGGCTAAAGGTCACATCGACGCTGCAGCTACTGTTGGGCGCGACAAAATCGCTGCAGTTTGTTGTGTATTCAAAATCACCAGTAATATCGATGGAGGTGATACTGACACTGTAAAAGCTACTGGTATTGGTCAGGGTGACCGATCTTGGTGCGGCACTGCTGCTACCCACATCAACATCATCAAATGCCAGGTTGCCTGGCGATATGCCGAGTGTGGCAGAAGCATTTCCTGACGTGATCAGCAACAGAGAAAAAAGCACTATGCCTAAGGTCTTGTTGCTGCTGATGAGCGACATCACCCTTTCGTAGGTAAGGCGCATGATTAATCTCCCCAAGCGATAATATTGATGATGATTTTTCGGGCCATGTTAGCGATCGTCCGTGCAGTTGTCGATTACCAGAATTAGGTAGCGGCTGAAAAAATCCGGCACCCGCTGCTCCGTGAGGGGATTAATTTGAGCGGTTTCCGGTTGTTAGTTCCAGAGTTTGTAAACGCATACAGATCCTGGGGGGATCCCGAATGCTGATTTATGATGCCCGCCGGGGTGGCGGGCATCTTATTTCAGCAATCAGAACTCACTGCGCAGACCGACGCTAACGGTATGCGCAGTCCAGTCGTCGTGGGCGAGGATGGTGCTGTAGTCGAGGAAGCCGACCACGCCGTTCTTGAACTGGGCGGAGGTGCCGAGTCTGAGACGCAGGTAGTCCCGGTCAGGATCCTCACTTTCGATCCGGATCGCCTGAGCGTTGGGATCGCCAACCAGATAGGCGTTGATCACCTGGGCGTCATCCTCGAACTCATGCAACCAGTCGAGACGGGTGTAGGGGATCAGGACGCCCCAGTCGGCGCTGTGGGTATAGGCCAGCCGACCACCGAGCTTGAGGGTCAGCCAGGTCTGGTCGGTATCATCCACCCGGGTGGCCCAGCCACCACCGTCCGCATCCGGATTGGAGGCCTCCTCGGTGAAGCCGTCCACATCCGACTTCATGTACTCCAGATCGGCTCTGGGTCCGAAGCTCCAGGGGCCGTTGCTGAAATCGTAGCCGGAGCCGACGAACAGGCTGACCATGCTGCCGTCGTAGTCGGCGGAGAGCTTCTGATTGACATTGGCGAGTCCGTCGAGCTGGTAGCTGATGCGCCGGCTCTGATCGAAGTTGTTGGCCCCATAGCCGAGTGAGAAGTCGACAAAGTAGTTCTGCTCGGCGTAGTAGGTACCATAGAGATTGAGGCTGTAGCCCTGAGTGTCGATCTCGGCGGCATCGTCCTCCAGTTCGGTGGTGGTATCCACATAGCCGAGCGCCGCGCCGAGGATGAAGTTCGAGTTGATGCGATAGTCGAGGCCCATGGTGAGGCCGAAGGTATCGAAATCGAGTCCGGACTCCAGATCGGTCTCATCCTTGCTGCCGGTGGCGATGTCACCGGTGATGAAGAAGCCCAGAGGGTTCTCCATCAGCGGGTTGTCGCTACTGGCGCCGCCGCCACGCTGACGATAGGCCTGGGCGATGGTATCGATGGAGAAGGGCTTGTCGTCGATCATCAGATCGAGTCCCTGGAAGGAGATACCGGAGGCGCCGGCGCGCAGTGCGGCGATGCGTGAGCCGAGATTACGGATCTGCGCCTGTCCACCCTGCTGGGAGGAGTTGTTCGCCTGGGTGGCGGTTTCCGGATTGACCTGGTCGAGGGCGGTGGCGGTATTGGGATCCCCACCGATGGCCGCGCCGACCACGTCGTTACAGTCCTCCTGCAGGCGGTCATCGAGACGGCCGCTCGGGCAGGCCTCGCCGATCACTTCGGCGAGTGCGCCCAGGTTGGGATTACCACCGGTGTAGGGATCCAGCAGATCGGCGACCGGGTTGTCAGACGGAGCAGGGGATTGACCGGAGTCATCTGCGGTTCCCGCCAGATTGATTCTGGAGATACCCTGATTGGTATCGATGACCAAAGCACCGCTCGCATCCCCCATGGATTGCGGTGAAAAAACCACCTGTATATCGCAACTGCTTCCTGCTGCCAGCTCAGAGCCGCAATCATTGGTCTGGCTGAACTCCCCTTCAGTGGAGATGCTGTTGATGGTGAGCGGCGCGGTACCCTGATTGGTCAGGGTCACTGTTTGAGGATCACTGCTGGTATCAACCGATGCGTCCGGAAAGGTGACGTCCGTATCGGAGGTTACCAGATCGGCAATCGTACCAACGCCACTCAGAGAGACAACCTCCATCAGACTGTGTGTGCCATCAGTTGCATTGATTTGGAATGAGCCACTCAGTTCTCCGGCACTGGTTGGTACGGCAGATACGGTAACCGTACAGCGGCTATCAGGGCTCAGGGTAGTGGGGCAATCATTGGTCTCGGTGAAATCACCGCTCAGTGAGAGGCTGATTTCCGAAATGGTCGTGGTGCCCTGGTTGATGATGGTGATGTCCTGTCCAGCACTCTCGCTGCCGACCGGTGTATCTGCGAAGCTCAGACTGGCCGGGCTGACATCAAGCTGTGTGACCAAAGCAGCCAGCCCGATCGCATTCAGAGCAGTTGCCGAGCTGGTGGGGCCTTGCGGACCCGATCCGCTGGCTGTCAGGGTGCCGGCAATGTCGCCGGTGACCGACGGAGTGACATTGACCATGACGGTGCAACTGGCACCGGCTGCCAGGGATACAGGGCAGTCATTGGTCTGAGCAAACGGCGCGGTGGCATCGATCCCATCGATGGTTACCGCTGCGTTGCCGGAGTTGCTCAAAGAGACTGATTGTGAACTGCTGGTGGTACCAATGTTGATGGAACCGAAATCAAGATTGTTACTGCCAAGAACCAGATCGCCACGGATACCGAAACCGCTCAGGGAGACAGTCGGAGAGATTGGTAGATAGCTCATACCGAGTACGATTGAACGATCAAAGCCTGTAATGTTAATGGATCCGTTTCTTGTACCCGTAGTGGATGGGGTGAAAGTCGCCGTGATGGTACAGCTGGTCAACTCATCCAGGAGCATCGGCGACATCGGGCAGTTGTGGGTAATGGTGTAGTCACCGGTGGCTGCGATCGATGTAAACTCAATAGCGGCAGTGGAGTTGTCGTTATTGAAGGTTACGCTCATCGGGGTACTGGCGACACCCACTCCCACATTACCGAAGCTGAGTGAACCAGGGGAAATTGAATAGATTGCGGATGCCCCCATTGAGTAGAGCAGCAGAAGTGTGGCAATCAGATACTTATGCCACTTCGAAATAGACCAGCGCTGCGCAGTAACTGCATTACCATGGTAAAACATCAAGACTCTCCCCGATTTAATTATTCATTATAAATCTAAGGGAATCTCTGATAACCCACGCTTACCCCCCTTTATCCGGATGTCGTCAAAGGTTTTTGCGCGTTACCATGCCGTCGTATGCCGGGGCCCAGGAAAATAAAGTGCCTGGGTTCCGGCATATTTCTCGGTATGGGGATTAATCAGATCTCCCCTAAATGTTCAGCTCAGTGGCCGATTATCCTTGTGGTATGAAGAAGAATTCTCCCGCTTCATGTCCGCCATGCTTTATTGGAGCATATTCAGGTATTTGGTCAATACCGAATTTCGATGCTGTCTGCTGTACCTCTTTGGCCAGTCCACGAAACAGAGTATAGGCCTCCAGTACGGAGTTGTTTTCCGACAGCGTCTTCAGGAATGACTTTGCGAATACCGAGTGCTTGCCACCACCCTGGTCGAGTACCGGTTTCAGTCCCCCGGAGGTGAGTACGGTACGGGAGCGGGTCTTGGCCATGACTTTTAACCATTTTGTCTTGATCTCGTAAGACATGCCCACATCCAGTCTTGCCATGGAAGAGCGGGTCAGAGAGCCTGAATAACAGGAATCCGCAACCACCAGTATGTGTTTGGCCGACATGGCATTGAGAATATCAGTGATGGCAATATTCGATATCCAGTTTGTCGTGCTGTTGGGTTCGGCATCGACAGGCAACCAATAACCACGCAGGTTGACCCGGTCGAGTTCACCATGGCCGGCGTAGTAGATCAGCAGATTGTCCTTATCGGTCAGCTCCTCTCTCAACTTGTTCAATGCAGAGAGCATATCGTAGCGTGTGGCGTCCATCAGTACCGTGGTCTTGAAGCCATACTTGTCTCTGAGTAACTCGGCGGTCTGCTGAGCATCGGTACTGGCACTGACCAGATCGGGAAAACTGCTGTACTGGTTGTTACCGATCACCAGGGCGTGATACTCGCCAAAGTCGACCTCACCAATCAGTCGTTTTGTGTCAGCGACAGGATCGACAGCCTTCTCGGATATCAACTGCGGTTGCCGCACGTTACGCATCTTCGGAATCAACAGAAACTCCAGGCTGGTGCGCTGTCCTTTTTTGTCCACGGCAATCATTTTGACCGGAGTTTGATCGTTATCGACTTTGACCTTGGTGGAAAAGATACCCAGTGGGTCAGGTGCCTGGGTTTGGTCATTGACAGTAAATGAGACCAGTCCAGCCGGTGCCGACACCTTGCCGGTGACGATCCGCTCTTTTGAGGCGGAACGCAGCCTGACACTGGGCATACCCCGTGTCAGAGCGATCGGTGGATCGAGAATCTCAATGGTCGGTCCGGACAGGGCCGCCGTTTGTCGCTGATTACGCAGATCAGCCAGCTGGGTTCTGTAGCGCAGTGCCTCTGCCTGATAGCGATCGATCTTGACCTGTTGCTCCTGGATCTCGTCCAGATAGGATTGCTCGGAGTCTCTGAGCCTCTTCAGCTCAAGCTCTTTGCGAGCCGCGGCGGTTTTGGTGGAGACCAGCTCTTTCTGAGTCTGAAACAGCAGTTTTTGCTGGCGGGCCAGATCCGGATTGAGTTGACTGATCTGCTGCTGACTGAGTTCCAGCTGTTGTTGTGATTGAGACAGTTTGGCTTTCAGTCCGCTGATCTCTTGCTCTCTGCTGGCGATGTCCTGCTGCAGGTTAGAGCTTTCAGAGAGCTTTGCCTGTTCCAGTGTCTGCAGGCGCTGCTCATACTGAAGCAACTCTTTTCTCAGTTTTGTAACCGCAACGCCTTGTTCACCCATGG
>JAEPDS010000047.1 GCA_016842065.1 Candidatus Thiodiazotropha sp. 'RUGA'
TGTTACCTCCTGTGATTCAGCCTAATCAATCCGGTCTGATAATGTTTGCTGTTTTGTGGATCGATGAGTATGCACAGAAGGTGCTCCTGTGATGAAGTGACTATGTTTGGGTCAACCTCGCGATCAGCCAACAAATCCAAGCCTTATAGCCCCTCTCCCTTTATGGGAGAGGGGTTGGGGAGAGGGTGTACGCGAAGCGTTACGGTGAGTAGAACTGTAAGGCCCACTAATTCAAAAATCTTTGGTATCAACAATTGATAGTGTTTATTTTTTATCCCCCTCTCCCCCGCCCCCTCTCCAACAAGGGGAGAGGGGAGTTACTCACTGTTCGTGCTCGGTACGATGATATTTAATTCTATTCGTGTTGCTTATCTGTCACTTATAGCCGTGAGAAAAACCCTGAAATCTAACCGCTTAATTTTGCTTTAGACTTTGAGTTGCCTGATAGACCTCTCCCGTCATCTCATTCGACCAGCCGATCAGGTGTTTTTTCAATTGTGCCCTGTTTTGCCCATTCAGAAAGGCATGCAGTGGCTGAATCCCTTCGTCCAGATTGCGCCACATCACCAGCAGCTTCTCCAGAACGTCAAGATGGGTGATCCCCTCCACTTCTGCATCGCAGGCATAGATATGTCCATGGGGCAGAATATGCTGGCTCTCCGCATAGAGATACTCATGCACATTCTGTAGATTGATCTCTCCCCCCTGTCTGAGTAGCTCACTGATCGTGGGCAGAGTGGTTGGTAGTTGCGGGCAGCTGGATTCGACATTCTGTAGCAGCGGTACAAAAGCACTCTTTCCCCGGACATCGCTGGCATAGTCGAAGCCCAGCTCCTGTTGCAGAGCCAGCAGATAAGGATTGGTTTGCCAGCCAGCGGATGCCATACAGTTTGGCCGCCTACCGAACAGGTCAGTGTAACTGTCGACCGACTTCAGCAATTCACTGCGAGTCCAGGCTTCATCAGCATGGGCCAACCTGTTTAGCCAATGGCCACGATCATGACAAAGGATACCTGTCTCATGCCCGGCAGCAGCGACTGCAAGTAGCTTCTTGCCGGCTTCTTCGACGATTAATGGTGGCTTTATCAGCAGGCCGTAGAGGCGTGACCTCAAGGGCAGATGAGCGTACCAGGGCTGCTGGCTCCGATTGGTCAGCCGACCGCTTTTATCCGGCCCTGTGGCGAAGAAGAAACTGGCCTTGATCTGGTATTGGTCAAAAAGCTCGAGCAGTGCGGGCACACCCTTAACCGCGCCAACCAGTGTGTTGACCGCAATCCTCAGCCCAAGCTTCATGCGGAGTCAAGGTATCGGCAGAGCAGCCCGTTGGTCACCGTTTCGACCGGTAATTTAACCCGCACCTGATAACCCCCACCAGGCGCTTCATGCATCTGGTTGCCATGTCTGTCTTCCATTCTCTCCAGCACGAAATCCCGATTACCATCGGGTGTCATCAACTCAAGCCGGTCACCAACCCGGATTTTGTTTTTTACATCCATTTCCACCAGACCACTCTGCGGATCGATGCCGGTTATCTCCCCGACAAACTGCTGGCGCTCCGTCTGGGAACTGCCAAACCGGTAGTTCTGCAGTTCATCAGACTCATGCCTCTGGTAGAAGCCATCGGTATATCCCCGATTGGCCAGACTCTCCAGGTCCGCCATCAATGCGGGCTGGAACGGGCGACCCGCCAGCGCATCATCGATCGCTTTACGATAGACCTGAGTAGTACGGGCCGTGTAGTAGTGGGATTTGGTGCGACCCTCGATCTTCAGACAATCGACACCGATCTCCACCAGCCTGGCCACATGCTCAACGGCACGCAGATCCTTTGAGTTCATGATATAGGTGCCATGTTCATCCTCGAACACCGGCATCTGTTCACCGGGACGTCCCCCCTCTTCCAGGTAATAGACCTCATTCGCGGCACTGTGCCTGACAACATCCGCCGGCCCCGTATTCAGCTCTGGCCCGGCAACCGGCTGAGAGAGTTTATAATCCCAACGGCAGCTGTTGGTGCAGGTTCCCTGGTTGGCATCACGATGATTGAAGTAGCCCGACAGCAGACAGCGTCCCGAATAGGCGATACAGAGAGCGCCGTGGATGAACACCTCCAGCTCCATATCCGGACAGTGTTGACGAACCTCGGCCACTTCGTCCAGTGACAGCTCACGGGAGAGTATCACCCGGCTCACGCCCTGTTGCTGCCAAAAACGTACCGCCTCCCCATTCACCGTGTTCGCCTGCACCGAAAGGTGAATCGGCATCTCCGGCCAACGCTCCCGGACCATCAGGATCAAGCCGGGATCGGACATGATCAGGGCATCCGGTCCCATTGCAATGATCGGTTCAAGATCCTTGATGAAGGTCTTCAGCTTGGCATTGTGAGGCATCACATTGCAGGCCAGATAGAATTGGCGCTGCAATGCATGTGCCTCGGCAATTCCGGTAGCCAGATTTTGCTCCAGAAAATCGTTGTTTCTGACCCGCAGACTGTAACGGGGCAAACCCGCATAGACCGCATCGGCACCATAGGCAAAAGCATAACGGGCGTTTTTAAGGGTGCCGGCTGGTGCCAGCAGTTCTGTTTGTTTAGCCATAATTGATTTGATCAGCTCAAGCAGCTTGTGAACAGGCCCGGTGCGAACAGAAAGACGATCAGAACGTGCAGACTCAAAGTGTTTGAGCGTTACATTTTGGCATCAAGCAGGTCGGGGCATGACCGGTTCAGTGAACTCCTCAGCGCAGTGTGACTTGATAGGTCTCGACAATGGTGCCCAAAATCAGCCGCTCCCTTTTGACTGACAACTTGACGACCTCACCGACCTCCCGGTCCATCAGGGCAATGCGCAGATCCGCATAGCTCTCAATCGGTTGATCATCAACGGATACCAGAAGGTCTTTCTCTTTGATGCCGGCTTCCGCGGCACCGCTGTTCTCAACGAATCCATTGACACTGGGCGGGGAACTCTCCACATCCAGGAAAACGCCCAGTTTACCACTGGGTGGCAGCTTTTGATGATCGGCCAGGATCAGATAATCCGCCAGTTCAGGATTCAGCTCGGGGAGTGAATTCACATTCAGTACAATCGCCTGACTCGCATCCACCCGACGTGACAGACGGCTTGGGATGCCGTCCCCATAGATCAGATGACCCGCTCCGGCCAGAATGACCAGGTGGCCCTGGGGATTCTCCTCGATCCACTCCGCCGCACGCTCCGCCATCGATTCATCCCAGAGCAACTGGACGTCGAGAAAACGCTCGAAATCCCGGCCTTCCCGATGGGGGTGTGCCTCATAGATGGTTTTCAGGCGTTCATGATAGCTGTCGTTATCCCGGGCGATCTCAGAGGGTAATCTGGCCTGCTGTTCTGGGCTGAGGCTGTCGATCCCCTCCCGGCTCACCTGATCGGTGATCTCACGCTCCAGATTGAGCGCAATCATGGGAATCCCATGCTCCCTGGCAAAACTGAAAATCGGACGGTAGAGCCGATAGTCGAAGCGCCAGCGGTTGAAATAGTCTGTGCCACGAATCAGATCGGCTTCATCGATCTCACCGGCAATATATTGGTCCAGGACTTTCTGATAGGGTTGGAAAAAGAACTCCAGACCGATGGCCAGGTCTGAATGCTTGGCATGCAGACCCTTGATGATCGCCAGCTGGTTGAGATGGTGTTGGTATTGATCGTGGGTTTCACCCACATAAACCACACGTTTATCCGAGACCTTATCAATGAGTCCAGAGACATCGATCAAAGCGGACATATCGACAACAGAATCCTGGGTTTTCTCCTCAGCCAGGGATCCTGTCACCAGGCCTGTAAGGAGAATGAAAAACAGAGTGTTACGCAGCACGATGATCTCCGGCAGCAGAAGGCTGTTAATTTGTTGTTAAACCACTTTTTTCAGTTGAACAATGTTGCGCCTCAGAGGATTCTATCCTACTGCTGCTCCAGTACAACTCGTGCCCGGTTCAGACGATTCGCCCAATCATAGCAAAGTAGTCGGGAAATATGGGGGTTAAGACCAGTAAATGAACAATACGTTTCATACCCCTTACCCAGCGAAAGCCACCTAAGAGGCAATGGTTCAGCTCCGATACGCTTATGTAAGTTACACTCATCTATGGAAAAAAGTCAGTTTGTTATGGATACACGTTTTGACGCAAATAATTCAACATGGAAACTGCTCGGGTTTTTACTACTGCTCTCCCTCTGCCTCGAACTGGCGGCGGAAAAACTCCAGATTGACCTGCCCAGACAACGTCTTACGGCAGAACAGCTGGCGGTGGTTGTCAACGATCAGGATCCCCTCAGCCAGCGAATCGGTAAATACTATGTAGCGGCACGGGGCATCCCCGCTAGCAACCTGCTGCAGGTCAGCTTCAAACCTGGCAAGAAGACGCTTGCGCCACAGCAGTTCCGCGAGTTCCGGCAAAAGCTGCTGGAAATCACACCACCGGCCATCCAGGCCTACGCCATCACCTGGGTGGCTCCATTCCGGGTCGGCTGTATGTCGATCACATCCGCACTCGCATTCGGTTATGACAAAGCCTGGTGCTCAGATCACACCTGCGCCTCAACCCGACACAGCCCCTACTACGACTACCAAGGGGTCACCCCCTACGACGACCTCTCGATCCGACCCAGTATCACCATTGCGGCAAACAGCTTCGCAGAAGCCAAAGCCCTGATCGATCGAGGTATCGCTTCGGACGGCACGCTCCCGCAAGGGACCGCCTATCTGCTGAGCACCCAGGATAAACAGCGCAATGTCAGGGCAAAGGACTATCTGATGACCAGACGTGTGATGCACAACTGGATCGACACCGAGGTATTGAGAGGCAACACCCTGCGTGATCGGGAGGATGTGCTGTTCTACTTCACCGGCCGCACCCATATCGATGGACTGAAGACCCTGAAATTTCTGCCTGGGGCGATTGCCGACCATCTCACCTCCACAGGCGGCGTACTCAGCGGGAGTAAGCAGATGAGCGCCCTGCGCTGGCTGGAGGCAGGCGCTACTGGCAGTTTTGGTACGGTGGTAGAGCCATGCAACCATCTCGCCAAGTTCCCCAATCCACGTCTGGTGATGGAGCACTACAGTCATGGTCAGACTCTGTTGGAAGCCTATTGGCGCAGCGTTGAACAACCCGGGGAAGGCCTGTTCATCGGTGAGCCCCTGGCTGCGCCATACGATAAGGTGGTGTTCAAAAGGCGCACGACAGGCACTCGACTGATTACCCGAAATCTCACAGCCGGCCTCTATCGGCTGAGCCACTCAACCACACCGATCGGGCCGTTTCGGCAAATCCAGCGCTTCCGGGTCAAGCCCCATCAACAGCGTTTTGATCTGTCTGGTGGCGAGCCGGGCTACTACCGGATTGAGTCACTGTAACTCTGTCCAATGATCAAACGAGCAGTTCTTTAACCGTAATTACCCCGATGCCGTGTTGGCAGAGGAGTCGATCGTCTGTTTTCTCAACCCACTGCCAAACAGACCCAACCCAATGCCCTTCAACACAGACTTGAGTTTGGCTGATTTCTGTTGCTCGAACATAACGATCCTGAACAGATCCATCAGCGCAGCCAGGAAATCGAACAGGACAAAGCCTGGAAAGCGAAACAGCTGCTCCCGCCAGATGCGGGTGCGGTTACGATAGATGGTAAAGCGACGTCTGGCCGGGTGGTTCCAGGCAAAGAAATGACGGCCGAGAAAGTGGTGTTTGGTCTGTTCACCAAGATTGTGGCGTAATACCGCATCCCGCACGGCGACGATTCGGTATCCGGCTTCGATGGCTCTCAGACAAAAGTCCACATCCAGATAATCGATGTCGAAGGATTCCCGGATCATACCGATCTCATTGAACAGCTCCGCCTTGATGAGGCTACCGGAACTGATGGCAATGAAGATATCCTGCAGTATCGGCTGGCCGGAAAAACCGACTTTGGCAAACCTGGGCCGATGGTATTCACCACCAGGGGCCGTGACAAACAGGGCCTCTCTGTTGACACTCTGCTCCAGGTATTTGGGAACAACAATCCCGGTTCCAGGATCGATTGGATGGATCTGGTTGGCTTGAACGAGTTGCTCAACCATTTGCGCATCGGCACTGCTGTCATCGTCCATCAGCAGAATCCAGTCAGCACCCTCATCAAGTGCACGTCTTATACCCAGATTCTGGGCTTTCGCCAGCCCCAGGTTATCCCCATTCTGAATCAGAGCAATCTGCTCTGGGTGGCCTTGTGCAATCGCACTGACCCGGCTTTGTGCCTCGGTCTCGGTACTGTTATCGACAATTACGACCAAAGCCACCTGATGCAAGTAACTCTGCAGTGACGCTTCGAAGCTATGATCGATATTGTAGGTGACCGTGACAGCGACTATTTTTGCAGCAGAAGATTCAGACATCAGACTATTATCGCTGATCTTGGTAAGCTGAGTCACATGGGAATTTCTGTCGCTGGGATTTGACTCGGTTAGCAGGCAACTGCTTGCCGATTTGCTTACCGGGCTTATAAATAGATGAAGTTTAAAAAACCAATGCTGAAGCACTGGAGAGCGACGATTATTACCACTATAATGCTAGTTCGAGACAATACCAATCCAGCTTAATTCATTGATAAACCTAGAATTCTGAGAGAGTGAAAATGCCTGAAAGCACAGACGATATGCATCTGGAAAGCAGTTGTGATGCTGTCATCAAATCGAGCACCAGATTCAGCCCCGAATCATCGGACGAGGTCCGCCAACTGGTATTGCAGATCGACGACCCGACCTTTCGCTATGCCGCCGGTCAATCCATCGGGGTACTGATCCCAGGTCCTCATGCCTTCGGCAATGAATATCACCACCGCCGCTACTCGATTGCCAACCCGATCCAGACCGGTAACAGTGAAGCCATCGAGCTGGAAATCCTGGTGAGACGCTGTTTCTACCTGGATGAGATCTCCGGTGAGCAGTATCCGGGTATTGCCTCCAACTACCTTTGTGACGCCAAAATCGGTGACAAACTGAAGATTACCGGACCGTTCCGCAGCCCGTTCAAGATTCCGGCGAACAAAAGCAGCAATCTGCTGATGATCGGGACCGGTACCGGTATTGCCCCGTTCCGTGCTTTTGTGCGTCAGATCTACGATCAGCACGGCAGCTGGGATGGCCAGGTACGCCTCTTCTATGGTGATAACGGCGGCATGAATCTGCTCTACATGAATGATGAGAAAAAAGATCTCGGCCAATACTATGACGACGAGACCTTCAAGGCATTCAGCGCTTTGACCGACAGACCCATGGCCGGTGTGGAAGCAGGCCTGCAGGACAGCCTGACTGACCATGCGGAAGAGTGTAAAAAACTCATCACCGATCCCAATACCTATGTCTTTCTGGGTGGCCAGGAGAAAGCCGCAGAGGTTTTTAACAAAGTGATGGAAGAGACCTTTGGATCGGCGGATGCCTGGAATCAGCAGAAGCAGTCATTGATCGAGAAGGACCGCTGGGCCGAACTACTCTATATCTGAGCGACCTGCCAGGCCGCATGGGTAATGCGGTAGAGGCAATGTTGTCGTAAATGATGCCCGGGGGGTATCGCCGGATGCTCAAAATTCTCGGCGCTATCCCCCATCCCCAACCGCTCCATGACCCGCCGTGATCGACGATTTGCCACAGCGGTAAAAGAGACCACTTCCTCCAAGTTCAATTGATCGAAAGCCAAATGCAGTACGGCCCTGCCCCCCTCTGTGGCATAGCCACTTCCCCAGTGGGATTGGGCCAGTCGCCAACCGATCTCGACGCAGGGGGAGAATGGCAGATTGGCACTCGGCACATGAAGGCCAAGAAAACCGATGAATGTGTCACTAATCTTGTGCTCCACCGCCCAGAACCCCCAACCTCGCTGTTGAATCAGTTGTTGGCAGCGTTGGGCTAAATCATCGCTCTGCTCACGGCTTAAAGTATCTGGAAAATAGGACATGACTTCAGGATCGGCATTGAGCTGGGCAAAGGGTTCCAGGTCGCTGCTACGCCACGCCCTGAGCAAAAGACGCTGAGTAGAGATCTCAATGGGATTTACCATGTTATTCCAAGCCACTTTCTCAGACTGATAGTGTCACCCTAGTATAAAGCAATGGATGCATCTTCTTTTGACTACCACTCAAATACTTTATTGATTGTCTGATAGAGAGACAGAAGCATCAACACATACCAGACTTCTTTACCTGAGTTTTGCGGCAGATTGTCCGGGATCTCCGAGGATAGTATCTTCTCCCGGTGTCGATAGCCCTGTATCCAGAGCACGATGGTTGGAACAACTGCAAACCCGATGAGATACATGAATACGGTCAGACCATAAAATACGATCGGACTACTCTCAAACGTATTATTCACTATGGCAACGGTACTATATATTGCCAGGCTGAATACAACTAAGGTTCCAAATAAAACAAAAGCAAGAAAACGAAACGGATGGGGATGCCTTGCCGCGTTGTAGTAGTGTCTGAGATAGCCTAAATAGTGGTATCGACGGAAACGTTCTAAATAGTCTTTGATGATCTGACCCATACTACGGCCTACTGAGACTATGAATAAGACTGTAGTGATACTGGATGCATTCTTAGACGCTCAATCACTTGATGATTATTCTTACAATCTGATAGATTGATATAAAAATTAGTATGTACCAAATCTCACGGCCCGAATTCTGAGGCAGATTATCAGGGATTACCGAAGAGAGGATCTTTTCCCGGTGCCGATACCCCTTTATCCAAAGCACAATCGTTGGAATTCCAGCGCCCCCCATCAGATACAATAAAAAAGTCAGGATGTAACAAACAATTGTATTGCCCTGATATGTATTGTTAATGATGGCTAAGGTACAAAATATTGCCAGACTGAATATCAGGGTGGCCCCGACGATTAAAAAAAACAGAAACCTCATCGGGTGTGGATGCCTTGCTGCATTATAGTAGTGCCTGAGATACCCAAGATTGTGGTATTGCCGGAAACGTTCAAAATATTTTTTTGGCTTATACACATTAATGGGCTTTATGTTTCCGAACATACTAAAATGTGAATGATATATATGAACTTAAATAAGGAAACTCTGAATTCAGATTCCTACTGACTACCACTCAAATATTTTATTTATAATTTGATAGAGGGAGAGAATCAACAAAACGACCCAGACCTCATAGGGTGAGTTCTTAGGTAGATTATCCGGAATATCCGAAGCTATTATTTGCCCTCGATGACGATATCCCTGAATCCAAAGGACTATGGTTGGCAGGATAGAAAAACCAATCAGGTACATGAATGAGGTGAGTCCATAAATCACCATTCGGTCACCCTGAAAAGTATCATTTATAATGGCAAATGTACTCAATATCGCCAGACTGAACACAAGGCATGCAGTTACAATAAAAAATACTATAAACCTCAATGGATGAGGATGCTTTGCTGCATTATAGTAGTGCCTGATATAGCCCAAATAGAAATACTGGCGGATACGCGTAAAGAAACTTTTAGCACTTTGGCTCATATAATGTATCCAAAAACAGGCGTAATCAGAGCAACGATTGATAACCTCTGAATTTTAAGGCCGTGCTTTTCCATTATTATCACTGAATAGTTGATCGTAATATCCAGTTGCTTGTTCCTGAATATTGTTCACAACCTGTGACCCGATTTCGATTACATCATCTAAACTATCAAGGCCAGCCTCAACACCAGATTGTACGACAGGGGCAATCGAATCATCTACAAAATCATTAAACTGCTTATCTACGCCTGACACTGTGTAAGCTTTATCTGCAGCCATACCCGCAGTGGCACCAATAACGATAGCTCCCGGACCTGATATTATGGTACTCATCGATACACCTGTACCAACAAGACCACCCACTACAGCATTATCAACCGTTTTTAGAGCACCGACTATGCCTGCAGTTATCTGCTCTGCAGTCGTTGCATTCTCATCCAGCTTGGTCACTTCCGCTATGGAACCTATGACAGGGCCGGCAACTGTACCAACAATACCGGCCTTTTTAGCCACCGACTCTGCCATATCGATGGTCTTTGAGGCTTTATTGAGATCGTTGGCCAGCTTGTTACCGATGACTGATTTGTCACTCAGTACCTGATCTCTGGCGGCCAGGGTTTTATCCACATCGTACTCAACCGCATCCGGGTGAAGCGCACCTTTGAGACCACCGGGTTTGTTCGCTTCGCGCAGTGCCTCGGCTTGTGCCATTTGCGCCGGATCTTTACTCGCCTCCAGCCGGCCGATCGCATGCTCCACAGGTCCCTGGATTGCATTTTGTTGTACGCCAGTGGCAACTGCAGTAACGGCGGAAGTGCTGACAGTAGTCACCGTACCGGCAATACTTGCAGCCGTATCGATTTTACTGTGGTCTACCACTTCCGGCTTGGCTTGAGTCGGTGCTGCCTGCTGTTCGGCAAGCGCTTCTGCGGTTGTCGGTGAACTGAGAGCCGAACCCAGCGCGGTTTGAGAACCCTTCAGACCATCTTCCGTGGTCGGGCTGTCGGCAAGCTGCTCAGCGGTTGTCATGGAGTCGGATAGGCAGGCACCGCCTGACAGGTCACCGCCCATTGATGTGCCGGAATCCGATCCGCCGATGTCCGATTCACCTCCCATGGAACCGGCTGAATCACCACCACCTACGCCACCTGCTGAATCGGTCATAGCCAATAACTCCCTTTACTGTCTGTCACAAGGCACTGTTATCTTGGTCAGTTGTTTAAAGTCTCAACTGTTGTGTGCGCTCAATATAGCAACTGCAGATTACCAATTAACACTAGTGATTACCCTAGTGCCTGCAACCTTGATCAACAATTCACATCTCTTGTGACCACTTCATCAATAAAGAAGAATTAAACACGGATTATTAATCAGCAATCCTGCATTGCTGATTCAAGCTCATCAGATGGATTCCAGCTTCCTGCCGAATGAGGATGACTGCATGACCTCAACTGTGCCAATTGACGTCACACCATTTGCGTTAATTCGCATTCATTTGCGGACTGATTGAAACCACAATTCAAGCTTTGCGGTATCGGGTAGGATCGACAACCCCGGCTTCCTCAAACCCCCGCGCTCTCAAGCGGCAGGAGTCGCAACTGCCGCAGGCCTCTCCCTGCTCGTTCGCCTGGTAGCAGGATACGGTCAGACTGTAGTCGAGCCCCAGCTTGATCCCCTGCTGAATGATCTCCCCTTTGGTCAGATCGATCAAAGGTGTGTGGATATGAAACTCCTTGCCTTCCACTCCCGCCTTAGTTGCCAGGTTGGCCAACTGTTCAAAGGCACGAATAAACTCAGGGCGGCAGTCGGGGTAACCGGAATAGTCCACCGCATTCACGCCGATGAAGATCTCCTGGGCTTCAAGGACCTCTGCCCAACCCAGGGCCAGTGAGAGAAAAACGGTATTTCTTGCCGGTACATAAGTCACCGGGATGCCATCAGCGAGTTGCTGCGGAACCTCGATCGAGGTATCGGTCAGCGCTGAACCACCGATCGAGTCGAGCCCGATGGACATCACCTTGTGATCGAATGCACCGAGTGACTTTGCAATATTGGTGGCGGCATTCAGTTCAGCAGCATGGCGTTGACCATAGGACATGCTCAATGCATAACACTCATAACCCTGACTTCTGGCAATTGCCAATACCGTGGCGGAGTCGAGACCACCTGAGAGTAATACTACGGCTTTCTTATTCATCGCCCCGGTTGATCATCCCATAACAGTTTGTGGAGTTGCATTTGAAACCTGACATCCAAACGGTCCTGCAGAATCCACTCGGCCAGTTGAGTTGGATTCTGTTTGCCATGTACGGGAGAGAAGAGGATTTCACAGGCGCTTTCCAGATCGTGATCCTTCAGCATCGCCCTGCTCCACTCATAGTCAGCCCGGTCACTGATGACAAACTTGAGCTGGTCACTCGCTCTCAAACACTCCAGATTGGCAAGACGGTTTTTTTTCACCTCACCCGAACCCGGCGTCTTAAGATCGATGACCCGCTCCACTCTTGGGTCAACCACACTGATATCCAGTGCACCACTGGTCTCCAGTGAGACCTCATATCCCGCATCACAAAGCTGGCTCAACAGTTCGGTACAGGCCGCCTGGGCCAGTGGCTCGCCACCGGTGACACAGATATGCCTGGTGCGCAGTTCAGCGAGCTGTTGCAGGATCGATTCGATCGGCACTTTTTTGCCACCACTGAAAGCATACTCAGTATCACAGTAGACACAACGCAGTGGACAGCCGGTCAAGCGGATGAAAACGGTCGGCAGACCGACCGTGTTTGACTCCCCCTGCAGAGAGACAAAGATCTCAGTGATGCGTAATTGTGACATTTCCAGGTAGAGCCAATTGAGTACGAGAGATTATCGAGCGGTAGGATGGATAGATATTTAACAGCTGATGGTGAGAAATGCAAAAAGGGTGCGGATAACCGCACCCTATCGATCAAACAATGCACCACACGAAAAACATCGCAGAGTGTTTTGCTGTGCTTCAGCGTCCCTCTTTGGTGATCCGCTGAATCCGCTTCTCAGCGAGGCGGGCCTCCGTGGTGGCAGGATAGTTGAGCTGAAGCTCACGCAGGATCTTTTTCGCTTCATCCCACTGCTTTTTTTCGTAGTGGATGTAACCCATCTTCAACATGGCACCGGGTACCTTTGGGCTCTGGGTATACCTCTCCCTCACCTTGGTGAACTCCGCCAGGGCGGTGTCGAAATCCCGGTTCACATAACTCGCTTCCGCCAGCCAGTATTGGGCATTGTCCTCATAAGTACCACCGGAGTAATCCTTGAGAAATGCGGTAAAGGCGGTAATCGACTCCGGATAGCGCCCCTGCTTCAACAGATTGAAGGCCTCCTGATAGACCATCTCCTCCTGTTGAGGATCCGGCGGAGTTACCACTGCGTTAGCCATCGTATCCATCGATGCTACCGGCGCTGTAGCACCCTGTTGGGGCATCGGTGCTGCTGCAGGTGCTGGAGCAGGTTGGGAAACCGGTGGGGGTGTTACCACGCCACCCGACTGAAAGCGGGACAATCTTTGATCGATGTCCAGGTAGAGATCCCGCTGCCGGCGGCTCATGGCATCCATGGTGTGCTTCTGCAGCTCCACATCGCCACGCAACTGCTGTACCTCTCGCTGCAGTTGCTGAAGTTGCAGCACCAGATCCGCCAGACTCTGATTTTGCAGCATCCGCTCAATGCGCTGCAGACGCTGCTCCATATTGGGACCATTTTCTGCGGCCAGAATCGGCGTGCTCGTCCCCAGCCCGATCGCCAGGCCGATAATCGCCAGTCTGATGCGTGAGTTCATGAGCCTCTCTCCAATCAGTAGACCAGTTCAACACGTCGATTGAGGGCCATCGCCTCATCGGTGTTATCGAAGGCGGATGGTCTCTCTTCACCATAACTGACAACTACCATCTGGTTATCCGCCACACCCTGAGCCATCATCAGGCTACGCACGGAATTGGCACGGTTTTCACCCAGACCAAGATTGTACTCACGGGTACCGCGCTCGTCGGCATGACCTTCCAAGCGGACCACGGCCTGCGGGTTGGCGGCAAGATAGTCGGCATGTGCCTGGATCACTTCCAGATAGTCGGAACGCACCAAACTCTGGTCGTAGTCAAAATAGATCACCCGAGTAGCCAGCAGGCTGTTGGGATTCTCAAGTGGATCGCCGTACCACTCTTCGCCTTGTGAGGCGGCAGAGGTGGACGCTTCACTGCCTTCTGCACCCATTTCGCTTGCAGCGCCGGTGGATTGTTCAGACACCTCGGCCCCGCCTTCAGTGGTTGGGGTGGAGGAACAGCCGATCATCAACAGCAGAGAGAGTGTGATGGTGGCAGATAGTGACAGCACTTTTTTCATGGAAGTTCTCCTAATTCACTCGTGCATTATTTCTTAAAAGGTGACCAATCCGGTTCGCGTACATCCCCTTCCTGCAAGGCAAGACGCTGCCTGACTCGCCCATCGGTCGAGACTGCAGCGAGTACGCCACGGCGTCCAGCTTTGGCGCCGTAGATAATCATACTGCCGTTTGGTGCAAAGCTGGGCGACTCATCCAGTCTCCCCTGACTCAAGACCTGCATCACGCCGGTTTTGAGATCCTGCACCGCAATCCGATAGTTACCCTCATCCTGGGTGACAAAGGTCAGCAGTTTTCCATCGGGTGAGAACGAAGCCCGGGCATTGTAACTGTTTTCAAAGGTAACACGTTGCGCCTTGCCGCCAAAAGCGGATACCCGATAGATCTGAGGTCTGCCTCCGCGGTCAGAGGTAAACACCAGACTCTTGCCGTCCGGAGACCAGGCTGGCTCAGTGTCGATCGAGTAGTGGTTGGTGATCTGCTGCAGCTTGCGGTTGCGCATATCGTAGATATAGATATCCGGATTTCCACCCTTCGACAGGGTAAGAGCCAGCTTGCGTCCATCCGGAGACCAGGCTGGCGCCCCGTTGATCCCTTTGAAAGAGGTGACTTTCTGACGCTTGCCGGTATAGACACCCTGAACATAGACCGCCGATTGCCCGCCTTCGAAAGAGACGTAGGCAATTTTCATCCCGTCCGGAGACCAGGCTGGTGACATCAAAGGCTCGCTGGAAGTAACAATGGTCTCAGGATTGTGGCCATCCGCGTCGGCGACATTCAGACCGAGCCGGCTCTTGCCGTCTGCCAGCCGGGTTGAGGTGATGTAGGCGACCCGGGTGGAAAATGCGCCGGGAATACCCAACAGACTTTCATAGATGATATCGGCGATACGGTGGGCCGTATTGCGCAGGTTGGATGCGGTTGTGGGGATGCTGTAGCCGGTGAGTTGCTGTCCCCGATAGACATCGAGCAATTGAAACTGAACCTGATAGGTTCCTGCCCCGGTCGACTCCACTTGCCCAACCACCAGATTCTCCACACCCAATGCCCGCCAGTCTTTGAATTCCACCTCCCGATCTGAGGTAGGACGGGAGAGCATATCGGCCCGTGGGATGGTCTTGAAACGTCCGCTACGCTGCAGATCCGCATTGATCACCTCAGCCAGATCCACCGCCGGCTGTCCTCTGCCTGGAGTGCCGAAAGGTACCACGGCGATTGGCAGCGCACCTTCAACGCCTTCGGTTATCTCAATGGTCAGTTCAGCCTTCACTGCGGAATGACAAGCCAGAAACACCAGCAACATCAAAACTATTTTTTTCATATTAACAATTAGTTATTTATTCGGCTTAAAGTTTAATCTTAATGAGCGGAACGATTCAAACAGAGCCCCACTGGGTACCGGCAGCGGTGCCGCCTTGTAGACCGCGGCTTCAACCGAACGATCGAAAGCCGCATTACCGCTGCTGCGGATTATGCTGACCCCACCGGGAACCACATCACCACCGGGTATCAGTCTGACCTGCACCACACACGAGAGTCCTTCCGTGTTTTGCGCCGGCTTCAACCAGTTGCGCTCAATCTGCTGCTTGATCACCGCACCATAACGATCGATTTCACGACTGTTTTGCTCAGCCTCAATCTGCGCCTGGAGCGCCCTTTCCCGTTCAGCCTGCGCGCGACGCTTCGCTTCTGCTTCCGCCTTGCGCTTCGCCTCTGCCTTGCGTTTTGCCTCAGCTTCGGCTTTGCGTTTCGCCTCCGCTTTACGTTTTGCTTCCGCTTCCGCCTTGCGCTTCGCCTCTGCCTTGCGTTTGGCTTCCGCTTTTTTCTTCGCCTCAGCCTTGCGCTTGGCATCCGCTTTTCGCTTGGCCTCGGCTTTCCGTTTGGCTTCCGCGTCACGTTTCTGTTTTGCTTTCTGCTCAGCAACCCGCTTCTTTTCAAGCACCTGCTGACGTTTCTTCTCTTCAGCCTGACGCCGCTTCTTCTCAAGCTGCTGTTGCTTCAGCTGCTGAGCTTTTTTCTCCTCGGCCTTTTTCTCATTGATCTTGTCCAGATCGATGGTGTGCGCCTGCACCACATTGGCCTGGGAAGCGATCGGTTTCGGTTTCTTCTCCCAATCGACGCCAAACACCAGAAAGAATACGATTACAAAATGCAGCAACAGCGCCAGCATCACCGAAAATGGATTGCGTTTGAGCACTCCTAACACGACTACTTCTCCGGTGATTCAGTAACCAGACCTACACTGGGTGCGCCCCCTGCCTGAAGCAGCACCATCGCTTCCACGACCCGACCATAGGGTACGCCTCTGTCACCACGTACCATGATCGGAGTCTTGGGTTTATATTTGAGTACTGCCCGCACCCGCTCCACCAGGGCATCCTCTTCCACCGGTTGATCCTTATCTTCACCAATGTCGATAAAAAGATCCCCTGCCTGGTTGACCGTCACCACCAGGGGCTCGTCCACTTCACTGGAGAGAGGTTCCGCATCGGCCTGGGGCAGCTCCACCTGGACTCCCTGGGTCAGCAGCGGTGCCGTGATCATGAAGATAACCAGCAGCACCAGCATAACATCAATGTAGGGGACCACATTGATCTCGGACATCGGACGACGACGATTTTTGCTTCGACTCATCTGCTCACAAACCCGATCAGGATACAGCCTGCCGTTGCAGGATGGTTGCAAACTCTTCGACGAAGTCGTCGTAACGGTTATTCAGGCGTTCCACATCATTGGAGTAACGGTTGTAGGCGATTACGGCAGGTATCGCAGCAAACAGCCCGATCGCCGTGGCGATCAGGGCTTCAGCGATACCCGGGGCGACCAGCGCCAGGGTGGCCTGCTTGACGTTACCCAGAGCGGTAAACGAGTTCATGATGCCCCATACGGTACCGAAGAGTCCCACATAGGGGCTGGTGGAACCGATGGTTGCCAGGGTTGAGAGATGACTCTCCAGACGATCGACCTCCCGGTTCAGAGAGACCCGCATCGAGCGTTGCGCCCCCTGAACCATCGCCATCGGATCCTTATGGCCCTTGGTTCTCAACCGGGCAAACTCACGAAACCCGGCACGAAACACCGAGGCCATACCCGATTCATCATCCGTTTCCCGTTCCAGCTGGCGGTAGAGTTCTGCCAGGTCACCACCTGACCAGAAGCGACTTTCGAATTCGTCCGCATCTCTCATGGCGCTCTTCAGCACCCGCATGCGATCGAAGATCATGCTCCAGGAGCTGAGTGAGGCAAACACCAGCAAGGCAATGACGAACTGCACCACCGGGCTGGCATTCAGAATAAGATGGGTAATGGAGAGGTCAGTCGACATCCGCAATCTCCAGCAAAATATGTTTTGGAATAGGTGTTGGGCGCATGGTCTGCATATTCACACAAGCAATCTTGATCTCTCCCTGGCAGAGTATGCGGGTATCCTCAGCGCGTACAACCTCCTGATAGAAAGTCAGGCTGGCGCCCCCCTTCTGTGACACCGCGGCAGACACCTCCAACGCATCGTTAAAGCGGGCGGGATGATGGTATCCCACATCGACATGACGAACTGCGAAGATGATCCCGTCTTTCTGCAGCAACTCGTCCTGTTCAAAACCTTTGCTCCGCAGCCATTCGGTTCGGCTACGCTCCATGAATTTCAGGTAGTTGGCGTAATAGACCACACCACCGGCATCGGTATCTTCGTAGTAGACCCTGACCGGCCAGATAAATCGATTTTGACTGCTGTTCATACCCCAAAGACCATTATTCGACCGATTCCGCTGGCAAAACTAACCTACTATGATTGTGTGATGTTATCCGAGTTCCCTGAATAATCCGTATTCGCTATTACAAACCAGATCCTAAAACAGCTCATCCTCAGATGGCATATGATCCCCGGCTCTGGGGGTCAAGCCAAAATGCAGATAGGCTGCCTGTGTGGCGACTCTACCCCTTGGCGTTCTCATCATAAACCCCTGCTGTATCAGATAGGGCTCCAGCACATCCTCGATCGTGCCCTTCTCCTCGCCGATGGCCGCCGCCAGATTATCGACCCCTACCGGTCCACCATCAAACTTCTCAATCACCGCCAGCAGTAATCGACGATCCATGCTGTCGAATCCGTTACTGTCCACCTTGAGCATCTTCAACGCCTTGTCTGCAAGCTCTGCCGATATATGGCCATCCCCTTTGACCTGGGCATAGTCGCGAACTCTTCTCAGCAGACGGTTGGCGATTCTTGGGGTTCCCCGCGAGCGCCGTGCGACTTCCCCGGAACCTGGAACGTCGATACCGATCTTCAGGATCCCGGCAGAACGGCTGACGATACGCGCCAGCTCCTCAGCATCATAGAACTCCAGGCGCTGCACGATGCCGAAACGGTCCCGCAGCGGTGAGGTCAGCAGCCCCGCTCTGGTGGTTGCACCGACCAGGGTAAAAGGCGGCAGATCGAGCTTGATGGAACGGGCGGCAGGACCTTCACCGATCATGATATCGAGCTGAAAATCCTCCATGGCCGGATAGAGCACCTCTTCCACCACTGGACTGAGGCGATGAATCTCATCCACAAACAGCACATCATGGGGTTCCAGATTGGTCAAAATGGCAGCCAGGTCTCCGGGTTTTTCAAGTACCGGTCCGGAAGTCTGTCGAAGATTGACCCCCATTTCGTTGGCGATGATATGCGCCAGCGTGGTCTTTCCCAAGCCCGGGGGGCCAAAAATCAGTACGTGATCGAGAGCCTCCTCGCGCCCCCTTGCCGCCGTGATGAAGATCTCCATCTGCTCACGCACAGCTGCCTGCCCCACATAGTCGGACAACTGTTTCGGTCGGATCGCCCGCTCCAGCAGATCATCATCCCCGCTAGCCGCACCATCGATCAGTCTGGGTTCTTCGTTCACCGGTGATCCTGTCATTTTTTGGCCGCAGCCTGAAGCGCGGCCCTGATAAGAGCTTCACTGTCCATATCTTTCTGTTCCACGCTTTTTACCATACGGCTGGCATCCTGGGGTTTGTAACCAAGTGCCTCGAGAGCCGCCACAGCATCCGCATTGGCTGAGGCGGGCTGACCCACTGCGATGGATTGAGCGCCTGAGCCGGAGACGCTGAATACGGACAGCTTTGCCAACCGGTCGCGCATCTCGATGATCAACCGCTCGGCGGTCTTTTTACCGATACCCGGCAGTTTGACCAGCGCTGCGACATCCTCGAATTCGACGCATCGGGCAAACTCCTCGGCACTCATACCCGACAGTATGGTCAGTGCCATCTTGGCACCTACACCGTTTACCTTCAGTAGGTTGCGAAACAAAGTTCGTTCAGTTTCATTACTGAAGCCATACAGAACATGGGCATCTTCCCGAACGATCAAATGGGTCAGTAAGGTAACCTTCTGACCAATTTCCGGGAGAGAGAATATGGTCGAAAGCGGCGCTTCGATTTCATATCCTACACCACCCACATCCAGCAACAGATGGGGCGCCTGCTTCGCGGCGAGCTCACCTCTTAGACGACCGATCACGGCTGAAAACCTCTCATACCATTGCTACGCTTTGCATATCCAATCCTGCTACTGTGGGCATGACTCAATGCCACAGCCAAGGCATCTGCTGCGTCGGCCTGTGGCTTTTTCTGCAGCTTCAGCAACATCTGCACCATGTGCTGAACCTGGGTCTTCTCCGCCCGACCGGTACCTACAACGGCCTGCTTGATCCCTCTGGGTGAGTATTCCGCCACCGACAATCCCTGATTGACCGCAGCGCAGATCGCCGCACCTCTGGCCTGCCCCAGCTTGAGTGCCGATGAAGCGTTCTTTGAAACGAAGACCTGTTCTATCGCCATCACTTCCGGCTGATACTGGTTGATCACTTCACTGATGCCGCTAAATATCTGTCCCAGTCTGGGCGCCAGGGCTTCACCTTCGAGGCGTAACACACCATGAAAAAGATGGGTGGTGTGCACACCATCGGATTCGATCAATCCAAATCCGGTAATCCGGGAGCCCGGGTCAATGCCGATTATCCTCAGCATTCAGCCCACTGCATCAAGGATTTCGTCTGAAATTTCTGCATTGGTGTAGACGTTCTGCACATCATCCAGATCCTCAAGCATATCGATCATGCGCAGCAGTTTGTCCGCATCCCCTTCATCCAGCTCCGCCTGGGTCGAAGCCACATAGGTAACCTCATCATTTTCAGGCTCCAACCCGGCCTGAACCAGGGCATCCTTCACCTCGGAGAAACTCTCTGGTGTGGCGATCACATCGATGGAGCCGTCGTCATTGGTGACCACATCCTCAGCGCCGGCCTCGAGCGCTGCATCCATCACCTGCTCTTCGTCGGAACCGGCTGCAAAGCTGATGATACCCTGCTTGGTGAATAGATAGGCTACCGATCCATCGGTTCCAAGATTGCCGCCCAGCTTACTGAAGGCGTGCCGCACTTCTGACGCTGTGCGGTTGCGGTTGTCGGTCATGCAGTCCACCATCACAGCTGTGCCACCGGGCCCATAACCTTCATAGCGGATCTCATCGTAGTTCTCACCGTCGCTGCCGCCGGCTCCCCGTTTGATTGCCCGCTCAATGGTATCTTTGGGCATGTTGGCACCAAGGCCTTTGTCCATTGCCAAGCGTAATCGGGGATTGGCATTGGGATCACCACCCCCCATGCGGGCCGCAACCGTGATCTCACGGATCAATTTGGTCCAGATCTTGCCGCGCTTCTTATCATTTGCAGCCTTCTTATGCTTGATATTGGCCCACTTACTGTGTCCTGCCATACAAACCTCTCAATCCCGAATATTCAAACCGGTTAGTTTAACACCCCCCCGTTCCCGCAGAAACCAAGTAATTTCCCCTACCGGTTAAGAGTCAGATTACGGCTTGCCGGATCAATCAAACCTTGCCAGCGAATCTGATAGGTTTTATCTTGGAGCGATAAACTAATAACCCCTGGGGCGTTTCTGGATGCAGAAAACCTCATCAACCATAATACTTGCAGGCTATGTCCCAGACCGTTGAAGAGTGGGTACGACAGATTTCGTCAGATCCCCTCCCCGTCATGCAGCGCACCCTGACTCAGGTCAGGGACCTACTGAATAAATCCAGCGTGAATCATAACCGACTTTCGGAAGTGATCTCCCGCGATCCGGGATTCAGCCTCTACGTGATGCAAAAGCTCAGTCAGCTGCCTGTACAACCCAAGGAGCCGATCACCCGAATCTCTCTGGCGATCCCGATGTTGGGAATGGAACTGATCGAACAGGCCAGCAAAACCCTGCCATCGCTTGAGGATAAACTGAAGGGCCCCCCAAGGCGCGGTCTCTACAATTGCTACAGCCGGGCAGCCCATGCAGCACGCTATGCCCGTGGTCTGGCGAAGATCCGTAATCTGCCGGATACGGATGGACTCTATACCGGTGCACTGCTGCACGAGATCGGGGAAATGGCGCTGTGGTCTGTGGTTCCGGATGAGATGCAGCGTGTGCAAAGTAAAATCCTCGCGGGTGATGACCGGGAGAGCGTCGCCAAAACCGAGCTGGGCTGCACATTCGAGACCCTGAATATCCGCTTGAGCGAACGTTGGCAGCTACCGGATCTGATCATCGAGTCACAGGGCATCTCCAACAGTTTTCTACCAAAACCCCTGTCGGTGATGCTCTCCTCAGCAATCGCACGGGAGACCAGCCTGGGTTGGCAGCGGGAAAAGACCATAGGAGATCTGGAACTGCTGGCCGAGTTCCTGGAAATCCCCCAGGAAAATGCCATCTCAACAATGCACCGGCTGGCGGCGGAAGCCGCACGGGATCTGCACACCCTTCCTCTGCCCCTGCCGGGTTTCTATATCATCAGCGG
>JAEPDS010000048.1 GCA_016842065.1 Candidatus Thiodiazotropha sp. 'RUGA'
ATCGAAGTGGGGGAGACCGATCAAATCTTCACCTCACCAAGACACAAACTGACTGAAGACTACATCACCGGCCGTTTCGGCTGATTCGAGGGTGGATCTGCAATGAATGAAATGACAAGCGGACATATCGTCAAGGCCTATAGCGCGGAGCTTGAACATCTGAACAAGCTGGTGCTGGATATGGGCAACCTGGGGCAGGACCAGCTGCGCCGGGCAGTACAGACACTGAAGGATGAAGATCCAAAGGCGGCTGGCCAGGTGATCGATCGTGATCGTAAACTGAATGAAATCGATATACAGGCGGATGAAGAGATCATACGCCTGATTGCCAAGCGTCAGCCGATGGCGAAGGATCTGCGGGACATCCTGACCGTTCAGAAGACCATCTCGGATCTGGAACGGGTGGGTGATGAAGCGCGCAAGATCGCCAACCTCACCATTCACTTCTATGACAACGGCAAAAACCCACCCAGTAAAGAGATTCTGCATGACATCTATGACATGTCCGAGTCTGTCGATGAGATGCTGGGGCTGAGTCTGGTGGCCTTTACCGAGCTCGATCTGGACAAGGCACTGGAAGTGATCGAAATGGACAAGAAACTCTACGAGGATTTCAGAGGAAGTCTGCGTCGTCTTTCAACCTTCATCATGGAAGACTCCCGCAACGTAGGCTCGGTTGTGGATATTGTGCTGGCTCTGCGTGCGCTTGAGCGAATCGGTGGTCACGCCAAGAATATTGGCGGTTTTGTAATCTTTCTGGTAACCGGAAAGGATGTTCGTCATGAGGACATTCAGGCGATCTCAGCAGAGATCGAAGCCAGTCGCATAACTGAATAGCCGCCACCAACAGACGACATTTCCTTAAAAGAATCCCATCCCTCACGAGCTTCTTGAGGGATGGGGTGCGCTATATTGGTTTCACTTATTGCCTTGAGAGAGTTTGCTGATCTTTTTCGCGGCAATGTTGACGCTACGGCGCATCAGTTCGAATGAGCGGGTCAAGGCGCCAATCTCATCATCTCTTTCTGAGTAAAACGGTTGATTGCTGCGCCCAAGACTGACTTCTTTGGCGATCTCTGTAATCTCCTGTATGGGTTGTATGATCTTCTGTTGCACAACTCGGTTAAGCACCAATAGCACGATCGCAAAGAGCACTGTGATGGATGCGATAACAATCAGGAATCGTTTCAGAACAGCTGAGTTGAGATCGGCCAGGGGCACTCCCACCAGACTGGCGCCGATGATTGTGCCGGACTGCCAACCGTAACCCGAATTGGAACCGTATCGTTCGACGATCTCCTGCGGTGCTGTCTTCGCAGAGCCATGACAGATCAGGCAGCCATCGCTGACCTTGGTTGCCGCCGCTGAGATCAGATACTGACGACCCTGAATGTCGCCGGTCATCACGAGACCCTCATCCGGGTTGCCGTAACGCAACATCTCCAGGACTTTCAGCTCAAGCCCTTGTGGGTAGTTGTCCTTGTTGAGTGGATTGTCACTCACCATTCGGATCAGGTAGCTGGGTTGCAGTTTTTTGAACTGAGTTGCCAGCTCCTTCGCCATTACGGTGGAAGAGACCACGGGTGGAAAGAAGACCCCCTGGGGTAGAAAGTGGGGCCTGGTCCGCTCCCTGACGATAGAGCGTGCGGAGCGGACCACATCGACCATGAGCTTGAGTTCCTTGTCAGCTTGAGAATAGAGTTCATCCTTGGTGATAAAATAGATGGTCGGTATGGCGGTCAATATACTGACCAGATAGATGATAAAAAGTCCTCTATAGAAAGCTGTTGATACCGATCCTGTTTGTGTCGTTTCCCGGGACGCAAGACTCATTGGATTTCTCAGCAGCCTGGCTTGCTGATGCCTGACTTACAGGTTGCCGGAAGCGGTTCGAGCATCACGGTTCTTACGGGACGGTTTTGCAGGGTCCACTGGTGCATCGAACCATCGAACAGGCGCGCCTTGCTGTTGCCGACAAGTTCATGTTCGATAAACCAAGGGCCGGCGGCAAGGTGACCACTGTTGCAGTAGAAGATGGTCGGTTTGTCGGCTTCGATATCGCTGATCTCCAGGATCGAACGGTAGGCCTCCGGGGAGTAGAATTTGATCGCATCACGATCTTTACGGAACAGCACTTCTGTAGGCAGCATTTTTGCGCCTCTGATATGGCCGAAAGCGGACACATAATCCCGCTTGTTGATACCGTAGAACTGTTCTGTACCCCGGGCATCGATCAGTTGTACATCGGCATCCGCGTTTGAGACATCATCCGGTGTTGCGATCAGTTCAGCGCGGATTGCAGTGGCTTTCCAGTCACCTGGAGCAACGCTTCCCTCAGTGGTAACGACTTCGTGCCCCTCGTTGAGCCAGGCCGCCAGTCCACCATCCAGTACGGCAACATCGTCTTCACCGAAATATTTCAGTTGCCAGAAAAGACGCAGTGCTTCGTTGACCCGTTTCGGAGTCATGCCGGTTGAGACGATGACAATCGGCTTGCCGGACTGTAATCCGGCTGCTTGCATGAGTTGTTCAAAGTCGTCCTTTTCCGGTAGCAGATATTTGACTTTTTGACCGTCAACCTGACGTTCACCGCGAATTGACTTGTAAGGCAGCAGAATGGCGTTCTCGATATGTCCGCCAGCCTGTGTCAGTACTTCACGTTTGGCTTTTTCCTGCAGTTCGAACACGGGTTGGGTTGTGAAAGTGGCTTTGTTGGAACGTACATCGATGACTTGAACCTCTTTCAGGTTCTTCGCCAGCCATTGAGTATCCACAATTGATCCGGGGAGTTGTGCTGCTGATGCGTTTCCGCTCATCATGGTTATTGAAAATGATATGGCCAACAATATCCTGTAAAGCTTCATTGGTTTCTCCTTGTGTAAAATAGATAAGATGTATTGAATGGGTGGTCTTGACTGTTGTAGCGATTCATCGATCAGTATGAGAATTCGCTAGTGGTTGAGTGCAGCTTGACTGCTGGGTTTGATGGTTGGTTATTTCTAAATAACTCCATGTGCTCCTGTTTTATCCCTTCCGTGTTGTAGATATTGGCCTTCGCTCGTTGTGCTGATGGGTTCTTCGGGGTGCTTGCTCGGAATGTTGTCTCTTTGCAGCAACGGCTTATGTGTCGATGAGACAGTCTGGCCAAATGGATTGGCATGATTGAGCGTAAGTTGATTGTGGGTGTCGGGTTTGAATTGAGAGTCTGCTTTATGAACAGCACGATAGACTGGACTATCCGGATTTTCGGACCAGTGAATTTGTCTTGCTTCTGACTGTCTACGGGTAGTCGAGAGTAGAGCAGTGTGTTAAGACTGATTGGCGGTTTCAACAACCGGTAACGCCAATACGCCATCGAATCACCAACAAACTGATACGTGTCAGTTCCTTATAAAATGAATCCAAGGTTGCGTGTCGATATTCAGTGATCCTTCACATCCCTAAAAAAACCAGGGTAATCTAAACCAAACAAAATAACAGAAGCAATAACTATAACTAAATGGTGTTTTAAAACTCGTCGGTTGAAATGGGCTTTATTTCATTCGCCACCTGGTGATAGCAAGCACTTATCAGTTTGAGTCAACTGTTTGGTGTCAATGGTTGTGTGTCGGTGCTATGGCGTGTTGCTGGTTGTTTCTATCAGTCGTGTTATAAGGCAGCAATTAGTCAATTAGAGGTGATTTGGTTTTACTTTCGGTCAATTTCAAGTCATGCGGTTTGGTTGATAATCTTATCGATCTTCAATAGAAGTATCTGAGCGATATCGGGTTGGTCGATTTCGTCGTTGATAGCATCTTTGATTGAATCAAACTCCTTGCATTGTTCAATTGTATCCATGACAAAACTGCCCATCGGTCCGATCTCTTCCACTAAGCAGTTCTCGATATTGCTTCTCTGCTGTTCGGAAAGTAGTATCGGGTGATTGTCATAGTTGTTGTTTCTAGCAGCGGTTTTGTATTGGCTGGTTTCGGCTTCAGCTTCGATCATCTGTTCGTGTATTGATAGTATCTTCTGGAAGATGGTTTCGTTATCTTCAAGCGGCATCTTTCTTATCAGACTTATGCTCTCCTCAAATCGACAGGAGCCATGTTTGATATTGGCTATCAGAGGAATGGCTTTTTCACCGGTACGAAGTCGGCACTGTAGAGAGACGATTCGCCCCTGTTCAAGGCCGAATGTGGCGGAGTGTTGTTCACTGCTGACGATGAAGAGATAGCCAGTTGATTTGCTCCTGGCCAATGAACGGAGCTCAATAATGATCTCATTAAGTGGCAGGGTGTTTGTATCCATAAATCACCAACCAGAGAGTCACATGGCCTGTTTGCATCTGTTTGTGTTTAATAAAACAGGCTTTAAATATTAAGGTGTTAAAGCTAACTTGGTGTCTGCTTGAGTCGAGAGTGTTTTAATAACATATAAACACTCAAACTCCTAGCATGTTGCTAGCAAGTTGTGTTCTATTTGCGTTGCAGTCGACATGTGAATGACCCGTCATGATCTATTCCGCACCATCTGTTCGTTGGGATGTTGGAGCGATATTTCATGGATCGGATTTTTATTTCACACTCTGATTGTGATTGGGTTGCTGAGTTGGTCTGAAAAAGAACGCTGTTGAGTTACTAGCTACCCAATCCATTTCCATGAAATAGTGGGTTGAGATGAGGTTTAAGAGTCAGGATTGATTTTTCTGCTGGCGCGATCCATCTTCAATCTTTTAACCGATCTCAACTCTTTGAATGATACTGATGAGACTACAGCATCTCTTGTGGATCCACATCCACAGACCAGCGTACCTTGCGAGCATGGGGCAGCGTCGGGAATATCTCGATAGCTTGCGATAACCAACGGTGCAAAGGCAGACGTTGATTGGATTGAATCAGTAGATGGGCTCTGGTCTTACCGGCACGTCGCTCCATCGGGGCAGGGACCGGTCCCCAGAACTCCAGTTCAGTGGCGTGTTGGATTTGCTGACAACCTTCTAACAGCTGTTTAAGAAACAGTTCCGGATAGTCCGATCGGTTGGCTTCTGCGCGAATCAGAGCCTGATGGGCATAAGGGGGCAACATGGCCATTTGCCGCTCCTGCATGGCGAGCTTGGCAAAAGCCGCATATCCCTGTTGGGTCAGAAGCTGCATCAACGGGTGGTCGGGATGTCGGGTCTGGATCATCACCCGTCCCGGGCGTTCGGCCCGGCCAGCCCGGCCAGCCACTTGGAGTATCAGCTGGGCCATTCTTTCAGAAGCTCTGAAGTCGGCGCCAAACAGTCCCTGGTCCACATCCAGGATGGCCACCAGTGTAACGGCGGGGAAATGGTGTCCTTTGGCAATCATCTGGGTGCCGATCAGAAGTGGGATGCTGCCTGAATGGACCTGCTTCAAGAGTTTTTCCAGACTTCCCTTGCGGCTGGTTGAATCCCTGTCGATGCGTGCCAGGGGATAGTTCGGAAAGTGTTGCTGTAAGACCTCTTCAACCCGCTCGGTACCCTGACCGACCGGACGCAGATCGGGGCTGCCACAGCTGGGACAAGCAGTCGGTTCTCTCTGCTGGTGACCGCAATGGTGACACCAGAGCAGTCTCTGCTGGCGGTGATGGGTCATGCGTGCATCGCAACGGGGGCAGTCGGTCAACCAGCCGCAGGCGTGACAGGTGAGCATCGGCGCGTAACCACGACGGTTGAGAAACAGCATTGCCTGCTCCCCGGCCTGCAGGGTCTGTTCAAGGTGTTTCAGCAGCGCGGGAGACAATCCCCCTTTGAGATGGCCATTACGAATGTCGATCAGCGACAGGCTCGGCATGCTCGCGTCGGCGGCCCGTTTCGGTAGATCCAGCTGCTGGTAACGGTTCTCCTGGACGTTCCTCAACGACTCCAGGGATGGGGTCGCAGAGCCCAGCAGCACCGGGCAGCCGGTCTGCTGTGCACGAACCAGAGAGATATCCCTGGCGTTGTAGCGAAAGCCATCCTGCTGTTTGTAGGAGAGATCATGCTCCTCGTCGACAATGATCAGACCCAGGTTGGGCATTGGCGTGAATACAGCGGACCGGGTTCCGATGAGGACGCGCTGGCGCATCTGACGCATCGCGTGCCAGACCTTTTCACGCTCTCCATCCGCCAGTCCGGAGTGCAGTACCGCAACCTCATGTCCCATGCGTTGTTGAAAACGTTGCAGCAGTTGCGGGGTCAGGCCGATCTCCGGAACCAGGATCAATGCCTGCCGCCCATGGGCCAGAACATCCGCGACCAGATGCAGATAGACTTCGGTTTTGCCGCTACCGGTTACCCCGTTGAGTAGATAGGCCTGAAATCCGTCCAGCTTTTCTCGCACCGTGTCGACCGCCAGCTGTTGTTGCGGGTTGAGCTGATGAGCTGCTTCGCTGGGGAGTGGCTGGGGTGGTAGCTCACAGGGGGTGATCAGGCCTTTATCCAGCAGGCTGCGCAGTACCGCAGGGGAGAGCTCGTGATTCTGCATAAGCTGGCTTTTGGCCAGACCCTGTGGGTGCTGTTTCAGCGCGACGATTACTTTGCGCTGCTTGGCTGCCCTGGAGAGCGTGTCTGGATCCAAAGCCTCACCTGCCTGGGTCAATCGCAGGCCTGGATGGCTGCTTCTGGCAGCGGTCGGTTTTTTTCTCAGGTTCACCGGCAGGGCGTGAAATATCACATCACCCAACGGGTGCTCATAGTAGTCAGCCGCCCACTTCAGCAGACTCAGGTCTGAAGCTTGAAGCAACGGGGTATGGTCGAGTTGAGACAGGGCGCGCTTCAGTTTGCCTGTCGGAACTGAAGATTTGCTGCTGGTTGAAATCAGTATGCCCACTCGGCTGCTGCGGCCAAAAGGTATCTCAAATCGGCATCCGGGGGTGAGTGTGATGCCGTTCTGTTCAGGAGGAAGGTAGTCGAAGTAGCCGCGAAGGGGGCCGGCGAGCGCTATCTTTAATATGGTATCCGATTCCATCACGAGACTTCTGGGCCTGTTAAGACTAATCCAATCAGCCCTTCTGGGGCTGCTCTATTTTCCGGCAAGGCGGAAGGAGCGATGTGTGGTTATTCTACATCAGTGGCGCTGTTTCGGTTTGCCATAGCAGTGGCCACTCTGCATTTTGCATCGTTCAATTGCAATCATCAGGGCTCTCTGTTGTGTTGTGGCGCGTTGAGGTGGGATGGGATTAGAGTGGTGTTATCGGGGCATAAAATGGTGTTATCAATGGGTTGGCAAAATGCACTGTTTTAAGGCAGAACTTTTTCCACAAGTGCTGTGGATAACTTTGTGGACATTTATGGAATAGAGGGCCCAAGGCCTTGTGTTTGTTGGATTCCTGTTAATTTGACTATTTTTTTAACAGTTTCACTAACACTATAATTAACAAGTAGTTATAGTATATTAATCACTTCTAATAGTAATAAAATTCGCAAAGCCTTGTATGTTGTGATGCAACATTAGCGCATTGTGAATAAGCACTCACTGGCAGAGGCATGAACGGGCGGGGTTTGATCCGCAGGAAAGGGGGATTTGGCATGAATGATTGGCAGATTATCGCGCAGCATATTGCAGACTCTACTGACGCACCATTCAATCCGTTAGAGCCTAAAATGATCGGTGGTGGATGCATCAACACCGGGGTGCGCTTGACCGATGGTGAGCGCAGCTACTTCGTCAAGCTCAACCGAAGCGCTCTGCTGGATATGTTCGAAGCGGAGTCAGAGGGGCTCCAGGCCCTGGCCGATACCCATACCATTCGAGTGCCCAGGCCGGTTTGCAGTGGTGTGAGTGGGGATCAATCCTATCTGGTGATGGAGTTTCTGGAGATGGGACACGGCAGTCGGGATGGTGCGGAGATTGCCGGCCGCATGCTGGCCGCCATGCATCAGGTGGCGCAGCCCTACTTCGGCTGGCATCGGGACAATACCATCGGCTCAACCCACCAGCCGAACCCAAGAGAGGATGACTGGATCGAGTTCTGGCGTGAGCAGCGTCTTGGTTTCCAGCTGCAATTGGCAGGGGAGAACGGTTACCGGGGAAGTCTGCAGCGGCGGGGTGAACGGTTGCTCGATCACTTTCATCTGCTGCTGGACCACCAGCCGAGCGCCTCGATCCTGCATGGTGATCTGTGGGGTGGCAATCTGGCCTATGACCTGGAGGGGCAGCCGGTGATCTACGATCCGGCGGTCTACTTTGGTGATCGGGAGGCGGACCTGGCGATGACCGAACTGTTTGGCGGCTTCGGCAACCGCTTCTACGATGCCTACCGGGAGAGCTGGCCTCTATCGCCGGGTTACTCCACCCGCAAGCTGTTGTACAACCTCTACCACATTCTCAACCACCTGAACCTGTTCGGTGGCGGCTATCTCAGTCAGGCGGAGGGGATGATCGATCGGTTGCTGGCTGAGGTTTAAGTTTGATCAGGGAAGAATTCAGTCCGCAAATGAGCGCGAATGAACGCAAATAAGAGTCGCAAATTGAAACACTGTTTGCGCTGACTGGAGTCCATTTGTGGACCAATAATAAAAAAATCAGACGATCTGCTGTAGAGCTTCCAGCAGTCTTTGGTTCTCTTCCGCTGTACCGACGGTGATGCGCAGAAAATCTTTGATTCGGGGCTGCTTGAAGTGGCGAACAATGACGCCCTGTTCGCGTAATTTGGCTGAGATGATCTCTGCCTGATGTCCAGGGTGGCTGGCAAAGACAAAGTTGGCAGCCGAAGGCACTACCTGGAATCCCAGCTTCGTCAGTGCATCGGTCAGGGCGTCCCGGGAGCTGATGATCTGTTGGCGGATCTGCTGAAAGTAGTCCTCATCCTTGAATGAGGCGATCGCCGCTTTGGCGCCGATACGATCCATCGGATAGGAGTTGAAGCTGTCTTTGACTCGGATCAGAGCTTCGATCAGACCCACATCCCCCATCGCCAGGCCAATCCTCAGACCGGCCAGAGAGCGGGATTTGGAGAGGGTCTGCACCACCAGCAGATTGGCATAGCGGTTGATCAGCGAGGCGGCACTCTCGCCGCCGAAATCGATATAAGCCTCGTCCACTACCACGGCGGAGTCCCGATTACGCTTCAGCAGTTGTTCAATGGCAGATAACGGTAACAAACGCCCGGTGGGGGCATTCGGATTGGGGAAGATGATGCCGCCGTTCTGCTGCTGATAGTCATCCACGCCAATGGAGAAATCCTCCCTCAGCGGGATGGTGCGGTAATCGATGTCGTAAAGGCCGCAGTAGACCGGATAGAAGCTGTAGCTGATGTCGGGAAACAGCAGCGGCTTAGGCTGCTGGAACAGGGCGAAGAAGGTGTGGGCAAGCACCTCATCGGAGCCATTGCCGACAAATATCTGGTCAGCTTGCAGGTCATAGTAGTCCGCCACAACCGCTCGCAGTTCGGCGGAGTCCGCCTGGGGGTAGCGCCGCAGGCTCTCCCCCGCCTCAGCACGGATTGCCTCGATCACTTTGGGTGAGGGGCCGTAGGGATTCTCATTGGTGTTCAGTTTTACCAGTCGCGCAAGCTTGGGCTGCTCCCCCGGAACATAGGGGGAGAGCTTATCGATGCCCGGGCTCCAGTAGGGGTTCATGCTGACTATTCCTTGTCAGTCTTGAATCGATATTCGGCAGAGCGGGCGTGGGCGGTCAGCCCCTCCCCGCGAGCCATTACCGAGGAGGTCCTTGCCAGGGTGTCCGCGCCATCCGGGGAGGCCATGATCAGGCTGGAGCGTTTCTGGAAATCGTAGACCCCCAAAGGCGAGGAGAATCGCGCTGTGCGGGATGTGGGCAGCACATGGTTGGGCCCGGCACAGTAGTCACCCATGGCTTCAGCGGTGTGTCGACCCATGAAGATGGCGCCGGCGTGATGGATGCTTTTGACCATCTCCTGCGGGTTGGCTACCGAGAGCTCCAGATGCTCAGGGGCGATGTGGTTGGCCACACTCACCGCTTCGTCCATATCCTTGACCTGGATCAGCGCGCCACGAATGCGCAGAGCCGTGGCGATGATCTCCTGGCGCTCCATGGTCGGCAGCAGTCGGTCGATGCTGGCCTCCACCTGTTTCAGGTAGTTGCCATCGGGACAGAGCAGGATCGATTGAGCGTCTTCATCATGTTCCGCCTGGGAGAAGAGATCCATGGCGATCCAGTCCGGATCGGTCTGGCCATCGCAGACGATGAGGATTTCGGAAGGGCCGGCCACCATGTCGATACCAACCTGACCGAATACCGCCCGCTTGGCGGTCGCCACATAGATATTTCCCGGGCCGACGATTTTGTCCACCGGTGGTACGGTTTCCGTGCCGTAGGCCAATGCCGCCACAGCCTGGGCGCCACCCACGGCAAATACCTTGTCGACCGAGGAGACGTGAGCGGCTGCCAAGACCAGTTCGTTGAGTTCCCCGTCCGGGGTGGGGACCACCATGATCAGCTCATCGACGCCGGCAACCTTGGCGGGGATGGCGTTCATCAGTACCGATGACGGGTAGGCCGCCTTTCCGCCAGGCACATACAGACCAACCCGGTCCAACGGAGTCACCTGTTGACCCAACAGCGTGCCGTCCGCTTCGGTATAGGACCAGGAGTCCATCAGCTGACGTTGCGCATAGGCGCGGATCCGGTCGGCCGAGATCTGCAGCGCCTGTTGTTGCTGCTCGGGAATCGTCTCCCAGGCCTGTTGCAGTCGACTCAGCGGAATCTGTAGATCATCAGCGCTGTTTGCCTGCCAGCGATCGAAACGATGGGTGAATTCCAGAAGCGCCTCATTACCCTGTTGGCGGATATCCTGAATGATCTGGTTGACCGTATCATTAACGCCGCTATCGGAGACCGATTCCCAGGCGAGCAGGGCGTCGAGTTGCTGTTGGAAGTCGTCGTCGCTGGTCGACAGTTTGCGTATGTCGCTCATCTTCAAGTTCTCTAAATGGATAGTCCGGCTCCATCGGGAGACCGGAGTTTCAATGAATCTGCCCGTCAATAATAGCGGATTGGCTGGGGCTATTTCTTAACTGCTTCGCGGAAGGCTTCGATCAGCTGCATGATCAGGCCGTGCTTCATCTTCCAGGAGGCTTTGTTGACCACCAGTCTGGAGCTGATATCGGCGATATGCTCAAGCGGTACCAGTCCATTCGCCTTCAGTGTATTGCCACTCTCAACCAGGTCGACAATGATATCCGCCAGACCGACGATGGGCGCCAGCTCCATGGAGCCATACAGTTTGATGATCTCGACCTGTTCACCCTTGGCGGCGAAATAGCGTTGCGCGCTTTTGACATACTTGGTGGCCACCCGCAGGCGTCCCTTCTGCTCCACCGCGTCCGGGTAGCCGGCGGTCATCATCCGGCAGCGGGCGATGTTCAGGTCGAGCGGTTCGTAGAGCCCCTCACCGCCATGCTCGAGTAACACATCCTTACCGGCGATGCCGAGATCTGCAGCGCCATACTCCACATAGGTGGGTACATCGGTGGCGCGAATGATCACCAGCTTAACCTGTTCATGATTGGTGTCGAGAATCAGCTTGCGGCTCTTCTCCGGGTCGTCGGCCGGCTCGATTCCGGCATGGGCCAGCAGCGGCAGACTCTGGTTGAAGATGCGGCCTTTCGACAGGGCGATGGTTATGGGTGCGTCAAATTTCATGATTGGTTCAGGGTTAGTACAGCTTGCAAGCTGAAAGGATAACAAATGACGAGGCGTATGAAATCCGGGAATCGGCGATTATGTCGCTGTCACCCGGTTTTTTTCACGCCTTAACTGGGGAGTCGCCGTATCTCGCCTCCCAGGCCTGCCAGCTTCTCTTCGATGTTCTGGTAACCCCGGTCGATATGGTAGATCCGGTCGACCAGGGTCTCGCCTTCAGCCACCAGTCCGGCCAGTACCAGGCTGGCGGAGGCGCGCAGGTCGGTGGCCATCACCGGTGCACCGGTCAGGTTTTCCGAGCCGGTACAGATCGCCGTATTGCCTTCGAGTTTGATCTGGGCGCCCATACGCTGCAGTTCATGGACGTGCATGAAGCGGTTTTCAAAAATCGTTTCGGTGACGATGCCGACTCCTTCCGCGACGGAGTTCAGTGCTGTGAACTGGGCCTGCATGTCGGTAGGGAAGGCCGGGTAGGGGGCAGTATAGACATCCACGGCCTTTGGACGGTTCCCCTGCATGTCGAGACTGATCCAGTCCTCACCGGTCTCAATCACCGCGCCGGCCTCGCGCAGTTTCTGCAGCACCGAGTCCACCAGTTCCGGGCGGGTATCGCGAACTTTGATATTGCCTCTGGAGATGGCGGCGGCGACCAGGAAGGTGCCGGTTTCGATCCGGTCGGGCAGTACGTTGTATTCGGTGCCCTGCAGACTGTCGACACCCTCGATGGTGATGATCGGTGAACCGGCACCGCTGATCTTGGCGCCCATCAGATTGAGGCACTCGGCCAGATCGACCACTTCCGGTTCCCGTGCGGCATTCTCGATCAGGCTGGTGCCTTTCGCCAGGACAGCGGCCATCATCAGATTCTCCGTACCGGTCACTGTCACCATATCCATTACGATACGGGCTCCGTGCAGTCGTTTGCAGCGGGATCGTATGTAGCCGTTCTCCACATCGATGTCGGCACCCATCGCCCGCAGGCCTTCGATGTGCAGATTCACCGGGCGGGACCCGATCGCACAGCCACCTGGCAGAGAGACATCGGCCTGGCCGAAGCGGGATAGCATCGGTCCCAGTACCAGGATCGACGCACGCATGGTTTTAACCAGTTCGTAAGGTGCGTTGAACTCCTTGATGGTGTTGGCATCCACCTCGATGCCCATCTTTTCGTCAACCATCAGGCTGACGCCCATGCCGCCGAGCAGTTCCATGGTGGTGGTGATGTCCTGCAGGTGCGGTACATTGCCGACCCGCATCGAGGTTTCGGACAGCAGGGTGGCGGCCAGAATCGGCAGTGCTGCGTTTTTCGCGCCAGCAATCCGTACCTCCCCCGATAGGGGTGTACCCCCGCGAATGATCAATTTATCCATGGTTGTCCCGGATAGCCAGTGTTAACAGGCCCTACTGTAGATTGAATCAGCCCTGGGATTGCTGCCGGTGTCTATTAAAGGATGTAGGCCTGGTTGGCACTTGCTTGCCCAGAGTTGCAACACAGCTTCAATTGTGCGGCAAAGGGTTAGTATGCAATTCCATACTCTTAAACCAAGTGTCATTCAGTATCGGCCTGAAATCCGGTGTTAGAACCAGGTCGGGTATGGAAAGCGACAGTTGCGTAAGCTCACTGTCCGGCTGAAATCCACCCAACCCCAGGGTTTCTGACGAAAAAGACAGGAGATGATAACGAAATTGGATGGAAAACGGGAGTATTTGTAGAAATTTACCCAATCGGTGCAGTCAGCGCCGGCTCACCGCCTGGTCGATGTACTGTTTGATGGCGCTCTGCCCCGCTTCGTCGATGCCGGTAAACTCCATCCGGCAGAGCCAGTCCTCGCCGTTTTGCTCGTTATCGAGAATCTTCGCGTAGATGTGGCTGCTCTGTTCGCTCATCATCGAGGTGTAGAGGGTGATCCGGATATCCGACAGGGTCTGCAGCTCTATCGGCAAGCGGGCTTGCAGGCCGTAATAGCTCAGATCGATAGCCCGGCCCGCGTAACTGGTCTCCGAGACGGTTTTGTTCTTAAGGGTTTGAAAAGTCAGCGGAAAATCCACCTCTATACGCGGGCTCTTACGGGATTCAACCCGCGGCACCTCGAGAAATCTTGGCCGGTTGGTTGAAATCAGCTCGTAGAGCTTAACCGGTGTCTGCTTCCCCTTGACCAGTACCTGGTTCGGTTTTTCACACTCAATGTACTCTTTTGCCAGCTCCCGGGAGTGCTCGCTGAGCAGAATCTGGCCTCTCAGGCTGTAGGCCTCGATGCGTGAGGCGAGATTCACCTCGTCGCCGATCACCGTGTATTCGTGATGCAGCTCCGACCCCAGGTTACCGGCCACCACCGCACCGGTGTTGATGCCGATGCCCATGAACAGTCGGGGGTGTCCATGCTGGATGTTTTCGCTGTTGATGCTCTGCATGCTGCGTTGCATCTCCACGGCGCAGGCGATGGCGCGCTCCAGATCGTCATCCCGCTGCTCCGAGAGCCCGAACAGGGCCATGATGGAATCACCCATGAACTTGTCGATGGTGCCGCCGAATCGGAAGATGATCTCGCACATGCGGGAGAAGTAGAAATTCAGGATCTCGATGATGATATCGGGTTGGTAGTGTTCCGAAAGCGCGGTGAAACCTCTCAGGTCGGAGAGAAGAATGGTGACCTGTTTGGTCTCCGGTCGAATACCTCCCTCCGGGTTGTCGAGGGATTTGATCAGCGCCTGGTGAAGCCGGCTTCTTTCAGTCGGTGAGAGCTGGGTTTGCAGGGTCTTGCCGACGGTATCGATGATTCTCTCGATCTCTTCGGCTTGTTTCATGAAACAGCTCCTTATTGAATTTCTTCTCTTTCCCGAGTGCTCGGCGGTCGTTCGGGGGAACCTCGCTGGCCTCACCGCAGAGTGGCACTGAAGTGCCGGAATCGGTTGTCAGGCCATGGTTTCAGTATAGCCAGAGAGGCGCGATCTGAAACCCGATGAATAACGGGTGATAGAGATCCGGTAAGGGTTGGCCAGCCGCTTGAACGGTCTTATCTACTCGTCGAATACCGGACGCTCTCCGGAAACGGTTTTCAGATTGAAGGCGTCGCTGCCGCGCCAGCCACCAATCATCAGTTCGGTGCCGGGTGGCAGGCCGGCAATATGCTGCATCAGGGCCTGGGAATTATTCAGTTGGATCTGATTGATGCTGGTGATTACATCGCCGGGCCGCAAGCCGGCTTTGCTTGCCGGGCCGTCTTCCAGCACCCCGGTCACCAGAACGCCGTCTTCGATGTGCAGGCCAAAGGCTTCAGCCAGCTTTTTCGTCACATCCTGGCCCTGGATGCCGATCCAGCCCCTGACCACATGTCCAGTGCTGATCAGCTGTTGCATGATGCCCTGGGCCAGATCGAAAGGGATCGCAAAACCGATCCCGTGAGAGCCGCCGGTCTGAGAGAAGATGGCCGTGTTGATGCCAATCAGCTCGCCATGGCCATTCACCAGAGCGCCTCCGGAGTTGCCCGGATTGATCGCCGCATCGGTTTGTATGAAGTTCTCGAACGTGCTGATACCCAGTCGTGATCTGCCGGTGGCGCTGATGATGCCCATGGTCACGGTCTGTCCCACACCGAATGGATTGCCGATGGCGAGCACCACATCCCCGACCTGCTGGGTGCTGGAGTGGCCAACCGGAATCGGTTGCAGGGCTTCTTCGCTATTGATCTTCAGCACCGCTACATCGGATTCCGCATCACTGCCCACCACACTGACGCTGACACTCTGACCATTGGCCAGTACCACCTTGATCTCGTCGGCACCATCGATCACATGGTGGTTTGTGAGCATATAGCCGTCTTCCGTGATGATCACCCCGGAGCCGAGGCTGGTATCCAGGCGTTGACGGGTCTTTTCCGGCAGAATACTGCCGAACAGGTGCTGCAGTACCGGATCCTTGAAGCGCATCGCCTGGGATTCGGTCGTGATCTTCGTGGAGAAGATATTGACCACCGATGGGGCCGCCCTGTCGACCGCCTCCGCATAGGATACCGGACCGGACTCCGTGGGCAGGTTGATGTTCGGTTGATTGGCTGTCGTCACGGCGGGAGGAGTCGCCGTTTGCGGTGCTAATGTGCGTTCAGGCATCAAAAACAGAACAACGATGGCCCCTGCCAGACCGGCGGTCAGGGCCGTGAGTAGAAGTGATAGCAATCTTTGCATACGCATCGGATGATCTAGTGTGATAAAAACGTTACTTCTGACAGCTATAGAACAAAGTTTAGGCTGAGTTGATGGTCGAGAAAAAGTTACAAAGTCGCTGGATCGTGCTCGATACCCTAGTAAAAGAGCACGTCTGGCCCCGCTAGAGTCCCATAGCAGGCAAACATAACATGATTGAACTGATAACGCTTGAAAACTACTGTAACCAACTGTTGGACGCGGATAGCTTCGATGACTACTGCCCGAACGGCATTCAGGTCGAGGCCGGCGCCACAGTTGCTAAGTTGATGGTGGGAGTGACCGCCAGTCAGGCGCTGATCGATGCGGCTGCAGACTGGGGGGCGGATGCCTTGCTGGTCCATCACGGCTATTTCTGGAAGGGTGAGTCACAGCCGTTGCGCGGTATCAAGGGGCAGCGGATTGCCAGCCTCTATCGTCAGGGCATCAGCCTGCTCGCCTACCATCTGCCACTGGATGCTCATGATGAGTTTGGCAACAACCGCCAGTTGGGCAATCTGCTGGGCCTGCCCGAGGCGCAAGCTTCAACGGCTGGCCAGGGCCTGGTATGGACCGCCGAGTTCGTTCAGCCCCAGTCGCCAGAATATCTGAATACAAAGCTGGCTCAGGTTCTGGGCAGGGAGCCGCTGCATATCAGTGCCGAGCGGCCACAGATCAAGCGGCTTGGCTGGTGCACCGGTGCGGCCCAGGGTTACATCGATCAGGCGGCCGCTCTGGGGCTCGATGCCTATATATCCGGTGAGGTGTCAGAACCCACGGTGCACCTGGCCAGAGAGCTCGATATTCACTATTTTGCGGCAGGTCACCACGCAACAGAGCGTTATGGGGTTGAGGCTTTGGGGCGCCATTTGGCTGAGCATCATCAGCTGGAATGGCGCTTTTGCGATGTTGAAAACCCTGTTTAAATAGAGTGGCATTACACGGTTTTTTTTATCTCCGCCATGTGAATGCGCCTTGACCAACATGGTCACATTGTGGAGAATGCGCGGTTAATTTTCATTGTTTTATGTAAGTATATTCTAATGTCCTGAAAATGTGGGCTGGGAAGGGGCCGTTTCGGCTTCGAAGGCTCATGACAGTATCCGGGGAGTCCATAAAGTTATGAGCGCAGATGGCGTTGATTTAAAGAAGCGGCGTACCCTTACGCTTGCTACCAGTGCGGTCGGAGCGGTTGGTGCCGGTTTCGTGATCTATCCATTTCTGGCGGCCTGGGCCCCCAGTGAGAAGGCCAAGGCGGCAGGTGCGCCGGTTGAGGCCGATATCAGCAAACTCGAAGAGGGTCAGCTGATGCGGGTAAAATGGCGCGGAAAGCCGGTTTGGATCGTTCATCGTACCGATAAGAACCTTGCTGATCTGCCATCGCTGGATGGCGGCCTGGCCGATCCCAACTCCGACGATACCGGACAGCAGCCAGACTACTGCAAAAACCCGACCCGGGCTGTCAACGACAAGTATCTTGTCGCAGTGGGTATCTGTACTCATCTGGGTTGTTCTCCCACCTACCGTCCCGAAGTGGCTCCCGAGGATCTCGGCGCTGATTGGGTAGGGGGCTTCTTCTGTCCTTGCCACGGTTCGCGATTCGACCTGGCTGGTCGTGTCTACGCCGGTGTGCCTGCACCGAAAAACCTGGAAATTCCCCCTTACCAGTATCTCTCTGATACGAAGATTCTGGTCGGTGCCGACGGAGGTTCATCCTCATGAGTATGATGAAAAATTTTATGACTTGGATAGACGACCGCTATCCGGCGACCAAGGTCTGGAATGAGCACCTGGCGCAATACTACGCCCCCAAGAACTTCAACTTCTGGTACTTCATGGGCTCACTCGCTCTGCTGGTACTGGTTATTCAGATCCTCACCGGCGTCTGGCTGGCGATGAACTACAAGCCTGATGCGGAGCTGGCATTCGGTTCTGTGGAATACATCATGCGTGATGTGGATTGGGGCTGGTTGATTCGTTACATGCACTCAACCGGTGCTTCAGCCTTCTTCGTGGTGATCTATCTGCACATGTTCCGAGGCCTGATGTACGGTTCATACCGTAAGCCAAGAGAGCTGCTGTGGATCATCGGTGTAATCATCTACCTGGCGATGATGGCGACTGCCTTCTTCGGTTATCTGCTGCCTTGGGGTCAGATGTCCTACTGGGGCGCCCAGGTAATCGTCAACCTGTTCTCTGCGGTACCGGTGATCGGTCCCGATCTGGGTGTCTGGGTACGTGGTGACTACGTCATCTCCGATGCGACCCTGAACCGCTTCTTTGCGCTGCACTTCCTGCTGCCTTTCATCCTGGCCGCACTGGTGTTCATCCACATCGTTGCGCTTCACAAAGTCGGTTCCAACAACCCTGACGGTGTGGAGATCAAGAAAGGTCCCAAGGGCAACCGCTGGTCTGACAAAGCGCCTGCCGACGGCATTCCTTTTCACCCCTACTACACGGTGAAGGATATTGCCGGTGTTGCCGGATTCCTCTTCATCTTCGCGGCGGTGGTCTTCTTCGCGCCGGAGATGGGTGGCTACTTCATTGAGCATCCGAACTTTGAGCCAGCCAACCCGCTGAAGACGCCTGAGCATATCGCGCCGGTTTGGTACTTCACCCCGTTCTACGCGATTCTGCGTGCTGTGCCCTCGATTGCCGGCTCGGCCTTCCCGGGTGTGGTGGCGATGTTTGCCTCGATCCTGATCATGTTCTTCATGCCCTGGCTGGATCGTAGCCCGGTCAAGTCGATCCGTTACAAAGGCGGGCTTTATAAAGCGATGCTCTGGATCTTCGTGGTCAACTTCATTCTGCTGGGCTATCTGGGTACTCAGCCGACCACTGACCTCTACAAGCTGTTGGCGCAGATCGGCACCATCTACTACTTCGCCTTCTTCCTGCTGATGCCGATCTACAGCAAGATGGACAATACCAAACCCGTGCCAGAGAGGGTGACCGAATGAAAAAGCTGATTGTTGCATTCTTATTAGCCGTGACCCCGATGCTCGGGCTGGCAGCCGGTGGTGGTGTGCCGCTGGACGACGCGGACATCGATCTGAGCGATCAGGCCTCTTTGCAGCGTGGTGCCAAGTACTTCATGAACTACTGCCTGAGTTGTCACTCGGCCAAGTATCAGCGCTACAACCGTATGGCGAAGGATCTGGGTCTGACCGAGCAGGAAGTCATCGATAATCTGATGTTCACCACCGACAAGATCGGTCAAACCATGAACATCGCCATGACCGCCGAGAAAGGTACTGAGTGGTTCGGTAATCCGCCACCGGATCTGAGTGTTATCGCCCGTGCACGTGGCGTGGACTGGCTCTACACCTACCTGCGTGGCTTCTACCTGGATGAGAAGCGTCCATTCGGTGTCAACAACCGGGTCTTCCCCGATGTGGGCATGCCGAATGTGTTGTGGCAGTTGCAGGGTGATCAGAAAGCGATCTACAAGACTGAGGTTCACAACGGTACTGAAACCGAAGTCCTGGAACGCCTGGAGCCTGCCGGTGAAGGCACTATGAGCCCGGAAGAGTTCGATCAGGTTGCGCGTGATATTACCGCCTTCCTGAGCTACATCGGTGAGCCGATTCAGATGGAGAGAAAGCGTCTGGGTGTCTGGGTGTTGCTGTTCATCGCGGTGTTCTTCGTGATGTCCTACCTGCTCAAAAAGGAGTACTGGAAGGACGTTCACTAGCACTCATGGTGTTTAACCTGAAACCGTGGGTTCATGGCGAGTGCAGAGTGTAAGATATTGGTTTCCCAGTGGAATCAAAAAATCTTAGCTTCACCCATAGGTTAAGCGGGTATTTTTTGAACCGCTGGGGGAGCAATAGCTTGCGCTATGTGCCGCCATGGACTCACGGATTCAGGTTTAACTGACAAAAAGGCGCACAGTTGCGTTATACTGTGCGCCTTTTTTTATGTGAAAACGATTAATTCTGCACAAAATCCAATGGTCGATGGCGTGTCAGAAGTTTTGGAGAGAGGCAATAAATGGCAGCAGTTGCGAATAAACGCTCAGTGATGACCCTCTATTCGGATCCGACGGACCCCTACTGCCACCGGGTCAGGATGGTCCTGGCGGAAAAAAATATCACCTACGAAGTGGAGGATATCGATCCACTGAACGTGCCCGAAGAGGTGATGGAGCTGAATCCCTACGGAACCCTTCCCACCCTGGTGGACCGGGATCTCAAGCTGTATGAGTCCCGCATCATCATGGAGTATCTGGATGAGCGGTTTCCCCATCCGCCACTGTTACCTGTCGATCCTGTCTCCCGTTCCACGTCGCGTCTGCTGATGTACCGGGTTGAGACGGACTGGTATCGTCAGCTGGATATCATTCTGAGTGGTAAAAAAGAGGCGGCAAAGGCTCGCAAAGAGCTGCGTGAGAGCCTGATCTCCACCGCGCCGGTTTTCGGCGCCAAGCCGTTCTTCATGAGCGACGAGTTCTCCCTGGTGGATTGTGCCATCGCACCGCTGTTGTGGCGCCTGCCAGAGATGGGTATCGAGATTCCGGCCAGTGCCAAAGGCCTGCACGAATACTCCAAGCGCCTGTTTGAGAAAGAGTCATTTATCAAGAGCCTGTCCGAAGCCGAACAGGAAATGCGTGGATAAACCTGGCATCCGCAGTTGACCGCTCCATTCTGCTACTTATGTTGAAGAATGATATGAATAAGTGTTCGATAGAGGGTATTAGCCGCTGGGTGAATCACGCTACAGGGCGAATGGTAAGCTTGTGGCGGCGCATGGCGGCGTTGCACCCCCACAAGCGCACACTTCACCCTGTCCATCTACGGATTCCAGGTTAAGCCATGTCAGAGATGACATCCAATCGTCCCTATCTGATCCG
>JAEPDS010000049.1 GCA_016842065.1 Candidatus Thiodiazotropha sp. 'RUGA'
GTAAACGTGTTGCCACAAAAAGAGAGATGATACCAAATCATACGTCGCGCAAATAGCTCAGAAGTCTGGATTGATCGAGATAATGCTCACTCAGTGAGACGCCATCCGGCCCCTCCAGACAGGGAATTCGCAGCCCATACTCCGCTTTGATCTCGGCGTCTCGATCGATATCGACCTTCACCAGGAGAATTTTCTGCAACCCATCCATGGCTGAGAGTTGCTCCCACATCTCATCACACAGGTGGCATCCCTGCCGGTGGTAAAATCTCAACTCAATCATTTTCCGGTACATGCAGGGCAAGAAAAATCGGCCCAGTACTGCGGTGCACAAGCAAGGCAACCGTCTTCTCCCCGGGCAGCTCTTTGACCAAACGGTTGAAGTGCTCCACACCCTCCACATCCATATTGTTGATCATCGTAACAATGTCGCCCTGCTGAATCCCAGCCTCGCGGGCGGCCTTTCCGGTTACCGACTCGACCATGACACCCCGTCGAGATGATAGACGCAACTCCTTCTGAACTTGCTCACTGACACTGGAAACCATCAATCCCAAGCGATTTTCAGACACCTTGGGTGGCGTATTTTCAGCCATCTCCAACTGGTCATCGGAAGGTAATTCACCAATATTCACCTCCACCATTTTGGTTCTACCCTTCCTCAGTATCTTCAGTGAGGCGGGCTTATCCACGTTGCTGCGCCCAACCAAGGGAGGCAGCTCTGATGAGGTGTGTATTGGGGCGCCGTTGAATGACAGAATGACATCACCCACCTGAAGTCCCGCTTTTTCCGATGGACTCTGGGGAAGAACCCGGGCAATCAATGCGCCTCGGGGATGATCCATACCAAAACTGTCGGCAAGATCCTTGGTGACATCCTGAATCAACACACCCAACCAACCACGGGTAACCCGACCACGGGTCTTTAACTGATCAGCAACATTCATCGCCATCTCAATCGGGATAGCGAAAGAGAGGCCCATGAAACCACCTGAGCGGCTGTAGATCTGAGAGTTGATACCAACCACTTTACCTTCCATGTTGAACAGCGGACCACCGGAATTGCCGGGATTGATGGCGACGTCGGTTTGAATGAAGGGCACATAGTTTTCAGTTGGCAGGTTTCGGCCCTTTGCGCTGACGATACCGGCAGTCACTGAATGATCAAAACCGAAGGGTGAACCGATTGCCAACACCCACTCACCGACTCTCAAGCCGTCAGAGTCACCTATTTCAACCATTGGCAGATCATCAGCATTAATTTTGATCAGGGCGATATCGCTACGCTCGTCTTTGCCGATCACTTTCGCGACAAACTCACGTCGGTCGTTCATCCGCACGAGGATTTCATCAGCCTCTTCCACAACATGATTGTTGGTCAGAATATAGCCATCCTCTGAAATGATGAACCCGGATCCGAGAGAGCGCTTTTCCACATCATTTTCCGGCATTTGATAACCATGATTGCCAAAAAACTTTTTCATCAACTCACCCAGAGGGCTGCCTTCAGGTAAGCCTTCCAGTTCAGGCATATTGAAGGGTGACATCTGGTTCCTGGATGATGAGGTCCTGGTACTGATATTGACTACAGAGGGGGCGTTATGCTCGGCAAGATCTGCAAAGTTGGGCAGATCACGTGCCATCAGAGGGAACGATGTCAGCAGCGCCACTGCCATTGCAGCCAACATGATAAATTGAAATTTCTTGTCTCTCATTGAAACAACTCCTGGAGGAAAGAGGGATCTATCGACAACAGGTAAGAAGTGAATAGAGTCTCAGACAAATGGTACAGAGACCCTATCTGCATGGCGCAGCATCACAGCCTGATAACCTGGGTCATGTCGATTTTTAGTTGCAAGTAGTCTCAACAGAAAAAACCCGCCAATCAGCCCCAATAGACCACCGATAACTTGCGGGAGTTCCCCTGACTGAATGTGAAACAAACCAAACAGATATTGAGCCGCGATGGCAGCCAGAATCATGCTGATCAGAGGCAGCAGATAGGCAAGCATGGAGAGTTTCACGAGAGCCTGTTCCTGCAGTCCGATGATCACCTGTTCGCCGGGTTTCGCGAATACGGTATTTACTACTCTGAGGTGGTTATAGCGACGTTTGAACAAACCGGCCAGAACCGTGGTACTGCAGCTTCCCTGACTGTCGCAGGACCCACAGGCGGCACGCTTTTGCGTCTCGACAAATGCGTATTCGCCATCAATACGCACGACCATTGCGGTCTCTTCAATCATTCGAGCCCTTCAGCTCCATCCCTTGAACCACACCCAGTATGGTGACAGCAGGCACTTCACCAACAGCGGTCACCTGGTAGCCGGCAATCTGACCACCCCAGGCGTTGATCGCACCCAATCTGGATACACCACTGAAGGCTTCGTTACGGGTTTCCGCCTCGATAAACACAGAGAGTGAACCCAGTCCGTCACTGAATACGTACTGCTCAATTGGCGCACTCAGCATCGGATCGTGCAGCTGATGCTGCATACTTAATCGGAATCCGGCGGGAAGCTTGAGAAAATTCCAGCGACTGTCTGCGTCATCGGAGAGACTGGAGCCCTCATTATTTTTAAGCCGGTAGGTGAACAACGATTCTCGCTGATGCAGTTCACTGATCTCTGCAACACCGATCTCCAGATCGGTGAACATGGTCTGCTCCACCGCTTCTCCATGTTCGTTCATCAAATCCGATTTGAGCGGCAGGCCGCTCTCCTCATCCAGATAGAAACGATAGCCGTAGCGAAGCCGGTCATTGGGCATGATCACCACTACCTGCGCCTGGCGATTGGCAATCCGGTCTTTGCCGCTCATGCGAAAACTGTAGTGATCCTCAAGTTGGGCCAGGTCCTGAGGCAGAATATTGAGAAATTTCTTGCTTGGGGAGCGTTTGTCGACTGACACTTCATTGCTGCCAGGCATGACACAGGTTACCGACTCTTCATCACGAATCACTTCACGCGGCGCACCATTCAGGGACATCAGGCTCTCTCTGACCTTGTCACCGTTCACCGCATGGGCGATTTTCATAATTTCCAGTTGATTGTCATGCAGATAGACGAAGGTTCCCTGATAGTTCAGCTTTTGCACTGCTTCCATCATTCGCTCAAGCCAATCCCTGGGAGTGAGCTGTTCAGCGGCGAAAACCGGCTGGCTGCAGAGCAGCAGCAGGAGAAAACCGATCCAATATTGTCTCGAATCAGCTCTGGAAGAAGATAAATTCATCCGATCAGCTCAATCTTATTTTTGTTTGTTTTCATCGTAACTGACGAACGTCGCAAAGGGCATGATCCCTTTGATGTTGCTCGACGGTGACCTTTCCTGATGATTCACCAGATAGGCATTAAGCCGCGATTCCACTTCGGGTTTTTTCAGCAGCTCCCAGCGAGTGCCGTCTTCCACGACGTAGAGGGTCTCTGTTGCTGGCACCTGAGTGGCAGCGATCGCTGGCGGTGCTTCAGATCCCTCCGGGTTGATCAGCTGAGGGACCATCACCACCGCGACAGCGGCTAATGAGGCAGCGACAGCCAATCCTGTATAGGAGCGCTTTTTCAATCCTGGACGACGTTTGATTGCTGCTGGAGCCAGCACGACCGGCTCGTCCTCCAGTTGCTTGCTGATCGCCTGTGCCAGGTCCGGGCTGTACAGCGAGCCTGTTTCGCCACGCATGGCGTCACCGATCAAATGATACCTGGACCAGGTGACCCGGTTCGCCTCATTATTCGACAACTTATTAATTTCCATAGAGATTTCTTCTTCTGAAATCTCCTCATCAACCAGTGCGGATAATCTTTCGTACTCTTGCTCAGTCATTTGTGCTATGCCTGATATTAAGGTTTCAGTAATGGGCTCAGTCTTTTATCAATCGCCTCACGTGCCCTGAATATACGGGAGCGAACCGTACCCACAGGACAGGACATGGCATTGGCGATCTCTTCATAACTCATGCCTTCCAGCTCTCTCAGTACAATGGCGGTCCTCAGATCTTCAGGCAGATCGTCGATCGCCTGCTGAACCGTCATGGTAATCTCTTCGGTCAACACATGGTTTTCCGGTGTACCTGTCTCCTTTAGACGCACACCGACATCCATTTGTTCAGCCACTTCCGCCTCCACATCATCTGAAGGGGGGCGGCGTCCCTGGGCTACGAGGTAGTTCTTCGCAGTATTGATGGCTATTCGATAGAGCCACGTGTAAAAGGCACTGTCACCCCGAAACTTGGGTATGGCCCGATAGGCCTTGATAAAGGCTTCCTGAGTCACATCCAGCACCTCATGAGGGTCTCGGATATAGCGGGAGATCAGATTGGTGATTTTCTGCTGATACTTCAGTACCAGCAGGTCAAACGCCTTTTTGTCACCCTGTTGAACTCGAGCTACGAGTTCCTGATCAATTAACCGCTCGCCCATCCGGGCTATTACCTCCTCGTGACGAGCACTTCCTGTGCACAGTCCCATTGACAGTCATGGATTGGATAAGTTCTGGCAATTCCAGCTTTAATTGACCGATATCAGTCTGCCGACGCGATTGGTTCAACCAAACGCGGTTTTAAGCTAGGATGCATTGCAACTGGAAACGCATTATCACCATATCGACCCTACCCCGCAAATTATGACCACAGATCACCAACATGACGTACTGATCATCGGCAGTGGCGCCGCCGGATTGAGCCTCGCCCTGCACCTGGATCAGAAGCTGAAAATCGCAGTCATCTCAAAAAAAGAGCTGAAAGAGACCAACACTTATTATGCTCAGGGGGGTATCTCTGTGGTACTCGATGAGGAGGACAGCATTGCCTCCCACGTCAAGGACACCCTGGGTGCCGGCGCCGGGCTGTGTGATGAGGAGACTGTCCAGCTGGTGGTGGAAAATGGCCCATCCAACATCGACTGGCTGCTCAAGGGCGGGGTCAACTTCACCCGGGACGACAGCGCCGCATCGAGCGGCGGCTACCACCTGACCCAGGAAGGAGGACACTCCCATCGGCGAGTCATTCATGCAGCAGACGCTACCGGCAAAGAGGTGGAAACCACCCTGCAGGGACAGGTCAAGGCCCGCTCGAATATCGAAATCTTCGAACACCATATCGCGATCGACCTGATCACCAGTGAAAAAGAGCAGACCAAGCACCAGAAACGCTGCTATGGCGCCTATATCCTTGATCATGAAAGCAATCATGTGCAGACATTCAGAGCGCGATTCGTCGTTCTGGCGACCGGTGGCGCGAGTAAGGTCTATCTCTACACCAGCAATCCGGATGTCTCCACTGGGGATGGGATCGCAATGGCCTGGCGAGCGGGCTGCCGGGTCGCCAACATGGAGTTCATCCAGTTTCATCCGACCTGTCTCTACCACCCGGAGGCGAAGAGTTTTCTGATCTCCGAGGCAGTCAGAGGTGAAGGCGGTCAGCTCAAGCTGCCCGACGGCAGCCGCTTCATGGATCGCTTCGATGAGCGGGGAGAGCTGGCGCCCAGAGATATCGTCGCGCGGGCGATCGACCATGAGATGAAGCGTATGGGTGCCGACTGCCTCTACCTGGATATCAGCCACAAGCCGGCCGAATTCATTCAGGAGCACTTCCCCACCATCTACCAACGCTGCCTCGACTTCGGTATCGACATGTCGAAACAGCCGATTCCGGTGGTGCCGGCAGCCCACTACACCTGTGGTGGCGTAATGGCGGACCATAAGGCACGTACCGACATCGCCGGACTCTATGTGGTCGGTGAGAGTGCCTACACAGGTCTTCACGGCGCCAATCGTATGGCCAGCAACTCACTGCTCGAGTGTCTGGTGTTTGCCAAGCTCGCCGCAGAGGATATTCATGAACTGGATTCCAGCACGGCTGAACCTCCGCAGATTGCCCCCTGGGATGAAAGCCGTGTTACCGAGCCGGATGAAGAGGTGGTGGTATCCCATAACTGGGATGAGCTGCGCCACTTCATGTGGGACTATGTGGGAATCGTCAGGAGTAATAAACGCCTGGTGCGCGCCCGCCGCAGGGTGGACCTGCTACAGCGTGAGATTGTCGAGTACTACAGCAATTTCAGGGTCAGCATGGATCTTCTCGAGCTGAGAAACCTGGTCGATGTGGCCGATATGATCATCCGCTCGGCCCAATGTCGGCGTGAGAGCCGAGGGCTCCATTTCACCCTCGACTTCCCCTACCGGGACGACCGTGTGCAGAACAAACCGACCATCTTGATCCCAGAGGGCTATTCGCCCTATTGAGTCCTGGCCCATGCCCCCAAACACGCAGTGCTGTCTGAACGGTTGTTAGGCAGTTGCTATCAGCTAAGGCGTGCTCGTCTGGCATAACCTATAAACCGCACCACACTGGAGATTCTGAATCACCGCTCAGATCAGAAAACCGGCTCCTCCCCGATGAATGAGCCGTGCTTCAACAGTATCCTGAGGCTTCGCATCTCTGACTGAGGTAAAGCATCCCGAAACAATACCATCACCGGATGTCGCCAACGCCCCCGTAGATCAAATCGCAATAGGATCAGCCAGGGTGTTACCAGGCTGTCTGTACGTAACTTTGCTGTCTGTCTCTTCCCGTCCCTCAGGGCAATCTTCGACCAGCCGTTCCATTTGATTTTAGCTTCTACCACCTGTTCAGGGGTTAGTTTGCTGTAAACCGGCAGTTTTGTCAGCACAATCGTGATCAACAGCACAAGCTTAACGGTCACTCCGATCGGGGCAGAGATTATTGCCAGAAGTGTTACGCCATAGAGACTATGCAACCAGATAACCAATTGTTTTGAGGGTGCCGGCTTTAAGTGGATTGTAGGTAAGCGATTGGTCATCTCGACAGCCTCCTTGCTGTTGCTTATGTTCGTCTCGATCTGTTACTGAATTGGCTCGTTTTCAGCTGCGATGGCACGCCAGACACTGACTCTAGTCTAGCCTGGCTTAAGCAGCAAATGGAATCCTCGCCGGGCACAGAATCAGCGACAGCCACCGGTAGAATCAATATGGGCAGACCGAGCTTGAAGTTGAACGAAATCGTCGCAGGCTCAATAAGGATGCTTCAGAACCACTGTAACCCTCAGTCCACCATACTGGGGGGATCGGCCAAAATCGATCTCTCCCCGGTAGAGCTGCACAACTTCATGAACAATGGCCAAACCCAAACCATGCCCCTCCGTGGACTCATCCAGACGGTTGCCCCGCTGCGTCAGACTCCGCAAATCCGACTCTTCCAGTCCAATCCCATCATCTTCAATCACAAAACTCAGGTTGTCAGAGCAAGAAATCTGACAAATGACGCTCCCCTTGGCCCATTTGCAAGCATTGTCCATGAGATTCCCTAACAGTTCGAGGATATCTTCCCGGTCACCGAATGGAGGGCACTCATCTTTGATAATCGCCTCAATATTCAGATTACGCTCATGATAAATTTTGCGCAGCACATCCAAAAGATCAGGCAAATCAACTTTTGCATTGAATTTTTGATTGATGCTCCGCTCACCACTCAGTCGTGCTCTTTTCAGTTCCCGATCGATCAGCAAGCGTATCCGATCCAGTTGTTTGCCGGCCTGCTGATGTTGCTGAGCGCCCTGATAACTGACCTGCCTGTCGAAATAGCCAGTCAACAGATTGAGTGGTCCTTTCAGCGCATGGGCCAGGTTTCCGAGTGCATTGCGGGTCCGTTGATTACGTTGGGCGAGTAGTTGCAGCAGATGGTTTACCTCTTTGACCAACGGCAACATCTCGTTGGGGACATCCTCATTCAACGGAGTTTCGCACCCAGACGAAAGATTCCTCACATCCTCACGCAGAGGTTCGAGACGACGAAATGCCAGTCTTACTACCAAGCTCTGGATAAACAACAGGAGCAGCAACCCGAGAATTGACAACAGGGCAAAATTCCAAAGAAAGATCTGCCGCTGATTGGTGATCGGCAAGAGATCCTCGGCAACCGCAATGGTCAGATTCTGATTTTTTTTTCGATAACCGGTCAACCAGACAAGTAACTGTTGCCCATCCGGCCCCTGGCGATAGAGACGTTCGCTCTCCCCCGGCTTCAGAATGGGTAGACGAATCTTATAATCCCACAATGACCGGGAAGTGACCTCTGCCCCATTATTGCTGACTATGAGAAAGTAGTGGCCTGAAAACGGTCGATGGTAAATTTGATTGATATAGGCCTCCTCAACTGACAATCGGGGCTCAATAACGACTGCTCCCAGTATCGACTCAGCGTCATGCTCAAGCCTTGAGGCAATAAAATCTTCGCTAAGTCTTTCAATCGAAGCGGCACCAAATATCCATAGCAAGCCCATTAACAGGGCAAGACTGATCGTCAGGCCAATCTGTAATCGCGACTCGATGGATTTAGGTTTCAATACCGACATAGATGTAACCCTGACCGCGGCGGGTTTCGATTGCCTGCTTTCCCAGTTTTTCACGCAATCGGCTGATGTAAACCTCAATCAGATTACTATCCCGGTCAAAATCCTGCTCATACACATGCTCAATAAGCCGGGTTTTGGATAAGATTCTTCCCTGGTTCAGAATAAAGAACCTCAATAGTCTGAATTCTGTACCGGTAAGATCCAGCCGTTGCTGGTCAGGAAGAATAAGTTGCTGTTTCTCCTCATCCAGTTCGACACCACCGGCCTTGAGACTGCTACCAACCATTTCGTGAGATCTACGTGCCAGTGCCTGTAGTCGAACAACCAACTCCTCAACATGAAATGGCTTTCCCAGATAGTCATCCGCACCGGCTTTGAATCCAGCCACCCTCTCATGCCAGGCATCACGTGCAGTAAGAATCAGCACAGGAATACCATTCCCTTTTGAGCGCCAGTTTTTTAAAACATCGATGCCCGATCGTTGGGGTAAGCCAAGATCCAAAACGACCAGATCATACTCCATCTCATCGCCCATGTACTCCGCCTCAATACCCTGCTTTGCCAGATCCACTGCGAATCCCTGTCGCTCAAGATCCTGTTTCAGCGATGCCGATAACAGATCGTCATCTTCGACCAACAGTAGTCGCATGATTCAATCCTCCACCTCAAGCTCCAGAATCTCTCCTGTTACCGCATCGAGCTTGTACTCCCATACCACTCCCCGATCATCGAGTATCTCGATCTCATAGAGAAATACCCGGCCCTTCCGCTCCAGCTCCACTTCGATCACCCTGCCTGGTCTATTCTCCTGAATACTCGTCAATAACTCCGTTAATGGTAGGATCTTACCGCTTTGAGTAAGTCGCCGTACCTCCTGATGATCCACATCCCCATCAGCAAACAGCTGTGAGACGGTCAGCAAAACCGCCAGCAAAAATCCCATTTTGACACTCTGAAGCATTAATCAATCATCCCAAGGACCATATCCGGGTATTTCAATCTCATGCTCATTAAATGCCCCCTGTATTGCTCGAGTATGGCAACTGTCACAATTACTGAATTGAATCTTCTGACCACTGTTATATAACACCCGTGGAGAGATCTCGTCATGTTCATGCTTGAAAAAATCAGTTTCCGTGATGCGTATTGGCGGCTGTTTCGACCGGATAGACCAAATAACCTTCCTAGAGATTTCAGCCTTGCGGGTTTCAGCCGCATTCTGAGTTAGATAGTTTAAAATAAAATCTGTCTCATAATCGGACAATTCGGCATTCTCGCCAAAATGCTCCTCCAGTCCTGACATGACCAATCGCCATGAGGCTTTCGGTAGAAAGCCAGGTTGGTAGGGAAAATGACAGCTGCCGCACTCTTCCCGGTACCGTGAGCTGTCTTTGCCTTCAACCAGCATGGAATCTGATCGAAACCAGCGAGAGATAACACCATGTTCCTCTTCATATTCATGCTCATCCCGATCGGCAAGCACCAGCTCAACACTGAATATCGGGGAGAGCAGCAAAACCAAAACAAGCCATATCCATTTCACGTTCATCGAAAATCTCCCTTCATAACTGCTGCAGATAACTTAATATGTCGCCCTTTTCCTGGACTGTGCATGCCCTCCCCCAGGTCCATTTACAGTTTCGCTTGAACCACTTTTCAATCTTTTTGCCATCTTTCAGACGTTGCGGATTGACAGATGGCGCCATGGGCTCAATGGTTTTACCAGTCTTTTGATGCTTTCCTGGCTTGGTTAGATCATCCCCATGACAACTACCGCATGTGCGGGATTTACCACTTTTTGTGTGCAAGATACCCTGTTGCCAGATGATTTGACCTTGTTGCGGATCGAAAGAACCAGCACCCTTTTCCTGATAGCTGGCAAAACGTTCATCCAAAGTCCTGGCATCAACCACGGCTGTAAAGCAAGTCAGCAGTAGTAATAACTTAGTAGTGAATTTCATAACTCTAGCCTCGCTTTGTACCTGTAAACATTGAGCGCACAAGATTCTCCTGATGTAGCAGGGATCCAACCAATACCCCCGTCAAATGAATCGCAACCAACCCCAGTGTCAGATTCGCAAACACCTCATGTATCTCCTCGTACAACTCACCACCATAGGGCCTGTTGGAAAAGAGTGGTTCAGCCAGGGGCCCCAGTCCCTCTGCGCCATAAGCCAACATGCCTGTCAATACCGCTAACAGCAGACACAGCATCAACATCACGATCATTGCCCCACCGGCCGGGTTGTGTCCGATAAAACGTTTTGCCTTGAAACTGAGCAGATCCTTCAGGTACGCCAAAACCTTGCCGGGCGATTTCACGAAATCACTGAATCTGGCATAGCGCGTTCCGATGAGACCCCAGAACATACGGATCAATACCAGAGCAGCCACCGTGTAACCGGCATAAACATGCAGATCCATCCACTCATCCTCTGTCATCCAGCAGATGGCAAAAGCGCCAACCAATGACCAATGGAAGAGTCGTACTAAGGGATCCCAGACCTTTATCATTCGCTTATTGCTCATCCTCACTCACACTCTCTGTAACCTGAATGTGGCTAAGCATGGCTGAAGAAAATGAAATCAAGCTGAAAATGGGGATTTTTTTCAAGCGTGACAGAGCCGATCCCGACGAAATTGAACCCGTTGGCAGGTATCGGATATGGAAGGGAGGTTAAGTTAACGACGAAATGCGAGAATTGGACCCAAACTCTATGTCAGGGTTTTAATCCGGATAGATGGATGGGTGGGGCAATCTGCCCCACCACTTGTTGAGATTGAATCAGGTTACCTTCAGTTGCAGCATCTCCTCACCCTCTTCATCAGAGAGGTGGACAGCACAGGCGATGCAGGGATCGAAGCTGTGGATGGTTCTGAGAATCTCCACCGGTTGCTTGGCATCGGCCAACTGGTGATTGTCCTGCAGAGCGGCCTCATAGGCACCGGGTTGACCGTCAGGATCCCGAGGTCCTGCATTCCAGGTACTCGGCACCACCGCCTGGTAGTTGGCAATCTTGCCATCCTCGATCACGATCCAGTGACCCAAGGCGCCTCTGGGAGCCTCCATGAAACCCACTCCTCGACATTCACTCGGCCAGGTGGATGGATCCCATAACGCCTCATTGAAGGTTTTGGTATCACCGGCTTTGATATTCGCCACCAACTGGTCATACCAGCCCTGCATGGCATCGGCGAGGATCTTGGTCTCCAGGGTTCTGGCCGCCGTGCGTCCAAGTGTGGAAAAGAGTGCCCTGGTGGGTAGATCCAGTTTGCTCAAGGTCATACCGACCAGCTCTTTGGTCTGCTCATGGCCCTTGGCGTAGAGCATCAGCACCCGGGCCAGCGGCCCAACTTCGACCGCCTTGCCCTTCCATCTGGGTGCCTTCAACCAGGAGTAGGATTCGTCTACGTTGAGGTGCTTGTATGGCAACTCCGGACCGGTGTAGTTGAGGTTTGTCTCGCCATCGTAGGGGTGCAACCCCTGATCCTTGCCGCCAGAGTAGTCGTACCAGGAGTGAGAGATGTGCTCCTGAATCTCATCGGCACTGTTGAGATCGAGCGGATGTACCGTAGAGAGATCCCGATCCAGAATCACTCCACTGGGGAAGAAGAAGCTGTCTGGGTCATCCATCGAGGTTCCGGGTAGATCCCCATAACAGAGGAAGTTACCCAGGCCTTCGCCACGCTCACCCCAATCCTTGTAGAAACTGGCCACCGCGAGGGTATCGGGCACATAGACCTGATCGGTGAATTCCCGCATCTTGGTGATCACATCCTGTACCTGCGAGAGCTTCTTGGTATTGATCGCAGAATCTGAATTGAGATCGATCGCTGATGCAACCCCACCCACCAGAAAATTGGGATGTGGATTCTTGCCACCAAAGATGGCATGTAACTTCACCACATCCCTTTGCCAGCTCAGCGCCTCAAGATAGTGAGCCACCGCCATAAGGTTTGCCTCGGGAGGAAGTTTGTAAACCGAATGTCCCCAATAGGCTTTAGCGAAAATACCCAACTGCCCGGCTTCAACAAAGCCTTTGAGTTTCTTCTTCACATCGGAGAAGTAACCGGGAGAGGCTTTTGGCCAGTTACTCAAAGATTGCGCAAGTTCAGCTGTCTTGCCTGGATCAGCGGACAGGGCGGAAACCACATCCACCCAATCCAGGGCATGCAGATGATAAAAATGCATCACATGGTCATGGATATACTGGGCGCCGATCATCAGATTGCGGATCAGCTGGGCATTCTGCGGAATCTGATAATTCAAGGCATCCTCGACCGAGCGGACCGATGCGATACCATGCACCAGGGTGCAGACCCCGCAGATCCGCTGTGCAAAGGCCCAGGCATCACGGGGATCCCGTCCCTTGAGGATAATCTCTATGCCGCGAACCATGGTGCCTGATGAATAAGCACTGCTGATCTGATCGCCTTCCATCTGCGCTTCGATACGCAGATGACCTTCGATTCTGGTGATGGGATCAACGACGATTCTGTCACTCATTTTGTCTCGTCTCCTATCATTAGGAATGGCGCTAAGGTTTCAGAGTTACTTTTCATCTTCAACCAGATGCTCTGCAATCATTTCGGTCAAACCGACGACCGGCATCTCCATGCGATACTCTTCCAAGCCCTCTTCGATGATCAGGCGACAGTTGGCACAAGCGGTCACCAGCGTCTCCACATTGAGTTCATCGAGTTGAGTCTTTTTACGTTTGAATGCTTTTATGCGCAACTCTTCGGCCCGCTCATTGGCACTGACACCACCGCCGCCGCCACAGCACCAGTTCATTTCACGGCTGTCGTTCATATCGACAAAATTTGTTGCAACCATATTCAGCAGATTGCGCGGCGGTTCCAGAACGCCACCTTTACGCACGATCTGGCAGGGATCGTGGAAGGTCAGGCGATCATCTTCTGTACCCTCTGTCTTCAAACGTCCCGCAGAACGCAATTCATCAAGCAGTTCCAGGATATGCACAACTTTGAATTCATAGGGCCGACCGATCAGGTTAGGTCCTTCCCAACGGATCGCTGTATAGGCGTGTCCGCATTCAGGACTGATGACATATTTGACCTTCAGCTTCTCTGCCGCGACAACCACTCGATTCACCAACTCCCGGGCGATATCGGAAGAGCCGATCTGAATACCCGAGTTGGTTGCCTCAAATGCCTCCGAGCTGATCGTCCAGGTTACCCCGGCCTGTTTGAAGATCTTCGCAAGGGCCTCCAGATACTCAGGAAAATTCATGATCTCCATGGAGGACAACAGGGCCATGTAGTCAGCACCTTCCACATCCACCGGGATGGTCAGACCGCTGTCTGCCTCGACATGTTTGATCTGTGCCGCCAAGGCTGGAAACTTGACCCCCATCGGACTACCGATGGTCACCGCTCGTCGGCTCGCTCCTTTGATACCTTCCGGAGCATACCCTGCCGCCACAAATCCTTCCCGGGCACGGCGGATCATATAGCTGATGTCATTACCCACTGGACAGACCATGGAGCAACGGCCACACAGGGTGCAACCGTCGTAGATGAGGGTCTCCCACTCCTCCAGTAGTTCGTTGGTAACAGGCTCGCTCAGACCGAGCATCGATTTCAGCCGACCCCACAGGGTGTACTCCTGCTCCCATACCCGACGCAGAGGTTCGAGTTTATGAATCGGCGTATATTTGGGATCACCGGTCTCGGTATAGAAGAGACAGGCTTCAGCGCACATACCGCAATTCACACAGCTGGAGAAGAACGACGCCACTGGTGCATTCATCTGTTCGCGAAAGGCGTTCATGCCTCTTTCTAAAGTTGCCTCACTCATGACTGAACTCCTCTGCGACCTGCCATTGCCCCGTTGTACCAGCGGGCGATAATAAAGGTGAAGGCATGCATCAGCTTGGTAAAGGGAAACAGCACCATCAACAGTTCAACGCTGAGTATGTGCAACCCCAATACCAGCGGATAGGGATCGATCATACGGTGGTAGGCGAGATACCCGGTGAGCATGGGCAGAAAGGTGACCAGCCAGGTCAGATAGTCCTCCGGGCCACTGAGAAAACGTTTCACCGGATGGGTCAGACGACTGAACAGCATCGCCACCAGGGTCACAATGGTTACCGCAGAGATCGCATCAACCAGGTTACTGGCGATACCGGGCCAGCGGATACCGAGTACCGAATCGATCAATTCGATGTGCGGTACGAACAGAAACAGACTGACCAGAAAACCGATGTGCCAGATATAGCCCCCCACTACCGTAAAAGGTGAACGCTTGAAGCTGCCCCCTTCCGGCGCGGTGCGGGTTACCAGGGTCAACAGTCCGGCTCCCAGTTCAGCACCGCGAGGTTCTGAATAATCGGGCTTGCGCCCCAGGATCACTACCTCCAGCAGACGTATCAGAACCCCAACAACAAAGATGAACAAAGCGATATCGAACCCTGGTCCTCTTACCCATAAAAGAAAATCAATAGATGTGCTCATGATTTCTTATCCAAGTCTTCAATGGTAACAGTTTCATGTTTTGCAGCCGCTTTCGCCCGGGTACTGCGATTGAGTGCACCAGCAACAGCACCGAGTGCCACACCGGCACCCACAACATAGCCAGTCTTTCTGGTGAGATCGCTATCGGGAATGGAGAGTGCGTTGTAAAAACCGCCTGCATCCCAAAAATCGGGCTCGGAACAACCCAGACAGCCATGACCCGATTCAACCGGCCAACTGGTGCCCTGATTCCATTTCGCCGTGGCACAGGCGTTGTAGGTCATTGGCCCTTTGCAGCCCAGTCTGAACAGACACCAACCCTTACGCGCCCCTTCATCGTCGAAGGTCTCGGCAAACAGGCCTTTGTCATAGAATGGCCGCCGATAACATCGATCATGGATACTCTGCCCGAAGAACACCATCGGGCGTCCCAGCGCATCCAGTTCCGGTAGTGAACCAAAGGTCAGGAAGTGGGCCAGTACACCGGTAATGACCGTAGGGATAGGTGGACAGCCGGATACATTGACCACCGGCTTATCCTTGATGATCTCACCCACGGAGACCGCTCCGGTGGGATTTGGATTGGCATGTGGCAGGCCACCGAATGCTGCGCAACTACCGACCGCAACCACGGCTGCGGCGCCAGCCACGGTCTCTTCAAGCATCTGCAGATTACTGATGCCGGCAATCGCCGAATAGCCCGGGTTGGCCAATGGAATGGAGCCATCGACAACCACGATATACTTGCCTTCATTCTCATGCATGGCTGCTTCCCTGGCCGCTTCTGCGGCATCACCTGAAGCAACCTGCAGGGTATGGTGATAATCGAGCGAGATATGATCGAATATCAGGTTTTCCACGCTTGGGGAGTGGCTGCGGGTCAGAGACTCGGTACAACCGGTACACTCCTGAAACGATAGCCAGATAACCGATGGGCGTTTTGCCTTCTCCAGGGCCTGCGCAATAGCAGGAACCATAGTTGGAGGCAGTGCCATCATCGATGCTGTGGCGGCGCAGTATTTCAGAAACCCCCGCCTTGAGACCCCTTGTTGACGTAGGCTTTCACCCAATGTCATAGAGAGTTTTTTTCGATCATCAGCCATCACAACTCCTACCGCTTCGATCAAGATGCGGACTTAATGCTCTTTTAACTGTGCTGCTAGCCGGTCTATGGCATCAACGATATCTTCCTGCTGTGAGAATACGATTTGAGGGACAGAGCCGATCTCTATCTGCAAAGCGACACGTTCGCCCTCAGCATTCCGGTGATCGACAATCCAGACGCCGGAAAAAGCCGTCTCCCAGATGGTGCTTTCACCCAACGCTTCCATCGTCATATGGATCTCACCCCGACCCAGCAGGCGCAACAGTTCCTCTTCATCACCCGGGCCAAACGGCAGTGATCGTAAATCGATACAACTCTGTTCGCCTTCGGTGGAGAAACGCTGCAGGGCGTGGAGGATTTCGTACAAGATGGGGAGTGCGTTCCCATGGCTGGCTTGAACGCCTTCGGGAGACTCAACTTTTATGGCGATGTCCTGGAGTCGCTGCATCAGGAAAGCCCTAAATATTTACTTATAGAAAGAATATCACCTATTTCTGATACAGGTGCTGATCTGGATCATCAATGCACCATTAAAGACCTATTTAGCATTAGTTAATTATGAAGAGATTAAATAAAATCCTGTTATGTTCTTATTCCCCACTCATTAAGTATGGATATTATCTCTTCGATGCCCTGATCAACGGCTGGTGCCACTGCATCACTCAGGGACTCCCCCCAATCCAGCTCTTTCGGTTCAATGCCCACCAGGCAACGCTGGGCAGGCAGGGTTTCCGACAAACGAGCAATGTCCAATAAATCACCCAGGCTGACTTCATGAACACTTGAACGGTTTCCACTCAGGTAGCGATCCATCTCATCGTTATGAAACACCTGAAGCGTACCGGGTGTTTGTTTCATGCGTGCTGCATCCACCACGATCAATCCATCCGCATCGGCAATGGGTTCTGCCAGCGTAAAGCTCAGTGTGCCACCATCCATATAGGTAACCCCAGGAATATCCCCGGTTTTCTGCTGCATGGCGGTCACCAGATGGATGCCGATACCCTCATCACTAAGGAGGGTATTTCCAATGCCCAGGATTAAAACACTTTCTATTGTCATACTCTCAGTCCTGAAATTCACCGAGTTATTGTGCTTGATCAACATTCTACCTTGAAGCGACACCTGACTCCCTGCGAGAATAACTTTAAGGGAACTTGGAGTGATATGTCACGCCCGTTTCACGGTCATCCTGGCAGTGACCCGGATGATAAAGATGTCAGGCTCGGTATGCATAAATCCGTCGGCTCCCTTTGGACCTCTGACCAGGCCCAGACTTAAATCACCTCACCAGGCAGGCTACACCATGTGTCTTGGCATACCCATGCAGATAAAAGAGATTGATGGCTTTACCGCACGCTGCGAAGCCAAAGGGGTTGAAAGGGAGGTCAGCCTGTTCATGTTACAGCATGAGGAGTTGGCTGCGGATGATTTCGTGGTGGTACACGTTGGCTATGCCATACAGAAGGTCTCCCCTCAGGAGGCCCAATCCGCCTGGGAGATCTATGATGAGATGTTAACCAAAATGGATCCGCAAACTGATGCATGAGCTGTCAGTTTGTCAGTCCATGCTCAGGCAAGTGGAAGAGATCGCCCAGCGCGAACAGGCAACCTCTGTAGAGCGTATCGTGATTCAGATCGGACCACTCTCCGGGGTGGTTCCTGAGTTGTTGCAGCAGGCCTTCACCATAGCAAGATGCGGAACCAGTGCCGAGGCGGCGGAACTGGTGACCCAGAGCCAGCCGGTGCGGGTGCATTGTCTACAATGTGGTTATGATTCCGATGCCCAGGCCAATCGCCTGCTGTGTGCTGAGTGTGGAGACTACCGCACCCGCCTGATCAGTGGTGACGAACTTCTGTTGGCCAGTGTTGAACTGACAAAAAACTAACTTGGGAGTAGCTGTAAAATGTGTGACACCTGTGGATGTAATGTTACCCATGGCAACCGTCATCTGATCGAGGAAGGTGGTAAGCACGCGCATACTTCCGATGACCATGTCGCGATCGAGGTATTGGAGAATCTGCTGAGCGAAAACGACCATCAGGCGGCACACAACCGAGATCACTTCGAAAGACATGGTGTGCTGGCGATCAACCTGATGTCGTCCCCGGGCAGTGGCAAGACCCGTCTCCTGGAACGCACCATCGATCACCTCAAAGAGCGCTACAAAATCGGTGTCATAGAGGGAGACCTGGAGACTGAAAATGACGCCCGGCGCATCAGAGACAAAGGCGTACCGGCCGTTCAGATAACCACCGGCACTGCCTGTCACCTGGATGCCCACATGATCCACCAGGCCTTGCACCAGACCCCGCTGGATGAGCTGGACCTGCTGTTTATTGAAAACGTGGGAAATCTGGTCTGTCCGGCAAGCTTCGATTTGGGACAGCACCTCAATGTCACCCTGTTATCGGTAACCGAAGGGGATGACAAACCAGCCAAATACCCGGTGATCTTCCGTGCCGCGGATCACGTCCTGATCACCAAATCGGACCTGCTCCCCCTGCTGGATGATTTCGATCCGGACAACGCCGGCCAGTCACTGCAACAACTGGCTTACAAAAATCCGATCACGCTGGTTTCAGCAAAATCAGATCAGGGAATGGATGAGTGGCTCAACTGGCTGGAAGCGCAGCTAAACCAGGCAAGCGCAACAGAACCGACAACCGCAACAGTCTGAAGGCGCAGGTTCGATCCGAAAATGTCTCTGAGCGCAAAAGAGTGGCTGACACAGCTTCGCCAGCTTCCGTTATCTGATCGTTTCAGAATCATGAATGTCTGTGGTGGACACGAACGTTCCATCACACAGGCGGGGCTACGCGGCGCCCTGCCCCCGCAGATTGAACTCATCCCCGGCCCAGGCTGCCCGGTTTGTGTCTGCCCGGAGGAGGATATCTATCAGGCCATACAGCTGGCCCTGAATGAAGAGATCACCCTGCTCGCCTTTGGTGATATGTTGCGGGTTCCTGTCAATGTCAGTAAACAGGAACCCCGCTCCCTCGATCAAGCCCATGGGGCCGGCGCCGACATCCGCCCAATCGCTTCACCAATCGAGGCACTGAAGCTGGCGAAATCGGAACCCAACCGGGCGTTTGTCTTCTTCGCGGCTGGATTTGAAACAACCACTGCACCGGTTGCCGCGCTTCTGGTGGAAGGTATCCCTGACAATCTCTCGATCCTGCTCTCAGGTCGCCTGACCTGGCCTGCTGTCTCGATGCTGTTGGAGTCCGATACCCCCGGCTTCGATGCGCTGGTCGCGCCAGGGCATGTCGCCACAGTGATGGGGTCTGAAGAGTGGCAATTTGTCGTCGACAAGCATCAGCTACCGGCCGCCATCGCCGGATTCACCAGCGATAGCCTGCTGGCGGCAACCTACTCGGTCTGCCGTCAAGCCCTGGAAGATCGGCGTTTTCTCGACAACTGTTATCCGGAGCTTGTCAAACCCGAGGGAAATCTCAGCGCAAGAGCACATTTGAGCACCGCCCTGGAGGTTGTCGATGCCAATTGGCGGGGCATCGGCACCATACCCCGATCAGGTTTTGCACTGCACGACGACTACGCCCAATGGGATGCCAGACTCCGCTATCCCGAGTATGAAAAAGCCGACCGCAAACGGGCCGGCGAGATGCCGGCGGGTTGTGATTGTGCTCAGGTGGTATTGGGTAAAAAGTATCCCAATCAGTGCAAACTCTACGGTACTGCCTGTCTACCACGCAGCCCGGTTGGACCCTGTATGGTTTCGGATGAAGGCGCTTGCCGGATCTGGTGGAGTGGCGGGATAAGACCGGAATAGTCAGTCGAGAGAGATAATCCGGCCTTAGCAAGGCCCGCAATTCTGAACGCCAGGTATGGCGTTGGTCTGGAGGGAGAGTGTGCAATCATCCAGCAGTCGTTATCACACCGATTTACAAAAGTCTTCTGATTCCGTTCCGCAGAGACCATCCGCTTACACTTCCGGTTCCGCTTATCACTGTGGATTCTACTTCCTGCAACCACTCCGCGGGAGTTATCGATCCAGAGGACCCAGACATCAATCTGCCCAGTAAATGGTGAAATTTGGTTAAAAAACACGCCTGGAACAAAATGGCCAAACCAATTCCAACTCTCTGATTACACGATTATTCCTGTACTCCAATACCGGCCTTACCACAACCGATGAAACTCGCCCATTGAAATATGGGTCTATACTTTATCTATTACATACTGTTTTACTAGGTTTTAGTATGCGCAGAATCGGGCAGAAGATCATGCAATGGATCGCTGAGTGGCTGACCAAAGAGGGTCCGCCCTCCTCTTCCCCTTTGTGCGATTTCAACCGGCTCAC
>JAEPDS010000050.1 GCA_016842065.1 Candidatus Thiodiazotropha sp. 'RUGA'
ATATTGTCTGGATTCGTCAAGCGCGCTTTTGCTTGATCTCCTGTTGAGTCACTTGCCAGATGGGTCGACTCGATTTTGCACGTTTGATCAGTGATTCCGCCGTGTCGCCTCGCATAAGGTGAGCACAGCGGGCCTCTATCGCCACACCTTCGATCACACCGAAATCTATTTCATTGAGACTCTGCTTCAAGCGCCAGGCAATCTCATTCAGTGTGGTGTGATCCGTTCGCGGTAGGATGATGATGAACTCTCCTGTTCCCCAACGGGAGAGCAGGTCAACTTTTCTCAGTGCCTGATTGATTGCATGGGTGAACTCATGCAGCAGCCATCGCAGAAGCTGTCTTCCATGATTTTGTATGATCAGATCCTCACCTTCGATTTTAAGAATGATCAGGCAGAGTGGCTCTTCATACCGATGCGCCTTCTCAGCAGTGAATTCCAGCAGCTTTTCGATAAAAGTGGCGCTGTAGAGGCCGGACATATCATCCTGATAGGAGGGGTCGTATGGTTCATGCAGCAGCCGATGGGCTATGGTTGTGGAGAGGTTCTCATGGAAGCGGGAAGCGATACGGGGAAACAGCCGGGCAATCCGGTGAATACCGTCCCACCTGAATGACAGAGCCTGCACCTGACCGACCGCCACCACATCAGCCTGACGCTGCCGATTGGAAACCAGTGATGTTACACCGAATACGCCACCGGGCTGATAGGTGGTGACTTGAAAAGTGGAGCCGTCAGGACGGGTATGCCAGGCTTCCGCCTGCCCCTTGAGCAGAACCAGCATGGTGTCGTATTTCATACCTTGCAACAAAATCGCTTCATCCGCCTGGTACTCTCTGATGCGGCTCAGGGCCACCAGTTGTCTCACTTGCCAGGGCCGCATGCCTTTGAACAGCGGACACTTGTCGAGTACATCCCGCCTTAAGTGAAGAGATAGTACGCTCCACACTGAAATCAGTCGCGTATTACGCAGCATCAAAGGGATCAGAACAAAGGTTCCTACCAGAGCCAGACACATGACCAAGGCGCTAAGTAAACCAAACAGGGATACTGGTGGGAAGTTGGAGAAGGTCAAGGTAAGAAAACCGGCGGCCAGTGCGAGTGCAGTGGCAATGATCGGTGTCGACTCCTGTTGAATGACTTGCAACAGGGCATCCGATTCAGAACGGAAGTCGCTTGCCAGGCGCTGGTATCTCACCATGAAGTGCATGGTGTGATCGACACAGATACCTAGGGCGATGGCGCCAACCATGGTTGTGCCGGTATCCAGGGCAATACCGGCCATGCCCATCACGCCAAACAACACCACGATAGGAAATGCATTGGCGACGACTGCGATCAAGCCTGCTTTCAGATTCATGAACAGCAGGGCGATCAGCAGAAAGATCACCAATAGCATCAGAAGCAGGGATTTTGCCTGGCCGTCGGCCATGTAATCCACCGCCTGGCTGTTAAGATAACTGCCCCCGGTGATCATCACTTTGAGTGTGGGATCGAGCCAGGTTTCTGTGTAGACCTTGATCTCTTCAACCACTTGGTTAAGTTCATGGGAAGAGCTGATCGCATGCCGTACCAGAATGCGTGCCTGGCTGTAGTCTGAGGAGACAAAGCTCTCTGCATTCACATGGTCAAGCAGGGACATGTACTCCTTGACCACTTCGTTTCGCGCCGGCAGATAGATAGTGCCGGGCCACTCATTGTCGATACCACTGTGCACCACGGCAATAAAGTCGGCAAAGGAGAAACTTTTATCAAACCGTCCCGTCTCCTCCAGATAGTCCTGCAGTCGGTGCAGTTCCTCAAGATAAGGTACCTGGAGAAAGGTACCCTGGGTGCCGCTTAATACAATCGAGAGGGCCTGCATTCCCGAGAGATTCTGCTGCAACAGATCAGCCTGTTCTGGTAACTCCGAAGATTGGTCGAAGTAGTCCATCACATTGTTGTTGATGTTGATCTGGGTTGCCCAGATAAGACAGAGTGACATCAGGAGCAGAATCGAACCGATGATGCTTTTGGGGTAGTGGGAGAGTTGTTGATAGAGGTGGGTGGAAAATTGGGCGTATGGACGTTGAGTGGTTGAAAGAATGCTGAAGCCATAGTGTCTTGCCAACTGCAGAGAGGCGGGAACCAGGGTGATGGTGATCAGAAAGTTCATCGTCAGACCGACGGCGCTGATCAGGCCAAACTGTTGTAACAGGTCAATACGATTGATCGAGATTGAAAGAAAACCCAATGCCGTTGTTGCGAAGGTCAGGAGGATGGCCATACCCATAAACTTTGCCATCAGGCTGAGTGCCAGTTGGTTGCTTTTGCCTTTGCGTATGGCAGCCTGATACTCGGAGAGCAGATGAATGTCCTCTGTTGAACCCACGATGATCAGCAGCGCCGGTACGATCGAGGTCATCACATTAACCGGGATGCCGATGGCGGCCATCATGCCCAGGGTCCAGATCACGCTCATTCCCGCCGTTATTAGCGGTATCAGAGGGGCCTTCCAGTTACCCAGGGTGATTGCCAGGGTGATAATCAGTACGCCCAGGGCAAGTGGTATTATCAACAGCTGATCGGTACGGATCTGTTCTGAGATGGCTGAACGAACCGATGGGTCTCCCAGGTGGAAAGCTCGGCGAAAACGATTCTGCAGAGGCTCAATTGCTGCATCCAGCGCCAGCGAAACCTGCTCGTCGAAACCGCGATGGTAATTTTCCAGATCGAAAAAAAGATTGATCGCCATGACACTGCCGCTGTGGGAGAGCAGATTTCTTTCGATCAACGGATTGAGTAGTGCGGCTTCAATCCGGGATTGCAGGATTTTTCGGTTTTCCGGTATTGGGCTGAAATAGGGAGTGGTATGAATAAAACCATCGACGGTACGCAGATAGCGTACTGAGAACAGGCTTACTGTACGCGAGACCTGGGGAAGCTTCTCAATCTCTGCCAAGGCCTGCTCAATCGCTTTGAGGTTTTCAGCTTCAAACAGTTTTGGGTCTTCCAGGTAGACGATGGTGACGTTCTCACTACCGAAGGTATCCATGGTGCGTTGATAGTCGGCGAGGGCGGGGGGATTGTTGACCATCATCCCTTCTGCCGTGATCTCTACGCGCAGCTCAGGCAGATGGCTGAGGGCAAGCAATGTAATGCTGTAAAGTACCGCCATTACCCAAGCTGGATAGCGTGCAGCTGACAAGATGATTTTCATCATGAGGAGCGCTCCCGAATCCGTCGGCAGGTCAATATCCACGCTCAGACTGAGTGGATCGAATTACCTCATCAAGAAATACCCTTTTGGTTACAGCTGACTGCTTAGGAGTATGTTAATGAATCTTTAGGTTAGTATAGACCTGAGATGTTTTGGTGACGCTCTACTCGGACAAATCCCACAAATCAAGCGCGGATAAACAATGCGGCAAAACCGGCATCCCTGATGTGGGCTCGATGCAGGTTGTGAGGTTGCTGGAACTGAAGAGGATTCTATTCTGCAGCCAAAAATGGCTCCATCTGGTTTCCGAGTCCGGGTGCTTATCGATCAAACTTCGGTAGATACCATATTCAACAGTTCCCGGATATGTCCGATGCGTCCTTTCGATCCCTCACCCCGTCGCTTGAGCTCCAGCTCATTGCTGCTGTCGAGAAAATAGGTCACCAGCAGGCTGTCGATGTTACAGGCTTCGGCACCGCTGTGTTCCTCGCTGCTGCCGTCGCCGATAAACAGAGCCGCTTCGGGGGTGATGGCCAGTTCATCCAGTGCCAATTGATAGATGGCCGGATCCGGTTTCTGAACACCACTTTGCCAGCTGAAGTGTACCGAGGTGAACAGAGGGGCAAGCGGAGAGTCGGGCCAGGCACTGACCTCCCCGGTGGAGGCATTTGAGATCAGTCCCAGGATGAAGCCCTGCTGTTTCAAGCGTTGCAGGATATCCAGAATACCGGGTTCAATCTCGGTTAATGCCCTATCAAAACGCAACTGTCGCGTCTCAGCGGCCTGACGGACCCTGTTCAGCGGGATTGTCGGATCGAGACTGTGAGCAATCCGCCTGACAGTCTCCAGGTGGTCTGTTTTTCTGACAATCTCATGGTGTTTGCCGAAGCAGGCTTGGTTCCAGGCGTTGCGATCCAGCCCGAGTATGTCAGCGGTGTATTGTCCTTGCCCCATTGCGGCCTTCGAGACACTCAGCAGGGTACCGAAAAGATCGAACAGTATGGCTTTGTAGGTCGGTTTCATTTTCACAACAGATTTGTATCAGGCAAGTTCAGGCAATGCTCTCTGTTACCCTCATGTCAGACTGGTTTTACTGATTGAAGCAGGCTTGCTTTAGCATATCACTGGGAGAGGTTTATCAAAAAATGGGGTGGCTGTTTGCTCCTTGAGATCAGCTGGTTTTGTGAAATCGCTGGTGGGTAATCTCTTCAAACTGCGTACAGTGTGGGTATATTGTCTAACTTGATTATGAGATGTTATCAATCCGTCCCAAACACGAATAACCTGTAAGTATCCGTCGATGCTTGGGGTGAAAGGAGATTTATCATGTCGGTCAGTGTGTTCGATCTTTTCAAAATCGGCATCGGACCCTCCAGTTCCCACACGGTAGGGCCGATGCTGGCTGCAAAACGCTTTATCGAGCAACTCGATGAAGCTGGTCTGTTGAGTGGTACGCGCAGGCTGAAGATAGAGCTGTACGGTTCCCTGGGGGCAACCGGCAAAGGCCACGGAACGGATAAAGCGGTGATCCTCGGGCTGCAGGGTGAGACCCCGGAAGAGGTTGAGGTGGATGCGATTCCGTTGCGCATGGATCGGGTGCGGGTGGAGCGGCAGATCGAGCTCCATGGAGGGCAGGTGATCGAGCTGGACCCCGAGCGTGACCTGGTCTTCTATCGCCGCAAACAGCTGGGTCTGCATCCCAATGGCATGCTGTTCACGGCATTGGATGAGGCGGGTGAGCCTATCAATCGCGGCGAGTTCTACTCGGTAGGGGGCGGATTTGTGGTGCAGACCAATGAGCAGGGTGAGCCGCAGATTGTCGAGCAGCAGACTGAATTGAAATACCCTTTCAAAAGCGGTCTGGAGTTACTCGATCAGTGCGAGGCCAACGGCTTATCCATCAGTCAGTTGATGCTTGAAAATGAGTTGGCCTGGCGGGATAAGGCCGAGATCAACCAGCAGCTGCTGGAAATCTGGCATGTGATGCAGCAGTGTGTCGAGAAGGGCTGTGAAACGGAAGGGCTGCTGCCGGGCGGTCTCAAGGTCAAGCGCAGAGCACCAAGACTGTTTCGCCAACTGAGTCATGATTCCGAACTGACCACGGTACCCCTGGGTACCATGGATTGGGTCAATCTGTTTGCCCTGGCGGTGAATGAAGAGAATGCCGCCGGCGGCCGGGTTGTTACAGCGCCGACCAATGGGGCGGCAGGGATTATCCCGGCGGTACTCCACTACTACTGGCGCTACTCCCCGGGGGCCAATGAAGAGGGTGTGGTGCGTTTTCTGTTGTGTGCCGGTGCGATCGGCATTCTCTACAAGGAGAACGCCTCCATATCCGGTGCCGAAGTGGGTTGCCAGGGGGAGGTGGGTTCCGCCTGTTCCATGGCGGCCGGGGCCCTGACCGAGGTACTGGGAGGTACCCCACAACAGGTTGAGAATGCGGCCGAGATCGGTATGGAACACAATCTGGGCCTGACCTGTGATCCGGTGGGTGGATTGGTGCAGGTACCTTGTATCGAACGCAATGCCATGGGGGCGGTCAAGGCGATCAATGCGGCGCGAATGGCGTTGCGAGGGGATGGGTCCCATTTCGTCTCCCTCGACAAGGTGATCAAGACCATGCAGGAGACGGGCGCGGATATGCAGACAAAGTACAAAGAGACGTCACGAGGCGGTCTGGCGGTGAACCTGGTAGAGTGCTGATCGTTACCTTAGTGTACCCTGCGGCGCGTTTTCAGGCGCAACAAGGCATGTTGTATTCGTGTTAGCAGGTCATAAGAGAATAAACCGCCAATGAACGTCAATCACCGCAAATCTTCGCCAATAGACTCCTCTGTGTAACTGTTTTTTGCGGCATTTTGCGGTGATCGGCGTTTATTGGCGGTGAATCTCTGGGTAGCCCAACTTGTGTGGGTGCAAATGACTTGTTTAACTGGAATTCGGATCTGCAACCGTCTGCTGCAGCTAGCCTTAATCAGGCTGAAAATGGACGATTGCCTCATCGCTAGACAAATCTGATTTGCTTGCTTCTGATTAGCGATTAAAATCAGTTGCACTGCTGCCGGGCCTGCAGTTGGAGAGGAGAAGGATGCACCATGACCATTGCCAACGATGACGAGAGTTTTCTATCTTGGGATGATGCCTGCCGTTTTGTTGGCGATGAAAAGATTCTGCGTGAGATGGAGGAGCTCTATCTCCATTTTGCCGGATTTGCTTCAGTCGAGGTGCAGGAGCGCTCCTACGAGCGGGTCTACGTGGATGGCTACCTCAGACTCTATCCAGCGGATGTCAACGAACTGAAACGGGGCCTGTCGGTGACCTGTAACAGCGCACTGATCGATCACCACATGAGTATCAACGGGGTGGTTAGAGAAGAGCTGTTTCAGAAATTTTTGGTGTTCGACGATGAGTTGCTCATCGGCCTCTCGGTCGATAAAGCTAACAATGCCTACAACTACCCTTCGAATATCAGCTTTTATCATGAAGATCTGTACCAAATGTGCGACAGGATCGGTATCAAACCCGGTGTGCCGGCCGATCCCTCCCCGGACAGTCAGCCACTGACGCCATCCTCCGACAGCCAATTGCTGGCGCCGTCCTCTGACAGCCACTCCCTGGATTCGTCTGAGAGTACACTGGATGAGTTGAATCTGATTGGAGCACTGGCCTGCATGCTGGCGATGAACAGTGATCTTGAAGAGTCACTGCGTGATGGTCAGCATATCTCGGAAATCATCATTGACGATCTGTTTACCATGCTCAATGGCCTGGGGGTCGAAATGGATGGTAAAAAGAAGTTTCTCTATGAGCGTCTGATCTCGAAGGGTGTCAAATCGATTCTTGAAGGTTAGCCATCAAAGCCTCTCGGTCAATCGGCAGAATGCGCCTCTATCCATCTCTCCGTGTAACCCTTAAGCAATTAGGGTATAGGGAGCCTCCCAGTTGTTTATTTTATTCCTATCTTATTGAATATTAAGTAATAGTATGGAATAGAGAAATTGTCTGCGCGTCTATTCCCCTGAAATTCGATTGTGTTTAGCCCTTGCAAACCATAATACCTGACTATATTACTAAGTTATTACTTGGTCGCCTTGAATTTTAAAGGCTGGGGTGTGTTTCGATGGTTACGTTTTTGCAACTCTTTTCGGCCCGCTGTTGTGGTGGTCCCGTGGTTTTCTTAACCCTGATCAGTATCGCATTTGGTCTGCTGTTTCTGGTGCTCTCAGCAACTCAACTGGGGGTGGTTTTCATGCTGGCCGGTAGCGTTGCCATGCTCTCCTGTCTCTATCTCGGCAGCAGTCGTTGCAGCACAGCGTGTAACAAGCGTTCACTTCCCGCTCAGCATTAAACGGAGTCACGAAATGGGTCAGACAAACAGTGAAATGGAAGCGTTGATTGCGGGCGAATATGCCCAGGGTTTCATCACGCAGATCGACTCCGATACCTTTCCTCCCGGTTTGGACGAAGCGGTGGTGCGCGCGATCTCCGAGCGCAAGGGAGAACCGGAGTGGATGCTGCAAAAGCGTCTTGAGGCCTATCGCCACTGGTTGACAATGGATCAGCCCGATTGGGCGGCAATCAATCATCCGCCAATCGACTTTCAGCAGATCTCATACTACTCGTCACCAAAACAGTCACCGAAGCTTGAGAGTCTGGATCAAGTCGATCCGGAAATTCTTGCCACCTATGAAAAGCTCGGTATCTCCATAGAGGAGCAAAAGGCGCTGGCCGGGGTTGCCGTTGATGCGGTCTTCGACAGTGTTTCGGTGGCCACCACCTTTCGAGAATCACTCGCTGAAGCTGGTGTGATCTTCTGTGCCATCTCCGAAGCCTTACGGGATTATCCGGAACTGGTGCGTCAGTACATGGCCTCTGTGGTGCCGCATAAGGATAACTTCTTTGCTGCGCTTAACAGCGCTGTGTTCAGTGACGGAACCTTTGTCTACATCCCAAAAGGGGTCAAATGCCCGATGGAGCTCTCCACCTATTTTCGCATCAATGAGGCGAAAACCGGCCAGTTCGAGCGCACGCTGATCATTGCCGAAGCGGGCAGTGAGGTGAGCTATCTGGAGGGCTGTACCGCGCCGATGCGGGATGAGAACCAACTCCACGCCGCGGTGGTTGAGCTGGTGGCAATGGAGGATGCAAAGATCAAATATTCAACCGTACAGAACTGGTATCCAGGAGATCACGAGGGTAAGGGAGGGATCTACAACTTTGTCACCAAGCGGGGAGATTGTCGCGGGGATCGATCCCATATTTCATGGACTCAGGTGGAGACCGGGTCCGCAGTCACCTGGAAATACCCCAGCTGTATCTTGCGCGGCAGGGATAGCGTCGGCGAGTTTTACTCGGTTGCTGTGACCAAAGGCTTTCAGCAGGCCGATACCGGTACCAAGATGATCCATATCGGTGAAAACAGTCGCAGCACGATCGTCTCCAAGGGTATCTCCGCGATGCAGGGCAGTAACGCCTATCGAGGCCTGGTGAGAGTTGCCGGCAAGGCGGAGAACGCGCGTAACCACACTCGCTGCGATTCCCTGTTGATCGGTGACCGTTGCGCGGCCCACACCTTTCCCTACATCGAGGTGAAGAACCCAACCGCCAAGGTGGAGCATGAAGCCACCACTTCCAAGGTGAGTGAGGACCAGCTCTTCTATTGCCGGCAAAGAGGGCTGAGCGAAGAGGATGCGGTATCGATGATCATCAACGGCTTCTGTAAGGAGGTCTTCCAGGAACTGCCGATGGAGTTTGCAGTCGAGGCGCAGAAACTGCTCGCCGTGAGTCTCGAAGGGGCCGTCGGATAGGTTTGTAACTGAGTCATCTGAGCTGCGGACGAAAAACTCTCTGCGGCATGAACGAGGTAAAAGAGATGTTAGCCATTAAGAATTTAACAGCCAGCGTGGATGGAAAAGAGATCCTCAGAGGGGTGGATCTTGAGGTGAAAGCGGGAGAGGTGCACGCCATCATGGGACCGAACGGTTCAGGCAAGAGTACTTTGGCGCATATTCTGTCCGGACGTGACGGCTATTCAGTAACCGGTGGTGAAGTGCGCTATCTGGGTGAAGACCTGTTACAGCTGGAAGTTGAAGAACGGGCCCAGCAAGGCGTGTTCCTGGCGATGCAGTATCCGGTAGAGCTGCCCGGGGTAAATAATATGAGTTTCCTGCGTGAATCGATCAATGCCATACGAAGAGCCCGTGGTGAAGCCGAGATCGATACCCTGAGTTTCATGAAGCAGGTGAAAGAGAAGGCGAGACAGGTGAAACTCGATGAGAAGCTGTTGAAACGATCGGTCAATGCGGGCTTTTCCGGCGGCGAGAAGAAACGCAACGAGATTCTGCAGATGGCGATGCTTGAGCCAAAACTGGCGATACTCGATGAGACCGACTCAGGCCTCGATATCGATGCCTTGAGGACCGTGGCGGACGGGGTCAATCGGTTGCGTACCGCGGAACGTGGCATGATTGTGGTGACACACTATCAACGACTGCTCGACTATATTCAGCCGGACAAGGTGCATGTATTGGCGAATGGGCGGATTGTACGCAGTGGCGGTAAGGATCTGGCATTGGAGCTTGAAGCCAGGGGCTATGGCTGGTTGCTTGAGGAGGCGGCGGCATGACCCCTTCCCTGAGTGAATACAGGAGAGGAGCCCTGCAGGGTATCGAAACTCTGCCCATGAGTTCCGGTGATTGGATGATCGACCGGCGTCTGGCCGCTCTGGAACGGTTTGAAGCGCTGGGCTTTCCTGATCGACGTTCGGAAGCCTGGCGTTATACCAGTGTGGAGGGGCTGCTCAAGCAGGGCTTTATCGCTCCGGCCAACACTTCGCAAAGTGATCAGGATGACGGGATTGAAGACCATCTGTTACAGCTTGAGACGGTGGGGCGCCTGGTGTTTATCGATGGTCAGTTCATCGAAGAACAATCTGATTATCCCTCGGGTGGCGTCAGGGTATCGAGTCTTAAAGCGGCCATGGCCACAGGGGATCGCAAGGTTTTGCAGGCGGTTGGCAGTCTCTCAGGCTTGGGTGAGGATGGATTTGCCGCGTTGAATCTGGCTGGTTTTCATGATGGGGCGGTGATTCAGGTCGCACAGAATGTCAGGCTGGATGGGCCATTGGAGATACTTCATCTGAGCAGTTCCCGGGCGGAAGGACGTAAGTTGCCAACCCGTCACCTGATCCTGATGGAGCGGGGCAGTCAGGCTGAGCTGATCGAGCGTTTCGTTTCTGAGGATCAAATGAGTTGCTACTTCAACCATCAGGTGGTTGAGATCAGCCTGGCCGAGCAGGCCAGCCTGCGTCACAAGCGTATCCAGATGGAGAGCCGTCGGGCCTATCATCTCAGCGATCTGCATATCGCACTGCAGAGCAAGGCGGCCTATTACGGGGTAATGGCAGCGGTTGGAGGCTGCTGGTCACGCACCTTCATATCAAATCGTTTTCAGCAACCCGATGCCCATTGTGAACTGGATGGTCTCTATCTTGTGGATGATGGGCAGCTGGCAGATTTCCATCTCGATGTTGATCACCAGGTGGCCAGTTGCAGCAGCCGGGAGAACTTCAAAGGACTCCTGCGTGGTTCCGGTAGAGCGGTATTCGATGGTCTGATACAAGTCGGCAAGGGGGCGCAGAAAAGCGAGGCCCATCTGCATAACGCCAATCTCATGTTGTCGAGACAGGCCGAAGTGGATACCAAGCCCCAGTTGATGATTCTGGCCGATGATGTGGTCTGCAGTCATGGTACCTCGGTAGGGCAGTTGGATGATCAGGCAATTTTCTATCTGCGCTCTCGCGGGCTTGATGAGCAGCGGGCCCGTGCTTTGTTGTGTCAGGGTTTTCTGACGGAAATTGTCGAGAAGTTTGAGCATCAGGCCTTGATCGAGTTGCTCAACAGACGCATGAACTTTGTCGCTTCAACAGAGTAGGAGACAACACATGAGTCAGTTGGCTGAAGCGGTAAAGTCATTGCTGCCTGGGCAGGGAAAGCGCAATGCTCCAAGCCGGGATCAATTGATTGAAGCTCTGCGTACGGTTCATGACCCGGAGATTCCGATCAATATTTACGATCTGGGTTTGATCTATCGGTTGGAGGTTGACGATCAGGGTCGGGTGGAGATCGATATGACCCTGACGGCACCGGCCTGTCCTGTAGCGGGAACCCTGCCCCATGAAGTGGGGCGTGTGATCGACGCGGTGCCTGGTGTTGAGGATACGGTTGTTCATCTGGTCTGGAGTCCGCCCTGGAGTAAGGAGCGGTTGAGTGAAGAGGCACAGATGCAGTTGGGATTGCTGTAGTGTCTGTATTGTTGTGATTCCCGCCAGGTCGTACTCGGCGGATTTGGGATAGTAGAGGTGTCGAGATGTCCATACAGTTGACTGACAGAGCGGCTGAACATGTCAGCAAGATGTTGTCCGGTCATGGCTCGGGTATCGGTTTGCGGCTGGCGACGAAAAAGAGTGGCTGTTCAGGTTTTGCCTATGTGGTGGATTATGCGGAGCAGGTTGATGCGGATGACCATGTATTTGAAAGTCATGGGGTGAAGATTGTGGTGAATCATCAGAGTCTGCCCATGCTGGATGGCATGACCATCGATTTCGTCAAAGAGAATATGCTCAACGAGGGCTTTGACTTCATCAACCCCAATGTGAAACAGAGTTGTGGCTGTGGTGAATCATTCAGTGTGTGAAATCTTCAAACTTGAGACGCCTGCCGTGATCAGCAGAATGGTTGAAAATCCACCTACTGCCGATTTGGATGTTGTGCATGGATAGGAGTCGATATGGCCACTCTGTCTGAAGTTGAAAACATTGATCAGATCGTCGAAACCTTCGAGTTTCTTGATGATTGGGATACCCGATATCAATATCTGATTGAGTTGGGTGAAAATCTGCAGTCGATGCCGGATGCTCTTAAAACTGAGGATAATTGGGTTAAGCCCTGTATGAGTACCGTGCATGTGGCGGCTCAGATGGATCCCGGTCAGTCAGGTTTGATCCGTTTTCAAGGGGACTGTGACACCGCCATCATTAAAGGTGTGTTGGCTGTGTTGATCGATCTGCTCTCCTATCGCAGTCTAGAGGAGATCCGTAGCATGGATGTGGACAGTCTGTTCAAGCGTCTTCACCTGGAGGAGCATCTCAGTCCCAGCAGGCACGTCGGGATCTATGCGATAGTCGATAAGATGGTTGAGCGCGCTGCCGCGCTGATGGATGCACAGCACTGAACTCTGCGACTGATAGCAACCCACTGACCCGAGTGGTCAGTGGATTGCTGGTGGTCCAGTTGATTCTGTTGAGGAGCCGCTCTGTTTGAGCCGTTCAATGGTCGCTGGTACAGAGGATGCTGGAGTTGGTCTCGCCGGTGCGGGCCAACTGTTCCAGACTTGAAAGTACCTGCAAACTGGCATCTTCCATCTTGGAGATCGCGCTGATGCCATTTTTATGGTCTCCGGCCTTGGCGTATTCCAACGCCAGTTTGCCACTCTTGTGTACATCAATATGCGGTGCCTCGATCTCGCGGTAGCCATTGAGCTGGGAGAAGCAATCCTGACCTTCCCCGTTGTAGTACCAGTTGCCCAGGCGACAGTTTCTGTGATCCGCTAACTTATCGGGTTCCGGTTCTGTGAGTCCCATGAAGGATTTATAGACGCCGAACTTAAAGATCAGATGGTCGAGCTTTGCCAGCTCAACAAAGGTTCGCAGTGAGGTCGAGGCGATGGCGCTCTCCATCTCCTTGGATAGCTCGAACTGCTTTTTGATCATCTGTACGGATTCGGTTACCTGATTCTGGAAGCTGTCCGTGACGTCCATCACCGATGACATGGTCTCCACAGACTTTTTTGTCTCCTGGGTGATGGTGTCGACCAGAGCGGCAATTTCTGTGGTCGCCTCACGGGTTCTGCCAGCCAGGTTACGCACCTCATCGGCAACCACGGCAAATCCCCGGCCCATCTCACCAGCCCTCGCTGCCTCTATCGCAGCGTTGAGCGCCAGCAGATTGGTCTGCTCTGAAATTCCCTGAATGATACTGACAAAGTTGCTGATGCTGTCTGCGATGGTGCTGAGTTTCACCACGCTGTCGGAGCTTTCCCGGGAAATGTGGGTGACGTTATCGATCTCGCTGCTCATCACCTCAACTCCGGAGATGGCCTGCGAGGAGATCTCTGAACCTTTGATGGCGCTCTGCTTCTCTGCCTTCATGGAGTTTGCCGTGTGGCTCAGGGAGTGTTGCAACTGGCTGAACGACTCACCAAAGCTGGAAAAATTGGCAAACAGCTGTTGATAGAATTCTCTTTCACTCTGCAGATTCTGCTGTTCCTGCCGGAGTCTGTCGTTGTCTCCGTTTACAGCGGCCAGTTGCTGTTCCAGTGCCTGAATCTTAGCTTCCTGCTGGGTGATCTGATCTGCTTGTAGGGTGAGGGTCTTTTTATTACTTAAGCCAAACATGGTGTGATCCTCGCAGAAAACTGCAGGCGTTATTGAATACAGGTAAATAAGGTATCGGCGGGAGTTGCTATTTTTTTAAGCCATCGGACGAATAATTAACAAACCTGGATTTTTTCAGAGCCAATTGCTTGGTTATGCAGCTGATCGTACTATTAAACCAGGCTTTTCAGTCGGTTGTTGATTTTTGTTCGGCTCGATTCAACGGCAATTGGAGACGGAAAGACGTGCCGATACCGGCTTCTGTGCTGAAGTCCAGCTTACCACCGTGTTTTCGTACCACGATATCGTGACTGAGGGTGAGTCCCTGTCCAGTGCCTTCTCCCACCTCTCTTGTCGTGAAGAATGGATTGAAGATCTGTTCCTGGGCTGATTCGGGGATACCGTCGCCATTATCCGAAATGGCCAGTTCCACATACAGCTCCTGTCGGCGGCTGGAGATGGTGATCTTCCCTGATCCCTGTTTTGACTTCTCTTCCAATGCCTGGACCGCATTCATCAGGATGTTGATCAGGGCCTGATGCATCTCACTGGGTGAACAGCTCACCAACGGCAGGGATTCATCCAGGTCTGTTTCCAACTCAGCAATCGGCTCCCACTGATAGCGACTGATACCGACGATGTCCCTGATCAGTTTATTCAGGTCAGTAGCCTCATGGACGGCGTTATCGGAAGTAAAAATGCGCATTGATCGAACAATTCTGGAGACCTGTTCGGTACCCTGGAGACACTGCCGGATGGTGGTTGCGACCTCATCTCTGAGGTAGTCCAGATCGATCTCCTCCCGCTTCTCATTGCAGGTCTCCAACTTCGACGCGAGATCGGAATTGCTTTCGATCGCCGCTGTCAGCGCCAGGTAGGTCGATATCAGATCATGGGTATCCTGATGGGCCTCTTGGATGAAGTTCAGATTGTTGTTGATGGTCTGGATGGGGGTGTTGATCTCATGGGCGATGCCATCCGCCAGTTGCGCCAATGCCGTCATTTTATGGTGTTGAGTGCGTTGCAGTGCCAACTGCTCCCGTTCGGTTTCAATGATTTTTCTTTGAGTAATGTCCCGTACCAGGCAGATCACATGGCAGCCGCCGTCTAGGGGGACTGAGGAGATGGCGGCTTCGACGGGGAAGGGTTCACCGGATCGTCGTATCGCTTCGAGCTCCAAAAGAGTGCCGGTTCGAGGGCTGTTGCAATTGCCGATATAGTCAAGAATCGGGTTTGACGGTTGATCGCAACAAAGCCATTGGTCGATATCCAGCTGTTTTGCCTGTGCTGATGTGTAGCCGAAGGTTCGACTGGCCGCTGGATTCCAGAACTCAATTTTTCCCTGTTGATCGAGCATGATGATGGCATCCAGTGCGGACTCAGCCAACTGGGTAAACTTGTTTTCACTCTCTTGTAGTTGGGCGAGGTTGTGTTTCAGTTTCGATTCAGTGGATCTCAGTTTGCCGATCGTGTCGGAGAGCCGACGTTGGGTGTTACGCAAACGGCGATTGTTCTCCGTGAGCAGCGCTATTGAGATTACGATCAGCAGTATTGACGCCAGACTCATGAACGTTGCAATTGGATGGTGCTCGGTCCACTCAATCAAGGTGGGAGGAAGACGCCTGTGTGGTGGAATGTTCAAGTTTCGGTAGAGCTCATGGACGGGTTCATAGTTTGCCGGTACCGTCCAGCCGAAAATCCGGCTGGTCATGGCTGCTGAGTGGTCCTGAGGTATTTTCAGCAGGGCAATTGAGACCTTTTCGCCAAGCGATTTGGGGGTGTGTGGCAGCGCGGCTAGCGGCCACTCCGGGTAGAGCTGGGTGCTGATCAGATAGGGAAAGCCCTGGTTGGTCTGTAAGTTGAGTACCTTGATCTCATGTAGTTTAACCAAGCCGCTGGCGGACATCTGTTCCAGCGTATCAGTTCGAACCGTTCCTGCGTCTACCTCGCCTCTGATGACAGCATCAACCACCGCATCATGGGTGTCGAAGAAATGCAGCGTTGTCTCCCTGTCCAGGTCGATCTCATGGGATAGCAGTTCCCGCTTGGCCATCAGGAAACCACCTAGTGAAGTCGGATTCACCGCGCCGAATCTGGTGCCTTTCAGGTCACTCAATCGCTGCAGAGCTGAATTATCTTTACGTGTGAAGATGACGCCACCGAAACGGCTCACGCCGTAATCGCCGACCTTGTTGATCAGGGTGGCGATGCGGAAGGCGCGGAAATCATGCTCTGCCCTGATATAGATTCCGGAATTGGCGAGTAAAAAATCGATCTGTTTGGTTTGGATTGCGGGGTCGATCCCTTCGAATGGCAAGGGAACGATGTGGAATTGGGCATCCGCGATCTGTTGGGTCAGATAGTCTGCGGTTGCAGACCAGCGTTGCAGAGTGATCGACTCTCCACGTTTCGCCAGCACACCGATCGCGTAGCTTGGAACTTCAGCGGCAATCCCTGTCGTAGATTGACTGGTTAAGAGCAAACTCAGCAGTAATGACAGCATCCTTGCCATGGATAGGTTACCCATAGGCTTTTCAACAGCTCAATGCTGTGGTTGTCTCTTTCGGTTTTTATCTGTCATTCAAATGCAGCCGGCAAATAATCCAAGCAGGCCCCTGGTTGACCGGAAAGAGCCGTATCTTGCACCCGACGCGGCTGATACGGCGGGTTGAACATAGCTTTGCTGTGCCGCTACAGGGTCTATCGGCTTAAAGGTGAGCTTTTTTACCGGACCGGCTCTTATCTATGACTGTTGTTCCTAATTGTATTGCTGAGTGGGTTGAAGTGCCTGCTGCAAGGCCGGTCCGTCCGCTCCAACGGCAGCTAATCCAGTTGCAACTCAATCTTTCCGTTCGCATCCACTCTTAAAGTCTGGCTGCCACCCTCAAGGGTGGGCGCTGATGCTCGCCCCTCAATAGCCATCATGTTGGCGCGCATCGGGTAGGGTGCCGGGGAGTGGTCAATGGTCTGCAGGTTCATTTCGACCAGACGATATCGGCTGCGCCCCATCTGTTCAGTGACTTGCTCGGCTCGTTTGCGAAAAGCACTGATCGCCTGGGCGGTAAGCGACTCCTCGGCAGCCTGGCGTTTGTTTGTTGAAATGGTGTAACTGAGGGATTCCAAAGCCAATGTGGATTGCAGACTGCCGAGCAAACTGCTCATGGCAGGGCTTGCTTTACTCTCCAGTCGAATCGATTGCCGAACCCTCCAGCCGATAAGCTGTTGTTGATGATAGCGGGGAGAGGTTCGGTAGCCCAGTGTACTGACCTTGACATCACTTCGCTGTTTCGCGGTTTTCACCGCGTCTGCGATCAGCGTGTTGATCTGATCGCTCAGCTGTTTTAGGTCGGTGCCCTCCTTTTGAGCGTAGAGGGTGGCAATCTGGGTGTCGTTATCCACCTCCATTGTGGCATAGGCATTGAGCTGTACCAGATCATATTGACGCTCTGACTGGTCAGCCTGGAGGGGGGTAACTGAGATCATTGTGGCGATCAGAATCAGATATGATTTTAGATAGAGCGCTGTATGGCACATGATTCCTCCGGGAGGGCTAATCTTAAGCTCTGTTTTGACCTTGGTGTGGATGTCGCAGTAATTCGGATAAACGGAACTATAGTTGATCATCAAACAGCGAAGGGGTTCCTGCGGAAGCGGCCAACTGGCGGCTGCCGAGCCAGATTGCCAGTCGCTGCAACGGGTGACGATTTCCGCCGGGCCTCCAGGTTTTGGCGAGTCGGTTTTCGTAGGCATCGAACTGCAACCCCCAAGGGGCCGCAGCAACGGCTCCTCGTCCGAGCAGTAGTTTCAGAACCTGACTGGCGGCAAAGCCGGCACAGATTTCACAGCCCATGGCAGTCGAGGGACCACGCTTCGCCAGCAGATCGATCCGCTGCGGCTCAACCAGGTAAGCCTGGTGCAGTCTTGCCGGGGCCAGGCCGACCAGGAATCTCAAATATTGCTGATACTCATCGACATCCTCAAGTTGAAAGTAGGCTTCGAAACTCATCTCGCCTGGCAAGAAGCAGAGCAGTGCCGAACCCATTCCCAATGGCGCTGCCGTAACCGCAGGCAGTCCCATTTCATAACAGGCGGCAAACACAGCCCGCCTTGCCGTCATGGCAAAAAAATCGAGGCCATCCAGATAGAGGTCACAATCCAGTAAAAACGCTTCTGCTTGATCCGCTTTCACCCCCTCTGGAAATGGTTTGATATCCAGCTGCGGATTGATTGCCAGGGCGGCATCGATCATGGTGTCGAGCTTGGCTTTACCGACCGTATTGAGATTTGCGCCTGTTTGACGATTGAAGTTTTCAATCGCAAAACTGTCGAAATCGGCCAGATTGAATCGTCCTATTCCAAGCCGGGTCAGGGTAAGCAGGTGGCTGCCACCCACCCCTCCCAGGCCTGCGATGGCAACTCGGGCATTCGATAATTGCTGCTGCTCTGCTTCGGTAAGCCAGCCGATATTCCTTGAAAACGCCAGTTGATAATCAAAATTTTTCATTCGAGTGCAATTGTGGTTTAGCGCCAGGGAATTGCCAGGGCTGTTGCGCAAGATTCTGTTTGATCAAATCGTAGAGGAGCCTGATGTCATCAGGCATGTTGCTGGTCAGTTCACTGCTTGGCAGTTCAAACAGTGCACGTTTACCATGCAGTTCAAAGGTGTCACTGATTTTGTGGAACCGGAGTCCGTAACGATTCAGGTGGCGTTGCAGTCTGGGTTCCATCACCACCAACACCAACTTCAGCCGGCATAGATCGACCAGGGCGATCGATGACAGATAGAGACCGATGGCTATGTTGGGGAAATTACGCCGCTCCTCTTCAGTATAGATTTTATTTGTACTGTGACTTTCCAGGATAAACGGTTTGCCCGCTTCGTTGGCCCTGCGCCGAAAATGGAGTGGCACAGCCAAGCGGGAGATTTCACCGATATCCGCAGGTGGGATTTGCAACAGGCGTTCGCTCGCTATGTTGGGGATCTGGTGCAACTGATAGGGCAGGTAGCTATCCGCTCTGCCCGCTGACGGGACCACCAACCTGACACAACCTGCCACATCGCCGCTACGGATGTGCTCAAGCAGGCAGTGGTGGGAATACTCATCACATTGGTCGGTTTCAAGGCGGCTGCTGCTGGGCGGTTCCCAGCCCAACTCTTCTGCATAGACTTTGTAACGGATGCTGTAACTGAAGCGCTTTTGATGTCGGGAAGCGGCATAGCGGGGATTGAAAAACTGAAAGAAATTTTGTGCCAGCCTCTCCATGTCTCTCTCCATAGCATTCCCGATCTGTGCTCTGTCGCTGAATCGATTGAAGGTGGAGCTTGTTGACCGATTGCACTTGATCTTTAAGGGATCAAAAGGGCAGGGATGTGAGGCTTGTGAATCTGCTGAGACACCAACCTGACAAATAGTAAATCATTCCTTCATTCTAATATTCTGTTACCGATATCAGCGCTTGACGTAACCGAACATCCGATGACTCAACCTAGTCAAACGATTTAACTGATCTAGCACAATAAATATAGAACAATTTGCAAAATTCTTCGCAGAAGCAGGCCTAAAACCATGTAGAATAGCGGGCTTATTTTGTCGTGGTTCTGCTGTTGATTATCGAGCCCTCCCGATTGGTGGAACCTGTCGGCGTTGTTTGTGTGGATACTATGGATGGGTCTTTTGACCTGGATCACCGATTGCTTGTTTAGCGATCAAGGAATTCAGGCAACAAGCGCTATAGTCATAGCCACGATGTTGTGGGATCTAACGGAATGACCAGCATTGAGAAAATGTATATTACGATCAGTGAATCATTAGGAATATATACCAAAGATCAACTCTACGAGTTGTTTACGACCAAGGAACATGGTCTGCCAATCTCCGGCCACCGGGCTACCATCATTCAGAGCCGGGTATTTTTCTTCTGTGTTGTGTTTGCGGTACTGGTGCCGGCCTGGTCGATCATCGATCTGCTTTTTCTGCCCAGTGCCCTGTGGGGCGGTCTGCTGACAATCAGAGCGGTATCCGGAATGGTTTTCGCCATGCTGGCCTGGTTGTCCCGTCGCGAGCCGACCATGAAGCGGGCGCGCCTGTTATTGGCCGGTATGCTTGCGGTCACTCCGCTTTTCTATCTCGCTTCCGGTTATTGGATTGAGGATTATCCGCTTACCAGTCAGGAGCAGATCATTGCCGGGCTCTACGGCTTGCTGCCGTTTGTGATGGTGGCCGGATTAACCCTCTTCCCGTTGACCCTGGTTGAGTTCCTGGCCTATGCGGTGCCCCTGTTTCTGGTCACACTGATTTCTGCGTTTCCCGGCAGTGAAGCCGAAATACCCCAGGCGGTTTCCACCATGTGGCTGTTGATTCTGATCCTTGGGGTTGCCCTGTTCTCCTCCTTGACCCAGCTGCGCTACATGCTCTCACAAGTCAGTCGTGCCAGTTACGATGTATTGACCGGTATGCTTACCCGACGAGCCGGTATAGAAATTCTTGATCTGCAGTTTCGTTTGGCTTCCATGGGAGGCAGTTCGATGTCGATCCTCTACTTCGATCTGGATAACTTCAAAGCGGTAAACGATACCTACGGACACGATATCGG
>JAEPDS010000051.1 GCA_016842065.1 Candidatus Thiodiazotropha sp. 'RUGA'
ACCATCGACCCGCTACACCATGCAAGGAAGCCATGTCTCTCGCGATCCTCTATTCCCGTGCCCAGGAGGGCATCAACTCACCCCTGGTGACAGTCGAGGTCCATCTCGCCAACGGTCTCCCTGCACTCTCTATCGTCGGCCTGCCAGAGATGGCGGTGCGAGAGAGCAAGGACCGGGTCAGGGGCGCCCTGATCAACAGTCAGTTCGAATTTCCCGCCCGCCGTATCACCATCAATCTGGCGCCGGCCGATCTGCCGAAAGAGGGGGGACGATTCGACCTGCCGATCGCCCTGGGCATTCTCGCTGCCTCCGGGCAGATCCCGAAACAGGCCCTGGATCAGTATGAGTTTGCCGGTGAGCTGGCCCTGTCGGGTCAACTGCGTCGGGTACATGGCATACTGCCCGCCGCTTTGGCTGCCCGGGATGCCAAGCGAGCGCTGATCCTTGCGGAAGAGAACGCGGCGGAAGCTGCTCTGGTCGAGGGTCTGACCTGCCAACCCGCCACTCATCTGTTACAGGTCTGCGCTCACCTCAAAGGCCTGGAGACACTGCCGACTCAACAAAAGGCCCTGGTCGAGTCGACACTGGAGCAGCCCGATATGGCCGATGTCATCGGTCAACAACAGGCGAAACGCGCACTGGAGATCTCAGCGGCCGGTGCGCACTCCCTAATCTATATAGGACCACCCGGAACCGGGAAGTCGATGCTGGCCGCCAGACTGCCCGGGATCCTGCCACCGATGACTGAGCAGGAGGCCCTGGAGAGTGCTGCAATTCGCTCACTTGCCCAGCAACAGCCGTTTGATGCGAGGGGCTGGAACAGACGCCCATTCCGTGCCCCGCACCATACCGCTTCTGCGGTGGCTCTGGTCGGCGGTGGCAGTCATCCAAAACCGGGGGAGATCTCCCTGGCCCACCATGGGGTGCTGTTTCTCGATGAGCTGCCCGAGTATGACCGGCATGTACTGGAGGTGCTGCGTGAACCGATGGAGAACGGCTCGATCACCATCTCCCGGGCCAATCGACAGGCCGACTACCCGGCCCGCTTCCAGCTGCTCGCCGCCATGAACCCCTGCCCCTGCGGCCATCTTGGAGACGGCAGTAACCGCTGCCACTGCACGCTCGAACAGATCAGCCGCTACCGCAACCGCATCTCCGGCCCGCTGCTCGACCGCATCGATATGCATGTGGAAGTCCCCAGACAACCGATCCCGATCGGCGGCACACAGAGCACCCGCCGGGAGGAGGGGAGTGAGCAGATCCAGGCGCGGATTCTGGCCGCCAGGAGAAGTCAGTATGAAAGACAGGGAAAGACCAATCAGGCCCTCGCCGGGAGTGAAATCGAGACCCATATCCGCATCGACAAGCCGGGGCAGAAACTGCTGCAGAAGGCGGTCGATCAACTGGGGCTGTCGATGCGCGCCTATCACCGCATCATCAAAGTGGCGCGCACCATTGCCGATCTCGAAGCCAGCTCAGAGATCCACACCCAGCATCTGAGTGAGGCGATTGGCTATCGGCGGCTCGACCGCCGGCAGCAATACTGAGCCGCCACTTAGAAAGAGCCTCGGGAAAAGAGAAAAAATTAAGTTTTGTGATAGTCAGCAGCTAAAAAACAGAGAAATCTAGTAATACTTACTGAGCAGTGGTACAATCCGCACAGTTGTGCGGATTGTACCACTGTCTCATAAATGACACTTAATGGCGTACTTGTGGTCCTAATGACTAATAAGATTTGCACATTTAATGCAGTTAATTTACTGTATTCCGCTTTCTTGCGAAGGGGGATTCTTAGAATCGTTACCCCTATTATTTTTTCTGGCCCGCCTCCATATGTTGCCTGTAGAGAGTCTAAATCGTAAATAATTGCGCCCTATAATGGCTATGGAACAAGGAAAATGGTTATAAACAAATCAACTCGCAAACGTCTTCGTGATTACATGAAGAAGCATAAGATCGAGCGTACAGAAGAAAGGCGCGACCTTAAGGTTAAGGTTGTTCGTCCTGATATTGCCAAAGTTAGGGGTAGCATGCATATTGGAACAGGTCGCATATCCACCAGAAAAGATGTTGACAAGAGTTTCCGAACCAAAAAGTTTGGTTAACTATCATTCGCAGATAAACCTCCAAGCATCACTCCTATAACATCTTCCTAAGAGGTGGCATAGGTAGCCAAGGGATTTCCATGCCTCTCTCCGATGAAGAACAGCAAAATGTTCAAAAAGCTGTAGAAGATGTCATTCTAAAAGATTATTTTGATGATTTTTTAGATGTTTACGGTACAACAATTTCAATTGCCGAAAGTCACCCAGAGCAAATTAACAACGAGATAAGAAACGCTCTTACGCATCTAGCAAGAGCATATGAAGGGGACAATTTAAGTACATCAAATTCAAACATACAGCAAGCTCGTGCCCATATTGAACGAGCAAAGAGAGATAGCCTAAAACTCTCGATCATCACGAAACGAGACCAAATTCATAGTGAAATATTTCGAATTGAAGTTATAGAAGGCGCAGTTCCACGCCCACTAAAAACAAAGATACGCAACATTGAGAAAGCTCGCAGAGGAGCATTTAGGAAAGAAACGCAAGGTGAATCCGTAACAACTATCTTAGAAGAGATACTTGTTGATGCACTAGAATTAGAAGATCAGCTTCTGACGCAATACCAAGACCCGGGAACCATAACACCAAAACTCAAGCAATATTGGATAAAAACAGCAAGATTCGCTGGTAAGGCTTCTCTAGCGATAGTCTTAAGTATAATAGCCGGAGTCTTAGTTTTACTTGCACTACCTGAAAATTCTACATTTGTAGTCAAAGGTAGAGAGGTAATCTCAGATTTAATCTCCTCTCCTGCTCAAGAAAGAGATACGGAATCCTCCCCTCCTGCCAAAAAGAGCCCATAACATCTAATTAACAAGGCAAACCATATCTGGGTTTCAGACTAGTTTTCAACTCGCCACTTTTGAGGGTTCTTCCTCAATCCCTCTTTACACTAATAATGCAGAGCTTCCCCACAAGTCCTTTTTACGACGTAGGACCAAAGGCCATATACTCCTAAGAGCAAGTTGATTCAAATCCCATGACAATCATGGGCTAAAAAGAACCTTTCAATCCCTGCAGCTTGGCTCGGAAGGACTCCACCACCTGGCGGTTGTCGTCAGAGTTGAATACTACGGTCGGCACCAGCACCACCACCAGTTCCGTTCGTTTGCTGAAAGTCGACTCCTGTCCAAACAGCCAGCCAATCAAAGGCAGTTTGCTTAAGAACGGCAGACCAGAGGTGCCTTCGTTATCCCGGTCGGTGATCAGTCCTCCGAGCACCAGCACTTCTCCATTCTTTACCGCAACGGTACTGGTGATCTTGCGGGTCGAGATGGTTGGCGACCCGGAAGTACTGGATGCCACCACATCAGAGACATCACTCACCTCCTGAGTTACATCCAGCGTTACCAGGCCACCCGGATTGACCCGTGGCGTGACTTCCAGCATCACGCCGGTTTCACGATAACTGATGCTATTGATGATGGGTGAATCGGAATCAGTTGTGGATTGACGCTGCTGGTCGACAATCGGGACTTCATCACCCACCTGGATCGAGGCGGTCTCATTATCCAGCACCATCACAGAGGGGGAAGAGAGCACCCGGATCAGAGAATCTTCGGCCAGGGCATTGAATACCGCTCTCACATCCGATGCTGAACGCAGAACAGAAAAGTTGAAGCCGGGCAGTGTATTGCCCAATACAGCGGACGTGGTACTGCTCAGCACACCTTCACCGATATAGTTGGAACCTACATCCGAATTGAAAGCCCACTGCAATCCATATTTGAACTCATCCTGCAGGGCCACTTCTATAATGGTTGCCTCCACCATCACTTGAAGCTGGCGTACATCCAGTTTCTCCAGGGCATCCAGCATGTTGGCGTATTGAGATGGGGTTGCGGTGATCACCAGAGAGTTATGCTTGTCATCAGCGACAACTCTGATTTCGCTCTTTGTGTCACTACCCCCGGCACCAAATAAGGTCATACGAGCCACTGAGGTTGTGGAGAGGTTCTGCGACTCACTGTCGGTTGAACTGCTGAGGGTCTTTTTCGTCTTGCCCGGGGCGACCTGGGCGGATTTGCTCTTTTTCTGGGTTGTCCCTGAAGCGGAGAAGAGCTGCTGCAGCATATCCGCAAGCTCCACGGCTTCCCCATTCTGAACCCGATAGACATAGAGTTTTTGTCCGGTACCCGACTCCTGGCTGTCGACCCGGTCGAGCCTGGGTATCCACTCCGCCACCCGGTCCAGGTAGCGCTTCTGTGGGGTGACCACCAGAATCCCGCCAGCCTCATCCACAGGCACCACCCGAAACATCCCCTCCAGGGGATTGCTGTCCATGCTGCCGACAATCGCTTGCAGCTCCTTGGTCACGGTGGAGACTTTGGCGTACTTGAGGGGGAAAAAACCAACCGACAGTCCCTCCATCCAATCCACGTCGAACAGTTGAATGGTCTCCAGCATGCCGGCCAGTTCACCACCGGTGCCGCCAAGCACCAGCAGGTTGCGGGTGGCATCGACCCGAATCACGCTGTTGACCGGCGCCAGGGGCTGGAGGATCTGGGCCATCTCCCGTACGCCGATATATTTCACCGGCACCACCTGCAGGGCGTAACCGGCCGGTATTGGTGCACCGCCGTCTGCCAGCCGCGGCACCTGCTGACCCTGGATCGCCTTGCTCAGGGGCAGGATCCGGTAGATCCCGTCCACCAGCACCATCGCCGCACCGTTCATGCGCAGCAGGGTTTCCAGGGTGGGCAGCAGATCCGCTTTGCGCAGGGATTTGCCGGTCTGGATGGTCACGCTGCCCTTCACCGCCGGATCGAGAATGTAGTTTTCGTCCAGCAACTCACCGAGCACCGTCTGCACCACTTCCCGCAGGTCCGCCTTTTCGAAATTCAGGGTGATATCGCCGGTTGCCGACTCACTGGCACCTCGGCGGCCGCCAGTCCGTCCCTGTTTGACAAATTTGCCGGTGCCGTAAAAGAGTTCCGGTTTCTCTATTTTGGATTTCGCCTCTGAGGTCTCCTCCCGACCTAAAGCCTCGATACCCCTATCCACCTCTTCGGAGGTCCGGCCTGGTATCAGATGGCCTGGAGGAACCTTACTTGTAGCACTGCTCTGGCCTTCACTTTCGCTTCGACTGTTAAAGTTGGCGCAACCGGTGATGAAGACCAGCAGCAGGAGGGGGAGGAGGGTGTTAGTTGACATCAGATGTTGTTTGTCTGCAATGGATAACTCTAAGTAACTCTTTGCCAGGGTTATTAACCCGGCAGGCAATCGGGCATTCTAGCCTGATTAGGCACGCCGGTCACTTGAGAGTGAAATTCCAGCCCAGGAGTTCCGCCCACAGCGAAATTGATGCAGGGTCGCTGAGGCACCCTGCAGCTAACTCAGTTTTTGCATATCAACCTGCGGAGACGCTGGACTCTTAGCGACAAAGCCCCTGTTCCACCTCGTTACGCATCTCCCTGCCCTGCAATTTTTCGATCAGTTCCAGGGCAAAATCCATGGCGGTTCCCGGCCCCCTGGAGGTAATCACCTTATCGTCACTGATCACCGCATCGGGTTTCACTTCAACCTGCGGCAGGTCCATACCATCGAGCACACCGGGATAGCTGGTCGCCTGGCGCCCATCCAGCAGGCCGGCACCAGCCAATACCTTCGGTGCGGCGCAGATCGCAGCCGTATATTTACCCTGCTGATGCAGCTGCTTGAGGATCGCATGAATCCTTGGATCGGCGTCGAGATAGTCGGCCCCGGGCAAGCCGCCAGGCAGCACCACCATATCGAATTCATCCGCATTGACATCATCAAGGGTGGTATCGGGCAGCAGTGTCACGCCACGTGACGCCTTGACCGGATTCTCATCGAGCCCGGCGGTGACCACCGTGACACCGGCCCGGGTCAGCAGGTCGGTGATGGTGACCGCTTCCAACTCTTCACACCCTTGCGCTAAGGGGACGAGGACGCGTGCCATTGTAGACTCCTGTGTTTGATGATTTCAGAAACCGGGACCAGTTCGATCCCCTGCTGTTTAAGTTTAGGCAACTCTTCCTGCAATACATCCAGTGTTGCCCGATAGGGGTGGCCAATACCGATCGCTTCACCCCGCTCCCGGGCGATCGCCACCAGTTTCTGCAACTGCTCTCTGATCAGCGGCTGTTCCGGTACATTGTCGAGAAACACATCCCGACGTCCGCTGCTGATCAGATGGCGTTGCGCCACCCGTTCGGCCACTGTCAGCTCAGTAGTCCGGCTGTCGATGAAATAGAGCCCCTGACGGCGTAACTCCGACATGATCCAGCGCATCGCCGTGGGATCCCGTGTCAGCAGACTCCCCATGTGGTTGTTGACTCCAACAACATAGGGGACCGAGGCGAGATTACGCTTCAAAGTCGCCACAAAATGGGATTTTGGCATCGCCAGGGTCAGTGCCCCATTGCCCAGGGGATTGCCCAGATCAGACTCCATCGGCAGGTGCAGCATCACCTCTTTATCGAGTTCATGCGCGCGGATGGCCAATTGCCAGGTGAACGGTGTTTGCGGCAAAAAAGCGTAAGTCACCGGACCGGGCAGATTGATCGCCCGTTCGCCGGCGGCTTTCTGATTGCCCAGGTCATCGATGATCAGGCCGATCCTGACCGCTGGCTGCGCTTGAGGGTTCTGCTGAACGTCAGCTTTGAGGGCAGGAGAGAAGGCGATAACTGTCCATAGTCCGATCAGAAGCAGTCTGCTCATCGGGTAGATGCTGTGGGCCTGCCGTTGCCGGCGTGGCAGGCTCTGAATTGGAGACTATGGAAGCCTCCGTTGACACGCATTCGAATCGGATAGTGCACAAGCAATCGGTTGGTTAACCCGCCCCTTTTCTGGCATTCAGGATGGCGAGACCCTTCAACAGATTCAGCGCCTCACCCAGTTGATAATCTTTAGCGGCCACCGACTCGTCCCCTTGATCCGACTCGGATGACTGGCTCTCCTCACTCTCCTCGTTGCCATTCTCCAGGTGCCCGGTCAGATTCGACTCCTTGATCGGTCCAACCTGATCTTTCTCCACCTTGGAGAGGGTAAAGTCCTCCAGCTCGATATCCGGCTTGATGCCTTCCGCCTGAATCGAACGCCCGGATGGGGTGAAGTAGCGTGCCGTGGTCAGTTTCACAGCGGCGGTGTCGGTGATCGGAATGATGGTCTGGACAGATCCCTTACCGAAAGTCTGACTGCCCATGATGACAGCGCGCCCATGGTCCTGCAGCGCACCGGCCACGATCTCCGAAGCGGAGGCGGAGCCTTCATTCACCAGCACCACGATCGGCGCCCCTTCGAGCACATCGTCCGGCGCCGCTTCAAAACGCAACTGGGAGTCGCTCTCACGTCCTTTGGTATAGACGATCAGGCCATCTTCGAGAAAGGCATCACTGACCGAGACAGCGGCATTCAACACGCCGCCCGGATTGTTGCGCAGATCCAGCACCATACCCAGCAGATCACCCTCGGACTCGCCTTTCAGCTTGCGCAGCACTTTCAGCATGTCCCGTGCGGTATGGGTCTGAAACTGGGAGATGCGTAAATAGGCGAAGCGATCGTCCAGCAGCCGGCTCTTGACGCTGGCAACCCGAATCACATCCCGCACCACGGTGATTTTGATCGGCTTCTCTTCGCCTTTGCGGATGATGGTCAGCTCCAGCGGGGTACCCGGTTTGCCGCGCATCAGGGCAACCGCCTCATTCAGACTCATGCCCTTAACCGGTGTCTCATCGAGACGCACGATCAGATCGCCGCTGCGTACACCGGCCCTGGCCGCCGGCGTGTCATCGATCGGCGCGATCACTTTGACAAAGCCATCTTCCATACCCACCTCGATGCCCAGGCCACCAAACTCACCTTTGGTGCCGACCTGCAGGTCCTTATAGTCTTCCGCATCCAGATAGTTGGAGTGGGGATCGAGCCCGGAAACCATGCCGCGGATGGCGTTTTCCAGCAACACCTCATCCTCCACAGGCTCCACATAGTTGGCTTTGATCCGTCCGAAAATATCCGCAAAGGTTCTCAGCTGCTGCAGCGGCAGGTTGTTCTTGGACTCCCCATCCTCCTCTGCAGGCAGTGCCAAAGGTACCAGCATGACAGCCATCACTATCAGGCTGAAACCCAGTCGGTTATTCCGCATAACGGCTTTCATCATCTGCTTTTCCTACATTTGTGCCACTACTTCAGTAGCTGGCTCATTATTCGATGCGGCCGGAGCATCTCAACAGGGTCTGCCAATGCTCAACCCGCCGCTTGAAACACTCTGCTGACCGGTCTCCATCCATGATCCTCAGCGTGTTGCCAATCTGTCGCTCTGTGTGTTGTGAGTAACTGGATAAAAAGATAGTTCCTTCACAGCCTTACCCGCAATCACCCGACCCCGGATTCGACGACACCATTGGGTTGGATTTTTTGGCTTTCCGTTATGCCTGATTCCAAAATAGACCCCCGATGAGGAGCGGCCCCCGCTATTACCCACCTGGGCAACCACCTCACCTGGCTCCACCCACTCTCCGGTCTCTTTGAAGAGACTCTGATTGTGCCCGTAAAGACTCATAAAGCCTTCACCATGATCAATGATCAACAGCAAACCAAAACCGCGTAACCAGTCGGCAAATGCCACTCTGCCGTGGTGAATCGCCCGCACCTCCTGTCCTTCCGGTGCGGAGATCAGCACCCCGTCCCATTTCAGTTTTCCCACCTCCCGGGTAGAACCGAAACGGGCAACCAGCTTGCCGCTGGATGGCCAGGGCAGCTTGCCTTTGCGCTTTTGAAAGGCGACATGGGCGGTTGGATTGATCGGGATATCCACCAGCGCCTGTTGTATCTCCTGCAGCAGAGACTGCAGCTGTTTCTCATCGGTCTTCAGACTTTGCAGCTCCTGCCCTTTGTTTTTCAATCGGCTGTTGAGACTGGCAATGATCTTTTTACGCCCCGACTGAGCCGCTTCGAGCTGCTTCTTCTGAGTCAGGTTTTTTGCTTGGAGTTGTTGCAGGCGCTGCTCCTCCCGAGCAATTTGCTGCTCAATCGTGTTCAATTTCTGCAGATTCACCCGAATCTGTTCCATCTGTTTCAGGCGGGCCGTATTAAAGTAATCGTAATACACCATCACCCGACTGACTACTGCTGGATCTTGTTGATTGAGCAGGATTTTCATTTTTTCCTGCCGCCCCATGGCGTAGGCGGCGCGCAGCTGTCGTTCCAGCGATGATCGATGTTGATCCAGGCGCAGACGGGCATCGGCCCGCTCACCCTCCAACTCCGACAGACGACGCTGCTGGCGCTTCAAAGTCTGCCCGGTGACCCGAATCCGGCGCGCCAGGGTACCGATCTGCGTCTCCATCTCCTGCAGCGCCTGGCTCTGCTCCTGCCGCTTGCCTTCCGTACTGCGTAACTGCTGCTGCAGCGTCTGAATCTTGCGTTTGACCTCTTCGAGCTTTGTCTTCGCCTCCTTTTCAGAGGCCTCTGCTGCTACCTGCAACGCCATCAAGGCGAGACAGCCACCAACACAGAGCGCCACAAGGCGACTCAGACGCAACACAGATCAAGCCTCATCAAACTCAATCAGAGAGTGCCCCTTCATCTCATCCGGTTGTGACAACCCCATGATCTTCAGCAGCGTCGGGGAGATATCGCAGAGTGCGCCACCTTCTAGCAGCTGGGCGTTATGCCGGCCGATATAGATCAGCGGCACCGGATTGGTGGTGTGGGCCGTATGTGGCTGATGGTTGATATGATCCTCCATCTGTTCCGCATTGCCGTGGTCGGCGGTGAGCAGCATTTCGCCATCGACCCGATGCAGCGCCTTGAGCACACGACCCAGGCAGTGATCCAGGGTTTCGATGGCCAGCTTGGCCGCCTCGAACTTGCCGGTATGACCCACCATATCGCTGTTGGCGAAGTTGCAGATGATGGCATCGTATTTACCGCTCTCGATGGCTTCGACAAGATGGTCCGTTACCTCTTCCGCGCTCATCTCCGGCTTCTCATCGTAGGTGGCTACCTGGGGAGAGGGCACCAGAATCCGGTCTTCACCTTCAAACGGTTTTTCACGTCCGCCATTGAAGAAGAAAGTGACATGGGCATACTTCTCCGTCTCAGCCAGACGCAACTGCAGCAGACCCTGTTTGGCGATGTATTCGCCAAACACATTGCGCAATTTCTCGGGAGGAAAGGCGACCGGGATATCAAACTGTTTGTGGTAACGGGTCAGGCTGACAAACTCCGCCAAGGCCGGAACCCGCTCTCGTTTGAAGGCATCAAAGTCAGTCTCGACAAAAGACTTGGTGAGTTGTCTTGCCCGGTCCGCCCGGTAGTTGAGAAACAACATCACATCACCATCTTCCACTCGGGCAGGGGATGCGCCCGCCGGGGTCACCGAGGTTGAGGCGACAAACTCATCGGTCTCACCCCGTTGATAGGCGTCGTTCAGTCCGCTGATCGCATCTTCCACCTGATATTCCGCTTGGCCGTCCACCAGCAGATTGTAGGCCTGTTCCACCCGCTCCCAGCGGTTATCCCGATCCATCGCGTAGTAGCGCCCGATCAGACTGGCGATGCGCCCCACACCCAATGATTCAAACACTTCATTCAGGGCGACCAGAGAGGCTTCGGCACTTTTCGGCGGCGTATCCCGGCCATCCAGAAAAGCATGGAAATAGACCTGCTTGGCACCACGATCGACCGCCAGCTTGGCCATCGCATGTATGTGTTCTTCATGACTGTGCACACCGCCCGGAGAGAGCAGCCCAAGCAGATGCACCGTCGTGCCGCTCTCGACCGCCTTGTCCACGGCGGCGGTCAACGTCTGATTGGTGAAGAAGGAGCCGGTGCGGATTGAACGGGAGACCCGGGTAAACTCCTGGTAGACGACTCGACCGGCCCCCAGGTTGAGATGACCCACTTCGGAGTTGCCCATTTGACCACCCGGCAAACCCACGGCTGCCCCCGTCGTGGTAATCAGGGTATGCGGATGCTCACGCCACAATCGATCCCAAACCGGAGTACGGGCTTCTGTGATGGCATTTACTTCTGTGTCTTCACTATAACCCCAACCATCCAGAATGGTCAGGACGACCGGTTTAGGTCTGTCGCTCATGTTGATTCTCTTTAACTCAAGACTTTTTTGCGCGGTAAGCGGTGGTAATTGATGGTCAAAAAAAACTGTCTGACAATTCAGTCGCAATTAAATCACCAAATAACAGAGCAGACCAGAAAAGCAACGGGATTTGATGGGTGATAAACGGGGTTTGCCGGTTTTTTAGTTCAGATTGGGACTGAAATCGGTTTATCCCTGCAATCTGTAAGGCTTGAGGGCTAGCTGGTAGCCCCGGATATGCAAAAAATTGGACAAAAAGTAACCAGAACAAATAAAGGGGTTCTCATTGCCACGAAAAACAGCGTATTATTGTATTAGTTACTAATAAAAGGCTGGACGTATATGGAACACAAGTACAGTAAAAGCGCCCAACCCCTGGAGTTGCATGAACCCGAGGGCATGACTAATCTGTTTGCCACAGATGACGATGTTGACCGCGCCTCCCGCTCTCTGAAGGCCATGTCGCATCCACTGAGGCTGAAGATTCTATGCACCCTTGGCGGTCAGGAAGTCAGTGTCCAGGAGATTGTCGAACAGGTGGGCACCTCTCAGAGCAATATCTCACAGCACCTTGCGATTTTACGGGACAAGGGCATTCTCGCATCGCGCAAGGATGCCAACCGGGTCTACTATCGGGTCAGCGATTTCCGCACCCTGAAATTGATCGGCATGATGCGGGAAGTCTTCTGTACCCACACCCCCTGATCGCTCAACAGCAAAGCCTCCTCCTGCTGCCGCCCCGCAGAATCAGATAAAAACTCCCATGGCTGTGCTCTGCACAGCCATTTTTACCTGCTCTGGCCACTCACCCCTTAACCATTGCTGCTGGCTGGTATAAACTCCGCTCCCTGTAGAACAATCAGCTGCACATGAGGCGCCGAATGGAACAACTCATCGAATTTGCGATGAATCACTGGGTACTCGTCACGTCCTTTTCACTGGTCGCGGGCCTTTTGATCTTCAATCTCTCTCACAGCAACAAAGGCGCTGTCGGGCCCTCCGCCGCCACAGAGTTGATCAACAGCCGGGAAGCGGTGGTGGTCGATGTCAGGCCGGCAGCGGACTTCAACAAAGGCCACATCATCAATGCCATCAATATTCCCAGCAATGGCTTCGCCAGCCAGATCGGTGCGTTGAACAAATATAAGGACAAACCGATCATCGTCAGCTGTCGATCCGGTGCCCAGTCATCCGCCGCCTGCCAACATTTGAAGAAAGCCGGGTTTGAAGAGGTGTTCAACCTAAAAGGCGGTATACTCGCCTGGCAGAGTGACAACCTGCCTGTCACGCGTAAGAAAAAGTAGTCTCACCACCAGGAAACCAACATGACCGAAGAAGCCAAGCAAGACGCGCCGAACCGAGAATTTGCCGTTCAACGCATCTACACCAAGGATATCTCTTTTGAGACCCCCAACTCTCCGGCTGTTTTCCAGCAGGAGTGGAAACCGGAAACCGGGGTCAATCTGAATACCGAAGTCAACAAACTCACCGATGATGTTTTCGAGGTCACCCTGACGGTCACGGTCACGACGAAACTGGGTGAGCAGACCGCCTATCTGGCAGAAGTCAAACAGGCCGGGATCTTCACCGCCAAGGGCTTCCCGGAGCAGGAGATGGGTCCCCTGCTGGGCGCCTTCTGTCCCAATCAGCTGTTTCCCTATGTGCGGGAAGTTGTCTCTGACCTGATCACCAAGGGCAGTTTTCCGCAGATGGTTTTGCAGCCGGTCAATTTCGACATGATCTACGCTCAACACCAGCAGGAGCGGGCAAAACGTGCCGAGGCTGAGACAGAAGGCCAAAGTCAGCATTGATGAGCGGCACCAGGGAACAAGCCGTAGCGGTTCTGGGTGCCGGCTCCTGGGGGACTGCACTCGCGATACTGCTGAGTAGCGAGGGACAGCCAGTACGAATCTGGGGACATCTGAAGGCCGAAGTCGATGCACTGATCGAGGACCGGGAGAATCGACAGTTTCTTCCAGGCGTCCCGCTGCCCCCCTCCCTGACCCCGGAAGCGGACCTGCAGCGAACCCTGGCACAGGCTTCTGAGGTGATCATCGCCGTACCCAGCCACGCCTTCAGCGCCGTTACCAAAGCCATCGCACCGCTGATCGATGGCAATCCCGGCATTGCCTGGGCCACCAAGGGATTCGAACCGGGCAGCCAGCGACTGCTCAGCGAAGTGGCCGCCAGCCATCTGCCCGGCCGGGATCTGGCCGTGATCTCAGGTCCCACCTTTGCTGGTGAAGTGGCCAGAGGTCTACCGACTGCGATTACGGTTGCCTCAACCAACCCGACACACGCCGATCGCCTGGCCAACAGACTGCACACCTCCTGGTTTCGTGCCTATACCAGCAGCGACATGGTCGGTGTGCAGGTAGGTGGTGCCAGTAAACACGTGCGCGCGCTCGCCGCCGGCATCGCCGATGGACTCGGATTTGGCGCCAATACCCGATCCGCCCTGATTACCCGTGGCCTCACTGAAATCATGCGTCTGGGGCTGAAACTCGGTGGCAAACCCGAAACCTTCATGGGGCTGGCCGGATTGGGCGACCTGCTGCTGACCTGTACCGATAACCAGTCCCGTAATCGCCGCATGGGGCTGGCCCTGGCCGAGGGCCAGACACTCGAGGGCGCGAGGGCAAAAATCGGTCAGGAGGTTGAGGGTGTACATACCGCAAAAGAGGTTTACGCCCTGGCTCAACGGCTGCAGGTTGAAATGCCGATTTCAGAGCAGGTCTACCGGGTGCTGTATGAGGATCTGAGTCCGAAAACCGCCGTCCACAACCTGCTGGACAGAAGCCAGAAGGCAGAGGGCCTCTGAGCTACCGCCTCAACCGGGGCGTGCGCTGACCGTATGGTGCTGACTTAAACCGTATTTGGTGGGGCATGGCCCCACTCTAGACTCTGAATTCACAGTAGGGTGGGGCCACGCCCCACCAAAATCCCTCTAATACACTGGATGCAATGGGTCTCTTGGCGCTTGTGTAGGTGCCATTCATGCTGAGACCCGATTGATCACTCACCGCCGAGATAATCACACTGCCGCCAGGCTTCATACAGGATCAATGCCACCGCATTGGAGAGATTGAGACTGCGGCTGTGAGGCTTCATCGGAATACGGATGCGCTGCTGGGGATCCAGTGCCTGCAGAACGTCTGCCGGCAGACCCCGGCTCTCGGGGCCGAACAGCAGCGCATCGCCAGGTTTGTAGTCAACCGCAGCATAGCCACGCTGCCCCTTGGTTGTGCAGGCGAACAGTCGCTCAGGCCTCACCTCGGCAAGAAACTCATCCAGCGAGGCATATTCCCCAACATCGGCCCATTCATGATAGTCGAGACCTGCCCGCCGTAAACGTTTATCATCCAGCTTGAAACCCAGGGGGTGAATCAAATGCAATTTGCTGCCACTATTGGCACACAGGCGTATGATGTTACCTGTATTCGGTGGGATCTCTGGCTCATAGAGTACGATATGAAACACCCCACCCTCCTAACTGAAGATTATATGAAGGTTCATGAGCAGCAATAGCCAGCCAACATTGAATACCGAATTTTGTGGTATGTCGTTCAACAGCCCCATTGTTCTCCTCTCCGGGTGCGTCGGATTTGGTGAAGAGTACACAAGGGTAAACGGGTTTAGCAATCGGGATGTGGGGGCTGTCTGCCTCAAAGGAACAACTCAGGATCCCCGTCTCGGCAATCAACCGCATCGGGTCTACGAGACACCCCAGGGCATGCTCAACGCCATTGGACTGCAAAACCCCGGGGTCGACCATGTTGTCAATCAGATATTGCCCAACCTGGACTTTACCGAGACACGCTTCATCGCCAATGTATCCGGATCGAGTGTGGAGGAGTATCACGAGGTAACCCGCCGCTTCGACGACTCACCCATCGATGCCATTGAGATCAATATCTCCTGCCCGAATGTGAAAGAGGGGGGCGTGGCATTCGGTAACGATCCTGCAATGTCCGCCAGGGTGGTTGAAACCTGTCGCAAAGCGACAGACAAACCACTGATCACCAAACTCTCCCCTAATCAAACCGACATCGCGTCCAATGCAAAGGGGTGCATCGAAGCCGGCAGTGACGCCTTTTCAGTGATCAACACCCTGATGGGCATGGCGATCGATATCGAGAGCAGAACCCCCATCATCGGTAATAATCAGGGAGGATTGTCAGGTCCGGCGATCAAACCTGTGGCACTGCTCAAGGTTCATCAGGTCTATCAGGTCTGTAAAACCCATCAGATCCCGATCATTGGCCAAGGCGGTATCACCACGCCTGAGGATGCCCTCGAGTTCATCATTGCGGGTGCCAGTGCCATCGGTATCGGTACCGCACTGTTCTACGATCCATTGGTGTGCAAAACGATCAATTCAGGTATTACCGACTATCTTAAATCCCATCAGCTCTCCTCTGTGGATCAGCTGGTGGGTACACTCCAGATGAATCAATCGCAACCCAGCAAGTGTGGCTGCTGATCATCGCGAAAGGAACAATGAGTGAGAATATGAGCCATCCATCCCCAGAAATCCTAAAACAATTAAACCCACTGCATCATCTGACGGATGACCAGCTTGAACTCCTGAGTCGCTCCCTCAAGACCTATTCAGCTGGCAAGGGACTGATGATCATACAACTGGGTGACACAACGGAATTCAGCCTCTACCTGCTGAAAGGCAGAGTAGAGCTCGTTTCTGAGGATGGACGCATCAGTGAAATCAGCGCCGACACGCCTAAGGCGCAAAACCCCATCGCCAGCCTGATACCCCGTCGCTACAGTGTCGAGGCAATCTCTCCCGTTGAATACCTGATGGTGGACAACGCCCTGATCAAGGGGTTGATCAATGATGAGGCGGAGGGCATAACCGCTACTGAAATCGATGGGATGGACAAACCCTATGACAAAGACAGCGCAGAGAACAGCCTGACCGAAGCACTGCTGGCGGATCTCAACGAGGATAAACTGGTACTGCCCAGTCTGCCCGATGTGGCGGTGCGTGTCGGCAGAGCGATGCGTGACGAAAACACCAACGCCCGAAAACTGGCGGAAATCGTACAGACCGATCCCGCCATCACTACCAAATTGATCCGTGCGGCAAACAGCCCGTTGTATGCCGGTGTCACACCGGTTGACTCCTGTGCTGCCGCGATCGTGCGACTCGGTGCCGATACCACACACAAACTGGTACTCACCTTTGCCTTGCGTGACCTGTTCAATACCCGCTCCAGTATCTTAAAGGATCACATGCGGGATCTTTGGATGCACAGCGTTAAGGTCAGTGCCGTCTGCTACATCCTCTCCAAGGTCACCAAGCGTTTCAATCCGGAGCATGCCATGCTGGCCGGACTGCTGCATGACATTGGTAATGTAGCGATTCTCAGTTATGCCGAGCGCTTTCCCGAAGTTGCCAACGATGCTGAAAAACTCGATCAGGTTATCGCCGATATGCGCGGCAGAATCGGCAGCGTCATCCTGCGTAATTGGGGTTTTATCGAGGACTTGATCGAAGTCACCCTATACGCGGAAGAGTGGCTTCGTGTTAGCGAGGGTGAGGCGGATTATGCCGATCTTGTGATCGTTGCGCAGTTGCATACATTCATAGGCAGCTCCGCAATGAGCAACCTGCCGAGCCTTGATCAGGTGCCTGCCTTTGAACGGCTCAATCTGGGTGAATTGACACCCAAACTCAGCTTGAAGATTCTTGATAAAGCCGACGAAAAAATTGCCCATGCCGAAGCGATGCTGATGGGTTGATTGCGCTCACGAACCATTTCAAACCGACGTAACGAACTCCCGATTTTTCGCTGGTATTCAACCACCAGCGAATACCAGGATTCGTCGTCACTCAAACGGGTCTACCCACCAATTGAGTTAGAGCCTGATTTAACAGATTTATGCTGACTTGAGGTAACGTCTCGCGCCAATACCCAGAAGGCCCAGCCCCATCAATAAGAAGGTTGAAGGTTCAGGCACTGAATAGCGGGGCATACCACCTTCTGTTCCAGCTCCGCCTGTGATACCGGAAACCAGAGAAGCATCTGAAGCAGAGGGATTGACGTTGGAAATTGCGGTCAATCTCAAATCTGATCTGAATGTGGAACGATCACCGCTCTGGTGTCCGTTTAATGCGGTCATGTTGTCCGCTGACATGGTGGTGCCAATTTCCCATTTCGACATGTCACTGTAGATATAGAGGCCGCTGGAGCCGAGTGACTCGGAGCTGCCGAACAGCGAGACTTCACCAAATCCCTCATCCAACAGACCATTTCGATAGGCCGAATTTGAGTAGCCGCTGCCGCTCCATGGATCGTCAGCACCCCGCTCCGGATAGAGGCCCTGAACCAGATCAAACACGGATGACTCTACCAGTTCGACATGAAAGCTATCGTGGAGAATGTAATTCTCGAGGGCGCCAGGACCATTCTGCATGCCGGGAAAAATCCTGTCTTGATCTTCAACGATCTCACCATTCGGTCCACGACGGGTACCCTGCCGACCTTTGTCGATCATGAAGGTGAACGCCACATTGTCACCTGCTGCCAGACCGATATCCCCTAAGAAACCCGACTGATCAGAAATTGGATAGGAGGCTACAGTGCCTTCGAAAGAGTAGTAGAGAGGAATCGCCTGCGCTGACCCGAGAAAGAGCAGCGATGCCAGACCCGTGGCAATGAGTTGAGGAATTCCAAATTTCATGAGTGATACTCCCTATTATACTTGCTCGTATCCTTGAGCAAAAAATGGGCCAAATGCTTTTATTTCCCAAAAACAATGGGATAGAAAAAACCAACTAATGCGTTGTGTAAATTATCCCGACACACTTTAAGACAACTGAACAGAACCTAACTAATTTAATCCTTTGCATCACCTGTCCAATCAGATCAATCCGGTGTAAGAATGAGCCAAACAGGCCCTTCAGTCCTGGCTCAATCACAGAATTGCATCACACAGAATAAAGCGCCGTCAATTGAAACAAATTAAACAACGCTTTAATTAATAACCCTTTACCACTCCAATCACTGCACAAGCCGAGACAGGTTTATCAATCAAACAGACCATGCACGATTCCCAACTCGAAGCCTTGGGTATCGGCACTTTAAAACTTCTCGGCAGGGGAACAACAACGCAGGAGCGCCACTATCCCTCGCCTGAATATTTTATGCTTATCCATTTCACTTGATCAGGAAAAAACCAACTGGAAGAGGGATTTGGTTGATTGCTCACTTTTTTTAAAGTGCATGTATCCATTAGGTCGATGCCATGAACACAATAAGGAACCGATAGAGAGCCAGACGCCACTTCTGATGCGCCAGCAAGCCTTTGTGAAGATGCGTTGCAGACAGATCGGTTGTTGATTGACTGAAAACTGACGAACTTCACTAATCAGGGCTTTACAAATATAATGTGTTGACGGTTCACAACCCTGCCACACATCACAACAGCGATATCAAAGTTGCCAAAACCCTATGCTGTTATACATATTTCTATTCCTCATTGCAGCAGATTATGCCGGTCTAGGCACCTTTGTTCCGGCCTTTAAAGCGCTTCCGTTTACACTGGTCATATCGATCCTGCTGTTTCTCTATGTGGTATCAAAAAACAAAGTCTTAGAACTGTTTCAGTATAAGACGGTCGTCTATACCTCTATCTTTGTTCTGCTGACCGCATTTGCCGGTGTCCACGGTTTGATAAAGAACTATGCCATTGAACCGCTGAAGGTACAGATCGGCTATTTGATTTTCATGTTCATCTGTATCTATCTGGTAACAAACCTCAAGCAGTTCCGCTTGTTCACCCTGGTATTCACCCTCGTTCACGCCGCTCTGGTGGTATTGAATATAGACAAAGTCGGCGGTGAGCGGGTCGGCTTCTATCTCGGCGGATTCTTTCTCGGTGATGGCAATGATTTCGCATGGTCTCAGAATGTTGCCTTTCCCCTGGCCATACACCTCGCCTTCACAACCAAGAACACGTTATTCAAGTATGGCTACGTCGCACTGGCGCTAATCATTCTGATCGGTATCGTTGGCACCCAGTCCAGAGGGGCTACGCTTGCCCTTGCAGCAGGAATGCTCTACTACCTGAGTTTCATATCGAACAAAAGAGTCGCCGGTTTTATCCTTATCGGCATCATTGGCATTGGGGTTATCGCACTCTCCCCGACAAGTTATTTCGCAAGGATGGGAACCATTGTTGATTATGAAGAGGACTCCTCAGCAATGGGACGCCTCAAGGCCTGGCGTACGGCCACGGAGATGGCCATCGACAATCCGATCCTGGGAGTCGGTGCGGGCAGTTTCAATTCAGCCTATGGGCGATTCTATAAAAAGCCGGACGATCCGGCGAGATGGATCTCAACCCACAGTGTCTATTTCAAGGTACTGGCTGAATATGGTTTTCCCGGCATCATCATATACATTTTGAGTATCCTGCATAATCTGAAGATCAATCGGGA
>JAEPDS010000052.1 GCA_016842065.1 Candidatus Thiodiazotropha sp. 'RUGA'
AATGATAACGCCGCTGGGCGCAAAAACAGACCCAGCCCTCCGGGTTGCGCCTGAAAAAGCGCCACTCGGCGTTGCTCGTCGCTCATTTGGAACAACCAAACTTCGCTCCTCGCGCCTTGATTGGCGCTTTTTCAGGCACAACAGGGCGCATTGGATTAGTGTTAACAGGCCCTAGTTCGATCAGATTCTAAATCTGTCATCTGCTCGAATATTTGTTGTAAGACTCTCTTCCTGTGAACTTCTTGAGCATATTTTTTGATACAAACCACAGTATTGCAGGGAAGAACTACCTACCCTTCTTTGCAATCACATAATCATCCTCCATCTGTCATCATGACATTAGGGACCAGCACAGCAATATGGATGCGTTAAAAAAGATCTCACACAACAATATTCTGTATCTTCTTCTCTCTCTGTTGTTGACCGGTTGTATAGAAGAGAATACCGCCCCTGAAGCAGAAAATGACAGTGCCGCCCTGTCACAGGGGGATAGCATTCTCATCAAAGTGTTGGATAACGACAGCGATGCCAACAGCGACCCCCTGGAGGTTACCAATCTCTCCTCACCGGAAAAAGGAAGAGTAACGCTTCAGGCTGATGGCTCGGTACTCTACCAGCACGATGGAAGCGATACAGCCTATGACCAGTTTACCTACACCGCCTTTGACGGTGCGTTAGATTCTGCACCTGCGACAGTCACTCTGGCCATTCAAAGCAGTGAAGCCAATCCGGATGGGGATGCAGAGGTCACCCCATCCCCAACCACTGTCAATCAACGCCCGATTGCCGCTGATGATCATTTTAACCTGGAGTCGGGAGCGCAGACCTTGCTGAACCTGTTGCAGAACGATCAGGACCCTGATGGCGATCCACTGCAGGTCGCCCACCTGACCGATCCACAATATGGCTCTCTGCAACTCTCAGTCGATGGCACAATTGTGACCTATCGTCACAATGGCTCGGATGCTGAGCAAGATCAGTTCAGCTATATTATTTCGGATGGCATAAACCAGTCCCAACCTGCTCAAGTTACCATTCGAGTTAACAGCGCAAACCAAGCTCCGCAATTCACCCAGTCAGGTCAGAGTCGTTCGATTGCCATCGATGAACTCTATTCTTTGGTTTTCCAGGCAGTCGACCCGGATGGTGACGAGTTGACCTATGCTGTCACGGGTCTTCCCTACTGGCTGGTCTACACCGCAGAGACAAGAACCATCTCAGGCTCTCCTTCCTGGCAGGAACTGGGTCAGCAATATCAGATTGTCCTATCGGCTTCTGACGGACTCAACGTCACTGAAAACCAGTTCATCCTGAACGTAGAGCAGACAGAAACCGTGACAGATGAAATGGCGCATCGCTTGTTGCTACAAAGCACCTTCGGCCCGGTACAGAGTGATATGGAACGGGTTAAAAGCCTCGGCATCAGCGGTTGGGTCGACCATCAACTGAATATGAATTCTGCCTATAGCAGCCCAGCAGACGGCTGGAAAACCCAACTGGAACGTACGCAAGAGATTGCACTACAGGCTGAGCCTGGTGTTGATTGGTATGAGAGCAATCAGATTTTTAATCAACAGCCTCACAGCAGCTCTGTCAAGGATTACCAGATGGCCGCCTGGTGGGAGAACGCCTTGGGTGCTACAGCACCGAACCGTCAACAGATCGGTAGTGACCAGCTACGCCAACGTGTCGCTTACGCTTTGAGTCAGCTGCTTGTTGTTTCCACCAGCAGCCCGACGATGGTATCTCGAGGTGAATCTCTGGCTGTCTATTACGATCTGCTGGCGAAACACGCTTTCGGTAATTATCGACAGCTGCTGAAAGAGATCTCGATCAGCCCCGCCATGGGAGTCTATCTGTCCCACCAGGGCAATCGTAAAGCCGATCCGGATACCGGTTCACGCCCCGATGAAAACTTTGCCAGGGAGATCATACAACTCTTTACCATCGGACTGTATGAGCTGAATCTGGACGGTTCACCAAACAGGGATGGCAATCCTACAACCTATCCCGACCAGGGCAGCCATACCGTCGCCACTTACACACAATCCGATATTGAAGAACTGGCAAAGGTGATGACCGGTTGGGATCTTGCTGATAATAATCGATTCGGACAACTTTACGCCAGCAGTGGCAACTATACCGTGCCGATGGTTTTTAATCCCACGATGCATGAAGATGAGGCAGCGGAAGGTGGCGATGGCAGGATCACCCTGATGGGACAAATCCTGTTACTCAACGCTGGTTCGGATCAGAGCGGTCTTGACAGTGCCCTGGACAGACTGTTTGCCCATCCAAACGTTGCCCCCTATGTCAGTAAACACCTGATCCAGAGATTGGTAACCTCGAACCCCTCGGCACACTATGTGGCTCGTATCGCCCAGATCTTCAACGATAACGGACAGGGTATAAAAGGAGACCTGAAGGCAGTCGTACGTGGCATCCTGCTCGATCCGGAGGCGCGTGATGAGAGTTATCAGTCAAACCCGGCCTATGGCAAAGCCAAAGAGCCTCTGTTGGCGATAACCCAATTACTCCGTGCAGCTCATGTCACGCCACTGAATGGTTGGTTGAGCAAGCAAAATGTTGCCATGAATCATGTCTATTGGTATCGGGAGCCTGAAAAACAGGTCAACCAGGCCGCGATGCGTTCACCATCCGTATTCAACTTTTACAGTCCCGGCCATGTCCCAAGTGATCCCTACTTTACAAGCCATCAACTGGTTGGCCCGGAGTTTCAGATCCAGACCTCACAAATGCTTGTGGACTACAACAACCTGGTAGTGACCCTGATATCAAATCTTGAAAAAAACAGGATCATCAAAAATAGTGGAGAGTCTCTGGATGAGTTTGCCAACTCGCGAAGATACTATAGCCTCTCACTGCTGACCAACTTCGATACTGAACTCCGTCTGTTTGAACAAGCAGTGGAGAGCGACTCGAATGGTGATTTTTCAAGCCTTAAAGATGACACTACGGATAATAATGGCGAAACGCCAAAATCCAGGGGGATCAATGCCCTGATCGATCATCTGAATCTGCAACTGTTGGGCAGGAAGATGAGCAACGAATATCGTGATGCCCTAAAACACTATCTGATGAGCAGTAGTTATACCAATTCGGGCAATAACTTCGAAATTGCCAGGCGAATCGTCCAGGAAGCTTTCATTTTCATCACTACCTCAAGCGCCTACATGATTCAAAAATAGGCACCCAGCAAGGAAGTATAAAAATATGACAATGCATCGTCGTGAGTTTTTGAAATCACTGGCCACTCTTGGTTGTATCAGTAGTATGGGCAGCCTGGCACTCCCCAGACAGGCTGCTGCCGCAGCACCGGATTTCAATGATTACAAAGCCCTGGTCTGCATCTTTCTGTATGGCGGCAATGATGCTTTCAATATGCTGATTCCAACCTCAACAGATGCCAACAAGGGCTATGATCCTTATGCTGAGGCTCGGGGAAGCCTGGCAGTCAACAACAGTGACCTCGGGATTTCCCAGGTAACCACCAATAGTGGCAATCTGAATCAAGGTATTCTTGGGGCAGGAGAACAAAATCCCTACAATCAGAATCTCAGTCAGAACACGGCCTATACTCGGGGCATCTACCCGTTGAGTGATAAAGGCATTGACCTGGGTGTCAACGGTGTCATGCCGGAACTGGCGCAACTGATCATTGACAACAGAACCTCAATTTTGGCAAACAGCGGAACGCTTGTCAGACCCGTGACCCGTGATGAGATTATTGATAATCGTGCGGATCTACCGGTCTATCTTTTTGCTCACAATCATCAACAACGTATTCTGCAAACCGGACAGGCGGACAATCTGAATGATATCGGCTGGGCGGGAAAGATTGCGGATCAATGGCACGACATCAATCAAAATAGCCCACTGGGCCTGAATATCTCCTACGCCGGCAATGATCGCATGTTGATTGGCAACCGCTCATCCCCTCTGGTCCTTAATCCAGGCAATGTCCCGAAAATTAATCATTTGAGTGGAGACAGCAATACCAATATCGATCGACGAGCACTTTTCAATGCCTTGGCGGGTATCGAAGGCTCTACAACAAGACTCCAATTCGGAGCGGGCAGGACGGATAGCGTGACTGACCCTTTCAGAGCGCTCTATAACAACAAGGAGTTGAATACAGTTGCGACCTTCGATCAATTGAAACAGAGTTGGGACAGCTTGGAGATCAACTATGCTACCACCGGATCCTATGGAGAAGCTCTGTTCGATATTCCTACTGCGCAACAACTTGGCTTCAACCAGTCAATTCGTGGCAATCTGATACGCCAACTGGAAGCTGTGGCAAAAATGGTTCATCTTGGCGCATCAGGGAATCTGGGTGCTGAGTTCAATCGACAGATCTTTTTTGTTGAACTCGGAGGATTTGATACCCATGCCACCCAGGCATCGCAACACCCTCTGCTTCTGAGGGAGTTAAGTCTTGGTCTTTGGAAGTTCCAGAAAGCGATGGAGGAACTCGGATATGCAGACAGCGTCACCAGTTTCACCATGTCCGACTTTGGGCGCACCTTGAGTTTCAACGGTGATGGAACTGACCATGCCTGGGGATCGCATCAGCTGGTTATGGGTGGAGATGGCAGTGGTGATTCCGGAACACTCCGAGGCGGACAGATGATCGGCGAATTACCGGAGATGTTATTGTCAGGCAATGATGACTACAGTAACAAAGGACGGATGATCCCTACCCTCTCCCAGGATCAGGTCAATGCACCACTCACACAATGGTTCGGTGTCGATCAGAGCCTGATTTCAAATCTGTTTCCTAACATCAGGAATTTCCAAACCGGAGCTGGTATCGAAACGGCTTTTGCGCCAATCTTTGCGTAGAGTACTAGTGGGCCACTCGGGCCTGTTAACACTAATCCAATCCGAGGGGATTATCCGGATCGATCCCCTCCATAAACGGCTGATTTCGTAACCGATGAGTGACCTGGTAAACCAGACCTATCCAGTTACCGATTACTGCTTCTGCCGTATCGTGCCAGGTATTATCCAAACTCTCGATGACCAGTGACTCGGGAAACTCAGGGATCTCCTTAGCCAGTTTTTTTGCCTCATCGATCCTCTCATGATACTCATCGAAGATTGCCTGACTTCTCAGGCTGAAGTAGTTTTCAGGGAACGGAGGATAGTCGCTACGAGCACCTGAGATATAAAGATTGACCTCACGCTTGTACTCCTTGAGCAGACTGATTGTGTCATACTCAGGATGCCCCTGAAAATAGACCACTCGAAGTCCATCGCCACTGACTGCCAGATGCACCCCAGCCTCTTCACTCTCGGCCAACACCTTCAGCCCGGCCTGGTCAAACTGTTCTCTTGAGATTTGGTTATAGCGTGAATGTGGCACATCAAATCGGGTATTGACATCATTCACCAGAGGGTGCGATGTATCCTTGACCCGATGACTGAAAACACCCCACAGCTTATCACCCATATGAGTTCGTTGCTTACCATGATGGGACTGCACCACTGCGTGGGTGGCAAGACAGGAACATAGCACAGAGGTTACGTTCTCATGGGCCCAGTCGACGACCTCGGTCAGCGGTTTCCAGAAACCCTCTTGAGCCAGATCCGGATGGGTAACATTGGCGCCGGTAATGATCAAGGCATCCAGCCCATCCTGTTTGATCTGTTCAAAGGATTCATAGAAAGCATCGATATGTGCTTTTGCTTTTTCACCACGAGGCAGCACATCCAAGGTAAATGGATGGATAAAGAACTGGGCGATCGGATTCGCCTCACCCACCAGACGAAAAAACTGTCTCTCTGTGGCTTCGATCGCAGCGTCGGGCATCATGTTCAACAGACCGATGTGCAACTCCCGGATATGCTGGTGAGTCGCCCTGTCAGGTGAAAGAACGTTCTGACCCTCTTCCCGCAGACGATCAAAAGTCGGCAATTTCGTATGTGCTACCAATGGCATTTCAGGACTCCCGCTCGATTACTTGTTCCAGAAGCGTGAGAAAATCGGCTTCGCTTTTAACTTGTGACAACTCATGGGTCGTTACCGTGTATCCATACTTAGCCGCAATCGATTCATAGCGTGGTATTCTGGCTCTGAACAGTTTTGGGAATACCCAGCGGATAAAATCATTCGGTTCGATAAGAGAAACATAGTCCACACCTTTGCTTTCCATGTACTCAGCCAACTGTTGATCAAGAAATGCTTCTCTGTAGTAGAGGGGCTTCGGATGGGATACTGAGCGAGCAATCAGTGACTGCTCATCATCCTCACTGGCTCTGATATAGAGTATCAGTGAATGTTCATCAAGAAACTCTAACAGTCCCGGTTCATCCAACTCACAAAGACTGCCTCCCACATCGTTAATGAAGTGGTTGTAGCCATAAATCAGCTTTGCCTTACGCATAAACGCAGGCACATCGTACATCGCAGCAATCTCTGCCTGTCTGTGCAGGTTCTGACGCCGTTTGAATTCGGTCAAGGACAATCCACCAAGCTCAGGATCACCCAACATACCAAGAAAGGTGGAGACCGGATTCAGATTATGAAATGTGACATTGCTACGGATAAAGATCGAATCCGAATGGAGCAGATCTCTCAGCAAAGGCACACTCATGGCCTGCTCTTTGATGGTATCCAGAATGGGTTCATCGAGATAGCGGGTACCGATACGATAGTCTCCGGAGTAGTGAAACCAATTACTGCGTCGCAACAGATTGGAGAGCCGTGTCTTCCCCACACCAGACATACCCATCAGAGTGACGCTTTTTCTATCCCACTTACGGAATTGTTCCGGACTCAATCTCACTGCCAATTTCTCCTATCGCAAGAGGCGCACATTCTACGGAGAAGCCAGGTTGGATGAAAGTCATACAGGAAAAACCAAGATAATGAGAATCATTTTCAAAATACCCCCTCATTTTTGATTCTCCTGGGTTCCATCAGAACAGCCTCCAATCTAGAGTGTACTTAAAGGAAATAGCCCTGAATCATCTTCTTCCAGAGATAGATAAATATCTTTTTTTATTATTTATCATAATGTTAAAAGATATATTCAGAATAATTCGGTCACCCAAGAGTGGTTCCGGCTGAGCTTCAGGCATCTCCGCATGACGATCGGCTTTTCTTCCTTGTAAAAATGACTCAGAACTAAGATCTATACCCCACTTCACAACCCGATCAGGCAGTTTGAGCAAAATAAGCTGACTGCAACCTGGATGGCTACAGGCCGATATTGTCACGATCCCCCTTCAGCACCTCTTGTTGGATCTCTCCGTATAGCGCTATTCCGGTTTTCCATCACACTGCGCCTGCACAAAGCGGTCTCTGAGCAGAGCGAATATCAGGCGTAAGATTTACATGAGACTTCACTGTCAACCAACTGTTTTTACTATATATCAGCTTAAAACAAGGTATCGCCTGGATGGGGCCCCGATACGGGTCACTGTAAGCGTCATCCAGAGTTTTCCCTTTATTGATGCCGTTTCCATCCGGCAGTGGAGTGGCATCACCCACTCTTGTTTCACTGTCGCGTGATCCTTCCCAGTGAGCTAGGCCCTAACGCTGAAGATTGCAGAAGTGACTTGCCAGCCGCCCTGTTGTGATTGATTCAATTCCACTCGATCAGGCAAACAGAGATGATGCCTAAGGCGGATCTGTATCACTGATCACAGTCGTGTTAAATTGTAAAATAAGTTAACATTTCGGGAAGTTAATTCACTATCACTGTATGGCACTTTAGTTCTATGTATCGGACACGAAGACCATATCAGTCAACAACCATGGCGGATGGAGCGCCAATTTCAATTGGCTGTTGGATTTCTGAATTTACTTCAACAAACGATCAAGCATTGAGACTGTTAGCCGTTATTGAAGCAGACAGGGACGAGCGAGCACAGAATCCACCTAAAGACTGCAAACATCTATTACTATGCCCCATGTACTTATTATTGATGACCAATCAATAACCCGCATGATTCTTCAAGAATTGGTCGGTTCAATTGATGCTGATATCTCATCTACCTGTTTTGCTGATCCCACTGATGCGTTGGATTGGGCTAAAACCCATGAAATAGACCTCGTGATCACCGATTACAAAATGCCTCAGATGGATGGCATAAAGTTCATCAAGTGGTTGAGGCGTATACCTGGCTGCAGCGACGTACCCGTGATGATTGTAACCTGCGTGGAGGACCAGTCGGTTCGCTACTCTGCCCTCGAGTCCGGCGCCAACGACTTCATCACCAAACCAATCGATCATACAGAGTGTAAGGCCCGCTGCAACAACATGTTGACCATGAGTCATCAGCGAAAAATGATCAAAGATCGAGCGTTTCTACTGGAACAGGAGATTCGCAAAACCACCCAGGAGCTTCATGATCGGGAACAGGAAACCCTGATGCGTCTGGCAAAGGCTGGCGAATACCGGGATGAGGATACCGGTAATCATATTTTAAGAATCTCCAGATATTCTCTACTAATCGCCAAAAAACTGGGATTATCTCAAGAACGCTGCGATTTGATTGCACAGTCAGCTCCTATGCATGATATAGGCAAAATTGGTATACCTGACGCAATCCTGCTCAAACCCGGTAAATTGACCGCGGAAGAGTACAAAATCATGCAACGACACACGATACTCGGATATGAAATACTCAAAGACAGCTTGTCGAAGTATATTCAGACGGGTGCGATCATTGCTCTGAACCATCATGAAAAATACAACGGAAAGGGCTATCCAAACAATTTGAACGGCGATGAAATACCTCTGGAAGCCAGAATTGTGGCCGTTGCTGATGTTTTTGATGCCTTGGTATCAGATAGACCCTATAAAAAAAGCTGGTCAATCGAAAAGGCCATTGACTATATTAGCCAAGAGAGAGGATCCCATTTTGATCCCGACTGCGCAGATGCATTTCTCAGTGAAATGCAGGAAGTGGAGGCCATTCACTATGCCCTGCGTGGAAACCTCGAAGGAACGCATTCTTGAACGAGCAAACAGTAACGCCGCAGAGACCTGATACCACCTCACATGAGAGTGATCAGGTCTATTACAGCCTGAGCTTATTTGTCAGTTTTGTCGCATTTATTGGCCTGACTCTGACCTATCTCTGGTCTGCGTCGACGCTGATTAACCTCATGACACTGGTATTGGCCTGTCAATTCCTGCTGCTCCGTTTTATTGAACACTATAAAAGTCTCTACTCCTCCAGTTCAATCAAACGCAGTTCATCAATCATTCTCGATCAGCTCTTTCTCGGTCTGATCACCTTTGCGGGTGGTTCGGCGCTTCTACTGTTGCCTCTCAGCAGTGTGTTGATTTTTGCATCACGTTTTTTTGGCAGATCCTATCTCTGGCTGGGAATTGGATCAGCGTTTACGATGCTGACCACCACACTGCATCTGGCACAGCAAATGGAGTTGCTGCAAGCGTTGCTACTGAGTGTTCTTGCGCTGTTACCCCCTGCCCTTGTATCCATTCACAGATATGGCGCTTCGAAACAGGATAAGCAGGACACAGAGCAGCTACCCATACTGCCTCAACTGGAAGAAGAACCTCCAAAACAGGCTGAATTGCCTGCAGATTCACAACGATTTACTGCTCAGCCTGCAAAACCCGATATTCAGCGCATTTTGATATTGTCCCGTAACAAGAGCACTACAGCCCTTCTCTCGCGCCAACTGTTCGATTGGGGACATGAGACTACAACCTGCAGTAACAGCCTGCAGGCGTTCAAACACATGCTCTCTCGCAGTCAGGGAGAGGTCTTCACCCCCTACTCATCTCTCATTGTCGATGGTGAAAATCTGGATATTGAGCCACTCTCATTGGCACGTCTGATCAAGAATGAATCACTACTTGATGATGTTAGACTGATCTGCATTCAAACATCTTTTTACAATGAGAAGTATGCGCACAGATTGTTGCGGGCGGGCTACCACACGCTACTCGAATCCCCATGGACCAAAGAGCAACTGTTCAGCATCATCAGTTACGACAACAAGACATACGCCTCCTGTGACAATGTTGTCAGCCTGGTTAAACACCGTACCACCAAACAGGCCTACACCCGCCAAAAAGAGATTTTACTGGCAGATACACCTTCACATGAGCGGGATTCCCTCAGCCACGCCTTGACTCAGGCAGGCTATAACATTCATTTGGTTGATAATGGCGATCAAGCGCTGGACGCCCTTGAAGAGCACTTTTTTGATTTAGCCATCATCAACCTGCAACTGCCTGTCATGAGCGGCACTCAGGTAGTCAAGCTGCATCGATTTACCACCCCTTACAAACAGTGGGTTCCCTTTATCTTTGTGGAAGATGAAGAGAACCCGGAAACCCTCAACCTTTGCCAGAGCATCGGTGTGGATATCTGCCTGTTTAAACCGGTCACACCACAAGAGGTGCTGCTCTCCATTCTTGCCGCACTCGACAAGGGTGATTTGCAGAATCTGACCTATGTCTCTCGTAAAACGGATCCTATACAGTTTAAAAACAACAAAATTCAGGATGCCATGCTGCTTGATCACATGACCCTGCTGAGACTGGAGAAACTGGACAGCGGCATCTCATTCATCAATGAACTGTTCAAGATATTCGAATCCGAAGGCCGCTCTATTTTACGTGAGATGGAGCGTGCTGTGGCCCAGCGTCAGCTCGGTAAATTTCTTGATCAGGCCCAAATACTCCTGGATAGTGCAGGTCAACTGGGAGCCGTACTACTTTACGAACTGAGTCAACAGGCCTCAAAACTATCCGCCCGGGAATTTGAATATAAGGGATCAGACCTGCTCAGTGAATTGCAGCAGACCTTCAATCTGACCCTGCATGCTTATGCGCACTATCTATCGCAAAGAGCATCAGCCATTCAATCAGAACCAAGCAGCAACCCCTCCAAATAGCGGAAGCGGATAGATAATCAGCTCTGCAGCAAGATTAACCGATCGCCTATTCTGTGTCATGGTATTGGTAATGAAGTTCATGAAAAGACCAATCTACTGAGGGTTCTTGGTATTCAGATAGTGACGTAACGCCTGACAGGTTAAGCTATAGGTTGTAGAGATCTGAGTCATCTGCTTTATACCTCGCTCATTCAGCACTGACGGTTCAATACGCGAAGCTGAAGCACAAATCGTCATCAAGGAGTAGGCGCCGATACCTGAGGCGTTATCGGCCAGTGCATGGGCACAATCCTTATACCTTCTTACATCATGCAACTCGATTGCGTCACGCATAGCGCCCATCAACGCTTCAGAATCATGCAGAAAACTATCCGCCAAGTGCGACATGAAATGTGGATCCTTACTCAACCTCTCGAGACCTTTCAGTGTGTCCACATCCAGAATTCTTCCACTCTTTTCCTGATTGGCTGCACGAATCGGAAGATCGATGACTGTGTCGGTTATTACTTCAGTGGCGTCCCCCCCCAAGATCTCTTTAACCACATCCAACAGATGCGCAGACCTGACAGGTTTGGTGAGATAGGCTTCGACACCGATAGCCTCGCACTCTTCCGCCGCTTCCCGAGTGGCATTTGCGGTAAGAATGATGAAGGGTATGGCGGGCTCCTGCTTTTCCATCAAGCGATAGGCTTTAATAATATCGACCCCCCCAATATCGGGCATTTGCAGGTCAAGTATTGCCAAGTCAAAGGCCTCATTTTTCAGTAATTCAATGGCATCCTGCCCATGGCTTACCACCTCAATCTGGTGCCCTTGTAGCTCCAGGATCTTTTTCACTACCTTTTGATTGATCGGATTATCCTCTGCAAGCAGGATACGGGCATGTTTAGCAATGCTATGTTCAGCAGAGGTGAAAATCCTGGGTGGTAAATTAGCGCTGGATCTGCGCTTTAAGGCATATCGTAGAACATGGCGTACCTTTTCCGGTGTAATCGGTGTGGTGACCACCGCACTGAAGCCTTCATGACACAATCGGTTCTCATTCTGAAGATCTGCCGAGTAATCAGTAACACAAACCAATTCAAGATCATCCAGGCTTTGTTCAGCGCGAATGGTATGCACTAACTCCTCATCCGGGAGATCACTATGAGTCTCATCCAGTATTGCAATGTCATAAGGCTCCTTAACCTTAACGGCATTGAGCAACTCCAGAAACCCCTCTGAAAGGTTTGTGTAGACGTTCACATCCAACTGCCACTCCTGCAACCCATCCAATAAATCCTGCTTTTCAGACAGGAGATCGGTGAACAATAACACTCTGGCGTCCTGAAAACGTTCTATGTCAATAGGATTGTCACTGGTAATGGCTGGTATCTGAAACCAGAACCGACTGCCTTCCCCCAAACGGCTCTCCAGCCCGATGGTCCCGTCCAATAACTCGACCAATTGTTTGGTAATCGTTGTACCGAGGCCGCTGCCAGTGTAGCGACGGGTTGCAGAATCATCCCCTTGTTCAAACCATTCGAAAATTCGTTTTTGCTGAGTCTCAGAAATACCGATACCTGTGTCTATGACTTCAAACATCAATCTTGGAACGCGATCTCCACTTTCCCCTGAGTTGTAAGGCGTCACCTTCAGCACGATACCGCCCTGGTCGGTGAATTTGATCGCGTTGTTCAGCAGATTGATCAGAATCTGTCGAAGCAGCTTGGGATCGGTTTTAATTACCGGAGAGATATCCAGGTCGATCCAGCAATTCAGCTCAATACCTTTGGTATCGGCTGTCGGTTTCATCATCGATATCACACTGTCTGTAAGCTCGGAAAGATCCTGGTCAGATAACTTAACCTCGACTTTGCCCGCCTCAATTTTTGAAAAGTCCAGTATCTCCTCGATAAGATTGAGCAGCGTCTCCGCAGATGCCTGGATGGTCGACATGATCTCTCGTTGCTCCAATCCCATCGGTGTTCTCGCAAGCAGGTCGGTCATCCCGACCACACCATTCAGGGGGGTGCGTATTTCGTGACTCATGTTGGCCAGGAAACGACTCTTTGCCTTGCTCGATGCTTCAGCACGCTTTTTTTCACGCTCTATCCGCAACAGTAATAGAGCAACATAGAGTGTTGTAATCAACAACCCGAGTAACAGTCCAATACCCAGAACAGGTTGCTGTTTCCAAAAGTCGCTGATCAATAGCACTGAAGCAAATCCTAATGTGGAAAGCGCACTTGTAAAATAGAGGGATGGAGTACCAAAGCGGAACCCATTTCCCAGACTGATCCACAGATAGAGAACATAAAGCATGGAGGTGCTCTCACCACCAATCCACATAGCCAGAGTTATCATGCTGACATCAAAAGACATCGTGACTGTGCGGCGAATACGATAGGCCTGGGGCTTCCAGGCGATGACCATGATGACAATCAAGCTGCAGAAGGTGCAGAACAATACAAAAAGCAGCAGTGACGTCGCTCTCTCTGAGGGCATGAACAGATAGATGTAGAGGAAATAGAGACACATCACTATAGCGACGATCAATCTGACAATCGACTGCTCAGACTCCCGGTCGGGCGCCTGATTGAACTGGTCTCTATATCTATTCCAAAATTTTGACCACATCTTGTGCTATTCCGATATCTTAACCCTTAAACCAAGCTTCGCTTGACATTCAACTACCACCGCCCGACTTACGGGGCTTCGCCCTGTGAGTTGCTTCAGCAAGCAGAGGATTATCTGGCCAATAGTGCTTAGGATATCGACCTTTCAGCTCTTTTTTTACCTCAGCATAGGTTCTTTGCCAAAACCCGGCAAGATCATCAGTAATCTGTATCGGCCGCTGTGCCGGAGAGAGTAGGTGTAACATCACCGGTACCCTACCCTGGCAGATCCTTGGGGTGTCATTCAATCCAAACAGCTCTTGCAGTCTTACTGCCAACACCGGTGTTTCATCGGCACTATATCGTAACGGGATTTTTGAACCACTGGGAACGGTAAGATGCGTAGGCACCAGTGCCTTCAGGGTTTGCTGCTGATCCCAGGAGAGCCGGGCCAGCAGAATTGCTTGCAGATCCAGGCGCTGCAACTGCTGTTTACTCTGAATCGTTTCAAGCCATGGTGTTAACCAGCTCTCAAGATTTTCATAGAGCCACTGATCGGATAGATCCGGCCACTCCAGGTCATCCAGACGGGCCGCCAGCCATGTCACTCTGAGTTGCCATTGGCGCACACTCCTGGACCAGGGTAAAACCTCGATCCCCATTGTCCGTATCCCTTCAATCATGGCGTTCCTGACGGCTTCCGGGTCGGGATTGGTGAGTTTTCTCCGACTCAATACCAAAGCGCCAAGACAGCTCTCAGATGAGGTTTTTACCCGTTCTTCCTTACGATCCCAGCAAGTAACCGACCTCTCTTCGAGCGCGATTTCGGGCAGGTCATGCAACGCCTTCAAGTCGATGGATGCCGCCAGTCGGATACGCCCTTCATTTTGTCCGGCATCCAATTGAACAGCGACCAAATACGCTTCCCCGGCAAGGGGATCATCTTCCGCAAGTCGCACTGCGCGCCCGGTGACCAATTTGTAACGACCATATGCGGATCGTTGCGCGATCCGATCAGGAAATGCCAAAGCCAGCAGTTCCCCGACCGATAACAGAGCATGGGACTTGGCTTCCCCACTGCGTCTTAAGCGTCTCATCCAATCCTTACTGATCCGGTCAAGCTGGCGGCAGGCACTTCTATAGCGGGAGTCCGAGAGGTTCCTCTCCCGCCACTGCTGCAACAGAGCGAGTCTCAAGGCTAAATCACTACCATCCTCTCGGTTCGACAACGGGTCCCGCTCGGTTATCAGAGCCACCAGATCGCTCACCAGCTGCAACTGATCTTCTGCAGCATGAATCAACATATGCGCCAGACGCGGATGGGTAGGTAACTCAGCCATGCGTCTGCCCAGTTTTGTGATCATTCCCTGCTGATCGACCGCACCAAGTCTCTGTAGCAGAGTCACTGCCTGTGAGAAGGCTCCCTTTGGAGGCGGATCAAGCCACTGCAACTGAGCTGGATCCGCAATACCCCAGCTGGCCAGTTGCAGTGCTACTGGCGCCAGGTCGGTCTGTAAAATTTCCGCCGGATGATGGGGTAACGACTGATTATGGACAGACTCACTACAGATCCGATAACAGACCCCGGGAGCCAAGCGACCAGCCCTACCGGCACGTTGATCTGCAGCGGCTTTTGAGACCGGAACTGTCTCCAACCGAGTCAACCCGAGTGCCGGTAGAAACCGAGGCATACGGGACCAACCACCATCGACCACCACAGTGATACCTTCGATGGTCAAGCTGGTTTCCGCAATCGAGGTGGTCAGTACAATACGGCGTCTGTTGTGTGGATCGGGGAGTATGGCGCGATCCTGATCCTGCTTTGTAAGATCTCCATACAGGGGAGAGATAAGAACAGGCTGTGTTTGATTCTGTATCTGTGCTTCGAGCAGCTTTTGAGCGCTGCGGATTTCACCGACTCCAGGAAGAAATGCCAGTATATCGCCCTGCTGATCATGCCACGCCCTGATGATTGCCCTGACAACCTGCTCAGCAATGTTGCGCTTGTCTGCTGTTTGATCAAGGTAATGATGGGCTACCGGATACTGCCTCCCCTGCGCCTGAATCACAGCAGCATCATGCAGTAATCTGCTCACAGCTTGCTGATCGAGGGTAGCAGACATGACCAACAAACGCAGGTCTTCACGCAAGCCCTGCTGTGTATCCAACGTCAGGGCGAGTGAGAGATCGCTGTGTAGATTGCGTTCATGAAACTCATCGAAGATCACCAGCCCTACCCCGGGCAGTTCCGGGTCCTGTTGTAACCGGCGGGTCAAAATTCCCTCGGTCACCACCTCGATACGTGTGTTGCGGGAAACTTTTCGCTCAAGACGGATTGAATAGCCGACTCGTTCACCAATCGGTTCACCCAATAGACTGGCCATTCTGGCGGCAGCCGCCCGTGCGGCTAGACGTCTTGGTTCGAGTAACAGAATCGTGTTTCCGTCCAGCCAGGGACTGTTCAGCAGTTCGAGGGGTACCAGGGTTGTCTTGCCGGAGCCGGGCGGTGCACTTAACACCGCCCGGCCCTGATTCGCCAGGGTATCAGAAAGTTCGGTGATAACCTGTTTTACTGGTAGTTCTGACACTCAACTCTATGCCGCCGGCAGTTGGTCAGTATCCCGTTCGCATTGTATATGCAGATCAAATTTCAGATCATCGGCAAAATCCTGCGCGACGATCCAGATCTGATTGAGCTCTTCACTCAGAGTCGGCAGCACGGTAAGTGAACTGCGGGTACGTTTTTCATCAAAGAAGGCAAAAGGCTCATCAAGAAACAGAAACTGTCCCCCTTTGACGGCACGAGCAACCAGCTCCTGGGAGAGTGCCAATCTAACTGCCAACATAATCTGCCGCTGAGTTCCACTGGAGATCTCATCCAGATCCATGAAATCCCGTTTCTCGCTGGAGAAGGCTCGCACTGTCAGGTCATCATCGATCTGCAGATGCTCATATCGATTCTCTGTAAACAAGGGTAACGTCTTGCTGACCAATCCCCGCAGTTTACGATTAAACTGGTGTGAGACTTCCCGTGTGGTTCCCCGAATCAACTCATCAGCCAGATCGCAGGTCTGAATATACTGCTTTCGCTCATCGATCTTCTCATTCAGACTCGCCATCATCTCTTTGAGTCTTGCCGCTCGATCCAATCGTTCCTGTTCTATGCCAATCGACTGATTGAGCTCATCAGCACGCAAGCGGAATTGCTCCAGGTTGCCATTCAGCAGGTCCAATTCACTGGCAACACTATCCCGAACTTCCGCAACCGAGGCTGACCAATCAGTGACCCGGGAGACTAACCGGCTACGCGCGGCGCGATCAACAATCGCGGGAGCCTGAGTCTCTTCAACCTCAGCGGTATCGGTAGCGGTCTCTTGCTGATCGGTTTCAGCAGCAGACATATCCGCATCCTGCACCTCATCAGTCACAAATTCTGGTGGCACCTCATCCAACCGGTTGAGAACGTCAGCCAGGTTTGAAGCGGTCTCTGAATAGGCTGCGACTCGACTCTTCAATGCCCCGCGCCGAATCAGAAAGATCAAAAACAGCAGGCCAGCGCCGGCCGCTGCATATAACAACCAGGGCAGTGTTGCCTCACCCCAGTCCGGGACCATCTGTACAAGCCACTCATTCAAACGGCCTGATAACTCATGCTCCGGCATATTGGTCAACATGTACCAGGCACCACCGGCAACCGCGGCGAGCAAGAAAAAGAGCAGGCTGAAAAATCCTGCGCTGCCCGCCTTGGAAGTCGATTTGGCGCGGATCGGCATGGCGTCCTGATAGGCCGAGGATGCCGTATCCAGCTCTTCCATCAGTTGTTGAGTATGATCAAGTCGCTGGGCAATCGTCTGACGCTCACTCTCCAGACCTGGCATCAGTGCCGGATCGATATCCAGTTCAACCATCTGTTGTTGCAATCCATCCAACTCCTGCTGTCGTTGGCTCAACTCATCTTCAGCATCATCCCGATCCTCCTGACAGGCCGCATCACAATACTCCAGGGTCACCAGCCCAGCCATGGTCTTGACGGCATAACTGTGTGGATGGGGGGTTGTGATCTCCCGCTGAGCAAGATAGAAGGACTCAACAAACTCTTCGTATTCGAAGCCGATAAGCTGATAGATTCTGTCAGCCACCTGCTCAATTCCGCGTACCACCTGAGCCTCATCGTTTACACCAACAGGGGCCAGGCGGGCACTATGATTTCCGCTATCATCGAGAAAGCGCTCCAATCTGTAGCGCACGCCATCTCCGCAGGTGAATTCAAGCTGTGCCTCGCAATGGGTTTCACCCCAGCGGATGACTTTGGTCAACTCTTCAGGTCCCAATGAAAAGGTTCTGCCGAAGAGTGCAAAGCAGACGGTCTCTCCGATCGAGCTTTTGCCTGATTCATTGGCGCCGGAGATGGCAATCAATCCTTGCTCAGGGATATCCGGCAATTTCAGACTGCTGTATTTCAGAACATTACTGGCATTGACTGAATGTATGATCATGACCAGCCCTCGTCAGCCAGAACCCGAAGCTTGTTCAACACCATCTCAATGGCCTGATCAAAGGTCTGTTCGTCAAATGACTCCCCTGAATTCAAGCGACGCTCCCGCTCAGCATTGCAATAGTCCATAAACTCTTTCGCAGATGGGCCAATTTGCATCATTTCATCCTGGGTTGCCTGTTCAGACGTCGACATACGATCCCCCTTTCTTGTTGTATACCGTCAGCCCCACCACATCCTGATAGCAGCGGCCCTGCCAAGTATAGGGAGTTCTGGGCGAGAGGTCATCATTCAGGCGTTACAACTTGTTACACTGGGATACACCTGAGAAAAGATTTTTCAGCGTTAACCCTCCACAATTCCCTCAAGATGGTGATTCAGGCCGGTATACAACACTACATTCCGTAGGTTTGACAAATTTGCAATGCACATACATACTGGTTGGTATGTTCATTATCAGCGAGCTGTGAAAAACCATGGCAGATGCCGATAAAACCCGCCAAGCGCTACTCGAGGCGGCCTACGAAGAGATCTACCGGCATGGATTTCAGGCGGCCAGCCTGAACACCATACTGGAGAGAACCGGCGTGACCAAAGGCGCTCTCTACCACCATTTCGGCAGCAAACAGAAGCTGGGATATGCGGTAATCGACGAGATAATCAGTCAAAAACTGGATCGGGAGTGGCTCACTCCCATACAGCAACCAGGACACCCGATCGACGTCATGATCGAAGTCATTCAGCAGGCCGGGCAACAGATCACCAGCCAGCAGATCGATCAGGGGTGCCCTCTCAACAATCTGGCGCAGGAGATGTCACCGATCGATCCGGGGTTTCGCCAGCGGATCGATCACCTCTATCGAAAATGGCAGGAGAGTATTGAGAAAAAACTTCGCGATGGCCAACAGGGCGGTACGGTTAAACCGTCCATCAATCCTGCCGATGCCGCGCTGTTTATTCTGGCATCGCTTGAGGGTTGTATGGGTATCGCAAAGAATGCGCAAAGCATCGATGAGTTGAAACGGTGCGCGCAGGGTCTGTTCGGCTATCTTGACAGCCTGCGTTGCTGAGAACCATACAGCAGGACTTGGCAAACAAGCTTTAGGGCCTGTTAACACTAATCCAATGCGCCCTGTTGCGCCTGAAAAAGCGCCAATCAAGGCGCGAGGAGTGTAGTTTGGTTGTTCCAAATGAGCGACGAGCAACGCCGAGTGGCGCTTTTTCAGGTGCAACCCGAAGGGCTGAGTCTGTTTTTGCGCCCAGCGGCGTTATCATTCGCTCATGTAGAATGACTACACGACGCTCATTCTGCCTTGCTGGGCACAAAAACAGACCCAG
>JAEPDS010000053.1 GCA_016842065.1 Candidatus Thiodiazotropha sp. 'RUGA'
CATACTCTTGAAAACAACTGTATATCTAACTGTTTAAGTGAAACACTCTAGTCGTTTAAATCTTCCGTTTCTGTTACTCCTTGGCCTGATATCCCCTCTGTTCTCAATTGCTGCTGAGCGGAACTCCACCGATTCAGAGGCAGTTCTGCTAACACCGAGTTCAGCTCCATCAATAGATCAACAAGCCGAACAGTATTGGCAATGGCTCTCCGAGCAGGCCGATCAGCTCGATCATATGATCTCCCATCGAATGTCTGATCGGTCGAGCAGAAATCTTTTAAAGACGAGTTGTGAAAGATCCCAATCGGTCAACTACCGTCAACAGGCCCTGTTGAAGGAGGCCGATCTTTCGCGTAAGGATCTGGGTCTCTATTTCGATGCCGGTGTGCGGGACGAGTGGGATTCGGACTTCGAATCCGAAGACAGGCAACGCGCCTATGTGGGGCTGACCTGGCGCGTGCTTGAGGATGGTTATCGGGAAAAAAGGCACCGCGCCAATCTCGCAGAGACAAGAGCAGAGACCGAGGCCTTGCAGGCAAAACTCGATCTTCGCAAAGCTCTGGAGAACTGTCGTTACGACTCAACCAGAGACAGCTTTGCCCCTGTCTGGTTGCCGCTGCTGACGCTCAAGGAGGAGTTTCTGGAAAAGCTCTTCGCCATGCAGAAAGAGAGTTATCTGATGGGGGGGCTCTATCTGGATGACCTGCTCGATAGCCAAAGAGAGCTGAAATCGATTCTGGAACACTATCGAATGCTACAGAGAGGCCTGGATCGCCAACTGGACGAAGTCGGATCCGGAATGCCGCCGCTGCTGGATATGGATATGGCAGAGATCAGACGGCGCATAACGAATGACCCGGAACAGCAACGGTTGGTCGAGTTGCGACATTCGATATTGGATGAGCAGAGCGTTGCCAATGACGACAAGCGATTGCGTTTCTATCTGCGTTACAACATCGACGAGGATCGTGACGAAAACGGAGCAACGGTCGGGGCTGCGTTTTCCATGCCGCTTGCCGGGGGTCGCTACTCCGAATCGGTGGTTGACCTCCACAAAAAGGAACTCGAACAGGAGTTGAAGGATGAGCAAAGGCGTCGGCTGAGACGGGCCGAGCTGGCCTATGGTGAGCTTCTGGAACAGCGGCAGCGGGTAGTCAAACAGAACTACCGCTATCTGGCTGCCTACGAACAGTTACGTCGCTCCATTGGGCGACACCACTGGTTGCCTCAGGAGGGTGGTTTCAAGTCGGCAGTCACCCAGATGACAACCTTAATTGAAGCTGCGGTGGAGTTGATGCGTGCTGTTGAAGAGATGTATCGCCGGGTACATCGGGTGTTTGCCCGTTCCGGGGTTGCCTACAGTACCGAGCTGGTAGAGGCGATACCTTTGAAGAACAGTTTTTACCGGGCCAGACGGGGAGAGCGCTCCATCTACATCTGGTCTGACAGCTTCATCAAGTTGCCGAATGGCGTCATTCAGGAGTTTCTGCGCGCGAAAGGTGTTTCAGAGGTTGTGCTGAGCGGGAGTGCCAGGATACCTGAGCTGAAACTGATCGACTTTATGAATGATGCCCAACAACAGGGGATTGATATCCAGACCCTGGTAGGGGATAACGGCTGGCTGAAACAATCCAGACAAGCCGGTTTACTGGATAGGCTCGAACAGTTAACGGAAGGCGGTGGTTATCTGCATATCGATGTGGAGCCCCATACCTTAGCGGATTTCAAATCGAACAGGCGCAACTATCTGGATCGTTATCAACAACTGATAGGCGCCATCCAGCAACGTCTTGGTGAACAGGTGAAACTCGCTGTGTCTGTGCCATTGCATTGGGATCCTGAGGATTATCAAACTCTGGATCGTAATGTTGACCGTGTCTATCTCATGGCTTACGAAATCAACCGGGTTGACAGTTTAAAACGCCGACTCGCCAAAGTATTGCCCCATTTGTCGGTGGCGAAAGTCGTGGTGGCATTGCGCCCTGAGGATTTCATGCACGAAGTTGAACTGGAATCCGTCATAGAAGAGCTCGCTTCAGCATTTGGAGTTGAGCAGTTCGCACTACACGATCTCGACAGTTATCTGCAACTCAGTGATGGTCAATAGATGAGAATTAGAAACAAAAAAAGTTTTGTGGTGGTCGGACCGGAAGGGCAGGCGCCCAAGTCGATCTGGTCTCGCTTGACGCATGCGCTCTACCTGCTGTTTCTGGCACTACTGGCGATCTATCTGATCTATTTCACTTTCACCCGGTTTACCCAATTCAAGGTTGACGGACAAGTGGCCGTTGAACGGGTTCGAGTTGCCGCGCTACAGGGTGGACGCATCGCCACACTCAAAGTAAAAGCGGGAGATCGGGTAGCTTCGGGTGAGCAGATCGTGGTGCTTGAAACCAACCAGCAGTGCGCAGCCAAATCTGATAAGGCGATCAGAAAGCTCCGGCAATCGATTGCTCTGGATAAGCAGAGATTGAAGGGCTTGAAGCTTCGCAGGGATAAGAGTGCGGCGAGGAAACAGCAGCTGATCGATGAGCGGCGTCTTGGCCGGGTGTTGGAACTGGAACGACGCAAGCAGACGGAGTCCCAGTCTCTGCAGAGACTGCTGGATGAGTTGGACGTAGAGATTGAAATCCTCGCGCAGGAGATCGAGTTACAGCAGCAGGAGCTGGAGCTGCAACTGAAAAGCCATAGTGAGGTTGAAGATTGTGGCTTTGAGCGAATCGCCGCTCCGGTGGATGGTGATGTGATTGCTGTTAATTATCATCTGCATGAGATCGTCAACCGAAAAGAGACGATTCTGATTCTGGTGCCCGAAACTCCGGAGGTATGGGTCGATGCTTTTACCAGGGCGGATGATCAATTGCCGGTTTTGAGCGGGCAATCCGTGAATGTCAGGTTGCCGGACGGAACTCTGAGCCGGGCAGAGGTTTCCAGCCTGAAGTCGGCTGCCGTGCCCTTTCCTGACAGAAAGTTTGATGACTACACACCAAAAGAGAGCGCTTTGCATCTAAGGGTCAAGCCCATCAATAGCGACGAGGCAAAACGGTGGCTGGAGTTCGACCGAATGGCGGTGACTGTTGAGGGGGAAAGATGAGCGAAGGAGTGTTGATTACAGGGGATCAGAACCCGCTGCATCTGCCTGCCAAAAAGGCTACAGATGATACTCAATGGCGCAGTCTGGATGTGGGTGCTGAGGCTGACTACTTTCTTCTGGAGGTTGGCAGTGAATCAGAAGCCTACAGGATCATCGGATTAGTAAGGCAGAAATTGCTCCCAGCGGTCTATCTGAAGCCTCTGATTTTGATCAATCGTGGTGGAGATGTGTCGAAATCCCTGCAGGACCAGGTCGATTTTGTGATCTCTTCCCAGCAATTGGAGCAACAGCTGCCTGCCAAGCTGTTGGATGAAGTCGAGTCCATTAATCGACGTATCGATGCCCTTCAGGAGCAGCGCTTGAAAGCGGATACCAATATTGCTCTACGGGTCGTCCGCTATCTCTACAGCAGAGACAGAGAGGTGGAACCGGTAGCATCGATTCAGAATCGTGGCGGTTATACTTTTACCGGTATCGAAAGCTTGTTCGGCGGTCATGATCAAAGCATCTGGCAGACCCTCGATTTTCTCAACTCGCAACATCTGGTCCAGACGCGCTTTGTAACCCGAACCCATCAGTGTGCCAGCTGTGGCTGTGCATTCCTCAATTTCAAAGAGACCTGCCCTCAATGTGAGTCGGAAGAGCTTGATGCGGATGACCTGATACACCACTTCCGATGTGGCTATACGGCGGAACTGTCAGACTTCAGACAAGATGATCGGTTGGTCTGTCCCAAGTGTGATCAGACCTTGAGGCATATCGGTGTTGACTATGACAAGCCCTCGATGATGTATCACTGCAGGAGTTGTGATCATCGATTTCAGGAGCCGGAAATTGTAACGACCTGTTTTGACTGTCATCGAACTGCGCCACCTGAAAATCAGATTCATCGCAATATCGAAGCCTATAAACTGAGTATGCTCGGTGTCAACGCGGCTCTTTATGGTTTGGATTCGCTTTTTGCCTCGATACTTGAACGCAGACTTCAGTTATTGCCGCTGGATGTTTTCGAACGCTTTATCGCTGTCGAAAAGGCGAGAATAGGTCGCTATAAGGTTTCCCACTCAAGTCTGCTGTTACTCGATATCAAAGGTTTGGAGGAGATCTATCTTACGCTGGGAGAGAGAACCAGCGAGGTTTACGAAGAGCTGGCCAATCTTTTTTACGCCATGTTGCGTAGTTCCGATCTGATCAGTAGTCGTAATGAGTCCATGTTTCTGATGCTGCTGACAGAGACTTCGCCTGACGATGCAAAGATCGTCGAGGGACGGCTGAGTAGTGGTGTGGGGGAGTTGCTGAAAGCCAGCCTGGGAGCCAGTCCGGAAATTATCTCACAAATCGTCAACGTGGATAACGCTCTGGATTTGACCGAGTATCTGGAATCCTTTTTAAGCGAACATCATGCTGAATGATACCTGGGACTTCATTACAGGACTGAGTGCGGCACAGCTGATCAGCTACTTCTGGCCCTTCTTCCTGTTTGATTTAACCCGCTATGTGGTGTTTGATGTTCTTATCCTGACCCTTTATCTGCCAAGACGTAAACGAAATAAACAACGGCGTGCTGAAGCCAGGAAGCTGCTTTTTCACGAAAAGCCACTGGTCTCAGTGATCGTTCCTGGAAAAAATGAAGGGAAGCACATTCCCAGACTTGCCGAATCATTGACCCGACAAACCTATAAAAAGCTTGAAATCGTGATCGTCGATGATGGTTCCGATGATGATACGGAGATCATCTGCCGGAAGCTGCATAGGGATGGCAAGATCGATCAATATGTGCGCAATGAAGTACGGGGTGGCAAGGCATCGGCGGCAAATACCGCGCTCTACTACTCAACCGGTAAGTATGTCATCCATCTCGATGCGGACTCAGAGCTTCGCTACGATTCGATCGAGACCATCCTGTTACCGTTTTATATGGATGCCAATATAGCCGCCGTTGGTGGCGATATCCGGGTTGCCAATCTCAGCCAAACCATGGCAACCCGAACTCAGGCAATCGAGTATTTCAAAGGGATATCGACCGGACGAACCGTATCATCGATGCTTGGAATTCTGCGTATCATCGCGGGTGCCTATGGTGCATTTCGTCGCGATACACTGGATCGACTCGGAGGTTGGGATGTGGGGCCGGGTCTGGATGGTGATATCACCATGAAGATCCGCAAGCTTGGCCTGAAGGTGGTGCATGAACCGCATGCGGTCTGTTACACCAACGTGCCCACGAGTTTCCGAAAACTGGCCCGACAGCGATTTCGCTGGGACAGATCGATGGTGCGTTTTCGTGCCCGTAAGCATGTCGACGTGTTGATGCCGACATCAAATTTCAGGTTGAGTAATTTCATCGCAACGGTGGAGAACCTCTTTTACAATCTGTTCCTGAATTTCAAGTGGTGGTTCTATGTGGCGCAGGTGATCTTCTTTTACGGTGCTTTGTTGCAACATATCATTGTGGTGAACTACGTGCTTTATACTCTGGCCAACCTCGCTGAGTTTCTGGTGGCCACGGTATTATTGCGAAAAACCCTGCGCAAGCAGGATCTGCTGCTGTTTCTCTACCTGCCATTGATGCCCCTCTATACCGGTCTCTATCTGCGTATCGTGAGAACCTATGCCTACATCATGGAGTTCATACACAAAGCCTCCTATGCAGACCGATGGAATCCATGGAAGGTCTCGAGAGTTGTCAAAAAAGACGGTTTATAATTTACATCGAACAACACTTGCCTCTTTCAATTAGGGCCTGTTGTTTAAAGCTGTCGAATATATTGCGCCATCTTTTGCCTTGTCTTCTCATCGGGAAGGGCTCCATGGCAGGCTCCCATGTTGTCTACCATGTGATGGGGTTTGCTGGTAGCCGGGATCGCACAGGTTATCGCTGGATGGGAGACGATGTATTTGAGGAAAAACTGTCCCCAGCTGTGACAGTCGAACGCCTTGGTCCATTTGGGCAGACTTTTCCCTCTGGTCTTTCTGAAGAGCGCACCCCGGGCATAGGGCCGATTGGCCAGCACAGCGATATTGCGATCCCGGGCCAGCGGCAACAGGCGCTGCTCCACTTCCCGGTCAACGATGTTATAGCTCAGTTGTACGAAGTCGAACTGATGCTGCTTCAACGCCTGGTAGAGTTCACTGTGGTCGCGACCATGAGAGGTTGTAATACCGGTGTAGCGTATCTTTCCGGCCTCTTTCATGGCTTGCAGTGTCTTCAGGTGGACCTGCCAGTCCACCAGGTTGTGAATCTGCATCAGATCGAATTGTCCCACCCCCCAAAGTTTGCGGGAGTTTTCCATCTGCCTGATGCCGGAATCCTTGCCGCTGGTCCACACCTTTGTCGCCGCAAACAACTCAGGTTTTTTGCCTTGCGTCTTGAGTAACTGACCAAGCACCGCTTCTGAACTGCCGTACATGGGCGAGGAGTCGATTAAAGTTCCCCCGTTGTCAAAGAACAGGCTGAGTACCTTGGCAAGCTTCTCCAGCTGGTTTGGGTCGCCTGCTGAATCGAATGTCCGTGAAGTTCCCATACCGATTATCGGCAGCAACTCACCACTGGCTGGAATTGGTTTCTTTATGATCGTGGCAGGATTGGCAAATAACCGGCTGGAGGGAAACAACAGACAACCACCAATACCGGCAATGCTTTTCAATACCGCGCGTCTGTTTAACTGGATATCTGTTTTTTTCATCTCACTCATCTCCATGCTGTGGATTGGTTTGCGTCGCGATCCGGTTCTGCTGCTGACCGAGCCTGTAGGCCACCCAGGCCCAGATCAGGGAGATCGGGGCTGCGATCCAGGCAATGGTTGAGAGGCTCATGCCGAGTGTTCGGAATCCGGTATAGACCCAGGAGCTGACAGCGTCGCCTCCCCGGTAGACGACTGTATCGATAAAGTTCTTTGCTTTATATTTCTCATCCCGCCTGAGTACCACATAGAGCATCTCCCTGGATGGACGCATCAGCGCGTAGTTACCAGCACGTCTCAATACCTGGACAGCAACCAATACAGGAAGTGCCGGAAAAAGGGCCAGCAGCACGAAGCCAAAACAGAGCAGCAGCGGGATCAATGCCAGCACCATTGCCAGGCCGAGACCCTTTATCAGGCGGGCGGTGATCAAGGTCTGAATGAGCAGGGTGAGGGTGTTCACGGAGAGATCGATGGTTGCAAACAGGGCGGTGCGGGCTTCGGAATCGGCAACTGCAAGTTTGATGATCTGTGCCTGCTGGAAATAGAGAAAGGTGGAGAGTAGGGTGAACAGCAGCATCAGTACACAGATCCCCATCAGGTAGGGGGAGCGTAACACCAGCAGGATGCCATCCCAGATGCTTCCGCCAATCGGCTTCTCAACCCTTTCACTCGATCGGTCGTTCTGTTCCTCCCGGTCATCGTTTGTTGTCTGCCAATGGATCAACCGGTTAATGCATAGAATCGACAGGCAGAGCAAACCGGCGGAAATCAACATCATCTGACTGGTACCCAACTGCTGCACCAGTGTGGCAGTCAAAAGCGGTCCGGTCATTGCACCGATCGTTCCACCACTGGCGATCAAACCGAACAGGCGTTTTGCCTGTTCGTTCCGGTATAGATCGGCCATGAAGCTCCAAAAGACAGAGACCACGAAGAGATTGAAAACACTCAGCCAGATGAAAAACACGCGAGCAACATTTGTCAGAGATTCGGCGGATTCAAAGATCAGGTAGAAGAGGATCAGATTGAAAATGAAGAAGAGATAGACGTAGGGAAGAAACTGGCGCCGCTGCAATCTGGAGGTCATGAAGCCGAACAGAGGCACCACCAGCAACATGGCAATGAAGGTGCCGGTGAAGAGCCACTGCAGCTGATCAATACCTGCAACTATACCCATTTCATCGCGGATCGGTCTTAGCACATAGTAGCTGCTTAGAAGTGAAAAGAAATAGAGAAACGACCAGAAAACTGCACGACCCTCACCGGATTGAACTGAAGTCAGGCGCTGTAATAACGACTGCCATAGCGAGGTTAAATGTTTCGTGCTGCTGTTCATCAGTATGTGGCTATATGACCTGTACAATCCGTTGATGGTGAGCCTTTTCGCAAGGTCTTTCTTATGCTTTGATGCCGGCTGGCGTCAGAACTCATTTGATCAGTTACCTGAATTCGGGCATGTACCTTGATGTTCCATAGAGAATTGAACTGAGACTGCTTAATGCTCTCTAGCGCCTTTGATTCCCTAATTAGTTAAGCAAGGAAAACAAATAAGACGCAGATGATTCAACTTCATCGAAGCATTCAATCGAGAAAAGATTATGTTTCACGCTGAAGAAAGTAGTTTTATCACTGCTCTCTGCAGGTCTGTTAAATAATAGCCGTTCTGGCACTGACTACCAGATTCAAAGTGATCAATGGATGATTTCAGATTCCACTATTCAGGAAGCCTCCATGTCCTGAATTTAAATGGGGAAATTCGATGACTCTCGGCCAAGTTGTGCTGTTTACACCATTTGGATTAGGTACGGCTATTTGGGTCACGCACTTCTGATGTTAATTCGCTGGCGCACAGCTAATAATCGTTTTGTTCCTGATCAATCAAGAATCCTTTTTGAGGGAAATATCTAAGCGGTTTCACTGCAAGACGGGGGCTCGAAATAGTCGTTCCTGAGATCGTTTTTGCGTGAAATGTAGACGCTAGAGGGCTGATTTTGCGCCGGAAAAGAGCTTTATTGTTGCCGGTTTCTTAACGGGTATTCACACTGTTTCGGCGAAAATTCTGAATTAATTATGATCTAAATCAATACTTTATGAATCAAGTTTTTTTGTCGTTCAAGTCGTTTTGCTGGGTGATTGTAAACCATGGGGGATTTGTGATCATTATCCCAAAATTCGATTTCCAACAGATACTAATAAAGTAATGAAGGCAGTACCTCACAGTTTTCATTTGTTCGTAGCAGTAGCATTTTTCCATACCAGTAGGTTATTGAGATTTTCAATTAAATACTGAGTGGTCATGTCAATGACCAATAACAGAAGTATTCCAGGACAACCGATGTTGCCCGTTTTTATACTGAAATGGTTGGGATGAGAGCTATGAACAGATTGTCTTTCCAGATGTTGTCAATAGTGGTTTTGGTTTTGCTATCAAACAGCGTAGCTATTGGTGCAGAGTTTAAAATCGAGAAGGCGCTATGGAAGGCAGAAAAATCCCTGTTGATCGTCGAGGCTAAAGCTGACAAAGGGCAGAGATTACGCATTGAAAACGCCTATGACACGGCTCAGGTGCTAAAAGAGTCGAAGTTGAGGAAGGAGACTCTGTCTGTCAGGCTTCGCTCACCAGAGCAGCTTCCCTGTCGGATCAGGGTTGTGAATTTAACAACGGATCGAGAGTTGGAGCAGGATGTCAAGAGCAGTGATACGGGACAGATTCCTCAAGGCTGCTCTCCAACCGGTCCTTCGGAACCACCAGTCAATAAAGCACCTGTTGCAGATGCCGGTATCGATCAGTTGCATCAACTGCAGGCAGGACAGACCAGCATGACAGTTACCCTGGATGGAAGCGGTTCAAGCGACCCGGACGGTAAGGTTGCGGACTATATCTGGACCGGTTCGCCGGATCCTGCCGATGTAGTATCTCCTTCAATTTCGCTCAACGAAGGAACCCATAAATTCAGTTTGATCGTGGTAGATGACCAAGGTGAATCAAGCGCATCTGACTCTGTTTTGATTACAGTGGAAGCTGCGCCTGTCGAACCGCCACCACCACCGGCCAATGAAGTACCTGTCGCCGATGCGGGTGCAGACCAGACTCATCAACTGCAGGTTGGCCAAAGCAGTCTGACAGTGACCCTGGACGGCAGTGGCTCAATGGATCCGGACGGTTCCGTGGTGAGCTATGTATGGGACGGTTCCCCCAACCTGGCCGATACCGCTTCACCAAGTGTCACCCTTGCGGAAGGCAGCTATGAGTTCACCCTGATGGTTGAAGATAATCTAGGTGAAATAAGTGCCCCTGACAGCGTATGGATTACTGTCAATGCACCAACCACTGAGCCACCTGCAACTGCGGCAGAGGCTCATGCCAGTATCGTCATCTATGAAGGCCCCTCAACCTGCATCAGCTGTCATGAAGATGAGGCAGTGGCGATGCATGGTTCTGTTCACTATCAACAGTCCGGGGATACCATCAATCTGACCAATGATGTGACACCTTTCAGCAGCAGTGGTCTGCCGCGTGCCGGTGAGCGTGGTGATGGCGCAATCGGTATCAACACCTATTGCGGCTCACACTTGAATTCACCCCGTTTTACCTGTGCGGGCTGCCATGTGGGTAATGGTCGATTCCCCAATTCGGAACTGCCATTGGATGAAACAGAACGCCAGGCAGAACTGAGCAACATCGACTGTCTGATGTGTCATCAGGATACTTACAAGCGCTTCCCAAGCGGCGACTTCGAACCTCTGGAGATCGTCGAAATGGGTGCGGACGGTAAGCCCGATCCAAGCCTGCCACCGATCGTAAGAACCGGTTCCCAGGGTATCCCTGTGGTCGATCCAGTGACGCTCGATTTCGAGTTTGAGCCGGCTGACGCCAACAGTACTCTGGTAGATCTGGGTGGTTCCCCGATGATGCAGGATCGCGTCTCTGCAGCACAATCTGTACACGCGACCACCAGAAAGTCCTGCCTTAACTGTCATGCCAAAGCGGGTGGTGGCGACGGAACCAAGCGTGGTGATCTGTCATCCGCTCTGATCGATCCGGCTCCCAGCATCGACATCCATATGAGCTCAAGTGGTGAAAACCTCTCATGTGCCGATTGTCATGATGCGGGTGGACATCGGGTGAAAGGGCGTGGTCTCGATCTCAGACCGAACGATGTTCCTGAGCACTTTACCTGTGAAAGCTGCCATGATCAGCCACACGGCGACTACAGCAACCGTAACGGCGGCAGCCGCGACAAGCATGCCACACGGGTTGCTTGTCAGACCTGCCATATTCCAACCTACGCCAAGGGCGTGCCTACTGAAACCAATCGTGACTGGGAAGACCCACACTTCTCAGCAGCAGCCTGTAACGGACGCGGTGGTTGGTTGCCTAGAGAGGATAAGGCCCTCAACCTGACACCGACCTACCATTGGTTCGATGGCACCAGTCAGGTCTATGTGCTGGGTGAAGATCTGGCAGACTATCCTGTCACTATATTGGAAGATGGCAGCGATGCGATCACTCTGGGTCTGCCGAATGGTTGGGTCAATAAGCAGAATGCCAAGATCTATCCGATGAAGGAGCATACCTCCAAGTCTGCCGTGCATGATGCAAGCAACAGCTTGATTGCCCATTCGACCTTTGAGTTCTTCCGCACCGGCAGCTTCGACACTGCGGTACAGAGTGCGCTGGAACAGACAGGTCGGTCAGGTGACAGCTACAGCGTCAAAAAAGTGCATACCTTCCAGACTCTCAACCATGGCGTGGAAGCCTCCTCTGCAGCACTTGAGTGTGGCGCCTGTCATGCGAGCCTGAGTGGTGGTCCTCTGCGCATGGATCTGGCGAATGACCTGGGTTACGGCATGAAAGGCAAGGAAGCTGAGGTCTGTACTCAGTGCCACGAGAACAAAGGCAGCATGAGTTTTAGCAAAATTCATGAAAAACACGTCAAGGATAAGGGCTATGATTGCTCAACCTGCCATGAGTTCAGCAGACCGGAACGTGGCTTGAATACAAATATTGCCCAGTTCGTAGAGGACTAAAAGCAAGATGGATTGACAGCAGGGACGCTGCATAGAACTCAAAATCAAACCCATCCTGTTATCAGGATGGGTTTTTTTTATTGCACTACATCTAGATCAGAAGTGGCCTATCTTAGTGAATGCCCATTGCCGTATAAACAGGCTACTGAATAAGGAAAATAGTCCGCAAATGAACGCCAATTAACGCAAATAGGAGTCGAATTTTGTGATTGTGTTGAGGTTGAATTGGCCTCACAGATCAATATGTCCTGTGAGCATTTTACAGCTTGATTCAATTGCTCCAAGCTGATTCGTATCTGAAAAACCATTCGCGTTCATTTGCGGACTTAAAATAACAACAATTCGCTACAGGCTTCCAATGGAGAACCCACTGCCATATAAGAGCAGGATCATCCGATCCCTGGCAACAGCGATTACAGGTCAATCGTAGTCCGGCCCTTGCAGCATAATCAATTCAAAGCCAAGATTCTGGTAGTCACGTATCTGTGCCGGACCGGAGGGTGAGACGTCGATATAGTCCGGAAAATCCTCGGGTGTGTAGCCATCCCAACTGGCATGGGTACCGCAGACATGCAGATCGATCTCCTCGGCTTGCAGCTGACGTGCATCCTCATGGATTGGGGCCAGCAGCCCATCGGCTTCGTCCGCCAACAAGGCAAATTGTTCCCGGCCATGAGTGACCACGGCTATCGCCAGATCGGGAAAGCGCTCCCTTAAACGGGCGCTGAGTTTTACTATTTTTGGCAGAGCCCAACCCAGAGCGTCATCATCATCCTCAAGGATCTCAAAGACCACCCCCGCCGGTTCCTCCTTGGCCTGCAGGAGACGGTCGATCTCGCTATCAGCCATAACCGGAATTGAAAACAAAAGTACCAATAGAAGTGATACAGCGCGCATGAAGCCAATTCCTTCCTGTTTAGAGAGTGAATAGATAGACAATTATCAGAAAATCAAGTTTCAAATCTGCAGGATACAAGCTTAGCAAAATCATTGGTAAACAGTGAAAAAGAGTGATTGGAGCTTACTGCCGCCTGGGGAGCATACCTCTATTTTTGCCCATTGGTTTAATGGTATCGGTCATGCCCGTTACTACACTCATTCGAATTTCAAACAAACTAACCATATTCATTATCAGCTTCATGAACAGGCCGGTGCATTTGTGGATTGTTTGACTCGAGGCAGAGGAATAGCGCCGAGCAAGGATTGGATAAACTTCAAAAAATCAGTGCTGAACTGATCGATAGCCTGAAAAAGCTTCCAAGCAATTCACATTAAGTTGAGACTTGCGAATCGATAACTACCACTTCGATCCCATAACCGATTTTTACTCAAATTGCACGGTAACATTCACTTTGAATGGATATCATGCCACCTCTAGACTGGAATTATATTCCCATGAGTCTCCTTCAATGCTGTTGTCTGACTAACACTTTGGATGTCTCAGAGGAACAGGATTCAAGACCTCGGTTTTTTCAGAAACTGTGGGTATCTCACCCCCGGCAAGGGAGCATGCCAGTGATCAGTGCAAATAAATCATCATTGTTTTCAAAGAGATCCGAATTAATCCCGGTACGCTGATTTGCAGATGACTCAGCTATCTGGTTTTGAATCTGCATTGTCTCAGCAGATGGATGGGTACCAGCTGGAAAAGTAAAAAATGTCTGAAAAAAAGAAGTCTGAGCAGTAAGAATTACCTTTGGGAGGAAGTTGGAAAAGTACTGATTGTACTGGGTTCCCAACAGGTTTGATTGTTCCAATTACGGAGGAGAGCGATGAAACATGGAGTCGAAGCAGATCTTAACGCCACAATCACCCGCAATGAGGACGGCACCATCCGAGCAATCACATTTACCGGCAAAGACTCAGCGCCAGGTACCGCCTCGGCCAAGTCTCATGTACGACGACTCGCCGATAAAATCGGGCTTGATATCACTGAGCTGAATGAGCTGGATCGTAGTGCGTCTCACGTCGAACCTAAAAAAACCGGGCCATCCTTCCATCTTGCCGACAAAAAGAGCTTCTTCGATACCACCACTTACGTCTATGACCAGACCTATTTCGATACACCGGTTTGGGGAGCGGGAATTTCAGTAACCCTGAATGATGAAACCGGTCAGATCCTCTCAATTGTCAACACGAGCAAGGTTGGAATCGACGCCGAGCTTCCTGCGGCGCGAGACATCAACCGCTACCGCAAACTCTTTTGCGTGGGTGAGTCGGGCCCGGCTGCAGAAGAGAGTCGATCGAAACAGGCGATAACCGCTGCTGCATCACAGCTCACAGAGATTCTCGGTTCAAGTCTCGAGGGTACGGGTAAAGGTAAGCAACGAGCGACACCTGAACTGATCTCCGGACGTTTCTATGTACATCAACTCGATCGTGCAAAACGCCAGCATGACCATCCGGAACCATCTGAACAACAGGAGTACCCAGAGGAAACGCATGAGCATGAAGATCTGCCTACCCTGTCGCTTCCCGTCCTGTCGGACTCGTTAGTGGATGGTGGCTGGCATCTTGTCGCCGAACTTGTTATCCGGCTTCCCTACCAGGGACATAAGATGAATTGGCGGCTGCTGGTCAGCGTCGCTACAGATGAAATTCTCTATTTGCGGGCGCTTACCTCCCACGTCAACGGTTTGGTCTTTACCTACGACCCGATCATATCAACCGGGGATACGGCAAACGATGCGAGCCAAAGCAATGCTGTGCTCAATCCCCTGCGGGACGACGTGGAGCTGCTTGGGCTGGATCCTTCGGTAGCCGGAACTCAGTCGCTCAGCGGGGAGTATGTTCAGGTAACGAATGTGCATAATCCGAATATCGCAGCGCCTACTCAGCCAGAAGGTGTGGATTTCGACTACGATGTGCGCACCGATGAGTTTCTTGCGGTCAACGCCTACTATCACAACGACCGGTTTTTCCGTTTGGTCGAAGCGTTGGGTTTTCCCCTGGATACCTATTTCGATGGTACAAATTTTCCGATCGACGTGGACCACAGAGGATTCGGCGGCAGTAACAATGGCCACTGCATCGGTGACGGGGATGGTATCGACCATACCTGTTACGGCCGCATCGACAACACCGGCGGGACACCCACAGGGAACGCCTCAGACTGGTATCTGGTGCTACATGAACTGGGTGGTCACGGCATCCTCTACGATCATGTTAACAGCGCCAACTTCGGTTTTGCCCACAGTGCCGGTGATAGCTTCGGTATGATTCTGAACGATCCCTATTCCGGTTGGCACGATGGGGGCAACAACGACCGCTTCCTGCTCTGGCCCTATTCCGCGCTGGGGCGTCGCTCAGACCGAGACCCTGCAGCCGGCTGGGGCTGGGGCGGTGCTAACGACGTGGGCAGTTACTCTTCGGAGGAGATCCTTTCGACAACCCTGTTTCGTGCCTATCGTGCCATTGGCGGCGATTCCACCGATCTTACCCGGCGGGAGTTCTCGGCCCATCTCATGAGCTATTTGATGCTGCGAGCCGTAGCTACCTTGTCGCCTGCGACCAATCCAAACTCACCGGCCGGTTTTCTCGATGCCCTGTTGACCGCCGATGCGGGTGATTGGACAACCCGTGGTCTCTCGGGTGGTGCCTATGCGAAGGTGCTGGAGTGGTCATTCGAGATGCAGGATCTGAATGATGGCGATCCACCGCTGGTGGATGTCTATATCGATGATGGGCGCAGCGGTGAATATGAGTATCTGGCCGATCACCGTGCTACCACTGCGATCTGGAATCGGCATCAGCCCGATGGAGGAGGGACCCATCAGGAGCCGGTGATGGGCATCAACTACGCCTACGTCCGGATCAGGAACCGGGGCAGCTCGGAAGCCAATCATGTCAATGTTCGGGGTTTCCACTGCAAGCCACAGGCGGGACATATCTGGCCGATGGACTTCAAAACCATGGAGACCACGGAGATCGCTGCACCTTCGATCCAGCCGAACAATGGGGAAGAGATCGTTGTCGGCCCCTTCGAGTGGCTTCCGAACCCTAACGAAGATGGGGATGACAGCATGATGATGGTGGTTTCGGCCGAAGGTGATGATGACCACGCAGATAAATACCATGCAGGACGCACCATCGAGGATTGGCGTCTGGTACCCAACGACAATAACATTGCAATTCGCACCGTGCATCTCCGTCCACGGCTGGTTACCGTACTACCTGACAGCGGTGCATTCATGAATGTATGCGTTGGGCAATCAAAGGAGATGATACTGACCCTCTCCAACAGTGGGTTTGGCATGTTGTCGATTACCAACATCGTTTCGAATTCAGGTGAATTCATCGCACCCGGTGTCGCTTCATACCCGATTGTGATCGCCTCGGGTGACAGCATCGATATGCCAGTTCGGTTTCAACCGACATCCTTCGGTAACAAGACGGCCCTGATCCGGGTCTTCTCAAACGATCCGGATGGAATCCGTGTGCTTAATGTCTCCGGAAAAGCCGCACCACCACGCCTGGTGTCCGTGATTGCCAATAGAGGGGATTTCGGCAATACCTGTGTCGGTGACTTCACCGATCGGATGCTGACCCTCTCTAACAGTGGCTACTGTCCGCTGACCATTCAGAGTATCGATTCATCGAGTACGGAATTCGTCCTGCCAAGTGTGCTGAGTCTGCCGATCATGATCGGCGCAGGTGACTCTATCCAGATCCCGATCCGCTTCCAGCCAACCGACTTTGGTGTCAAAGCGGGTATTCTCAAGATCAAGAGCGATGATCCACAGGGGGCTAAGACCATTCGTGTCAGTGGCAAGGCACCTTCGGGACGTCTCTCAATCACCGGGTCGACCTGCATCGGTGGGGTCAAGGCCTGTTGTGTGGGTGAACGGATACTGACCCTGACAAACGTTGGTCGCTGCCCGTTGAATGTGTCCCATGTTGGACTGGTTAGGCAGAGTAAGTACTGGAAGCTGGTCAATAACCCATTTCCGGCAACACTTCAGCCAGGTGCAAGTCTCGATCTCCTGATTCGCTACAAAGCTGAAGAGAAATGTCCTCGCGCCCAGGGGCTGATGATCAAGAGCGACGACCCTGAGAACCGGAAACTAAGCTTAGATCTGCTAGCCTATACAGTTTGGGAAAAGACCTCAGGTAAGGCGTGTGGCAATTGTGGTTGCGATGAGTGTTGCTGCGATCGAGGCTGTACACCGCAAAGTATCGATGCCTGTTGTTTCGACGAGGATTGCTCTGACGAGGGCGACGACTGCTAAATGGACTCACGGGGGCCAGATCCAGATGGCCCCCGGCATGTTTTGTTACAAGCAATCAACTCTTACTCTTCGGTATCATGGAGTAATGTATCAGGGCTTGAGTCAATGCCGGCTTATTGGTTTTTCAGATAATCGATCAGGGCTGCGCGTTTTTCAGCATCCGGGATTTTCTGCAGTGGCATTTTGGATCCGGGAACAACATGGTTCGGCCCTTTGGCAAACAGTTCGTCCATGGTCTGTTCTGTCCACACCACCTCGGATTGGATCAATCCCTGAGAGTAGGGATATTCAGTAAGGGTACCCGCTTTACGGCCCATGATTTTATACAGGGAGGGTCCGGCGCGATTGGTCACTTCCGGATTGAGGCTGTGACAGACACTGCATTTGCGGGCAAACTGCAACTCGCCAAGGGGTACGCCGGATGTTACCTGGAAACGTCTCTGGTTGTGGTGTTTGCCCCAGTCCGTGCTATCGGTATCCGATATCTTCCAGTATTTAACCTCATCATCAAGAGAGCCGAAATAGACGCCTTTGCCATCAGCAGTAAAAGCCAATGCCCACACCGGGCCAGGTATTCCGGTTGTTTCACCGATCACTGACCACTCCTCAGAGTCCCATACCCGGATTACACCATCAATGCCGCCGCTGGCGATCAGACCATGTTTGTCTGAAACCGCAAGTCCCATAACCGGCTTATCATGTGGGATCAGGACTTTGGATATCGTCGCGGATGTCACATTGAGCAGTTGTACATCCCCATTACTGGCGCCAAACAGAATCTGATCGGCATACCAACGCATGATGTTGATCGGCCAGTCATGATCATGAAGAATTTTTATAAAATGCCCCGTGTGTGTATCCCAACTCCTGATCTTGCCATCATAGCCTCCTGAGTAGACGGTTTTTCCATCGGCTGAGAGCAGCACGGAGTGCATGGTTTGTTTATGTACTTTGATTTCATGCAGAGCCTTCCTGGATTGCAGATCCCAGAGGCGGACAGTGCCATCCCAGCTTGCCGAAGCAAGCAAGCTTCCATCTGCTGTGATATCAACTGAAACCACCTTGGCCTGATGACCAACAAATCGGTGCAGCAGTTTCTGTTCTTTCACATCCCACAGATAGATTGTGCCGTCATCGCCACCGGAAACTGCCTCTGTTCCCGAAGGTAGGAAGCGGACTTCAGCGACAGCACCCCGATGCTCCAGGAAACGTTTCGTACTCTTGGGTTGTGGGGAATCGAGGTCCCATAACATCACGGTGTAATCGAGACTGCCGGAGATCGCCTGTTTACCATCCGGACTGATCGAAACGCAATTGACCGGCCCTCCATGACCATTGAGCTGCCTTTTGGTGTCAGGGGTTTCAGCACCTGTTGATGAAAAATGGCTAAACAACAGGAAAGCAAAAAAAGAACTTTTTAAGGCTTTCATTTGTTTTTCCTTTTATATCGGCACTGTTGTTAACTGTCTGGCCACAGGATTAATAAAAGGTACGGAAATAGAAGGATATACCTAAATCAGACTTAGGCTAGTCTGTATACCGGTCGGGCTGATGCTGGACTGGTTCCATGGAGAATGAACTTTGCTTGTTACATCTGTGATTTCAAATGAAATATACCAATACACTTGAAATCTCCATTGACATAGTATGGTTAAGTACAAACCGTGAGAAACTTTAAGTTCTTAGCCGCCTCACCCAGCTCTAAAAGCCCCTCTCCCTTGATGGGAGAGGGGTTGGGGAGAGGGTGCACGCGAAGCGTGTGACAGTTTAACTCTGCATCCGTGTATTAAGATAAAAGACAAGACCTCACACATCCTTCCTCCCATTGATTTTTTGCCAACACTAAGGTGCTTTTTATCTCCCCCTCTCCCCCGGCCCCTCTCCCGCTGTATAGACCGGAGACATAGGTAACACATGTTCGGAGACATGGGTAACACCTGGAATAAACTGTATGACAAATTCTCAGTGGGAGATGAGT
>JAEPDS010000054.1 GCA_016842065.1 Candidatus Thiodiazotropha sp. 'RUGA'
TTGCCGGTTGTGGTCATGTAGATATGGATGATCACGAAGGTACCCATCAGAAATGCCGCTGCGGTATGGATGAAGGCGATCAGCGTCAAGCCATCAACCGACCAGCTATGGCCACTCCACAGGTCGTAGAGCAGATAGATGATGCCGGAGGCCCACAGGGCAGGACCGATCAGCACCATGAAGGCCATGTAGGCCATCGACTGGAGGGCGTTCTGTTTCCGTTGCAGCCCTTTCTTGTAGGGGTGAGGTTCGCCGACAAGAATACCGTAGGCATAAAACCGGATTACCTTCAGCACACCCTCTTTGAACAGATACTGCCGCCATTGGCCGGTGGTGAAATTCCAGAAGGTGGTGAAGATCCAGAGTACCATCAGCGCCAGTGCCCCGTAGGTATGGATCACCACGGCGGTCTGGAAATCGAGCAGGTCATGAGTGCCGTGCAGACCCAGTCCGGTGTAGAACAGGGTGAAAATCAATATTGCCTGAGACCAGTGCCAGAAGCGCTCGTAACGGGTGTAGATCATGACATAGTGTTTTTCACCCCGTGTCTTGACCTTGGTGTTATGGCTCGAGTTGTTGGTTTGACTGCTCATTGTGCACCTCCCTGTGACGGTTTCTTGCTGAAGACCTTACGCAACAGGGCATGCAGCAGTACCCCGAGCAGCGCAGCGCTGAGTGCAAGGTAGCCCAGAATATCGAGCCAGCCGAAACTGTCCCGCCCGGGCATGTAGAAACCGTTCAGATCCGCCAGCCGCCCCGGCTTGCTATGGCAGTCGGCACAACCCATCGCATCCTCCTTGGGAGCAACCATATGGGTGATCGGCCAGAATGAGTAGGTCTCGACGAAATCGAACTGGCCGCTGTAGGGGACACTGTTTTTCTGCATACCCACCTTGATCGCCCGACCGAAATTGTAGTTGCCCCAATAGGCGTCATCGTCATCACCCCACAGGTGCATGTAGACCATGGTGTTGTTGCCTTTGTCATAGGGTTGGATGGTATGCATGCGTTTGAATGGCCAGATGCGGGATTTGCCGTCGTTGTGACTGCCCTGATAGCCGTTGATCTCAACCGGTCCCTGGCTGGGGTCGAATTTGGTTTCGATGGTGGTGTAGTTCATCTGGCCGTCGAACCAATCGTAATGGGGCACCAGGTTTTCCGCGTATTCAAAGTTGCCCTTGATCGATTTATAGGTGGCCCGATGGGCGCCATTGGCCTGGGTGTAGTTCTTCTCCTTGAAGCCGGCGCCATGCTTCGTTTTGCCTGCAGTACGCCAGTCCCAGTCCACCATGGTGGCGACGCCGCCACGGGCGATGGTTGGGATATGGCAGGTCTGACAGGCAATTTTATCGGTATGACCGTTGAGCTTGATGCCGACCAGTGAGCTGTAGTCGTGGGGTGCTTCACTATGGCAGGATTCGCATGTGGCCACATCGCGACGCTCACCGGGCAGGCCCAGCCCCTCGATATCATGTGCGATCACGTTGTAGCGGCTGCCGGCCCAGATATGTTGGCGGGTCACATGGCAGGTTGTACAGGCGAAGTTGAGACCTTCGGCGTCCATGTGCACATCCAGTTCCCGGGTGGGTCGCTTCAGGGATGAATCCAGGTCGCCATGTTTGACCCCGTCACCGCCGCCGCCATAGAAGTGGCAGGCGCCGCAGTTTTCCCGTCCCGGTTTTCCCACACTCTGGGCCACCTTGCTCCAGTCGATCGGTTTTTTACCCTCAAACATGATCGAGCAGGCTTTGTTACCGGTTGAGTTGGGGGTTTTGTAGTAGCTGCCGGTGCGGTCGTGACACACCAGGCAGTCGATATTCTCCTGTCTGGAGAAATCAAAATTCTCATCTTTCCAACCATAGCCGGCATGACATTGAGCACACATGCCCTCATTGCCCTTGGCGTTGGTGCAGAAGGTATTGATCAGGGTCTTCTTGCCCAACTTCTGGCCGCTGGTTGGATGATCGTACTCCCAGGTCCAGTGTATCGACTGCATGAAGTGACGGCCCGCTTCGGTGTGACATGAAAGGCAGGCTTCCGTCACTTCCGGGCCGCTGTTGAAATCTTTCTGCAGGATCTCGAATTTGCTGTGGTCGGCAGTTGATTCTCCATCGTCCCGGATACTGGGTCCGCTATCCCCGACGATGCGAAAATTCATGTCACTGTCCATCGGCTGACGGCTCTGATCCTCAGCAGACTGGATGGTGTGGGGCAGGAGTAGCGTCAGGGTCCACAGGACAGCCCTGATACCGGACTTGGCAGCCAGTAAGTATTGTTTATGCATCTTGATTCCGTGATGACGGTTGTGACCGCGACACATAAACAGCTTCGGCCCGGTCCTGTTCGTTCCTACCTGAAGGGTTAGATTCAGGTGCTCAATTAAGGGGATGTCTGTTCCCCGCCGGGCTGAGCGTACTCGGCCCGGTAGCACATGACATTGATAATTCCCAATGCCGCTGCCAGCAGTAGATAAAGAATCCAGGTCATTCGGAATGTCAGGGGTGTAGTAGGGCGTGGTGAGTGGGAACTGCGCGCGTCACAGCTTGTGCCGGGTGGTCCAGGATTAAGGCTCTGATGTTTTTGCGAGTGTTAACGGGGATTCGCGTCCATTTGCGGCTGTGCAGTCAACTGGCGAGGAGCCCTAGAATGTTGCGGAGTTCCAGCCCCACAGGTGGCGCTCCGCGGAACTGAACTCGATGTAGACTCGCTCCTCCGTGATCTGCAGCTGTTTTTGCATCAGCAGACAGAGCAGTTTGGAGAAGTCCCCGGTACGATCCACGGGAAGTCCGATACTTTTCAATTCCAGATAGGCGGTGTTGGCGCTGTTGCCGCTGAAGATCATGTGAGGGTTGTAGACGAAATCGACCATCACATAGCGCTCCGCTTTACCGAGCATCTCGGCGACTGTTGCGGAGGCGATTTTCAGCAGCTCTTTGACTTGCTCATCGTCGACGGTTCGGTTGGTTGTGATTCTGAGTAGCGGCATGTCGGTCTACTTACAGTACTCTTCGATCTGTTTTTGGGCTTCCTCAATCCGCTGCTGCTTCTGCTCATCCGAGAGGCGCAAATAGTCGTCGCCGGCTTTATACAAGCGGTTACCCAGGCTCTTCAGGGTCTGCAGATTGGACCTTGCCGCCTTGCAGTTGTCTTCGCGCAGCTTGCGGTTCTCCTGACTCTCCTTGCGCTCGGCCTTTTTCAGGGCTCTGTCCTCTTCCCGGTCTGCCAGACCCTGGCGCAGTTTCTGTAACCGTTGTTTGGCGGCCGCTGCATCGCTGGAGGGAGCGCTGTAGGTCTTGACCACTTCGGAATCCCCTTGCGGAGGAGGGGTTTGGGAGTAGGTCACGACACCGTCTTCATTTACCCAGCGGTAGGTTTCTGCGGATAGGGCGGTTGAGATCAGTAACAGAAGCGTGAGGAGGATTCTTGATTGCACTGCAGGTTCCCTGTCAATCCGGTTGCGAGATTGCTTGATATTATGGGGCATGGGTGGCTGATGGCAAGCTGCAATCAGTGAAATCACAACATGACAGGGGTATCTCCGCTTGACCTGCTAGTGGAGTATTAGTATTTTGCACTGTTTCGATATTGTTTTTGCGCGCGACAGTCAAATCGGCGCAACTGGAGGCATCACGTGGAACTAAGCGGTGGCGAGATCATCGTTCAATGTTTGAGAGATGAAGGCGTAGAGCATGTTTTCGGATACCCCGGCGGGGCCGTTCTGCATATCTATGACGCGCTATTCAAACAGAAAGAGCTGAAGCATATCCTGGTTCGTCATGAACAGGCTGCCGGACACGCTGCGGACGGCTATGCCCGCGCCACCGGCAAACCGGGTGTGGTACTGGTAACCTCAGGTCCTGGAGCCACCAACGTGGTGACCGGTGTTGCCACTGCCTTTATGGATTCCATTCCAATGGTGGTGCTGACCGGACAGGTGCCGACACCGGTAATCGGCAGCGATGCCTTCCAGGAGGTTGATACGGTCGGTATCACCCGTCCCTGTGTGAAGCACAATTTTCTGGTCAAGCGGCTGGAGGATCTGGCGGATACCATTAAAAAGGCGTTCTATATCGCCACCACAGGACGACCTGGTCCGGTGGTCATCGATATCCCCAAGGATATTACCGATCCTGGCATCAAGATCCCCTACCACTATCCGAACAAAGTGAAGATGCGCTCCTACAATCCGGTGGTGAAAGGACATCTGGGGCAGATCAAGAAGGCGGTCAAGATTCTGATGGAGGCGGAACGCCCGGTCTTCTACACCGGTGGCGGTGTGGTGCTGGACGATGCGGCCAAGCCGCTCACCGACCTGGTGGATACCCTCGGTTTCCCGATTACCCAGACCCTGATGGGGCTGGGCGCCTACCCCGGCAGCGGCAAGAACTTTCTCGGCATGCTGGGGATGCATGGTACCTATGAGGCCAACATGGCGATGCATGAGACCGATGTCTTGATCGCGGTTGGTGCCCGTTTCGATGACCGGGTCACCGGACACGTCAAGCAGTTCTGTCCCGATGCAACAATCATCCATGTGGACATAGACCCCTCATCCATCTCCAAGAACGTGCGGGTCGATGTGCCGATTGTCGGACCGGTCAAGCAGGTGCTGAAGGATATGCTGAAGGTGGTCAATGAGGGTGACAAAAAGCCGAAGCAGCAGGCGCTGAAAAAGTGGTGGAAGCAGATCGACAAATGGCGTGCCATGGACTGCATGAAGTACGACAAAAAGAGCGAGCTGATCAAGCCCCAGCAGGCGGTTGAGATGCTGCACAAGGTGACCAAGGGCGACGCCTATGTGACCTCCGATGTGGGGCAGCATCAGATGTTCGCCGCTCAGTTCTATCGCTTCGACAAGCCTCGTCGCTGGATCAACTCCGGCGGTCTGGGCACCATGGGATTCGGTCTGCCAGCGGCGATCGGCGTACAGATGGCCCATCCCAAGGCGGATGTGGCGGTGGTCACCGGTGAGTCGAGTATTCAGATGTGTATCCAGGAGCTCGCCACCTGTCTGCAGTACGATCTGCCGATCAAGATCATTCTGTTGAACAACGGCTACATGGGGATGGTTCGACAGTGGCAGGAGTTCTTCTACGACAGCCGTTACTCCCAGTCGGGAATGAGCGTGACACCGGATTTCGTCAAGCTGACCGAATCCTATGGACATATCGGCATGCGCGTCGAGAAGTCGGAAGATCTGGAAGGGGCCATGAAAGAGGCCTTCTCCCATAAGGACCGTCTGGTGTTCCTGGATGTGGTGGTCGATCCGGCGGAGAATGTCTACCCGATGATTGCGGCGGGCAAAGGACACCACGAGATGTATCTGTCACCTGGGAGTGAGTTGGTCTGATGAGGCATATCATATCTATTCTGATGGAGAACGAGTCCGGCGCGCTGGCACGGGTGGCCAATCTGTTTACCGCCCGGGGCTACAATATCGAGTCCCTCACCGTGGCGCCGACAGAGGATCTGAGCCTGTCCCGCATGACCCTGGTCACCAGCGGCAGTGATGAGATTATCGAGCAGATCACCAAACAGCTGAACAAGCTGGTGGATGTGGTGAAGCTGGTTGATCTCACCGAAGGCGGTCACATTGAGCGGGAGATGATGTTGATCAAACTGCGCGCGGAGCGCACCCAGCGGGAGGAGATCAAACGGCTGGTCGACATCTTCCGTGGCAAGATCATCGATGTCACCGATACCAGCTACACCGTTGAACTGACCGGTGCGGCCAGTAAACTTAACGCCTTCATCGAGGCGGTCAACGAAGAACTGATTATCGAAGTGGTGCGTACCGGTCCATCCGGCATCGGTCGTGGTCCGAAAGGCTTGAGTCTGTAAACGGATCGAGCTGCGTTGGGGTAAGCTGTTGCCGGTGCGGGATGATCGACCGGCAGCCTACCGGTGAGTAATGGATCCTGACGCAATCGACCCGTTAAAAATCTAAACCTATTAATTTGAAATATTTCCGAAGGAAACAACATGGCTATCAATGTTTATTACGACAAAGACTGTGATCTCAATATCATCAAGGGAAAAACAGTCTCCATCATCGGTTACGGTTCTCAGGGGCACGCCCATGCCAACAATCTGCAGGATTCCGGTGTCAATGTCATCGTTGGTCTGCGTGAAGGCTCTCCTTCGGCGATCAAGGCCGGTAATGCAGGCCTGACCGTAAAATCGATCGAAGAGGCGGTAGCAGCGGCGGATATCGTCATGATTCTGGCCCCCGATGAGTTTCAGGCTGACCTCTATCGCAACCAGATCGAGCCCAATATCAAGGAATCCGCTGCCCTGGCTTTTGCCCATGGCTTCGCCATCCACTACAACCAGATCGTTCCCCGTGAGGATCTGGACGTGATCATGATCGCGCCGAAAGCGCCCGGCCACACGGTTCGCAGTGAGTATGTCAAAGGTGGCGGTATCCCGGATCTGGTCGCGGTCTATCAGGATGCCACCGGCACCGCGATGGATACCGCGCTCTCCTATGCTTCCGCCATCGGTGGTGGTCGCACCGGTATTATCGAGACCACTTTCAAGGATGAGACCGAAACCGATCTGTTCGGTGAGCAGGCGGTACTCTGCGGTGGTGCAGTGGAGTTGGTGAAGGCTGGCTTCGAAACCCTGACTGAGGCCGGTTATGCCCCGGAGATGGCCTACTTCGAGTGTCTGCACGAGCTGAAACTGATCGTCGACCTGATGTACGAAGGTGGTATCGCCAACATGAACTACTCCATCTCCAACAATGCGGAGTATGGTGAGTATGTGACCGGTCCCAAGGTGATCAACGACGAGAGCCGCTGGGCGATGAGAGAGGCGCTGCACAACATCCAGACCGGTGAATATGCTAAAAACTTCGTCTCCGAAGGCGCCTTGGGTTACCCTTCGATGACCGCCTATCGCAGACTCAACGAAGAGCACCCGATCGAGCAGGTGGGTGAGCGTCTGCGTGGCATGATGCCGTGGATCAAAAAGATCGTCGACAAATCCAAAAACTGATTGTTACCGATCCCGGTCCGGCTCTGTTTGAGCCGGACTGGTGCGACACCCCGCCTACTGCAGATTTCAAAAACTGCTCTGTCCAGTCTCTACCACACGACATACTCAGTCGCCGGATTGATAATTATTCTGCCAGATCAATAAAATCGGGCCGGAATGGATTTGATCTGCAGCAGAATCGTCTATAATGGCGGGTTTTCCAAGCTTCTTTTGTGGGAGAGTCCGGATGTCCAAAGCGGATGTTAAAAAGGTGGTTCTGGCCTATTCAGGCGGTCTTGATACCTCGATCATCGTCAAATGGCTGCAGGATGAGTATCAGTGTGAGGTGGTGACCTTCACCGCCGATGTGGGGCAGGGTGAAGAGGTCGAGCCGGTGCGTGCCAAGGCCGAAGCCGCCGGCATCAAAGAGATCTACATCGAGGATCTGACCGAAGAGTTCGTGCGTGACTACGTTTTCCCCATGTTTCGCGCCAATGCGATCTATGAGGGTGAGTATCTGCTCGGTACCTCCATTGCTCGTCCGCTGATCGCCAAGCGGCTGATCGAAATCGCCAATGAGACCGGTGCGGATGCCATCTCCCATGGGGCCACAGGTAAAGGAAATGACCAGGTTCGCTTCGAACTTGGCGCCTATGCACTGCGCCCGGATATCAAGATCATCGCCCCCTGGCGGGAGTGGGATCTGAACTCCCGTGAAAAACTCCTCGCCTACGCGGAGGATCACGGCATCTCCATCGAAATGAAGCGGGATGGCAAGAAGTCCCCCTACTCAATGGACGCCAACCTGCTGCATATCTCCTACGAGGGTTATGATCTGGAAGATCCCTGGACCGAACCGGGCAACGAGATGTGGCGCTGGTCGGTCTCACCCGAGGAGGCGCCGGATCAGGCGACCACCATCGAGATCGGTTTCGAACAGGGTGATCCGGTCTCCATCGACGGCGAGCGTCTCTCCCCCGCGGCACTGCTGCTCAAGCTCAACCAGCTGGGTGGCGCCAACGGCATCGGTCGGGCGGACATCGTGGAGAATCGTTATGTGGGCATGAAGTCACGGGGCTGCTATGAGACCCCTGGCGGCACCATCCTGTTGAAGGCCCATCGGGCGATGGAGTCACTGACCCTGGATCGGGAAGCGGCGCATATGAAAGATGAGCTGATGCCCCGCTATGCGAAACTGATCTACAACGGCTACTGGTTCGCCCCGGAGCGGGAGATGCTGCAGGCCGCGATCGACAACACCCAGAGCGTGGTGAACGGTGTGGTGCGGGTCAAGCTCTATAAAGGCAACGTCAACATCGTCGGCCGTAAGTCCGACACCAACAGCCTGTTCGACGAGTCGATCGCTACCTTTGAAGACGACGCGGGCGCCTACAACCAGCAGGATGCGGAGGGCTTCATCAAGCTCAATGCCCTGCGTTTGCGGGTTGCTGCCAGTAAAGAGGATTGAAGGAATTATTTAGTCCGCAAATGAACGCGAATAAACGCAAATGGAATTGATGCGTTTGTAAGGTTTGCGGATTGAAAACTCCTAAGGTAGGTCTCTCCTCCATTCCATGATCACCAAGGTATGACAACGTCATACCTTGGTCTTTATCAACTCTTATTTGCGTTTATTTGCGTTTATTTGCGTTCATTTGCGGACTAAATACTTTTCTACTCAATAACCTGGGCGGCAGCACGCAGGATCAGGCTGCTGTCGGCACCGGCTTTGTGCGCCTCTTCGCTGAGCATGCGGCGCCACTTCTTCGCCCCCGGCAGGCCTTGGAACAGTCCCAGGATATGCCGGGTGATGCGGTTGATCGGTGTGCCCGCTGAGAGCTCCTGATCGATGTAGGGGATCATCGACTCGATGATCTGGTGGCGGCTTGAAGGGATTCCCTCAGAGCCGTAAATCAGACTGTCCGCCTGAGAGAGGATCCACGGATTGTTGTAAGCCTCCCTTCCGATCATCACCCCATCCACCTTTTTCAGGTTCTGCTCTACCTGCTCAAGGGTGGTGATGCCGCCATTGATGATGATCTGCAGATCGGGGAAATCCCGCTTCAACTGATGCACCGTCTCATAGTGCAGAGGAGGGATCTCCCGGTTCTCCTTGGGGCTCAACCCCTGCAGCCAGGCTTTGCGCGCATGCACGATAAAAGTCTCGCAACCGGCTTCAGAGACCTTGCCGACAAAATCACATAGCGCCTGGTAACTGTCCTGGTCGTCGACGCCGATGCGGTGTTTGACCGTGACATCGATCGTGACCTGGTCGCGCATCGCCTTGACGCAATCCGCCACCAGTTCCGGGGTCAGCATCAGGCAGGCACCGAAGCGGCCCGACTGGACCCGGTCCGATGGACAGCCCACATTCAGATTAATCTCATTATATCCCCACTGTTCTCCCAGCTTGGCGCATTGGGCCAGTGCCTCCGGTTCACTGCCGCCCAGTTGCAGGGCTACCGGATGTTCGCTGGGGTCGAAGTCGAGGAAACGGGCCCGATTCCCGTGCAGTATGGCGCCAGTGGTGACCATCTCCGTATAGAGAAGGACATGGCTGGAGATCAGCCGCAAAAAATAGCGGCAGTATCGATCAGTCCAGTCCAGCATGGGGGCGATGGAGAGTCTACGGTCAGGCACGGAAACTGTTCTGTGGATGATTCTGAGTAATCATGGTGATGATAGATAGAAAGTGGTTCGGCAATTTTCGAGTAAATTGAAAAAAAAGACAAATGCAATATGCGATTTCTGTAATGTTAAGAAAGCAGTAGACACGTTAAAAAAAAGGATATAAAAATCACTGACCAATGGCCAGACTGTATTGAGCAACCGTCGGTATCTTCAGGTTATCGCTTTTTAGGAATATGTGATGAAAGTTGCCGTTATCTATAATCGTGAATCACAAAAGGTCATCAATTTATTTGGTCAACCAAACCGTGAAAAATATGGGTTAGCAGCGATCAAGCGGATCGTTAACTCCTTGAGGAAAGGTGGTCATCAAGTTCAGGCATTCGAAGGGGATAAGGACCTCATAGATAACCTGGAAGAATTCATGCCCCGTACCCTGGTTGGCGAAAGGCCGGGGATGGCCTTTAACTTATCCTATGGTATTCAAGGTCAGGCCCGTTACACTCATGTGCCCGGTATTCTTGAAATGGTTGGGGTGCCCTATGTCGGTTCCGGGCCGTTAGCCCACTCCCTGGCGCTGGATAAAGTCGTGGCAAAAATGCTGTTTGTGCAAAATAGCCTGCCTACGCCGGCATTCGCCGTACTTGATAATTCTGGCTTTGACATGCCGGAGTTGGATTTTCCGCTTATTGTCAAACCAAAGAATGAGTCTGTTTCTTTTGGAATACGTATTGTTAATAATCAGCTTGAACTCCGTGAGGCGGCTGATGTTATTTTTAACGAGTATCAACAGCCAGTTCTGGTGGAACAGTTTATAGAAGGGCGTGAAATCAATATCGGTCTGCTTGGTAATGGCTCGACATTGGAAGCATTTAAACCGGCAGAACTGATCTTTGGTGAAGGGGGGCCGCAAATCTATACGGAAGAGGACAAACGTCGAACTTCAGGGCGTGAAATCGGCGTTGTCTGTCCTGCAAAATTAGATGCTGAAACGGCGGAAAGAGCTCAGGTGATCGCACGCAAGGCTTTTAATGTTCTGGGCTGTTATGACTGTGCCCGTGTCGATATGCGTATGGACAAAGATGGCAACCTCTATGTTTTGGAGGTTAACAGTCTCCCAAGTTTAGGTGAGCATGGTTCTTACGTGGCGGCGGCAGAAGTCATGGATCTCGATTTTGCTAGATTGGTAAATCGTCTCGTGGAGGTGGCATCAGCCAGATATTTCGGCACACCCAACCCGCCTGAATTGGTGAAAGCGCGTAAATCGCCCGAGGAAAAAGTATTTGGCTATTTAACGGAGCGACGCGATCAACTTGAAAAGCGTGTAGAGCTTTGGGTTGGGATATCAAGCCACAGTAACGATGTGGTGGGTATTCGGCAGGCGGCCAAGCAGGTCTCCAGCTTCATGAGAGATATGGGAATGCAATTAAATGATGCTTTCTCTGATGCACCTCATGTATGGACATGGGAGACGGATAAGGGTTTTAAAAATGGTACCTTGGTAATATGTCATATCGATGTACCTTATAACTCGGCAATGGGAGGAGAACACTTTCACCGCGATCCTGAATGGCTTTATGGAGAGGGGATTGGAGCTTCCAGATCACCATTGGTTCAGTTGGAGTTTGCTCTACGTGCTTTGCAGCATGCGAGAAAGTTAAAAAGCATACCCATAGGCGTTGTGATCTATGCAGATGAAGGTCGTGATACCGATGAAAGTGCAGACTTTATTGCTAAAACCGCGGCGGAAGCGAAGGAGGTGCTTGTGTTAAGGCCTGGTAATCTCAATGATACAATTGTGGTTGGTCGCCGGGGCCAACGTCGTTATAAAGCCTATTTTCATGGTAAGCCAAGAAAACTCGGTCAGTCGGATAAGAATCCTGAAGTAATGCTTCAGGCGGTTAGTGCACTTGAGGATATCGCCCAGTTGTCCAATAGAAAGGAGCGGCTCGCCGTTTCTACAGTTGATATACGAACGGAAGCTTATCCCCGATTATTACCCCATCGGGTGACTGCAATAATCCAGGCCTCGTTCCCTAATGGGCGTGCGGCGGATCTATTGGAGGAGCGAGTTAAGGAGAGACTGCAACAGTCAAGGGCGGAACTCGCCATGCTTTCAGACAGGCCCTCGATGCCGTCACGAAAAATAAACAACTCGCTGCTGAAGCGGATAAAGGATCAAGCTAACAGATGGGAGATTCCGGTTAAAACCGACACAAGTTTGTGGCCGTCCGTAGCGGGTTTAGTGCCTCCGCAAGTGCCGGTGATCTGTGGTCTCGGGCCGATTGCGAAAGAGTTGTATACTGGGCAGGAAGCCGTATCAAGGATTAGTCTGGTTCAACGCACTTTGTTACTGGCGGAATACTTACTATCACAATCCACATAGCATATGAACACCACATAGTTAGTCGTTGAGTTAATAGTGTTAACGAGCCCTATATGACATGTTATTGATTATCGATAATCAGAGTCAGTATATCCGCCAGTTCAAAAGGCGCTACCTGGATGACAGAGATATCCCCCATTTAATATTCGAGCATAATGAGCAGATCAATTTTTCCAAGTTACCGGAAATCTCTGGTTTGATGATCTCGGGCGGTAAGGGTAATCCTTACGAACCTCTGAATCTCACAACTAACTTTGTCGCACTAATGAATCTGGATGTGCCTACTATTGGCTTCTGCCTGGGGCATGAAATCATTGGTGTCGCCTGGCAGGCAAAAATAAAACGTTTAAGGGATTATCAAAACAAGAAACAGTTGGTAAATATCGATGTTCTTGATGATCCGATATTTGCGGGTCTGGGCAAGTCTGATTTTATTATACAGAAGAGACATCGCTACCATTTGCCTGCAGCACCATTAGGATTTGTTGTACTTGCTCACTCAGATATTTGCCCTGTAGAGGTCATAAGGCATTTCGAGAAACCTATTTATGGTTTCCAGGGCCATCCTGAAGTGTCAGGGAAGGATGGGTTGTTAATGGTTAATAATTTTATCGGTATGTGTGGACTGTTGTGATTAACCCTCCAGGGCTTGTTAACACGAATCCACCTCATCCGGTATAAATAGGTGCGCATGGATTCATGTTGACAAGCTCTAGTTTGTAACTGGGTAACGCGGGTTCCCATCTCTAAAGAACAGAAGATATGGATATTAGAGTGGGTTAGTTGTAGTAAATGAATCTACTAAACCATAGAGATCAAACAGCCCCCCAGCCCTCTCTTTTTACATCAGTCGCACCAGCGATGACATCATCAAGCGGTGTGGCGGGATATTTCGGTTTGTAGCTCTTCATCTCATCCAACAGGGTAACCAGTTTGTCGGCGGATGACTGTCCTTTGAAGTCGCTCTTCTCCAGGGCCAGTTCATCGATGACCTCGTTCCAGGGTACCCCCTGGACCAGGGGAATCAGCACAAAGGTGATGCCCTCGATCTCCACCTGGGCCGGTGATTCGATATTCACCACATAGAGCAGCGCCTTCATCTCCGGTGAAAAGAGATCCTGATATTTCTCGATCAAAATATTGATCGAGGCGATGTCGTCGATCGCGCCGACCAGCAGTTTCAACTTCTCGTCGCCGAGCAGGACAGCGCCACGCATCACTTCGACAGGTGGTTTGGTATGACCTTTCTCATCGGCAATCTCCCCTTCGACCAGCACCAGTTCACCGCGATAGGCGTAGAGCCCTGAGGTGGAAGTCTGATCCAGGAAGTTGGTGTTGAAGAGCAGGCCCTCTTCTTTGAATTGCTGCAGTGGCATGATTTAACTCCAAGTATTTTGTGGTTAATGCCAGTGAGCAATCTTGGTGCCAATTAGATCATGATTTTAAATTGATAATGATTACAAGGGGTTAGCTGGTTGTGGCGTGAACTTCAGGCGGGCTTTGTTGAGTATGCGACAACCTCGACTCGACCGATGTCGGGTCTCTTTCAGGCTCTTCAGTGCGGTAGCACCGCCACTGGGTCAGTTTTGCGCCAGAGACTCCCGGATAAACCGTTTCCAGTCGTCGAAACGCTTCTGCAACAGCAGCATGCCGTCAAAATAGGGTACCACCTGGTTGTTGCGGATGATCTCGCGGCCCTTGGGGCCCAAGGCGAACTGGATGAAGCGGTCAGACTCCTTGCTGTTGGGGGAGCTTTTACTCAGGACCAGGTAGAGCGGGCGATAGAGCAGATAGTCGCCGGTACGGATGTTCTCAAAGCTTGGATCCCGATCTTCGAGTTTGAGGATCTTGAAATCCCGTTTGTAGGCACTGGCGACACCGGTGACCGCAATCGCATTGGGATTCACTTCGACGGTCTTCTCCAGTGGTCCCGAAGAGGGAAACTCCTGGTGGCCGATAAACACCGCTTTCGGGTCTTCGAAAAGATGTTTACGCAGGGTGTAACCAACACCGGAGATTTTTCCTTTACGGATCAGTAACTCCAATGGCTGTTTTTTGCCTCCGAGCTGAGACCAGTTGGTGATCTTGCCCTGGTAGAGACTGCGTAGCTGGGAGAGGCTGATCGACTCGATGGGGTTGGATTTGTGCACCACAACCACCAGCGCATCCCAGGCGACCGGAACCATGGTGGCTCCCGCCTCTTGCCGGGACATATCCAGGGTGAAGCGACAGGCGCCGCCGATATCGGCCTGTTTGCTGGTGATGGCGCGGATCCCTTTGGTGGCACCACCACCGGAGATATTGATATTGACGCCGGTCTTCTCCTGGTAGGCGGCCGCCAGATCGGCCATGAAGGCATTTCGGGTGATGCCGCAGCCGACCCAGGAGAGTTCCATCGCCAGAGAGGTGACCGGCATTAGGGTCAGGATCAGTAAGCTAATGATTCTATTACGCAAAACAGGCCTCTTCTCGGTCAATGGGTGGCTGCTATTCGCATCCTTCGAATGACAGGGTATTTTGGTAGGATAAATAGTAGTCAATTATTATAAATTGTACGTCGTATAAGGAATAAAATTCCTGATTCGGCCTGGAAATTGTCATGAATTTGACCCTCTCCTCAAAACGGAGATGCTTCAGGAAGGAGGGTAATAGGTTGGCTTGCAGGGTGAATGATGAGGGACTATGTCTTGCATGAGAAATTGACGGGTAGAATGACTTGACCCGCCAGTGTGATGGGTCGCTATGCTTCGAAATTTCCTGTTTATATTGACACTGATGATCTCTGTTTCATCCATCGATTCGGCTGAATCCGAGCATGGGGACAGGGTGCTTGCTCTGCGTGGAGAACAGTTGGGGGGTGACTTCACCCTGCGATCAAGCCAGGGTGAGCTCTCCTTGCAGCAACTGAGAGGCAAGGTGGTTCTGCTCTTTTTTGGCTACACCAAGTGTCCGGATGTCTGTCCCTCCTCCCTGGCGATCCTATCCCAGGCGTTGAATGAGCTCAGCGATGACGAGCTGCAGCGGGTACAGGGGCTATTCATCAGTGTCGATCCCAAGCGCGATGGCTTTCAGGCTTTGGACGACTACGTCAGTTACTTCCATCCCAACCTGATCGGTGTAACCGGAAGTGAAGCCGAGATTGCGCAGGTGGCGAAACTTTATGGCGCGCAATACCTTGAAGTGCCCCTTGAGGAGTCAGCCTTTGCCTATGCGGTTGATCACTCGGCTACGACCTACCTGATATCACCTCAGGGCGAGTTGCGCTTCCTGCTGCCCCACCAAACGCCTTCGGTGATGATTCTGGAGGCGATCCGTTATCTACTCGCTGAGCCTTGATACCGCCTAGGGTTACAATTGATCGCCTAATCTATCAGCATCCCCTGGTGCTCGATGAAGCCGATAATCTCCTGCAGACCTTGCCCCGTCTTCATGTTGGTAAAGACAAACGGACGCTCTTTTCGCATCCGCAGGGTATCCTCTTTCATCACATCCAGGGAGGCACCCACATAGGGCGCCAGGTCGATTTTGTTGATGATCAACAGATCTGAACGGGTGATGCCCGGGCCGCCTTTGCGGGGCATCTTCTCCCCCTCCGCCACATCCAGGACATAGATCGTCAGGTCAGCCAGCTCCGGGCTGAAGGTGGCGCTCAGATTGTCACCACCGCTTTCGATGAAAACCAGATCCAGGTCAGTGTGACGCTGACACAGGTCCTCCACAGCGGCCAGGTTCATGGAGGCGTCCTCACGGATCGCAGTATGCGGGCAACCACCGGTCTCCACGCCGATGATCCGGCTCTCATCCAGCGCCTGGCTGCGCATCAGGAATTTGGCGTCCTCCTGGGTATAGATATCGTTGGTTACCACCGCCAGTTGATAGTGATCCCGCATCGCTTTACACAGGGCATCAAGAAGGGCGGTTTTGCCGGAGCCGACAGGACCACCGACGCCGACTCTCAAGGGTGAGGCTTGGCTCATCTGTTGTTCTCTCTATGATCGGTAAATTCTGGTGTATTGAGTCTCATGCAGACTGCTGGCAATCGCCTGGGCCGGGCTTGAGAGACCGATCTCCTCGTCTTTCAGAGAGAGACCGGTCCTTACCAGGGCTGGAATCTGCTCAATGCAGGCCTGCAGAATCCGCTGTCCTGCCATCTGCCCGAGGGGGATGATCTTGATCCCGGCCAGGGTCATGTTCTCCAGCCAGCTCCAGAGATAGCCTTCCGCCGCCTGATTGATGCCGATTCCCCAGTGGTGAGTGACAAAGGCATAACCGCTGAGGTGGTTGTTTTTGATCACTTCCAGCCAGGCGGCGTCCGTTGGGATCTGCCACTGGGGTAAGAGCGCAGCCAGGGCTCTGGCCCGGTTGGTCTCCTCTTCGCGCAACTCACGGGTCTCGCGACTGGCGGTCAGGTATCGGCTCCAGTAGCTGAAGCGCTCCAGCTGCCGCTTTTCACAGCTCTCATAGAGCCGCTGTAACAGGGGCAGGTCCAGGTGGGTGAGGCTGGTCTGCAGCAGATTCTCCGTCCATTGAAGTAGCTCGGCTTCATGCTTGACCCAATTGTCCTCGACTGCCCACTCCAGCCCCTGGGAGTAGGCAAAGCTTCCCAGTGGCAGTGAGGGACTGACCAGATGCAGCAGACGCAGTCTGTGCAGAGTGCTGTCAGTGATGGTGTGCATGGCTATGTCCCTGGTGTTGCCGTCCCTGGTCGGCACTGCCGCCATAGGCGCCGGGCTCCGGTTCAAAGGGCGCTTCTGCGATTGCAACCTGCAACCCCAGGCCTTCCAGCATCTCATCCAGTACATGGTCATGGGGATAGCTGATCCGCCCGGCCTCAATCTGGATCGAGACATGGCGGTTGCCCAGGTGGTAACAGGCCCGCGATAGAAGATGTGTATCGTCGCTCTCGACAATGGAGAGAGTCTCATCAGCGGCCTTGATCCGGATCACCATGCCGGTGTCAGTGGCGAGCAGGTCCCCCTCCTTCAGGGTGGTGCCTCTGGGTAGCAACAGACCCGCATCCCGGCCATCGTCGAGGGTTACCCTGAGGCGGCTTTTGATACGACTCTCCAGCGGCAGGGTGAGGGTTGTTTCAACCTGCTTCGCCTGGCCGATTTTTTTCGTCAGTTTGATCATTTGTGGTGCTTATACCTGAAGACGATTTATAGCTGCGAATGGGCGCTAATCACCGCAAACCTACACAAAAGATAACTGATATTATTTGCGTTTATTGGCGGTGATTCGCGTCTATTTGCGGACAATCCAATCAGAACAGAAAGTACTTCTGTGCCATTGGCAACTCCGTCGCCGGTTCACAGGTCAACAGGGTGCCATCGGCTTTCACCTGATAGGTTTGTGGATCCACCTCGATCTCCGGTTGATAGTCGTTGAGGATCATCCCGGTTTTGTCGATCGAACGGCACTGGCTGACGCTGCCGATCTGAGACTTCAGGTCAAGCTGTTGGTCTACACCGGCCGCCTTCGCCGCCTCTGATAAAAAGGTCATGCGGGTCGCCTGGCAGGCTGGCCCCAAGGCGCCGAACATGTTTCGGTAGTGCACCGGTTGAGGGGTGGGGATCGAGGCGTTGGGATCACCCATCGGCGCGGCGGCGATCATGCCGCCCTTGATGATCAGGCTTGGCTTGGTGCCGAAGAAGGCGGGCTTCCAGAGTACCAGGTCGGCCAGCTTACCCACCTCCACCGAGCCCACTTCATGGGCAATGCCATGGGCCAGCGCCGGGTTGATGGTGTATTTGGCGATGTAGCGCCTGGCGCGCAGATTGTCGTGCTGTTGCGGATCCCCCTCCAGGCTGCCCCGCTGTACTTTCATCTTGTGGGCGGTCTGCCAGGTTCTGGTGATCACTTCGCCGACACGCCCCATGGCCTGTGAATCGGAGGCGATCATGGAGAAGGCCCCCAGGTCGTGAAGAATATCCTCGGCCGCAATGGTTTCGCGGCGGATCCGCGACTCCGCAAAGGCCACATCCTCGGCGATATTGGGATCCAGGTGGTGACACACCATCAGCATGTCCAGATGTTCGTCCACCGTGTTGATGGTATAGGGTCGGGTCGGGTTGGTGGAGGAGGGCAGCACATTGGCCTGGCCACAGGCCTTGATGATATCCGGTGCATGGCCGCCGCCGGCGCCTTCGGTATGGTAGGTGTGAATGGTGCGCCCCTTCATGGCATTCAGGGTGTGTTCCACGAAACCCGACTCATTCAGGGTGTCGGTATGGATTGCGACCTGTACGTCGTAGTGGTCGGCAACGCTCAGGCAGTTGTCGATCGCCGCCGGGGTGGTGCCCCAGTCCTCGTGCAATTTAAGACCGATGGCGCCGGCCAGGATCTGTTCGTTGAGTGCTTCAGGCAGGCTGGCGTTGCCTTTGCCCAGATAGCCCAGGTTCATTGGCAGGCTTTCTGAAGCCTGCAGCATACGCTGGATGTGCCAGGGCCCCGGGGTGCAGGTGGTGGCATTGGTGCCGGTTGCCGGGCCGGTGCCACCGCCGAGCATGGTGGTGACGCCGGACATCAGGGCATCCTCCACCTGTTGCGGACAGATGAAGTGGATGTGTGAGTCGATGCCTCCGGCCGTAACGATCGAGCCCTCGCCGGCAATCGCCTCAGTGCCCGGGCCGATCACGATATTCACTCCGGGCTGAACGTCCGGATTACCGGCTTTGCCGATGCTGCTGATGCGACCATCCTTGATGCCGATGTCGGCTTTGACCACGCCCCAGTGATCCAGGATCAGGGCATTGGTGATCACCGTATCGACTGTCTCGGCACTGACCCGTTGACTCTGGCCCATGCCGTCACGGATCACTTTGCCACCGCC
>JAEPDS010000055.1 GCA_016842065.1 Candidatus Thiodiazotropha sp. 'RUGA'
AATGATTCACACGAGGTATTGAGATGCACTTCAAACTCATCATCGCCCTGGTAGAAGACAGCACCACGGAAAAAGTGCTTGAGGCTGCGCGCTCTGCCGGCGCAACAGGTTCAACCGTCATAAACCATGCACGGGGTGAAGGGATCGAGCAGTCGAAAACCTTCCTCGGCCTGACCCTGGATACACAACGGGATGTACTACTGCTACTGGTGGAGGAGCATCTGAGCCGGACGATTCTGGAAAAGATCTCCGCGGCCGGTGAATTTGATAATCAGTCGGGCAGTGGTATCGCGTTTCAGATCGACATCGAGGATGCAGTCGGTGTCAGCCATCAGATAGCTTCACTTTCACATGTGGTCGAGGAGGAATTATGACCGAGCGCAAACTAGTCCGGGTCAGAGACGTAATGAAGAATGATTTTGATTTGGTTGAAGGTATGGATACCGTTGAAAGTGCCCTGGAGAAGATGAGCCACGTGGAGACCAAGTCACTGATCGTCAAGAAACGTGATGAAAACGATGAATTCGGTATCGTCACACTATCGGATATCGCACGACAGGTACTGGCAAAAGACCGGGCTCCGGAACGGGTGAATATCTACGAGATCATGAGCAAACCAGCCTTCACGGTATCGGCTGATATGGACATCCGCTACTGCGCCAGACTGTTTGGCCGCTTTGAACTCAACCGGGCGCCGGTAGTGGAGAATGGGGAAGTGATTGGTATCGTCAGTTATACCGATATGGTAATGAAAGGTTTTCCGTCTGCTGCGGATAAATCTTGACGCAGCAACAGACCGGACTGCTCGACGGTGCGCTGTTCCACAACTCCGCTAACCAGGATGAACGGCCCGCTGACTGCGACATTGACCTGCTGGTGATCCACAGCATCAGTCTTCCACCAGGGGAGTTCGGTGGCGATTGGATTGATGATCTGTTCATGAATCGCCTGGATGCGGATGCCCATCCCTACTTCCAGGAGATCAGCAGTCTCAAAGTATCCTGCCATCTGCTGATCAGGCGGGACGGCTCTCAGGTACAGTATGTCCCGCTGCACCATCGGGCCTGGCATGCGGGCAAATCCAACTATTGCGGGCGCGAACGCTGTAACGACTTCTCCATCGGAATCGAGTTGGAAGGCAGCGATGAGCAGCCCTTCACTGAAGCCCAATACGCCAGCCTGGTGAAAGCGACACGACAGATCATGGCGGTCTACCCAAACATCACTCAAGAGCGGATCACCAGTCATGCGCAGATTGCCCTGGGACGCAAAACCGACCCTGGCCCGATGTTCGATTGGCAAAAGTACTTCCGCTTATTGCATTCTTGAGAGAAAGTGCGGATATTCCATGCTGAAATATTAACCCGGCAAGCATCAACGGCACCGAGATGAACCGCTGGGGATCACTTGAAACTTGCAGCTGATTTGGTGAAACTCTCGCGATGACATTGACGATCATACTTATCTGCCTGATAGCAGAGCGATTTTTACTTGAGCACAGCCATCTGAGAAGCAATCGCTGGTTCACCAGATATTGCCAGTGGCATCAACAGCAAAACCTGCCTGAGTGGATGCAGCAGGGCGTCATAGGGCTGCTGTTGCTGTTACTGCCGCCACTGCTGGCCGTCGCAGCGCTGCAACATCTGTTTGCCGACAGTTTGCTGGGTTTACCCAGCCTGCTGTTGTCTATCGGGGTACTGCTCTACGCCCTCGGGCCGCAGGATCTGGACAGCCAGATCAACCAATATGTCGAAACGGCTGACGCCGATGACGGGGAAGCCAGGGAAGTCGCCCGGGAGATCATCGAAGATGAACCACCCACCAGTGAACCCGCCCGCTCACAGGCGGTTGCTGAAGCGGCGCTGCAACAAGCAAACCGGAGAACGGTGGCGGTACTTTTCTGGTTCATTCTGCTTGGCCCACTCGGAGCCATACTCTATCGACTTGCCACCTGGATGCCTCAATCGGATCAGGCCGCACAGGATATCGATTTCAAACTCAATACCAGGCAATTGGTCATCATCCTGGACTGGCTACCAGCCAGAGTCACTGCTTTCTGTTATGCCATCGCCGGCAGTTTTGAGGATGCGTTATATGGCTGGAGAAGCTACCAGGAGAGTCGCCAGAGTGAATTCGGCGACAGCAACACAGGCACCCTGATCTGTACCGGAGGCGGTGCCATGCGTTTGACCACGCTGCTGGATGAAGCCTACGCCGGAGCCCATCTCTATACCTACCTGCCGAAAGCCGCCATGGCTTTGATCTGGAGGAGCCTGATCGTATTTCTGGTGATCATCGCCTTCCTCACCTTTACCGGCCTGATCTGATCGTCTGTTTAACGCTGATGAGTGAGACAACCACCATTGATCTGTTACGTCACGGTGAGCCTGTTGGCGGTAGGCGCTATCGAGGGCAGATCGATGACCCTTTGAGTGAAACCGGCTGGCAGCAGATGCGTGAGGCCGTATCCGGTCAGCGGCCATGGCAGACCATCATCAGTTCACCACTCAAACGCTGCGCCGCATTTGCTGCTGAACTCAGCGATCAGATGGATATTGCTCTCTCTTACGACGAGCGACTCATGGAGGTGGGGTTTGGACACTGGGAGGGCTTTTCCGGGGATCAGCTGCGTGCCCAGGATCCGCTACAGATGAAGCGCTTTTATCACGACCCCATAGGGCATCGCCCGCAGAATGCCGAGCCATTGGACAGCTTCAGTGAAAGGGTCTCCCAGGCCTACCACCAGGCGGCCAGTGGGAATTCGGGCCAACATATTCTGCTGATCACCCATGCAGGGGTGATCCGCTCCATCCTGGCCAATCTACTGGACGCTCCGCTGGGATCCATGTACCGCTTCTCGATTGGCACGGCCAGTCTCTCCCGGATTAAGATTGAAGATGAACGCCCACCCACCATTATGTTCATTGGCAAATCGAGCCTAACTTGAACTAAATCGACGACATTTCACTCTATCCTGCAGCCATCTTCCTTTTTCTTGCAGGATTTCAACCATTCAGAAAAGCGTCGCAAGAATCTAGAGCGTAAAAAATTGTGAACAGAGTCTCACCTTTTTTAAGGTTTCTTTAATACAAATAAGTTAAAAGTCACAGTACAGACAAACTTAATACCATAGTCTTAACAACAGATTAGAAATCAACCGGCAATGTACCGGTTCAAGGCAAAAGAGGAGGCAACCTATGTCTTGGTTATTACTCGCTGCACTGACAGCCATCGTCGTAACAGTTCTCTCCACCAAAAGTGTTGAGCTGCCTGACTGATAAGTCGTTTGACTAACAACGACTTACCTCAAGCATCCATCGAGTCACTTATCTCGAGGGGTGTTGTCGTACGTACTCGTACATCATGATTGAGGCGGCGACCGCCACATTCAGACTCTCAACCTGACCGAACTGGGGTATCGCCAGACAACTGATCTCTGGATAGTCAGACAAGTCGAAACTGTGCCCCCACTCCTCATGCCCCAGCACGAAAGCGGTCCTGCGATCCAACGCCGTCTCCGTCGACAGATGCTTACAATCACCGCTTAAAGCCACAATCCTGTAATCCCGCTTGACCAGATCCTGATAGCTCTGCTCGAAATTGTCGTAAAACTTCGCCGGCACCTTTTTGAAGGCCCCTTTTCCCGGGGAGGGATCGAATGGGCCAATATCGATCAGATGGACCTCGGCAGCGCCAAAGGCTTCGGCACTGCGAAATATCTTGGCCACATTGAATCCTGCCTTCATATGGTCCAGAACCAGAACAAAATCATTGACTCCGGGCTTGGCCAGCAGGTTGCGCTGACGCTGCTTGGTATAGCGCAGCAGCGCCTGATCCCTGGCCTCTCGTTTTTCCCGCTTACTTTTTCTTTGGCGTAACATGTTATTTATCAATGCAAAACAGACTTCTGCCCAATCATACTATCAAGCCAATCCCCAACTGACTGCCATCAAATAACCTTACCAATAACATCCATCTGGAGCCGCCATCCAGCGTAAGATATCAGTTTGATCCAGTCCCGCTCGGAGTCGCCATGCAAAAGAGTAGTGTAACCCGTGTTTCTGTCTGGAGCCGATGGCTCAGGGTTTCCCACTGGCTGATCGGTATCTCCACTCTGGGCCTGCTCGGCAGTGGTTATCTGCTCTCCATCCAGACCACTCAGAGCGCTACGCACCAGGATATTCACTACCTGTTTGGCGCCCTTCTGCTCCCCGGCTTTCTGATCAGGCTCTATCTGTTGCTGTTTGGCAAAGGAACGGACCATATCAGTGACTGCGAGCCGGATACCCACCGCTTGTCACAAGCCTGGCAGGTCGCCAAATACTACCTGACCCTGGGGAAGGCACCACTGCCCAACTGGTTCAGCCATAATCCACTCTGGGGCCCCATCTATATTGGGCTGCTCTTTATTCTGCTACTCAGCCTAATCAGTGGTTACGCACTGCTCAATGAACGGCAATTACTCTTCGGTATCGTCATGACGGACCTGCACCACCTGACTTATCTGATCATTGCCTGGTTCAGCCTGCTGCATATCCTTGCGGTTTTCGCCCATGATCTCGGCGGTAGTGGGTCCGATATATCCGGCATGATAAATGGGCATCGGATATTTCAGCACTCGGAGAAACCATCAGAGTCTGGAACAAGTACGGTTGATCTGAATGACCTCATGAAGACCTTAAAAAAGTAGCTCTCATAAGCCAATACAGTTGAAGTAGTTGCACTAGACCTGAACGGCACTTACTTAAGCACTATTTGTGTGGGGCATGGCCCCACCATAATCCTTTGATAAAAAGAGATGCAATGAGTTTTTGTGTTTAAGTTTCGCCCTTCGTGCTAGACCTAAGAGATTAGCCGCCAATGAACACCAATCAGCGCAAAATGCCATGAATCAATGCCACTTTACGGCCACTATTAGCGTAATTTCGCGGTGATTGGCGTTCATTAGCGGTTTATTCCGTCGAGTGAGCAGCGCGACAACAGGCACAAAAAAACCCACGCTTTTCAGCGTGGGTTTTTCAACTCTGCTGCCAGCAGCTCAGTCGTTACTCTTCTGTAGCGACCTCTTCTTCCTCAGCAACCGGCTCTTCGATCGGACGATCAACCAGCTCCACATACGCCATTGGCGCCTTGTCACCTGGACGATAGCCACACTTCAGAATGCGCACATAACCGCCAGGACGAGACTGATATCTTGGGCCCAGCTCAGCGAACAGCTTACCTACCGCTGACTTATCACGCAGGCGTGAAAAAGCGAGACGACGTTTTGCAACATTGTCTGTCTTGGACATGGTGATGAGCGGCTCAGCTACACGACGAAGCTCTTTTGCCTTAGGCACAGTCGTTTTGATCAACTCATGATTGATCAAAGAGACCGCCATGTTTCTGAACATGGCATTCCTGTGGCTGCTGTTACGATTTAGCTGCCGTCCTGATTTGCGATGACGCATGAGTCGACTTTCCCAAATTCAAAATTGTTTAACAGTTAATAGCAACCGGCTTTAGTGAGCCAGCTGCTCCTCGATGTTCTCTGGTGGCCAATGCTCCAGGCGCATGCCCAGTGACAGACCACGACGTGCGAGCACATCCTTAATCTCAGTCAGTGACTTCTTACCCAAGTTAGGTGTCTTGAGCAGTTCCACTTCGGTTCTCTGAATCAGATCACCGATAAGAAAAATATTCTCTGCCTTCAGGCAGTTTGCAGAGCGAACGGTCAATTCCAGATCGTCTACCGGACGCAGCAGGATCGGATCGATTGCCGGCTCCTCTGGCTCTGCGACAGACTCTGCAGCCTCGGCTTCAAGGTCGACGAAGACCGAAAGCTGATCGCGCAAGATGCTGGCTGAACGTCTGATCGCCTCTTCAGGATCGATCGTGCCGTTGGTCTCCAGCTCGATAACCAGACGATCCAGGCCGGTGTTCTGCTCAACACGAGCCGCTTCCACACTGTAGGCCACTTCACGAATCGGGCTGAATGACGCATCAACCTGCAGCATGCCGATTGGGCGCTCATCGCCGGCAGATCCCTGACGGGCAGCCGCTGGATGATAGCCACGACCACGATGCACGTTGAGTGTCATGTTGATCTCACCTGACTTGGTCAGCGTGGCAATCACATGATCCGGATTGGCTACTTCCACGTCGTGATCAAGTGCGATGTCACTGGCGAAGACCTGACCGGGTCCCTTTTTCTGCAGCTTCAGGGTAGCCTCATCACGAGTATGCATGATCAAGGCAACCTGCTTCAGATTGAGCAGAATATCCAGAACATCTTCCTGAACACCTTCGATGGTGGTGTACTCGTGCAAAACATCAGCAATTTCCACTTCTGTAATCGCACTACCTGGCATCGATGAGAGCAGGATGCGGCGCAAGGCGTTACCGAGCGTATGACCAAAACCTCTCTCCAGTGGCTCAAGAGTCACTTTTGCGCGAGTGGCAGTGATCGGCTGTACGTTGACAATACGCGGCTTCAGAAATTCCGTAACGCTTTCGGTCATATATTTTCCCTCGTCAAGGCTTACTTGGAGTAGAGCTCAACGACCAGTTGTTCGTTAATTTCAGCAGAAAGATCGGAGCGATCCGGGATACGCTTCAGCTTACCCTTCATCGCTTTTGGATCGACTTCTACCCAATCCACGAAGCCATACTGACCCTGCAGTTCGAGTGCTCCCTGTATACGTACCTGCTTTTTAGCCTTCTCACGAATGGAGATTTCGTCTTCAGCAGTCACATTGAAGGAAGGCACGTTGACAATCTTGCCGTTAACTTCAATTGCCTTATGGCTGACCAGCTGACGAGCTTCTGCGCGAGTGGAACCAAAACCCATGCGATAGACGATATTATCCAGGCGGGTTTCAAGCAGTTGCAGCAGATTTTCACCGGTTGCACCTTTGTTCTGCGCAGCCGCTTTGTAGTAGTTACGGAACTGCTTCTCCATGACGCCATAGATACGACGCACTTTCTGTTTTTCGCGCAGCTGCAATCCATAATCCGAGACGCGACGACGACGGTCGCCAGCCTGTCCGGGCACTTTCTCCATGTTGCACTTGGAGTCAAGTGAACGCACGCGACTCTTCAGAAAGAGATCTGTGCCTTCCCGACGGCTCAGCTTACATTTTGGTCCGATGTACCTTGCCATGATTCAATAACTCCAGTGTTTATACGCGGCGCTTTTTAGGAGGACGACAACCGTTGTGGGGAATCGGTGTCACGTCGGAGATGCTGGTGATTTTGAAACCGGCATTGTTCAAGGATCTTACGGCAGACTCACGGCCTGGTCCGGGACCTTTGACGTTGACATCCAGATTCTTGACGCCGTATTCCTTAACCATCTGACCGACACGATCGGCAGCCACCTGAGCTGCGAATGGGGTGCTTTTTCTGGAACCACGGAAACCTGAACCACCAGCTGTCGCCCATGCAAGAGCGTTACCCTGACGGTCGGTTATGGTGATGATGGTATTGTTGAAAGAGGCATGAATATGCGCAACACCGTCGGTGACGCTCTTTCTTACCTTCTTCTTGGCACGGCTGCTGGGTTTTGCCATCTTCTGTACCTACAGATTCGATTTAAAATTGATTAACGTTTGATTGGACGACGAGGACCTTTACGGGTACGGGCATTGGTGCGCGTACGCTGTCCACGTAGAGGCAGACCACGGCGATGACGTATGCCGCGATTACAACCCAGGTCCATCAGACGTTTGATGTTCATGGAGATCTCACGTCGCAGATCGCCTTCCGTTGTGTAACGGGCGACGATGCCACGAATGGACTCAATCTGGTCTTCACTCAGTTCCTGGATCTTGATATTGGGCTCAATACCAGCCTCTTTACAGATATCACCAGCAGTTGAGCGGCCGATACCATAGATAGAGGTCAATGCAATAACTGCATGTTTTCGATCCGGAATGTTGACTCCTGCAATTCGAGCCATCTTTCTAATCTCCTAAAGTAACCCCTGGAATTATCCCGAAGGGAAACGGACAATAATACCTTAGGCGACAGCCTCTAGCAAGCCGTCACCCCATTATTTGATTGCCAGGTTAACCCTGACGCTGCTTGTGGCGACCCTCTTTACAGATCACCCGAACTACGCCGTTACGGCGAACAATCTTGCAATTGCGGCAGATTTTTTTAACAGATGCACGCACTTTCATTTTTCAGACTCCAATTCAGATTCGGTCAGATCAGCGCAGCAATCCGCCACCACTGCCTTTCAGGTTGGCTTTTTTCATCAAGCCGTCGTATTGGTGTGACATCAGGTGCGCCTGTACCTGGGCCATAAAGTCCATCACTACCACAACGATAATCAGCAGTGATGTGCCACCGAAGTAGAAGGGCACATTCCAACCAACTATCAGGAATTCAGGAAGCAGACATACCAGGGTGATATAGACGGCACCCGCCATGGTGAGCCTGGACATCACGCCATCGATATATTTAGCGGTCTGTTCACCAGGCCGGATCCCTGGAATAAATGCTCCGGATCTTTTCAGATTATCTGCGGTGTCCCGTGAATTGAAGACCAACGCAGTATAGAAAAAACAGAAAAAGATAATCGCCGCCGCATAGGCCATGACATAGACAGGTTCACCAGGCGATAACTTGGCGAAGATGTCCTGTATCCAGCGGGTACCTTCAGTATTGCCAAACCACTGCCCCAGGGTTGCCGGGAAGAGGATGATACTGGAGGCGAAAATCGGCGGGATAACACCAGCCATGTTCAGCTTCAACGGCAGATGAGTACTCTGTGCCGCCAGCATCCGACGGCCTTGCTGGCGCTTCGCATAGTTGATGGTGATACGGCGCTGTCCGCGCTCGACAAACACGACGAAGGCGGTAACTGCAATCGCCAGTACGAACAGGAACAGAATGGTCAGTGCATTCAGCTCACCGGTCCGGGCCAGTTCCAGAGTACCACCGATAGCGGAAGGTAATCCGGCGACGATACCGGCAAAGATGATCATCGAGATACCGTTACCGATACCACGTTCAGTGATCTGCTCACCAAGCCACATCAGAAACATGGTGCCGGTTACCAGGGATACCGCTGCCGTGACAACGAAGCCCATTCCTTGATGAACCACGATAGTCTCACCACCGACTGTCTGGCTCTGCAGGGCAATGGAGATACCGACCGCCTGAAAGGTCGCCAGTACCACGGTGCCGTAACGGGTGTATTGAGTGATCTTCCTGCGACCGGACTCACCCTCTTTCTTCAGCTGCTCAAGGGTCGGAATGACGGCCGACATCAACTGCATGATAATCGACGCCGAGATATAGGGCATGATACCAAGCGCAAAGATACTGGCGCGTTCCAGTGCACCACCGGAAAACATGTTGAACATATCCAGGATCGAACCCTGGGCCTGCTCAAACAGGGCAGCCAATGCCACTGGATTCACACCGGGTACAGGAATAAATGTACCGATCCGGAAAACCAGCAGAGCACCGGCGACAAACAGCAGCCGCTGACGTAGTTCAGTCAGCTGACCCATGCTGCCCAGAGCACCCATCATTGCACCTTGGTTGGCCATAATTTACTCGACCTTACCGCCAGCAGCTTCAACAGCGGCTTTTGCACCCTTGGTCAGGGCGATACCTTTAACAGTAACTGCACGATCGATCTCCCCGGAAAGGAAGATCTTTGCCCGTTTCATGTCACGGGTGATCAGGTTCGCCTTCTTCAGCGCATCCAGATCGACAACATCGCCTTCGACTTTTGCCAGTTCACCCAGACGAACCTGAGCAGATACCATGGAGACACGTGAGGTGAAGCCAATCTTCGGCAGACGACGCTGCAGAGGCATCTGACCACCTTCGAAACCGACCTTATGAAAACCACCGGAACGGGACTTCTGACCTTTATGGCCACGCCCACAGGTTTTGCCTAATCCGCTGCCGATACCGCGACCGACACGTTTACGCGTGGTTTTGCTTCCCGCAGCAGGCTGGAGAGTATTTAATTTCATCTTAAGACTCCACTACCTTAACCATGTAACTGACCTTGTTCACCATGCCGCGTGTGCAAGGGGTGTCTTCTACATCCACTTCGTGATGCATACGACGCAGACCCAGACCTTTTACACATGCTTGATGGCTAGCAAGGCGACCGCTTGTGCTACGCACCAGCTTGACCCGCATCATCTTCTTATCAGCCATGACTTACCCCAGGATATCTTCGACGCTTTTGCCCCGCTTCAGGGCAACCGATTCAGCGTCGGCCATTTCATTCAGACCATTGATGGTCGCGCGCACCACATTCATCGGATTGTTGGTGCCGATACATTTGGCCAGTACGTTCTGTACGCCGAGTACTTCGAATACCGCACGCATCGCACCACCGGCGATGATACCGGTACCTTCCGATGCAGGCTGCATGAAGACCTTGGCGGCACCATGACGACCAACCAGCGGATACTGCAGGGTAGCCCCATCAAGTTTGACAGAGACCATGTTCTTGCGAGCTGTCTCCATCGCTTTCTGGATGGCGACCGGTACTTCGCGTGCTTTACCGGTACCGAAACCGACACGGCCTTTGCCGTCACCGACCACGGTCAGTGCTGAGAAACCGAACTGACGACCACCTTTGACTACCTTGGCCACACGGTTAACATTGACGAGTTTCTCAAGTAACTCATCACCCTCAGGTTTTGCATTAAAATTTGCCATAATCCCAAACCTTTAAAATTGAAGACCGGCTTCGCGAGCCGCTTCAGCGAGGGCCTTAACCCGACCGTGATAACGGAAACCCGAACGATCAAAGGCCACATTTTCGATACCGGCGGTTTTAGCCCGCTCGGCGACCAGTTTGCCAACAACGGAGGCAGCCTTGACGTTACCGCTGGCCTCGCCGTTGATCTCACCTTTTACATCCTTGTCCAGAGTCGAGGCGCTGGCCAACACACTGGAACCGTCAGGACTGATGACCTGAGCGTAAATATGGCGAGGTGTACGGTGAATCGAGAGACGATGAACGCCCAGCTCCCGAATCTTAGCTCTGGTACGGCGCCCACGGCGCATACGTGATTGTTTCTTGTCCATCGTTCTACCTATTTCTTCTTGGCTTCTTTACGCGCCACATATTCGTCGGCGTATCTGACACCCTTACCCTTGTAGGGTTCAGGTGGACGGAACGCGCGAATCTCAGCGGCAACCTGACCAACACGTTGTTTATCGCTGCCACTGACCACGATCTCAGTCGGGGATGGGGTAGCGATGGTGATTCCCTCAGGAACCGGATAGTCGATCGGATGGGAGAAACCAAGGTTCAGATTCAGTGATTTACCGCCACCTTGGGCACGATATCCAACACCAACCAGCTGTAACTTCTTCTCAAAACCCTGAGTCACACCGTGAACCATGTTGTTGACCAGTGCACGGAAGGTGCCGGCCATGGCCCATGCTGCATTGCTCTCGCTCTTGGGAGTGAATTTCAGCTGGCTGTCCTCTTCGTTGACAGCCACGTCGGGGTGCAGGTTGAGCGCCATTTCACCTTTTGGACCTTTGATGGAGATCGACTGATCCGCCATCTTTACACTGGTACCTGAAGGCAATGCGATAGGGCTTTTTGCTACTCGAGACATTGCTCATCCCTCCTTAGGCGACGTAGGCGATGACTTCACCGCCCTGGCCGAGATCACGCGCCGCGCGGTCTGTCATCACACCTTTCGATGTGGAGATGATCGCAACGCCGAGGCCAGCACGTACCTTTGGCAGTTCATCTCTGCCTTTATAGACACGCAGTCCTGGACGGCTTACCCGCTTGATGAGATCGATAACGGGACGACCCTGAAAATAGCGAAGCTCCAAAACCAGGGTAGGTTTGGTGCCATTCTCATTTATGGAAACTTCTTGGATGTAGCCTTCGTTTTTCAGAAGGTTGGCAATGGCTACCTTCTGTTTGGAAGAAGGCAGTTCGACAGTCGTTTTCTTCGCTGCCTGGCCATTGCGGATGCGCGTAAGCATATCCGCGATGGGATCTGACATACTCATAATGAGCTCCTAAGGTCAGCCCGCCTTTCTGGCGCGATACCTATTGATTGAACAACCGAATGCACGGGGCACTCGGGTAAGGGCGCAGGATTATACTGTTACCAGCTTGCTTTAACAAGTCCTGGCACATCACCTCTCATTGCTGCTTCACGCAGTTTGTTTCTGCACAAGCCAAATTTACGGTAGACGCCGTGAGGACGACCAGTCACCTGGCAACGATTCTGCCGACGTGAAGGGCTCGCATCCCGGGGCAATTTCTGCAATTTTGCTACTGCCTGCTCGATCTCTTCAAAGCTGCTGCTAGGATTTTTGATCACAGCTTTCAGGGCAGCCCGTTTCGCCGCAAATCTGGAGACAGTCCGTGCACGCTTGGTTTCCCGAGCGATCATGCTTTTCTTTGCCATATTAAACTCAGTTCTTAAAAGGAAACTTGAAGGCTTCCAAGAGCGCACGACCCTCGTCATCGGTACGCGCTGTGGTGGTAATGGTGATATCCAAACCACGCAGTGCGTCGATTTTGTCGTAATCGATCTCAGGAAACATAATCTGTTCTTTAACACCCATCGAGTAGTTACCGCGGCCATCGAAAGATTTGTTGCTCAAACCACGGAAATCACGAATACGGGGTATTGCGATATTGATCAGACGATCAAGAAACTCATACATACGCTCTCTGCGCAGAGTCACTTTACAACCGATCGGCCATCCTTCACGGACTTTAAAACCGGCGATCGATTTTCTCGCATGGGTAATGACTGCCTTTTGACCGGCAATCTTCTCCATGTCGCCAACCGCATGCTCCAGCACCTTCTTATCACCGATTGCCTCACCGACACCCATGTTGAGGGTGATCTTGGTAATTTTCGGCACTTCCATGATGCTGTCGAACTGAAACTTGTCCATCAGATCCTTGATAACAGTTTCACTGTAATATTGGTGTAACCTAGCCATCTCTCATCATGCCTCAAATATCAACGACTTCTTGGTTGGATTTGAACACCCGAACCTTTTTGCCGTCTTCGAGAATTTTGAAACCAACACGGTCAGCCTTATCGGTTGCCGGGTTATACAAAGCCACATTGGAGATGTGCAGAGGCATCTCCTTGTCCAGGATACCGCCAGGCTCACCCCGGTTCGGATTCGGCTTGGTGTGCTTTTTTGCCATGTTGACGTTTTCGACCACCAGACGGTCGTCTTCCATCATCTTGACAACAGTACCACGCTTACCCTTGTCTTTGCCGCTTATGACGATTACCTCGTCACCTTTTCTGATCTTGCTTGCCATTAGTGCTGCCTCACAAAACTTCAGGTGCAAGCGAGATTATTTTCATAAACCGCTCACTCCTCAATTCACGGGTAACAGGGCCGAAGATACGCGTGCCAATTGGCTGCAGAGCGCTGTTCAGCAGAACCGCAGCATTGGAATCAAAACGAATCACCGAGCCATCAGGCCGACGAACACCTTTCTTAGTACGTACAACAACCGCGTTGTAGACGTCGCCCTTCTTTACTTTACCCCTGGGGATCGCATCTTTGACACTGACTTTCACAATGTCGCCAACACCGGCATAACGACGGTGCGAACCACCGAGCACCTTTATGCACTGAACCCGCTTTGCACCGCTGTTATCAGCAACGCTTAGGTTAGTCTGCATCTGAATCATGGTATTGCCCTAATTCCAAATAGTTACGATTGGTACAAACTGATCGATCAGCTTGCACGCTCCAGTACCTTCACCAGACGCCAGGTCTTGCTCTTCGACAGAGGACGGCACTGCTCTACCATTACGGTATCACCGGAGTGACACTCGTTCGCTTCGTCATGTGCGTGCACTTTGGTGGAACGCTTCATGAACTTCCCGTATACGGGGTGCTTTACGCGTCGCTCGACGGTAACGGTGATAGTTTTATCCATCGCATTACTGACCACCTGGCCAATCAGCGTACGGTTTGATGCCTGTTGCTCACTCATGATGCGTCACCTGACTTCTGTTCATTCATCACAGTCTTGATCCGCGCGATGTCTTTGCGTACTTCATTCATACGGGAGGGACGTGCAAGCTGTCCGGTGCCCCGTTGCATGCGCAGGTTAAACTGTTCTTTCAAGAGTTCATCCAGAGTAGTGGTCAACTCTTGCTGTGACTTTTCTCTAATCTCAGATGCTTTCATTACATTACCGTCCGTTTCACGAAAGAAGTCGCAACAGGCAGCTTGGCAGATGCCAGTGCAAACGCTTCACGCGCCAGCTCTTCGGAAATGCCCTCGATTTCGTAGAGCATGCGTCCAGGCTGAATCTGAGCAACCCAGTACTCCACGTTACCCTTACCTTTACCCTGACGCACTTCGAGAGGCTTCTTGGTGATCGGCTTGTCGGGAAACACGCGAATCCAGATCTTGCCACCACGTTTTACATGACGGGTAATAGCACGACGCGCTGCTTCGATCTGGCGTGCAGTAATACGGCCCCGCCCAGTCGACTTCAGACCATACTCACCAAAGGAGACCGAGCTGCCGGCAAACGCCAGGCCACGATTGCGTCCTTTGTGCTGTTTGCGAAATTTTGTCCGTTTTGGCTGTAGCATGACTTAAGACCTCTTGCTCGGTGCGGAAGCGGGTTTGCTCTCAACCTCAACTTCCTCGCGATCACCGAAAACTTCACCTTTGAAGACCCATACCTTGACACCGATGATGCCGTAAGTGGTATTGGCTTCAGCAAAACCATAATCAATGTCGGCACGCAGGGTATGCAGCGGTACACGACCTTCGCGATACCATTCAGAACGGGCGATTTCAGCACCATTCAAACGACCACTGATGTGAACCTTGATACCCTCAGCGCCCAGACGCATGGCGTTCTGAACGGCACGCTTCATGGCGCGACGGAACATGACGCGACGTTCGAGTTGCTGAGCGATACTCTCACCCACCAACTGCGCATCAAGCTCAGGCTTACGGATTTCCTCGATACTCATGTGTACCGGAATACCCATCATCGCAGAGACTTCGGATCTCAATGCATCGATATCTTCGCCTTTCTTACCGATCACCAGGCCTGGACGTGCTGTATGAACAGTGATGTGAGCGTTGTTAGCCGGACGATCGATCTGAATGCGGCTGACAGAGGCTTGCGACAGTCTCTTTTTCAGGTAGTCACGCACTTCAAGATCATTGTTTAGCAGTGTTGCATACTCTTTCGAGTCCGCGTACCACTTGGACGTCCAGTCTTTGACAATGCCAAGACGTATCCCGGTTGGATGTACTTTCTGACCCATTTCGGCCTCTCTTGCCTATTACTTTTCTGCGACAGTCACATTGATGTGACTGGTCCGCTTGAGAATTCTGGATGCCCGACCTTTGGCGCGAGCACGAATACGCTTCATGGTTGGCCCTTCGTCAACACTGACTGAGGCGACTTTCAGCTCATCGATATCCGCGCCGTCATTATGCTCAGCATTAGCGATCGCTGACTCCAGAACTTTCTTCACCAGCACTGCGCCTTTCTTCTTGCTGAATGACAGAATGTCCAGTGCCTGCTCGACTGGCAGTCCGCGAATCTGATCCGCTACCAAACGACCTTTCTGAGCCGATAGACGAGCGTGGCGTAACTTTGCTGTTGTCTGCATCGTTAATACCTCTACTTCGACTTCCTATCAGCGGCATGGCCGCGATAGGTACGGGTCAACGCAAACTCACCCAGTTTGTGTCCGACCATGTTTTCTGATACCAGAACAGGCACATGAACCTTACCGTTGTGCACAGCGATGGTTAATCCCACCATCTCTGGAAACACGACAGATCGGCGTGACCAGGTTTTGATAGGACGCTTGTTGTTCTGGGCTACCGCTTCGTCCACCTTCTTTACCAGATGGTGGTCAATGAATGGGCCTTTTCTGACTGAACGTGGCACGACTCTAACCCCTAATTATCTATTTACGGTTTCTGCTACGAACGATCATCTTGTTCGTGCGCTTGTTGGTGCGGGTCTTATAACCCTTGGTAGGCGTACCCCATGGCGATACAGGATGACGTCCACCAGAGGTACGTCCTTCACCACCACCGTGAGGATGATCAACCGGGTTCATTGCGACACCACGGACGGTCGGGCGAACACCCTTCCAGCGTTTGGCGCCGGCTTTACCCAGCGAGCGCAGGTTGTGCTCTGAATTGGAGACTTCACCAATTACAGCGCGACAGTCTGCAGGCACCTTACGCATCTCACCGGAGCGCAGACGCAGGGTGGCATATTCACCTTCACGAGCCACCAGCTGTACAGCAGCACCTGCGGAGCGGGCCATTTGAGCACCCTTGCCCGGTTTCATTTCAATACAGTGAACCACTGAACCCAACGGCATATTGCGCAGTGGCAGACAGTTACCGGTCTTGATCGGCGCAGAGCTGCCCGATTCAACACGATCGCCAACATGCAGATTGTTCGGTGCGATAATGTAGCTGCGCTCACCATCCGCATAGCGGACCAAGGCAATCCTTGCCGTACGGTTCGGATCGTATTCCAGGCGCTCGACTACCGCCGGAATATTTTCCTTGTTGCGCTTGAAGTCGATAACACGATAGCGCTGTTTGTGACCACCGCCGCGATGACGAGTGGTTATACGACCGTTGTTGTTACGACCACCACTTTTGCTCTTCTTTGCCAGCAGCGGACCATAAGGTGCACCTTTGTGCAGCTCCGCATCGACAACCTTGACCACAAATCGGCGGCCTGCAGAGGTCGGTTTAGTTTTAACGACTGCCATTATCCCAATCCTGTATTACTTGCTCACGCACCGGCAGCGAAATCGATTTCGCTTCCAGCCTTGAGACGTACATATGCTTTTTTCCAGTCGGAACGTTTGCCATTGACGGCACCAAAACGCTTTTGCTTGCCTTTGACGTTAACCACCTGGACTCGCTCGACCTCAACCTCGAACAGCTTCTCGACCGCTTTCGCAATCTCACGCTTGGTCGCATCCTTGTTGACACGAAAAGTGTATTGATCGTTTGCGTCTGCAACGATACTGCTCTTTTCCGAGACCAGAGGACTCAGAAGTACCTTCATGAGACGTTCGTTGTTCATGCCAGACGCTCCTCAAGTTTCTTGACCGCATTTTCGGTGACCAGAACATGCTCGTAAGCAACCAGGCTCACCGGATCGATCTCCTCAACATCTCGCACATCCACACCATACAGGTTGCGGGAGGCCAGATAGAGGTTTTCATCAGGGTTTTCTGATACCACCAGGACGTCTTTCAGCTCCATGTCCTTAAGTTTGCCAACCAACTCTTTGGTCTTTGGTTGAGAGATGCTGATCTCATCGACCACCACCAGTCTCTCCTGCCGGTTGAGTTCCGACAGTATTGAGCGGATCGCACCACGGTACATCTTGCGGTTGATCTTCTGCTCGTAGTTGCGCGGGGTGGCAGCAAAATTAACACCACCACTGCGCCAGATCGGGCTGCGGCTGGTACCGGCACGGGCACGACCAGTGCCCTTCTGACGGAAAGGCTTGGCGCCACCGCCCTGGACTGCAGCGCGATTCTTTTGCGCTTTGGTACCGGAGCGTGCAGCAGACATATAGGCTGTTACCACCTGATGTATCAGTGACTGCTTGTACTCTGCGCCAAACACGTCATCAGACACTTGGATTGTCTGAGCGCCGGCGGCTGTCTTTACGTTGAGATCCATTACTGTCACCCTTTATTCTTCATCTTCACAGCAGGCGTGACAATCACGTCACCACCTCTGGAACCAGGCACTGAACCTTTCACCAGAATCAGATTGCGCTCAGTATCGACGCGCACAACCTCGAGGTTCTGCTGGCAGCGTTGAGCGGCACCCATGTGACCAGCCATCTTCTTACCTTTGAATACACGACCTGGTGTCTGGCACTGTCCGATCGAACCCGGGGCACGATGAGACAGGGAGTTACCATGTGTCGCGTCCTGGGTACGAAAGTTATGACGCTTTACGCCACCCTGAAAGCCCTTACCCTGCGACTGACCGCGAACATCCACGATCTGTCCGGCTTCGAACAGGTCCGCTTTGATCTCGCTACCCACTTCAATGCCTTCGACATCAGCGGTCTCTGCGCGAAACTCCACTATTTTGCGACCTGCCTCAACACCTGCTTTCGCGTAGTGTCCGGCAGCCGGTTTACTGACCCGTGACGCCTTGCGAGCACCGGTAGTAACCTGAATCGCCAGATACCCATCGGTATCGTCGTTCTTCAGCTGAGTCACACGGTTGGGTTCAACCTCTATTACCGTTACAGGCACGGAATCACCCTGCTCGGTAAATACTCGGGTCATTCCTGCCTTTCGGCCGACTACTCCAATCGCCATCGTTCTTAACCTCAGTTCAGTTTGATCTGCACGTCTACGCCGGCAGCCAAATCGAGCTTCATCAGCGCATCCACAGTCTTATCGGTCGGCTCAACAATATCGAGCAGACGCTTGTGGGTGCGGATTTCATACTGATCACGAGCGTCTTTGTTGACGTGCGGTGAAATCAGAATGGTATAACGCTCATTCTTAGTCGGCAGTGGAATCGGGCCACGGATGTGTGCACCGGTCCGCTTAGCGGTTTCCACAATCTCACGGGCAGATTGATCAATCAGTCGATGATCAAATGCTTTGAGACGAATTCGTATTCTCTGGTTTGCCATTATCTCTTACTCGATAATCTTGGATACCACGCCGGCACCCACGGTCCGACCGCCTTCACGGATCGCAAAACGCAGACCCTCTTCCATCGCGATCGGC
>JAEPDS010000056.1 GCA_016842065.1 Candidatus Thiodiazotropha sp. 'RUGA'
ACCACCCCCCACTGTTGTCCACTTCATAGACAACCACATTGTCATTGAACAGATGGATCACCAGACTGATCACCGAGATCACACCATGCCAAAGCCCCCATAGGAATCCGGCAGGACTCTCAGCTGTGAACTGCGAATCCCCCGCTGTACAGGATGCGAGCGCAACGGCTAACAGAAAAACCGCAACGAATCGTAATGATGAGGAAACCTGACTCATATCCACCCCCCTTGACCCGATGAAACGGCTGACAACATAAACGTCACAGCGACCCTAGGTTACTCAGGAGCTACTTTACCCTGCAGAGTGAAGTCCAAACATATTGCCTTCCGTATCGATTACAATTGAAACTGCGCCATATTCAGCGATTTCGGTTTTGGCCTGATGAATCTGACCTCCCGCCTGTTCCACACGGGACTCCTCTATCGCGCAATCCTCACAACCAAAATAGACCAGTGTACTGTTACCTCCTGCTGACATTCCCTCCATTTTCACCAGTGCCCCAGGGGCACCATAGTGATCCTCATCAGAAGGAAACGACCATATCTCTAGCCCCGAGTTTGTAGGATCATCCAATTTTTGCAACGTTACATTAAATACAGACTGGTAAAAATTTCGCGCTCTTTGCATATCGTCAACATAGATCTCAAACCAGGCTACTGGATTCGTTTCCATGACTTATCCCCTTGTTCTTAGCGAATTGGTTTTTTCCCAACTTATTCTGATTAGAGTGTAGACCAATCGGTATGGACCCAATGCGAGAACAGTACTCCCTCCTTCTACCAGTGAGGAGTCGCAGTCAATGCGCTGACAGCTTTAAGCCTTTGATTTAATTACATGCTCAACCCGAACCTCTGCCTGAGTCGTCAGAGGCTGAAAAAGACGACTCCATCGAGTATCGCGAAGTCGGCGCCTCGCTTGATATGAAAGCCGCTTCCAAGCTTCAGATAGCCTCTCGCCTCGACAGGCAATCCTGCTTTGTCTCCTACCAGAAGCCCATCTTCGATAACCTCGAATTCAACAAACTCATTCGCAAAAGCTGATCCGGCCCTGGGTGCCGGGTCATGAATAACCAGGCGCTCTTCATCAAACCCCGCCAGAGTCACCCAATGACCACCGATTCGCCTGTACTCGTTTTTCTGCCTGTGGTATCGATACCAGCCCACATTCAACCAGGCGGCAGAACGACTCGATATGGCATTTTTCAGCCGATCAAGATCGGGTAGTCTGTTCCCAGTCGAATATTTCTTCGGATGCTTCCTCCACCCCTGATACTCAAGCAGCGTATAGCCACCAAACATCTCTCTGGCAATTCTGTTGACACCACGCAAGACCCCAGTGGTACCGGTACCATTAACAAGGCTTGTATTCATATAGTTAGACGAGGCGAGCAGTGAGATCATCTCAAGCTGTTGATAACTGCCACCCATCGTCACAAGTGAATTCGACACAGCAACAGGGGCGCAAAACTGCTGGCCGTTACCACTGCCTGCATCGTTGATATCCGTCTGAGTAAAATCTGCGATTTGATTGATATAGGCAAGCTCTGCCTGAACGCTCGTAGCAAGCAAGAGCAACATAATTAAACCAGGGAGTATCTTCATATTATGAACAATTGTAATTCAAGCCAGCTTCACTGGCTCGATGTAAAGAGTCTGGTAATCACCGCCTCCACTCTCACTCATCGTCATGAAAGCCTTTGATTCTAAACCCGCTACGCTTCTTAGTTCTGTTCACAGAGTCGATCAGGATCAGAAGTGCAACCACTGAGAAGACAACGGCAAACAACACACCTTCAACCAGACCAAGATAGTAGGCACTCACAACCAGCAGAACACAGAATGCAGCAAACAACACCAACCCAGTGAATGACAAGGATCTTTTACTACCAAGTGTTTTACCAAGCGGCAGTTGTCTGTTAAGGAGTTTGTGGAGTTTCCGGCCAAGCGATCCTTCTTTTCTGTTCCTATTCTGCGTCATCATCCTGTCCCTAGAGATCAACCCTCAATGCGCTCGATCATTATGAATTTCATACAGACTCCCTACCCATCAAACAGCGAACAGATCCTCAGATTATTTTTTCCAACAAGCGTAGGGCCATATCGATTTGCTATCTGCTGGAAACACCCCACCATCGGTCTGTTTGTAAGCAATTGAAACAGCCTTCTCACTTGCCGGCAGAGCCTTCATTGATTCAGTATCTACAGGCATGCTGTTACGATAAAGCGCATTGGGATCCATCCAGTTTCCATTCACAGGAATCAGAACGCTTCCTGTATCGTAGTACTCCGGCCGATCTGAATAGAGAATATCAAAATGGAGTGCGGGGCGCCGCGCTCTTCCCCTACAGGGTTTGCCTTTAAGCTCACAACCAAGTACGCCGCTATTACCCGTCTCACCTAGATTATCACCCATGCGTACTGATTGACCGATCAGCAGTTCCGGCAGACGATCGAAATGGGTATATCGGGAATAGAGGTAGAGAGGTAAACCACTCTGCTCCGGTAAATGCCTGAGCACAATTTCAACGCCCCGGGGATTGCTATCGGCCGCATCATAGATCGCCACAACCTCACCATCCATCACCGCTAACACAGGCGTGCCAAATGGCGCAGGCAGGTCGATACCTCCATGATAAGCCTCCTTAGGTCGCTTATGGGAGTAGTCCATAGCGTATGTCTCATCGATGCCACGGCAACCGATACCGTCAGGCCAGACTGGATAGAGTCCTGTGGGAACCAGACCTCTATCTTTCAGATCCTGGGGGTCATCGAATTTCGATCTTCTTATGGCACTGATGGTTTTAGTGTCTGGTAGAACCTGCGCCGGATCACTCTCCAACGGCTCTCCAAAAAAACGTTTCAGTTCAGAAACATCAAGAAAAGCGTCGCCATTAAGATCGATGCGCTTGAAGAGACGCTTTTTACGCCACTCGTCATAACTGAGCTGGCCATCACCATTGCGATCCATCTTTTTCAGCGCGCCAGCCGCAGACTTGGCAATGACAACCTGACTGGTCGTCAACAGGAGAATCACAACAAGTGCTGTAATCCAATTCTCTGGTTTTGTATGTAACGACTTCATAACGACCACCGGAAAACTGCATTTATCCCAAACGATCAGCCATCAGGACGCTCCACTCTCGTGCTCAACGGCCTGACAACAGATGATCATAGAGCTCGATATAAGCCTGCATAATCGGCGCTTTACCGAACTCCTCCTTCGCCCGTTTCAACCCCATATCAGCCATTGAGTCTCTTAACCCATCATCCTTCAAGGCCTGCTCGATATGCGTTGCCAGCGAGGTCGGGTTTTCACACTCGAACAGCAGACCATCCTCTGCATGATGGACAACCTCCCTTGCCCCCATGGAAGCCGATGTCACCAGGGGCCGGTTGTAACCCCAGGCCTCAATGATGACATTGCCGAAAGGCTCTGCATTGGTGGAAGGGAATACGATCAGGTCGGCCAGTCGGTAGTAGGCATCCGGATTGAGCTGCCAGCCTGTCCAGACAATACGCTGATTCAGATTGAGTCGCTCTGCCTGCCGATGCAGATCATCTTTGAGTGGGCCATCACCAAGGATCACCTGCCAGACCGGTCGACCGGCAATCTCTTCAGGCAGCTTTGCCAGCGCATCGAGCAGATAGCGATGCCCTTTGAACGGGACAAACCTTCCCGGGGTCATCAACACCCAGGCCTCCTCGGGGATGCCCAGTTCGGCTTTCATCCCTGCCGGAGCCTCACCCGGTTCAGGCAGTTCGGCAAAATTGTAGATATGGAATACCCGTTGAGCGGGAAAGCCCGATTCGATCAGATAGTCGCAAATCCCTTTGGTGTTTCCAATCCAGGCATCCGCATGGCGATACCCAGCCACTTTGTAGTAACCACCCAGACGGGCGACATGCACAGCGCCACTGCCTTTCGGCAGGCGGGTAAGCCGGGTTGCCCTGCCCATGTAGGTCTGGACGATCTGTGGCTGACGCTGCTTGATCAGCTGGGTTATTTCATATTTGGAAAGCGGATCCCAAACGGTACGCATACCCAGAGGATGGCAGGTCATGTTGGCCCAATGGTCTCCTTCAAGCTCGCTGCCTCCACGTACACCGATCTCTGTCGGATGGCCGAGCGATACCAACTCCAGCGAGTAGCGCTGGAACCAGCGCTCCGCGCCACCAAAGGATTTGCTGCCGATAATCTGTAAACTTACTATCTCACTCATGGATGACTGTCTGTGTTGAACAATCTCTGGTAGACGGCCAGATTTCCTTCGACCATCTGTTCCACAGAGAAACTTCTGCGCATCTTCTCTCTGCCCGACTCGCCCATTTCCCGTCGCAGGGACTCATCGGCGAGCAGTTGCTCTACCGCGTCCCCCAGGACTTCCACACTGCCAGCGGGTACCAGCCGACCATTGACCCCATCCTCCACCACTTCAGGCATACCACCGGCATCCACCGCCACGATCGGTAGTCCGGCGCTGGCCGCCTGCAACAGAGCGATCCCCAGACCCTCCATCAGCGCCGGATGGACCAGCAGATCCAGGCAGGGATAGATGTCGGCCAGATCCTGACGGAAACCGGCCAGTTGTATATGGGATTGTAGGCCACGTCGATCGATCTCATCCTGCAGCTCCTCCTGCAGTGGCCCTTTGCCGAAGATCAACCAATGGAGATTTGGGAAACGCTGCATCAATCTGGGCATCGCCTGCATTAGAAAGCGATGACCCTTGCGGCTGATCAATTGAGCCACAGTGGCCATCACCAGGGTGTCTTCGGGTAGATTGAACTCCGCTCTGAACCAGTTTTTGTCACAGGGCTTTTGATAGGCCTCCACGTCCACCGCGCTGCGAACGCAGGCCAATTTCTCCTGCGCCACCCCCTCTTCAAGCAGCACATCGGCGATCCCCTGGGAGATCGCGATGACCCGGTCATAGAGGGCGTATTTCCACTTCACCACAGCGGCGGATTCCGGATTGTCCACCCGCCGGGAGAGCACGGTTCTGATACCGCTCCAGCGACCTGCGATACCACCCAGCAGGTCGGCTCCCCGGCGACTGTGGAGATGCATCAGGTCTGGTTCAACCTGACGAATGATCCGCCGCAGTCGCCAGATAAATCCCAGATCGAGATCACCCCGCATCGGTACTTCATGAACCTCAGCCACACTCTCTTTCACTGTCCGACCAATGGCGCTGCCGATCGGGCAGACCAGATGGGACTCCACCCCGTGCTGCTGCAGACCGGCAAGCAGATAACTGACCTGTTTGGCGCCGCCATAGAGGTGCTGACCTGTCTCCACATGCAGAACTTTCACTGACCGCCTCCGCTGAAACCGGGCAGACGGTTGGCCCGCGCCACAACCTCCGCTGCAGTAATCTCCGCCATGCAATCGAACGAACCCTGGCAGGTCGGTTTACGCTTACAGGGGGAACAGCTGCGGGGGTGGTAGATCACTTGAGCGTTCTCATGGGTTGTATCCAGATAGGGTCGAGTGGAACCGAACAGACAGAGGGTCGGCCGGTTCATGGCGATACCGATATGAGTCAGCCCCGTATCGACACCCACAACCAGTGAACTTCTGGCAATCAGCGCCGCCGCCTGACGAAGGCTGGTCTCCCCCACCAGATTGATCAAACCCTCGCCTGAGGCTTTGATCTGTGCTGCCGACTGACGATCCCCTGGACCGCCAAGCATCACCACAGGCAACTGCCAGCGCTCCGCCACCTGCTCGATCAGCGCTTGCCATGAGGCATTGAACCAGTGTTTCTGCGGTCTGGTGGTAAAGGGACAGATTAGCACGAATCCCCGCTCCAGCTGATGCTTTTCAATGAGCTGATCCGCGTAGCTCCGATCCTCATCGGAGAGCCCCACATGCATCTCGAAGCGCTGCACCGGCAGATTCAGCTGTTCGGCCAGATAGAGATACTCGGATCCGATGCGTGTCGGCTCACCCCCTTTCTCCACGGTGGAGGTCATCAGATACTGGCTGCCCTCTCTGGAACCCAAACCAATCCGCTGACCGGCACCCGAAAACCAGGTCAGCAGACCGCTCTTGAGCAAGCCCTGTACATCCAGGGCCAGATCAAAATCCCGCTCCTGTAATGAACGGCGGAAGCTTGCCACCTCCCGCCACAGGGCCAGCCAGCGACGCTCCTTCCACAGGGTCTGCCATCTGGCTCTGGGCCAGATCACCACTTCATCCAGCTCCGGATGGTGTTCCAACAGGGCTTTCGATTCCGGCTGCACCAGCCAGCTTATGCGGGCCCTGGGATAGCGTTGCCGCAAAGCGTGGATCAGTGGCGAGGCGAACACGATATCCCCAATGGCGCTGAGGCGCACGATCAGAATCGACGGTTTGTCATGCTCAGGGATTATCACAGTGAATCCGGTGTTGGTTGTGCGTCGACTTCATGCAGCTCTGAGTCTGACGCGGCTTTGATTACAACCGGATATATTACAAGCAGCTTGGGGATTATGTTAGTGTTAACCCTTAATGGAAGTCCTGATTCTTCTGTCATTCCGATGAACACCGGTTTCCCTGCGGATAATTCTCTCGTTTCGACATCGGCCGGAATAAGGATGAATCGAACAGCGCTTCCTTTTTTTGTAAATTACATCCATGCTGAACACTGACATACCTGATCTGATCTATCTGGGCCGCAGTCGGCTGCATCGCAACCGTGCCAATCTGATCCAGACCCTGCATACAGTGGCGGCACTCACCGAACTGGGCATCGTCACCCGCCTCTACCTGCCTCCCTGGCATCGACCGGTGACCCCGCAGCAGCGCTGCGATGAGATGGGCATCAGCAGTAAGATCGATGTCCGTGCCAGTCAGTGGCTGCATCGGCGCTGGCCTTTATCTCTCTTTCCGCGTCTGCATAAACGTATGCTCAGCCGGGCCAAGGCAGTCTATGTACGATCCCCCGAGTTGAGCCTCGGACTCGCCTCCCAGGGGATCAGACACCATTTCGAGGTGCACACCCTGCAGCCGATGATTCAGCGAAACCAGTTATCACAGGTGATTGAGCTGCACCGAAAGGGGGTGATCGATCAACTCCTGCCGATCAGCCGCAGTGCGGCAGAGGCGCTGATCGAGGCGGGTGCCGATGAGCAGCGGATCCACATCAGCCCCTCGGGGGTTGAGCTTGAGGCCTTTCAAAGGCAGCCGGAACTCGACAGCCGCGGCCTGGCCAAGCCGAGGATCGTCTACCTTGGGCGGATCAGCCGGGACCGGGGGCTGGAGGTTCTGACCCGCATTGCCCAGGCCAACCTGGGACAGGTGCTGCTGGTCGGTGACTGCGATGACCCGGTGCCCGACCACCCGGCACTGCAGCACAGGCCCAGTGTACCCCACCGGGAAGTTGCCAAGCTCTACGCTGAAAGCGAACTGGTGGTGTTACCCTACCAGGCTGACCTGAGCCATGCGGACGGGATCAGCCCAATGAAGCTGTTTGAGGCGATGGCGGCGGGAAGGCCGATCATCGCCAGTGACATTCCGCCGTTGCGGGAGATTCTTCAAGCGGGACACAATGCCCTGCTGGCCGATCCTGCCGATCCGGATGCCTGGGTGCAACGGGTGGTTGAATTGAGAGATAATCCGCAGCTGGCTCAGCGTATCGCCCTGCAGGCGCGCGAAGATGCGGCTGCCTACAGCTGGCCGAACCGGGCCACAGGCATTGCCAAAGCCATCGGCCTTCTATGATATAAAAAGATAACGATAAGAACGACATAACTACTACAAACGCAGAAAACCATGTTGCAAGCCCTTAGCCCCTATTTCAAACCGAGCCGCATAGCCGACTCGAAACTGCAGCAGGCCAGTGACTGGATTGGCGTGCTCGGGCTCTATATCTTCTCCTTTTTCAGCCTGCTGAGCATTGCCGGCGCCAACCTGGGACTGGGACTGATGCTGATCGGCCTGCTCCTCTCGAGTGACGCCTGGCGACGCCTGCCGCGGCAGTTTCTTTTCTGGTCCTGCCTGCTGATCATCGCCTACATCGTCTACCGGGGCGTCGAGGCGATGGCTGAAATTCCACTCGATCACAAGACCCAGGCCAATCAGGCGCGGGACTGGGCACTGCTGTTTCTGTTCTTCATCCCCGCCTGGTGGCTCAGTCAGTCTCCCAGGCGGATCCCGACCGCCCTGGGTTTGATGCTGGCCGGGTTCACCCTGGGCATCCTCAGCGCGCTGGATGGGGAGACCCTCGCTCAACTGCTCCAGGGGGAGCGCTCCGGCATGCACTTCGGCAAGCCGATCATCTTCGGTTTTGATTGTGCAGCGGCGATCCTCGGTTTGATCGTGCTGGCGATCTACCGGCTCAACCCCCAGCTGAATCAGAACCGAAGCCAGCAGGTGCTGCTGGTTGTACTGATTATTCTGGGCATTCTCTTCTATACCCAAGGGCTGATCATCAGCCAGTCACGCGGAGTCTGGCTGGCACTCTTTTTCGCCCTGCCCACCATCTTTCTGACGCTCAAGTTCACCCGCCAGAGCAAGAAGCAGCCGAAGGTCTCCCTGCTGATGCCCCTGGCTGCCGTCGGCCTGGTTCTGGCGCTGATCCTGGCACTCAACTGGGACACCATTCAGACCAGGGTCTCAACCGAGCAGACCGAGCTGGGCACCGTGGTCAGCGAGGGCCTGGATGAGGCCCCTCTCACCTCCTCCACCTATCGCTTGCATCTGTGGGAGTTCGGACTCAACAAATGGCTGGAACGCCCTTTTATCGGCTGGGGACCCGGAACCACCCATGCCCTGGTGGAAGCGGAGAACAACCCCAACCTGAAGGACCACCGGGATGTCGGTTTCGACCATCTGCACAATGCCTATCTGGAGGTGGTGTTTCAGCTTGGGCTGATAGGTATCATGATCATCGCCCTGATCTGCGGCATGATGGTTTCGAAGGTCATGGAGGCATTTCGTCGCCAACGGATCTCGATCTACTTCCTCGCCTTCCTGTTCAGCAACTTTATGCTGATCGCCATCTATAGCCTGACCGACTTTCGCCATCTACACTGGAACTGGCGCTTCTACTGGCTGATAATCGCCGGCAGTGCCTATGCCTTTACCCTGATGACCTTCAGGCCACACCTGGAACGGCAGAACCGAACCCCCCCGAGAGGCGTGATCGATGAGTGAAGACCAATCCATTGCCACCGGCCGCTGTCTGTGCGGCGCGGTAAGCTATCAGATCAAAGGAAATCTGGGCATTTTCCAATATTGCCACTGCTCCCGTTGTCGCAAATTCACCGGCAGCGCCTTTGCCGCCAATCTGCTGGTATCACCGAAGCAGTTTGAATGGCTGAGCGGCGAAGAACTGGTAGGACGTTACGAGCTGAGCGAGGCGAAGCATTTTGCCACCAGTTTCTGCAAACAGTGCGGCTCCTCACTGCCCTGGCTCTCTCAGAGCGGCAAGGCGGTGATCGTGCCTGCCGGTACCCTGGATCAGGATCCAGGCATCCATCCCTCACAGAACGTCTTCTCCACCTCCGGAGCTGACTGGTACGAAGAACCCCAAACGCTACCCCGTTACGAGACCCTGCCCGGCAAGAAATGAGTGACAGCAAGGTATCACCCCCGGATCTCGCTGTACTTGTCTCACTCTCCGGAGAGGGGGGCGTGGAGCGGATGGTGTTGAATCTGGTCAATGCCATCGCCGAACAGGGAACTCGGGTCGATCTGCTATTGATCAAGACCCACAGCAAACATCTGGATACACTCCACCCACAAGTGAATCGCATCGATCTTGGCAGCAAGCATACCGCCACCAGCCTATGGCCGCTGCGGCGCTACCTGAAACAGAGCAAACCTCCAGCACTGCTGGCAGCGAAAGACCGGGCCGGCCGCATGGCGGTCATCGCCAGGGCGCTGGCCGGAGCCAAACAAACCCGCCTGCTGATGCGACTGGGCACCAACCTGACGGCCGCATTGGCGCATAAATCCCCCTGGCGAATGCGTCTTCGACGCCTGCCGATCCGTCTGCTCTACCCGCACATCGACCGGATCATCGCCGTATCCGAAGGGGTTCGGCAGGATACCCTGGCAGTCTCCGGGATCGATCCGGATAAGGTCAGTGTGGTGCGCAATCCGGTGATCACCCCACAACTGCAGAGAGCCGCGCAAGCCCCCGTGCCTCACCCCTGGCTCGACGAGAGCGATATACCTGTAATACTGGGCGCCGGACGCCTGACCCTGCAGAAGGATTTTCATACTCTGATCCAGGCCTTTGCCCAGCTGAGGGAGAGACGCCCCTGCCGGTTGATCATCCTTGGTGATGGGCGGCAGAAAACGCCTCTACTGGAACTGGCTGAGAGACTGGGTGTGACCGCTGATCTGGCTTTCCCCGGTTTCACATCGAACCCCTACGCTTATATGAAACGGGCGCAGTTGTTTGTACTCTCTTCCCGCTGGGAGGGTTCACCGAACGTCCTTACCGAAGCGATGGCACTCGGAGTACCGGTGGTCTCCACCGACTGCCCCAGTGGCCCGAATGAGATCCTGGAGCAGGGCCGAATCGCCCCACTCGTCCCGGTTGGCGATCACCAGGCCCTGGCAGAGGCGATGGGGGAAGTACTCGACTCACCGCCAAAAGGCGAGCAGCTGCGTGAGGCTGTCGCGGAATACCGCGCTGAGACCAGCGCCACCCACTATTTAAAACTCATCGGTTGAACACCATGCTGCTTTCCATCAAATACAATTTTCTGTTCGTACACATCGCCAAGACCGGCGGCACCAGTGTCAGGTCGGCACTGCAGCCGCTGCGCTGGCGTGATCCCTGGTACTACCCGATGTTTCTCTGCTCCCGTTTCAGCCACCTGAGCGGACACCGGATTGGCACCAAGTTCCCCCGCCACTCGAGGATCGTTGCTGCCAAGGAGTTGCTGCCGGAAGAGTTCTTCGACAATCTGTTCAAGTTCGCCATTGTGCGCAATCCCTGGGATCTGCAGGTCAGCTCCTACCACCACATCCGCCGGGAGCGTCCTCATCTGATCTCCCACATCGAGGATTTCGACCACTTCATCCGTTGGAAACTCGATCCGGAGCGGCCCTATCAATACCATGTGGACACCTCCATCCAATCCCAGCTCGACTACCTGATCGACCTGCAGGGGAAGATCCTGGTGGATTTCATCGGCCATTACGAAAATCTGGCGGAAGATTTCAAATCGATCACAACCCAACTCAAGATCGACGGCATCAACCTGCCCCACAAACGCCGGGCAAAAGATCGCTCAAAGGATTATCGGGAGTACTATAAGGACGACCTGGCGGAGCTGGTGGGCAACCACTTCAAACGGGATATCGAAGCGTTTGGTTACCATTTCGATCCGCTCAAGTAACCCGGGTTGAATCGTCTTGCGGAGAATCCCGGGACTGAGGCTTCAGCGGAGAAGCCTCATCCCGGGGGCGATTGATCATGGAGCGTTACTGGGGACAGTTCACCGTGTACTCCCACGCGGTACCACTGGTTCCCTCACAGTTGGGAATCACCTCAACCGCGATCACCGATGAGTTGCCCGAGTAGCTGATGGGCACTGTTCTATCCTCACCCACACAACCGCTATCGAACAACAGCTCGCCTTCATAGTGCAGGCGCATGCGATCACGAATATTGTAGGTTTCGTAGTAGAAATCGAAACTGCCTGAATCCTGACCCAACTCGATCTGACGGGTATCCGGTGTGTCACCCCCTGCATTTTGGGTACTGCTGCAGGCTTCCGGTTCACCGGTGCCATAAAACTTCAGGCGCCAGGACTGTAAGGTGCCGCTATCACCGGTCACCCGGTCGCGTACCGTCAAGGTCCAATCACCATTGGCTGCGCCACCAAGGTGTCGGGCGCTGCCGAAGACCCAGCCGTTGAAACTGCTGCAGGTCACCCGGGTGAACAGAGGAAATCCGCTGGAACAGCCACGGGGCTCGCTCAGCAGACTCTGTGAGCCATCGGGACCGGTCAGCAGAATCTCAAGATCACCGGGCTCCGTATGGCTGGCGCTGAAGGTGATTTCAACATACTCGATATGGTCGATGCCGCTGTTGGATACAGTGATGGTACTGGTTGTGGTACCCATATCCGCAATCGGTTCATTCGGACTCTCCAGATCCGTCGTATGGGTTCGCTCCTGGCCAAGATTGGTCCAGCTGCGCGCCAGCGCCACCGCCGCCTGCGCATCAGGCACACCAAAACCATACTTGTGATTGAAGTTGTAACGGGGATTGGTTCCCGTGGTCAGCCAGCCTGAATCCGAGGCGTGGTTTTTACGCGCCGTCCGGGCCAGGATCAAACGCACATCCCGCCAACCCAGATTGGGATTCGCTTCGAGTATCAGGCCAATCACACCGGAAACAACCGGAGCTGCGGCCGATGTGCCGCTGAAGCAGGTGTAACTGCGGTTCGACACGTCGGAGGTTCCATCGCTGGAATCGTTGTAGGGCAATTCGCCGGTTCTATCGGTGGAGAGCACACAATCAGAGCCCGGCGCGCTGACCCACAGATTGGCGCCACTCTCGGAGAAGTCGGCCTGTCTGCCATCGTTGCCAACCGCCCCCACCGCGATGATTCCACGGTTATTCACGTAGCCGTCGTGATTGGAATTATCCCCTCGCTCTGCCCCGTTGCCGCCCGCAAACACATACACAATGCCTCGACCGAAGCGGCCGCTGGCGAGACCGGTTTGGATCGCGGATTCCCATAACGAGGGTGGCGACTCCAGCATGCCGGTACTGTCGAATGAACCCCAGCTGTTACTGGATACCGCGTTGTCCACCGCGTCACGTGACATGGCGTCGGCTTTGTCTGCATCGGTATTGGTGAGGATAGCGTTATAACCAATCAGACTGGCGCGAGGCGCGACACCACGCACACCCACCCCATTCAAATCCCGAGCCGCAATCAGTCCCGCCACTGCCGTACCGTGGGCGAAGGGGTCTGATGCACTGGGTTGCGGTGGCGATGGATCCGTATCATTGTTCTGATAGTCCCAGCTTTGATCCACGGCCACATTGGCGGCCAGATCCTCGTGGCCGATCTCCACACCATCATCAACCACCACGATGCGCACACCCCGGCCCTTGATTCCGTCCACATCCCATACCGGCTCAGCATTGATATCCTCTCCGGCGGTCGCTCCACTCTGCCCGGTATTCTTGATGTGCCACTGCTGATCGTAGAGCGGGTCACCCTGAGTCAGGGTCAGAAAGATCTCGGTGTCGGCGTTCATGGTCACCACGCAGCTGGTTCCAGCGCCGGAACAGCCGCCACCGCTCCACTCCTCTACCGCGTTGTCTGGAGACGGATAGACGTTCAACGTGACCCGGCTGCCACTGTCGAATCGTGCCGAACATACGGTGTCGATTTCGCTGCAATTGATCCCGCTTGGGGTAGAGATAACGCCGCCTTCACCGTCCCCGGTGATATTGATGGTCAGCAGAAAGGTGGTCAGCTGGTCGATGATCTCATCTTCCACATCCTCCTCTTCTTCAGTACCGCCGCAAGAGCCGAGCAGTCCAGTGGCTAACACCAATAGGAAACCGGCCAGCGGTCCCCACCTGAATCCGTTTGGATTCTGTTTCGATTGAATCGGGTTTGCCATCTTCTAACGCCTTGAGCTGGGTTTCCACCAATTCGGGGTTGCATTGACAACCTCACCGGATTCCCGCAGTTGATTGGCGAGTTCCAGGGCTTCAATCCCAGCTGAGGTACGCAGCAGATAGGTGTGTACACCAATCGGTAAACGGCGCTCCACTTCAAGGCCCTTGCGAATCAGCCAATTGTCGATCTGGGGTTTCTCCCAGCTCGGATCGAGTGTCACGATCAACCCGCCGGGTAGCGCTCTCAACGGTCCCCCTTCTGTGGCAGAGTCGTGAAATACCGGTGAAAGCCTGCCGGCGTACTGCTCGGATTTCGCCTGCTGGGTTACATTCAATGAGTTGCCGGACTGCAGCCGCCAGAACCGTACGTTCCCTTGAGCCGGAAACGCTGCGACGTCATGGCCGTTATAACGCTGCTGCATTATGCTTGCGGTGGCTTCGGAAGATTCAAACTCCGCAACCAGAGTTGGATTGAGCCAGACGGTTCTGGCTTCGTCACCGTCGTACCAGACATATTGCTGCTGAAGTGTGGCGATGCTCTTGTAGGTCTTGTCACCCAACGTACCAGCCGAGGGTCCGGCACAGGCCGAGGCGACAGTCATGAAAAATATGATCGGCAGACAACAATCTCGTAGCGCTCGAAAATGCTTCATCTCAACTTACCCCTTTACCAGATTGATTGCGATGACCTGCATCGCGCTCCCTTGAGGTCAGATCCAGGCTCCCTTACGCTCAAGATAGCGACGGCTATGCGAGGAAGCTCTTATGTTCTTGGTTGTTTGTTCTTGAGCCCAGTGTACAGCTGAAAACGGCTTGGATCCTGAAAGCCTGGTCCGTTGAAACCGGCCTCTAGACAATCGGCGGGATGCGACCTAAAACACCCGTCGCCGAATGAATTAAACACTGTATAACGATGCCAGATTAAACGCTTGAATAAAAGCGGGTGGCAGCGCTGGCAAGCCCCGAAATCGGAATAAAACGACTGAATTGATAAGACAGGTAAGCGTGAGGATTTCAGCCAATCAAAACAGCTGACTTACACAGCCTCAGGCAATCCCATCGCCTCTAGGTAGCTGCTGACGCTGTTCTGCAACGCGTAAGGCGCTGCCGCAGCCTGGAGTTGTTCCTTCGACAGGGGATTGTCCAACTGCCTGGCCATCGCATCGGCCAGGCTGGCCGGATCGCCTGGGGTTGCCAGCGGCTCTCCCGGCAGATCCCCCAACAGCTCCTCGGGACCACTTGGGCAACGGGTGGAGGCCACCGCTGTCCCCGCAGCCAGGGCTTCCACCAGCACCGCACCCAAACCCTCCCAGAGGGACGAGAGCACGAACAGTCCCGCCGCTTTCATGTAGGGATAGGGGTTATCCACAAAACCGGGCAGTGAGACACGCTGTTGAAGACCCAACCGTGCGACCTCCGCTTCCAGACGCGCTCTTGCGTGCCCCTCACCGAGAATCATCAGACGGCACTCAGAACGCTCCTTGAGCAGATCAAAAGCACGAATCAGGGTTGTGAAATCCTTGCGCCGACAGAGCTCCCCCACCCCAAGAATCACCTTCGGCTGTCCCGTTTGGAACCAAGGGTGATCCAGCGGCTGGTTGAGACGCTGATAAAATCCCGGGGTGATGATCGGGCTGGGTACCACCTGAATACGTGATCGTTCGATACCGATGTAGTCGGCAAAATCATCCGCCGCACCCTTGGAGGGGACCAGAATGGTCTCTGCATGACGATAGAGGTAGCGCATGGAGTTGCGCTGCACGAATCGATCGAAGCGACTGCGGCTGGCCAGATTCTTACTCACCGTGGTACCGCTGCGTACCGCCACCCGGGTGCGATTACCACTCAGTGCATTGGCCAGCAGGGCGGTGCGATTGACCCGGTCCTTGTCGGAGAGCAACACCTCGGGGCGGTACTGTTTCAGATAGCGAATCAGCTCCGGCAGGGCTGGATAGACATGCTTGGCTTTGAACTCCACCACCCGCAGATTCTCCGGCAGTGGATGGTTCAGTTCAGGTCCATGGTTGTGGATCTTCAACAGATCGACCCGATAGCCCGCTTCGGCCATACCGGGCAGCAGATTTTTTGCCAGCCGATCCACACCACTGTGGCCGGAGGTGGCAAGAAAGCAGGCGATCCGGCGGGGCTCAGCCATCGGCGGCAACCGGGGCGGTCAGACCGAAGGCAGCGAGATAGCTTCTGGCGCTTCGCTCCAGGGTGTACTCACTCACTGCGGCCTGCAGCTTTTTGGGATCCAGCGGCTCATTCAGGGTCTGCAGCATCGCCTTCGCCAGACCGTCCACATCGCCCACTTCGACGAGCGGTGCCACTTCACCCGCCCGGGTAATCTCAAAGGGACCGGAGGGGCAGTCGGTGCTGACCGAGGGGGTACCCAGGGCCAGTGCTTCGGTAAGCACATTGGGGGAACCCTCCCACAGCGAGGAGAGCACAAACAGTCCGGCGTGCTTGAGATAGACGTAAGGATTCTCGACAAAGCCGACGAGGCGAAAGTCCTCCTCAATCGCCAACTCCCCGGCGAGCTGTTTCAACTGCGCCTCTTTATTACCCTGACCCAGAATCATCAGCCGGCAGGCTTGCTGCTGCCGCACCTGGGCAAAGGCACGTAACAGGGTGGGAAAATCCTTCTGTCGACGCAGTCCACCGATACCGAGGATCACCGGCGGCTGATCTTCTGCCAGCCAAGGATCCGGCAGCTCGGCCTGAGACAGTTCATAAAGCTCCGGTGTGATGGTTGGATTCTTGATGACATTGATGCGATCCGCGGGGATACCGCTCAACGCCATCACTTCATTCGCAACCCCCTGGGAGACCGCCACCACCCCATCGGTCTGATTGAACAGCTTGACCAGATTACGGGTCTTCAGCCAGCGCCGCAGCCAGCCCATACCGCGGGCCTCCATGCGCGAGACAAGCGCGGTTCCCGGACGCAGATAGAAACGGGTTTTGCCATTCTGGCGTTGCCGCGCCTGCATGGCGATCTCATCATCCCGGGTCTTTGCCGTGAGCAGGATGTCGGGGTCGTTCTGCTGCAGATAGTCGAGCAGCCTGGGTAGAGAGTCGCTCTGTTTGGCGACCGGAAACTTGATCACCCGCACGCGCTCGGGCAGCAGATGGAGATAGGGGGCATTGCTGTTTTTGATGATGAAATCGACCTTCACCCCGATCAGTGACAAACCTCTGGCGATGTTGACCATCATGCGTTCAACGCCGCCATCACCGAACTTCAGAATAAAAAGACAGACGTGGGGAACGGAATTGGTTGAATCGGGCATGGGTGTTACTAATCCGGATGGCGCCATCAGCAGACAACAGTTGTATTAAGACAGCTTGGGCTCGACCCAAAATGGCAGTCAGTCAAAACAATGAATTCTGGTGGGGCTGGGCCCCACCCTACAGCCTTGATTCTACAGTAGGGTGGGGCGAGCCCCACCGGATGCAGCTTAAGTACATGCCATTCAGCTTAGGCCTGTCCTGTAAGGAGTGGATGATATCACCTTTCCAATCAAGGCACAGGCAAGTTCAGGCATAGGATCAGCACGAGACTGCAAAACGGGATCAAGCGTAGTGAGCTATTCCCTAATGCACTGAGCACAGATGTTTTGATAGAGCTCCGCATCAGCTTCACTGAAACAGCATGCGATGATGCGTTGGAAACGTTCCTGCCAGGACTGCATCACCGACAGAGCGATCTCAGCCGCCTCGGACTTGGGATAGCCATAGACGCCAGTACTGATGCCGGGAAAGGCGATCTGCTGCAGTTGATGTTGCGACGCCAGGGCGAGGCTGTTCTCGTAACAGGCTCGAAGCAGTTTCGGCTCACCCAGGGTGCCACCCTGCCATATCGGCCCCACCGTATGTATCACCCATTTGGCTGGCAGCCTGAAACCGGGCGTCATTTTCGCCTCGCCTACCTGGCAGCCACCGAGGTTACGGCAGTAGTCGAGCAGCTCCCCACCGGCGGCACGGTGGATGGCGCCATCCACCCCGCCACCGCCGAGCAGGGTTGAGTTGGCGGCATTGACGATAACTTCGACTTCCAGCCGGGTGATGTCTGCCGTTACAATGTGGATCTGACCCATAGTCTCTAGTATATCCGCAACGTCAGACAGATCACTAAGACTTGGGCGAAAGAACTTAATCGATAAAGAACAAACGGCATGTCCTATTCAACACTCAATCTGTTACTGCTGCTGATGCTGGTAGCCTGGTTCTGGCGGGACAGTCTTAAAGTCAGAGAGGTGGCAATCCGCATCAGCCGCAGCAGTTGCCAGAGCCATGGGGTTCAGTTTCTTGATCAGACAGTGGCACTGCACCGGTTGGGAGTCCGCTGGTTGCGTAGCGGTCCGAAACTGCGTCGGGTCTACGCCTTTGACTACAGTCTTGAGGGTTCAGGGCGCCGAACCGGCTATCTGGTGATGCTGGGGATGCACAATGTGAGTCTGCACATGGATATCCCCCAGCCGCCGCAACCCCCAGCCGAATCATCGGGACAGCCGCAGGAGTGAGTTATTTGACAACCTTCAGCGCCGGACGGCTGCTGGGCGGTTTGGGATCCGGATCATCTTCCGGCTCGCTGTCAGTATCCACTTCCTCTTCCGGAAACAGCATACCCTGACCATTCTCCTTGGCGTAGATCCCCATCACCGCCCCTGGTGGGATCAGGATCTCTTCCTCAGCACCTCTGAAGCGGGCACTGAAGCTGATCCAGTCGTTGCCCAGCTCGAGTCCGAATACAGCGGATGGATCCACATTCAGAATGATGCGTCCGTTTTCAACGAACTGCATCGGCACCACCGCCCCCTGATACTCCGCATTGACCATCAGATAGGGGGTTTTGCCATTATCCACCAGCCACTCATAGAGGGCCCGGATCAGATAGGGACGATTGGATGTCATCTCTGACATGGCTTAACCTGGAATCCGTAGATGGACAGGGTGAAGTGTGCGCTTGTGGGGGT
>JAEPDS010000057.1 GCA_016842065.1 Candidatus Thiodiazotropha sp. 'RUGA'
GGAGCGCTATCAGAAGATGCGTGAACAGGCGCAGCAGCAGGGTATCGAAATGCCTGAAATGCCACCATGGGTAGCGCGTAAAAAGGCCATGCAAGAGGAGTGGGCAAAACATCAGGCGGTGATTGAAGGGATGAGTGATGAAGAGCGCGCTGCTTGCCATGCGATGCACAAAAGACATATGGGGCAGGGTATGGGTCGAGGTCACGGTATGGGGCCAGGACAGGGTAGTGCCTGTGGTCACGGCTGTCAGGGGCCCTATGGCAATCCTGCGGGTATGCCTGCTCCGGCGCCCCGGCATCCCGGATATGGCTATGGCCCGGCACCTTACGGTCAGGGCAACTTCTGGGATCCCAGCTACTGATAGGCTGATTGCTAATTGATTGAAAATGGGGGGAGCTGAATCGCACTTAGCGTAAGCGCCAGGATCCTCATTTCATCAATGGCTTGTCGGTGGGGCAGGGCCCCACCCTACATCTAGAGAGGGGGGGCTTGCGCCCCCTTTTTTGATGGCTGACTGAAACCGGGGGAGACGACCCGGCGGTTATCGGTTCTGCAGCTCGCGGGCCTCTGACTCAGAGAGATAACGCCAGGGTCTGGGTATCAAACCCGGTACCCTCTGCTGGTATGCTTGATAGATCGTGCCATGAAAAGTAACCAGTTTTTGCTCCTCCAATCTGGAGCCCAGCCACAGATAGAGGGTGATCGAGATTGCTGAGACCAGGCGGGCCGGATCCATATCCTGAGTCCAGACAAGCAGTAATCCGAGGCTATACCAGGGGTGGCGCACATAGCGATGCATGGGTGATATGTGCAGCTGCTCCTGATCGGCTGTCTGCTGTTGTCGTCGGGCCAGCTGGCTGAATCCGAGGAACTCCTGCCCATCGTAAAAGCGCAGAGACCAGACAAATCCCAGGCAGGCCAGCAGCATCAATGAGTAAGCCAGCAGGGACCAGATTCCCTGCCACAGCCAAAGCGGTTCACTGCGTAGCATCCAGACCATGATCAGTGGCGGGATCAGCAGAACGGTTGCCAGCAGATTGAAGAGAATTCGGTACCAGGGGGTTAAGCGGGGAAAGCGGCTGGCCAGCCACTGTTTGACGGTCAGCGAGGCCAGGGTGGAGTGAATCAGAAAGTAACCAAGCCACAGTAGAGCCAGCAGGATCAGGTCGGTGCTTTGGTTCATCGGAGTCGATTGAGTTCCTGTTGATAAGCCATGGGATATGACAAATTTAGCCTATGACTCGGTAGAGGAGAATCCCTGCCGAAGTGGAACTCTGTTGTCTCAGAACATGTCGCAGAAAAACGCCGGGCCGAAACCCGGCGTTGGAAGGAATTTAGCCGACGAACTTACCCTGCTGCAGAAGTTGAGCCTCCATCAGTTCCAGATCTCTGGAACCGGAGACGACCACAGTTGGATCCGGAACAAAATCAAGATCCGGATTCAGGCGCTCGTACGGCACTGAATTGAGTATCACCCGCATGGCGTTGAGCCGGGCCTTGTGTTTGTCGTTTGAGCGGATGGTTGTCCAGGGTGCATGAGTGGTGTTGGTGCGCTTCAACATCTCATATTTCTGCTGGGTGAAATCGTCCCATCTGTCCTGAGCCTGGACGTCGATCTCTGACAGTTTCCATTGCCGCAACGGATCATTCTTGCGCCGTTCGAAACGTCTGGCCTGCTCCTCTTTGGTAACCGAGAAGTAGAGCTTGACCAGTATGGTGCCCTGACGAACCAGATCCTTTTCAAATCCGGGGGTGCCTATCATGAAATTCTCATACTCTTCATCACTGCAAAATCCGAAGATCGGTTCAACCACGGCCCGGTTGTACCAGCTGCGGTCGAACAGCACCACTTCGCCGCCACGTGGGCATTGGGTAACATATTTCTGAAAGAACCACTGGGTCTTCTGTTCGTCTGTGGGTTTGCCAAGGGCAACCACCCGGTAGTGCTTCTCGTTCATGTAGCGGGTGACTCGACGAATGGTGCCGCCTTTACCGGCTGCGTCCCGCCCTTCGAAGAGAATGATCATGCGGGTGCGGGTCTTCTCCAGATACTGCTGCATCTTGATCAGTTCGGCCTGGTAAGGTTTCAGCTCCTCTTCCCGCTTGTATCGCTTGACCGCCTTTTTCTCCTGCTTTTGCTCCTCTTCGGCGTCCGCTTTCAGCTTATGATACTCCGCCAGCAGCTCATCGAGCCTGACGGGTTGCTCATCAACGAGGATAGTGTCCGGGTTACTGATAGTGTCGTTCATATGCCCCCTCTCTACGTCGTTTAAAAAATTAGTAATATCTTATGCTTTTTCGGCGCAAGATGTTGGTGTTTTTTTAAATCATTTGCATGAGTTTTCAAAAGCGATAGGCGGATTCGATCTGGGCACGGGTCAGGATGCCTTGGATACGCCAATAGTGCGCCTCATCAAACCACTCGATATAGAGTGCTTCTGCACTGCTGTTGTCCAATATTTCCAGCGCCTCCTGCAGGGTCGACTGCATGCGGATGGGCGACATCTGGTAACGGGTTGCCGGAATTTTCATAAGATCGATCTCTGCATCATCCTGCAGTTCCAGGTTGCGTAACAGCTCGACGCTGGGCATCAGTGCCAGCTCATCCTCTGGGCCATTGATCACTACCCACTCCGGTTTCTGGTTAAGCGCCATCATAGCCGCCTGCCGGCTCAGGGTGGCGTCGAGCTGAACAAAACTGCGGTTCATGAATTCGGCGGCACCGGTTCGGCGCAGGGACTGCATCACCGGATCGGTATGGTAATTCAGTCCTGTGGCTTCCAGCAGGGTGTGAAACATGGAGGATTTACCGAACACCTCGCTGCTGACCAGACTGGCCACCACAATGGCCAGCATACCGGGCATGATGATTTCCGGGTTGTGGGTCAGCTCGATCACCGTGGTCAGAGCAGCCAGCGGGGCCTGCAGTGCGGCGCCCATCAGCGCAGCCATACCGATCAGGGCATACACGCCAGGGTCGGAAACCGGCCCTTCGAGTAGCAGTGAGGGTAGCGGGGCAAACAGCCCGCCGAGTGCTGCGCCAATGAACAGGGCAGGGCCGATGGTGCCCCCCGGGATACCCAGCCCGATACTTGCTGCCGTGGCGATCAGCTTCGCCCCCACCAGAAGTGCCAGCAGACTCAAGCCGATTTCACCCAGCAATATCTGGTTGACCGTGTCATAACCGATGCCCATGACCTGAGGGGCGACCAGCGCGCATAGGCCGACCAGCACACCGGCGCTCAGGTTGCGCAGCCAGATACTCATTTTCTGACTCTTGTCGGAGACGTATTCGATCAGTTGAACATAGGCCGCCGAGACAGTGCCGGCGGCCAGTCCCAGCATCAGGATGAATGCCAGTTCATGCAACGAGCCGAGTTGTATGATCTCCAGATCGAAAACCCGCTCTCCATCGAACATCATCAGGGAGAGGCTGTTAGCGCTGACCGCGGCCAGCATGATGGGTATGAAGCTGATCAGGGTGTACTCCATCATCACCACTTCCAGGGCAAAGATGACACCCGCCAGCGGGGTATCGAAAGAGGCGGAGATGCCGGCTGCGGTGCCGCAACCGACCAGGATTCGAATGCTGTTGTTGGGTAGTGAGAGGTATTGGCCGAGCAGTGAACCACTGGCAGCGCCGAGAAACACATGGGGACCCTCTCTACCCACCGAGTGGCCGGTAATGATGGCGATGGCTGCACCGAAGAACTGCAGCAGCAGCCCGCGCAAGGAGAGGTGGCCCTGGTGGTAGATCAGGCGCTCCATGACCCGTGCAATGCCCAGCACATGGAGTCCTTTGGAGAAGCGCACGAACATCAGGCCCAGCAGCAGTCCACCGACCACCGGCAGAGCGAACTGAATCAGCGGCGGCAGGGCTTCATAGTTCTCCACCTGGCCGCCGGGTAGCATGGATGCCTGGATCGACTCCACAAGCAGGCGAAACAGCACGATTACCATACCGGCAAGAAAGCCGCATACCAGCCCCATTGCCGACAGAATCAAAAGCGCGTCATGACGGGAGAGCTGCAGTCGCAGCCGGTCGAACCAATTGACTATCCCATCGAGTAGCACGTTGTGGAAACCTATAGCGTAGAATGGACCGCGAAACAGGATAAGATACTGGAGCAGTAATAAAATGTCAGCAAATCAAATGGTTCTTGATCGGCCTGAAGCCTATGTCACAGGCCGGGAACTGGACCTCATGGAGCAGCTCCTGCGGTTCGACGGGATGCGCGGAATCGAGCTGGGTTGTGGCTCTGCCTGGCTGACAAAGACCCTGGCCCAACGCTATCCCAATGCCCGTTTCATCGCCACCGAGGTTGACCGGATTCAGCATCAGAAGAATCTGCAGGAATCGATAGGAAATCTTGAGTTCCGGCTTGAAGGCGCGCAGCAGATCAGTGAGCCGGACGAGAGCCTGGACGCAGTCTGGATGTTGAAATCACTCCATCATGTACCGGCAGAGCTGATGGCGCAGGCGATGGATGAGATTGCGCGGGTGCTCAAGCCTGGTGGTTATGCCTACTTCTCCGAGCCGGTCTACAGTGGTGAATTCAATGCGTTGATGAGCCTCATCCATGATGAGAAACAGGTGCGGCAAGCCGCTTTTGCCGCGATTTGCAGCTTGGCGGAACGGGATGATATGGCTCTGCAGCAACAGCGGTTTCTCAATGTACCCGGCTGTTATGAGAGCTGGGAGGTGTTTGAATCCCGCTTTCTCAAGGTGACCCATACCAAGCTGGATCTGGATGAGCAGAGATACCGGCAGATCAGAAAGGCTTTCAGTCAGCAGCTGGGAAAAGACGGAGCCCACTTTCTCAAACCTCATCGGATCGACCTGTTGAGAAAGCGGCCGTGATCGTCCTGTCAGAGTGACATTGACGTCTTGTCTATTAGTTAATCGCCAATTACTGTAAAAAGATCATTGCATAGCAGCGGGAACCCTGCTCTAATGAGAATCATTAACATTTGATGACTGAATACGCTCTGCAGGACAAGTGGCTTTGAAATCTACCCTCTCAGACGATCTGGTGAAGCTGTCTGATCTACCAGTCGGCAGCCGAGCCGCAATCAAACGGGTTCTGGGTGGACGTCTTCTGGTCCACCGGCTGCTCAGTCTTGGCCTGCGGGCGGGTTCGGAAATCGAATTGCTGCAACGTCGTGGAAGCGGTGTGGTTGTGGCTTGTCAGGGCAATCGCGTGGCTCTCGGCTCCGGTGTGGCGGAGAAGCTGCTGCTCAGCCCGTTCGACAAAACGGTTTAATCCAAGGATCCAGTAACGCGAAATGGCCCGCCACGACTCCGAATCATCCAGCAGTAGACCCAATTCGGGCATCTTGACCATTGCTTTGGCCGGCAATCCCAACTGTGGCAAAACCGCTCTGTTCAATATTCTCACCGGTATCCGACAGCGTACCGGCAACTGGCCTGGCGTCACGGTAGATCGTAAAGAGGGTCAATTCACCATCGACAGTGACGAGGTGAATGCGGTCGACCTTCCCGGTATCTACTCCCTGGATGCATCCTCCCAGGATGAAAAGGTTACCCGTGACTATCTGCTCTCCGGTGAGGCGGATCTGATCGTCAATGTGGTGGATGCCTCCAATCTGGAGCGTAACCTCTATTTCACTGTACAGATGCTGGAGATGGGGGTACCCCTGATCCTGGCTTTGAACATGATGGATGTGGCGCGCAAGCGCGGTCTTGAGATCGATATTCAACGTCTCAGCGAAGAGCTTGGCTGCCAGGTGATACCCATTGTGGCGGTCAGTGGTGAGGGAGTCACCAAGCTCAAAGGGGCGATTCAGGATCTGGCTGCCGAACGGATCAATGGCGGTTTTCCGTTGGCCCAGGATGAGATGGTTGAGCAGGCGATAACCGATCTGGAGAGCGGATTGCAGCTGCCGGAGAGTCGATACCACTCGCAACGTCGCTGGCTGCTGCTGAAGATGCTGGAGGGGGATGAGTTCGCTCTCAACTATGCGGATGATCTGTTGCGTGAGCGGATCAGGCAGTGGGGCAAAATGGTCGAGGACAGGGTGGATGAGGAGCTCGACATCCACATTGCGGACTCCCGCTTCAGCCATGCCCATGCGATTGCCCAGATAGCTACCCGTAACCATGGTCGGCTGGAAAAGACGGTCAGTGACCGGATCGATAAACTGGTACTCAGTCGTCTCTTCGGTATCCCGATCTTTCTTGCCGTGATGTATCTGATGTTCATGTTCGCCATCAACATCGGTGGCGCCTTCATCGACTTTTTCGATGGGGTCGCCGGGGCGCTGTTCGTCGATGGTTTCGGCCATCTGCTCAATCGCTGGGGGTTGCCCGATTGGCTGGTGGTGCTGCTGGCGGATGGTGCTGGCGGCGGCATCCAGGTGGTGGCCACCTTCATTCCCATCATCACCGCGCTCTATCTGTTTCTCTCCGTGGTGGAGGATTCCGGTTACATGGCCCGGGCCGCCTTTGTTATGGACCGCTTCATGCGCTCCATCGGACTGCCCGGCAAAGCCTTCGTGCCAATGATCGTCGGCTTCGGCTGTAACGTGCCGGCGGTGATGGCGACCCGCACTCTGGAGAGCGACCGGGAGCGTAAGCTGACCATCCTGATGAATCCTTTCATGTCCTGCGGCGCCCGTCTGCCGGTCTATGTACTGTTCGCCGCCGCCTTCTTTCCTGAGAGTGGTCAGAACCTGGTGTTCGGTCTCTATCTGATCGGTATCGTGGTCGCCATATTGACCGGACTGATCATGAAGAAGACGCTGCTCTCGGGTGAGAGCTCAGGCTTCATGATGGAACTGCCCCACTACCACATGCCGACCCTGCGCGGGGTGATGCTGCGAACCTGGGACCGGGTGAAGCTGTTCATCAAGGAGGCAGGCCAGGTGATTGTCCTGATGGTGCTGGTGATCAACACCCTCAACTCAATTGGCACCGATGGCAGCTTCGGAAACGAGGATACGGAGCATTCAGTGCTGAGTGCGGTGAGCAAAGCGGTAACACCGGTACTCTCGCCGATGGGCATCTCGGAGGATAACTGGCCGGCGACGGTTGGGGTGTTCACCGGGATTCTCGCCAAGGAGACCGTGGTGGGTACCCTGGATGCGCTCTACACCAATCTTGCCAATGAAGAGGCGGGTATCGAGCCGCAGCATGATGAGTTCGAATTCTGGCGTGCGGTTCGTGAGGCGGCCTCGACCGTACCTGAGAATCTGCTGGGCGTGAAGGATCTGATCACCGATCCACTGGCGATGGATGTGGGGGATATCTCCGATCGGCAAGCGGCGGCTGAGGCGCAGCAGATCAATGTGGGGGTATTCGGCGCCATGGCGGCTCGCTTTGATGGCCAGGCCGGGGCGTTTGCCTATCTGCTGTTCATCCTGCTCTATTCCCCCTGTGTGGCCACGATCGGCGCAATCCGCCGGGAAGCCGGACCGAGATGGGCCGCCTTCGTCGTTGCCTGGTCGACAGGTGTCGCCTATATCAGCGCCAGCCTCTTCTATCAGCTTTCAACCTACGACAGTCATCCGGATAGCGGATTTTTCTGGGTCATTATTCTGCTCGGTATGTTGGTGGCCACCATCGTCGGACTGAGATTCTGGTCGTTGCGTGAGCAGAGCAACACTGAGGTGGAAGCCTGATGCTGTCAGCAATCCGCGACTATCTGCAGCAACGGGGTGAGGCGTCACTGGCCGATATCGCCCGCCACCTGGATGCGGATGCGGACGCAGTGCGAGGTATGCTCGAACAGTGGGAGCGCAAAGGTCGGGTGGAGCGACGCAAGCTGAAAGCGGAGTGTGGCAGCAGTTGCAATCGATGTGATCCCTCGTCAATGGAGCTTTATGTGTGGCGTGGCGGGGTTAGTTCGTCAAAGTGATTTTCTTTACTTGAATGATCTGCTTCTCGGTGGTACGGGTGACGATACCTACATCTTCACCGGTAGGCGGTTCTGTGCTACTTAGCCAGCAGGTGGATCAATTGGTCATGGCAAAGGCGGTTTGAGGCCTTTCCCTAGCAGCTATAACCATCCCTCAACATCTTGTTTGCCGAGGATGGCCATGATTTCTACTATGTCGCCATCAATCCGATAAAAAACGCTCTCTTTACCACATAGACTTCGTCGATATCCCGGCTGGATATCGGTCTCGGCGTAGAGGCGAGGGTTCTCCGCCAATTCTTCAAAGTGATTGAAAAATGCCGCGTGGTAAGCGTCGGCCGTCTCCATTCCCCAGCGCTCGACACCGTAACGCCAAATCCGTTCCAGGTCATCTCTGGCGCTCGGTGAGATTCTATATTTTGCCATCATGACGGGCTCTTTCCTTGAAGCCGTCGAGCATTTCATTCGGCGTTTCCTTTACCCATCCGTGTTCTTCCAAGGATTTCTCACTGGCGAGCAATTTGGTGCGGATATACTCAGCCTCCCGATCTTTTTCCCTGGCCTTGCGGATAAGATCGTTGACGACTTCACTGCGACTCGCGAATTCACCACTATCAATTTGGGCTTGAAGCCAGGATTCATTTGGCGTCGATATAGAAAGGCTTGCCCTTGTACCTGCCATGTCTGGTTCTCCTAATAAGAAGATCATTGCATGATGTAATAATACATCACATTTACATACCAACCAACTCAGCCCTAGACCAGCTTAATCCGTTTGTTGCATAAAAAATCTTCAAAAGTTTACGCCAACCCTGATATTTTAGGGCTCAAATGTTCCTAACTCCGCTGCGGCTAGATCACCGATGGTGAATTCATTTCTGGAACCAGTGTAGATGAGCTGACTCCGGTCCACCTTGCTGGCTGGGAGAATGCCAGTTATATCGTGCAATCGCGCAGTGGAGCCGGTGACTGTGCAGATTCGCCTCTTGTGGGTATCAACGCTCTGATTTGCGTTTTTTGGCGTTCATTTGCGGACTTAAAAAAGCCTACTCTTTAAGCTTGATCACCAAACTGGTAATGCCGTTCTGCTTGGCCAGTTTACGCGCGCTGTTGAGTTGCGACTGAGAGCGGTAAGGCCCACTGCGTACCCGGTGGTAGGTGTCCCGGTTGTTGATGCTGACCCGTTGAATCTCCGCTTCGATACCGATCAGCGCCAGCCTGGCTTTCAGGCGGTCCGCATCCTGATGTTTTCTGAATGAACCCATCTGCAGAATATAACCCCCATTACTGCGCTCGCGGCTTGCCTGGCGATTTTCGCTTGGCTCGGGTCTGCGTGGTGTGCTGGTTGGCTCGGGAGTGACGATCTCCTCATCGGGAATCACCACCTCCATTTCGGGCAGTATGGTATAGAACTCGAAATTAGGCTTTGGCGCCTGCTGTTGTGGTTGTTCTCTGTTCTGCTGCGGCTTGGTGGCAATACCGGGGATCTCATGATTTCTGAGTCCGGAGCTCAACTGCAGCCAGGCGAGTCCTGCCAGAAACAGTCCGGCCACCAGACCGCCGAAAAAGAACAGCCCATGGCTGCAGCTGGCGGGGCGCTTTTTCTTGCTTCTCGCTCGGTGTTTGTAGTCCGCCACGGCAGTTACATCTTCTCAGGTGCGGAGACGCCCAGCAGCCCAAGGCCGTTACGAATCACCTGACGGGTCGCCAGAATCAGCTGCAGGCGGGCATCGCGCAGCTTGGTATCCTCCACCAGGAACTTGTGGGCGTTGTAGTAGGTATGGAAGTCGGTGGCCAGCTCGCGCAGATAGTGGGTCAACTGGTGAGGCTCCTCATTCAGGGCTGAGAGCTCCAGTGCTTCCGGATATTTGGCCAGGTTGGTCAGCAGAGCCTCCTCCTGGGATTCGACCAGGCAGGCGTAATCGATGGCACTGGCGTCACTGGCAATGGTGATCTGCTGCTCCGCCGCCTGCTGCAGCACACTGCAGATACGGGCATGGGCATACTGTACGTAGTAGACCGGATTGTCATTCGACTGGGATTTGGCCAGATCCAGATCGAAATCCATGTGCTGCTCGCATTTGCGCATCACGTAGAAGAAGCGGGCCGCATCGGCGCCCACCTCTTTACGCAGCTCCCGCAGGGTGACGAACTCACCGGAACGGGTCGACATCTGCACCTTTTCGCCGCCGCGGTAGAGAATCGCGAACTGCACCAGCAGTACGTCGAGTTTGTCCGCATCCTCACCCAGTGCCTGCAGGGCTGCCTTGACCCTCGGCACATAGCCGTGGTGGTCTGCGCCCCAGACATCGATGACCCGCTCGAAACCGCGCTGCAGTTTGTCCAGGTGGTAGGCGATATCCGATGCGAAGTAGGTGGTCTGGCCGTTGTCCCGCACCACTACCCGATCCTTTTCGTCACCGAAATCGGTTGAGCGGAACCAGAGTGCGCCGCCTTTTTCATAGAGGTGTCCGCTGCCGCGCAGGCGTTCGATCACCTGATTCACCGCGCCGGACTCCATCAGACTGCGTTCCGAGTACCACTCCTCATAGTTAACTCCGAACAGGGAGAGGTCGTCGCGGATATCGTCGAGTATGGTGTTCAGGCCCAGTTCGAAGACAAACCGGTAGCGATTGTCCCCCAGCAGTTTTTTCGCCTGTTGGATCAGGCCGTCGATATGGGCCTCCTTGTCGCCACCATCGGGCTCGTCAGCCGGCACGCCCTCGAACAGGGTTTCCGCCGCAACCTTGTAATCCTCAGCGTGATCCCGATGCAGGGTGGCAGCGATATCCCACACATAGTCCCCTTTGTAGCCATTGGCGGGAAAGGTCAGGCTCTCATCGCACAGCTCCAGGTAGCGCAGCCAGACCGAGGTTGCGAGGATATCCATCTGGCGCCCGGCATCGTTGACGTAGTATTCCCGGTGTACCTGGTAGCCCACCGCTTCGAGCAGGTCGGCGACCACCGATCCATAGGCTGCGCCGCGGCCGTGCCCCACATGCAGAGGGCCGGTGGGATTGGCTGAAACATATTCCACCTGGACCTTTTTGCCTGCCCCCAGCTCGCTTCGTCCATAACGATCGGCCTGGCTGATGATGGTGGGAATCAGGCTCTGGTAAGCGGTTGACGAGAGTTTGAAATTGATAAATCCGGGTCCGGCGATATCGCACTTTTCCACCAGCTCTGAGGCGGGCAGGGCGTCGATGATCGCCTGGGCCAGCTCCCTGGGGTTTTTGCCCGCGGGTTTGGCCAGTACCAGAGCGGCATTGGTGGCGAAATCGCCATGTTTGCTGTCTCTGGCCCGTTCAATTTTGGCTGCCGTCAGGGAATCGGACGGAATCATATCCTGGGCGGCGAGTTGCTGCAGTGCCGTGACGACCAATTGCTCGATTTGCTTCTTCATTTCAGATATCGGATTAACCACTTTCAGAGGCGGGCAAGGATACCAGGAATTGGCCTGTTCGTGGGAGATTCCCGAGAATTTGTTGCATTTCGAGACATTGTCGAAAAATCGCTGAAACTGGGGATACCTCCGAGTGGAACATAGCTTAATGCGTTTACGCCCCAATTTTGCTTGAGGAGTGAAAGAGACTAACCGCTAATGAACGCCAATCACCGCTAATCTACGCAAATCGTGGCCGCAATGTGACAGTTATTCGCGGCACTTTGCGGTGATTGGCGTTCATTGGCGGTTTGTTTTGTTGAGCTAGTAGAATTCCGGATAACTGCCTCTAAAAGAGTATATTTCGGGCCCGTTTTGAGCTGAAAAATGTAATGATTTCAGGTCAGAAAGGCTTCATCCCCTCGTCATACGTCAGTCATATTGGCTACCTACACTTGGTTCACGACGATACCAAGGAAAAGATAATGTCAGTTGAGAAACGATACAGTAAGCGCTATCCGATGGATGGTGAGGTCTATATTCGCTACAGAAAACAGCGGTTGCTTCCGGCAAGAGCGGTGAACTGCTCCATGCAGGGGATCTATCTGCGTACCGAAAGCCTGACCATGCTGAGCGGGGCGCTGGTGGAACTGGAGCTGTTCCGTGATGGCCGGCAGTGGTCGATCATGGGGGTGGTCACCCACACCCAGCAGGATGGTGTCGGGGTGATGTTCTGGAAACCCCAGGCAGAGCTCTATGAGTCGGTGATTGCGCAAGCCTCGGATCTCAGAAGAGTTGCCGCGGTTGCTCAGTCCGCCGCTGTGGAAGTACATGCTTAATATCCAGGATACCAATCCGTTCACAATCACTGGGAGTGTTAGATGAAATCTGCTGTTCAGTTGTCATCTCCATGTAACAAACCTCCTGTTTAATATGACGCTGAATAGTGGCAGCTTAGGGACACGGAGATGACAATCCCAAGAATTCTTGCAGTTGACGACGAACCGGCGGTTGGGGAGATGCTGCGTTTTATCCTGGAGCAGGATGGTTTTCAGGCGGATTTCGCTGAAGATGCCACCCAGGCGATCAGTCAGATCAAAAAGTCCCGCCCCGATCTGATCCTGCTGGATTGGATGCTGCCGGGGATGAGTGGTGTCGAACTGGCCGGTCGGTTGAAAAAAGACCGGGAGACCGAGTCGATACCGATCATCATGCTGACCGCCAAGGGTGAGGAGAATGACAAGGTTACCGGGCTGGACATCGGCGCTGAGGACTATGTCACCAAGCCTTTTTCCGCCCGGGAACTGCTGGCCCGAATCCGCTCCATCCTGCGGCGGGTATCGCCCCTGTTGGCTGGGGAGATTCTGGCTTGTGGCGGTCTGCAGCTCGATCCGCTCAGCCATCGGGTTACCTCCGATGAGGGTGTAATCGAGCTGGGTCCCACTGAGTTCCGCCTGCTGCACTATTTCATGACACACCGGGAGCGGGTCTTCTCCCGCAGCCAGTTGCTCGACCGGGTCTGGGGAACCAACGTCTATATCGAAGAGCGTACCGTCGATGTGCATATACGGCGTTTGCGCAAGGCGCTGGAGCCCTCTGGTAAAGAGAAGCTGCTACAAACTGTTCGGGGCGCAGGCTACCGTTTCTCAGACAAGCTCTGATCCTCTTCTTTTCTTTTATATCAAAGATCTCCCGCCTTTCATTCCGTTGCATCTTGCACCTCTCTGCAGGGATGGCGGTGAGCTGTTGTGACAGTAACAAAAGTGTCATCCAGATCTCATCCAGTATTCATCTTACGGGCCTAAGCTTTGCTCACCCAATAAAACGTCAAACCCTTTTATTGACACAATTCTCGTAAGGAGAGAAATACTATGAAGAAGCTGATTTCAGCAGCGGTCGCACTTTCGCTGACCGGCTTTGTGAGCATGGCCTCAGCCCGCGACTACATCAGCGTAGTCGGTTCCTCGACCGTATACCCATTTGCTACCGTGGTTGCTGAGCAGTTCGGCAAAACCAGCAAGTTCAAAACTCCGAAGATCGAATCTACCGGTTCCGGTGGTGGTTTGAAGCTCTTCTGCGCCGGCGTCGGTGTTGAGCATCCTGATATCAGCAACGCTTCCCGTCGCATCAAAAGCTCTGAAGTTGAGCGCTGCGCGGGCAACGGCATCAACGATATCATCGAAGTCAAAGTCGGTTATGACGGTATCGCACTGGCCAACTCAAAAAAGGCTCCTCAGTTCAAAGTAACCCGTAAGGACATCTTTCTGGCACTCGCCAAACAGGTTCCGGATCCGAAAGATCCCATGAGCGGCAAACTGGTTGCCAACCCTTACAGCACCTGGAAAGAGGTGAACAAGGATCTGCCTGACATGGCGATCGAAGTGCTGGGTCCTCCTCCCACTTCCGGTACCCGTGACGCTTTCGCCGAACTGGCTATGGAAGGCGGCTGTAAGAAGATCGATTGGATCAAAGCCATGAAGAAGAAAGACAAGAAAGCCTATAAGTCGCTCTGCCACACCGTTCGTGAAGATGGCAAATACATCGAAGCCGGTGAGAACGACAACCTGATCGTGCAGAAACTGGAAGCCAATAAAGGCGCTCTGGGCGTATTTGGCTACAGCTTCCTGGATCAGAACTCCGACAAGGTTCAGGGCTCCCTGATCGACGGTGTTGCGCCGACTTTCGAACTGATCGCCGATGGCAGCTACCCGGTATCCCGTCCGCTCTACTTCTATGTGAAGAAAGCACACATGGGCAAGATCCCCGGCATTATTGAATACCTGGCTGAGTTCAGCAGTGACAAGGCCTGGGGTGAAGAGGGTTATCTGGCTGACAAGGGTCTGATCCCGATGCCTACTGAAGAGCGTAAAGCGTTCAAGAGCGACATCGAAGCGATGAAACCTCTGAAGCTCTAATCGGCTGAAGCTTTGGCTGCAAGGAGCGGCTACTTGTGAAACGCAAGTAGCCGCTTTTTTTCCGGGTAGTAGAGAAGATGCATACCTCCACACTGATCATTCTTTTGTTGGGCCTGATGTCACTGGCCTATTATTTCGGGCGTAAACGCTCTCTCAGTATTGTCGGGGGAAAGATACGCGATCTTCACTCCCTGCCCTCATATTATGGAATGCAGACTGCCATGTGGTGCGGCATTCCGGCATTGATTCTGTTATCGCTCTGGATCTCATTCGAAGAGACCGTGGTCACCGGCATCGTGGTCGAGTCGCTTCCTCAGGAGTTGCAGAGCTTACCCCCCGAACGTCTTGATCTGGTGCTCAATGACGTTCGCAATCTGTCGAAAGGCGATATCGTCTCGTCCACTGTGGATCAGACCATGCAGCAGGCGGCAGACCACTACAGCAGCCTGATGGATATCAGTCATATGGCGCTGTTCGTGGTAGCGCTGAGTGTGGCGATTCTGGCAGGTCTATGGGCACGACGCACCATTACCCGAGAGCAGCGGGCACGCAATCGAGTTGAAAAAGCGATCAACTTTTTTCTGCTCTCGAGTTCCACGCTGGCGATCTTCACCACCATCGGTATCGTGCTGTCGGTACTGTTTGAGTCGATGAGGTTCTTTCAGCAGATCCCGGTCACTGAATTTCTCTTCGGCCTGGAGTGGTCGCCGCAGACTGCGATCCGGCCTGACCAGGTGGGTTCCTCCGGGGTGTTCGGTTCTGTTCCCCTGTTTGCAGGCACCATGCTGATCACCCTGATTGCAATGATCGTGGCGGTACCGATCGGACTGATGTCGGCGATCTATATGGCGGAATATGCGGGTAAACGCTTTCGTACCCTGGCCAAGCCGGTACTCGAGGTGTTGGCTGGTATACCGACTGTGGTGTATGGCTTTTTCGCCGCTTTGACTGTGGCGCCCTTCTTCAGGGAGATGGGTACCAATATCGGTTTGACCGTCTCCTCCGAGTCGGCCCTGGCGGCCGGTGTGGTGATGGGCATTATGATCATCCCGTTCGTTTCCTCCCTCTCGGACGACGTCATCAATGCGGTTCCCCAGGCGATGCGTGATGGCGCTTACGGTCTCGGCGCCACCCGTTCCGAGACCATCCGCAATGTGATCATCCCGGCGGCCCTGCCGGGTATCGTTGGTGGTGTCCTGCTGGCCGTCTCACGGGCAATCGGTGAGACCATGATCGTGGTCATGGCGGCCGGGCTGTCCGCCAATCTCAGTGCCAACCCCCTTGAGGCGGTGACCACGGTAACCGTGCAGATCGTCACCCTGCTGGTGGGGGATCAGGAGTTTGACAGTGCCAAGACCCTGGCGGCCTTTGCTCTGGCTCTGGTGCTGTTCGTCATCACCCTGGCGCTCAACATGATTGCCCTGCACATCGTACGCAAGTATCGGGAACAGTATGAATAATCAGCAGCAACATCAAAAGACCATGGAGCGGGTGCAGCAGGGGCTGGATCGCCGTTATCGCAAAGAGAGGCATTTCCGCTGGCTTGGCCTGGGTGCGATCATCCTGGGTCTGCTGTTTGTCTCGTTCCTCTTTATCACCATCATCTCCAATGGCTATACCGCATTTCAGCAGACCTATGTGAAGCTGGAAGTGTTTTACGACCCGGAGATGATCGCGCCAATTGGCGAAACCGATACGGAAGTGCTGTCACGTGCAAACTATGGCGGTTTGATCAAGGCCTCGATGCGGCAGATGTTTCCTGAGGTGACCAACCGGCGTGAGAAGAAGGTGCTGTATGGCCTGATCAGTACCGGCGCCGCCTATGAACTCAGAAACGCCGTGATGAGTAATCCATCCCTGATCGGCAGCAAAGCTGAAGTCTGGGTGGTTGCCGACGACGATGTGGATATGTTGATCAAAGGACATATCGATCTGCGTCTGCCGGAGAGCGATCGACGCATAAAGGATAACCAGCTGGGCTGGATCCATCTCCTGCAGGAGCAGGATCGAATTGAGAAGCGCTTCAATACCACCTTCTTTACCGCAGGGGACTCCAGAGAGCCGGAGTTGTCCGGCATCAAAGGTGCGATCGCCGGCTCCTTTTTCACCTTGTTGATCTGTTTGACGATCGCCTTCCCGGTTGGGGTCGCGGCAGCGGTCTACCTGGAGGAGTTTGCACCGAAGAACCGTTGGACAGATCTGATCGAGGTGAATATCAACAACCTGGCAGCGGTTCCATCGATCGTCTTCGGTCTGTTGGGCCTGGCGGTATTCATCAATTTTTTCGGCCTGCCCAGATCGGTTCCTCTGGTTGGTGGGCTGGTACTGGCGCTGATGACCCTGCCGACGATTATTATCGCCAGTCGTGCAGCGCTAAAGTCGGTTCCCCCTTCGATCCGCGAGGCAGCCCTCGGTATCGGGGCATCGCCGATGCAGACCATTACCCATCATGTGCTGCCCCTGGCGCTGCCGGGTATGTTGACCGGCACCATCATCGGTATGGCGCAGGCGCTGGGTGAAACCGCACCGCTGCTGATGATCGGTATGGTCGCCTTTATTGTGGATGTTCCGGGCAGTGTGATGGATCCGTCAGCGGTACTGCCGGTACAGATCTACCTCTGGGCGGACAGCCCGGAGCGTGCTTTCGTGGAACGTACATCCGCAGCGATCATGGTACTGCTGGCCTTTCTCATCAGCATGAATCTGTTGGCGGTCTGGCTGAGAAAGAAATTTGAGCGTCGTTGGTAAGTCGGCGCAAGTGAGGACATTGTGGAACAAGTGATGAATGATGCAAGTACCGCAAAAACGGGTTTACCGAGTGGAGCGGAAGCTGCGCTGAAACAGAACCGGAGTGCAGATGGCACCGTGGGTGAAGTTTATGTGGACAACCCGCGAATGACCTGCCGGAATGTGGATGTCTACTATGGCGAAAAACAGGCGATCTTCGATGTCAGCCTGGACGTTGGCAAAAATCAGGTAATCTCGATGATTGGCCCGTCCGGTTGTGGCAAGTCGACCTTCCTGCGCTGCCTCAACCGGATGAATGACACCATCGATATCTGCCGGGTTACCGGCCAGATCAAAATGGATGGTCAGGATATCTACGACGGCGGTTTGGATGTGGTGCCGCTGCGAGCCAGTGTCGGCATGGTATTCCAGAAACCGAATCCGTTTCCGAAGTCGATCTATGACAACATCGCCTATGGCCCTAGGATTCATGGACTCTGCGATGACAAACAGCATCTGGACTCCATCGTCGAGAACTCACTGCAGCGAGCCGGCCTCTGGGAAGAGGTAAAGGATCGGCTCGATCAACCGGGTACCGGACTCTCCGGTGGTCAGCAACAGCGACTCTGTATCGCCCGGGCGATTGCGGTCAGTCCTGAAGTGATTCTGATGGATGAGCCCTGTTCGGCACTGGATCCGATCGCCACGGCTAAAATCGAGGAGTTGATCGATGAGTTGCGTGAAAACTTCACCATTGCAATCGTTACCCACTCCATGCAGCAGGCCGCCCGTGTCAGTCAACGTACCGCCTATTTTCATTTAGGTAAATTAATCGAAGTGGGGGAGACCGATCAAATCTTCACCTCACCAAGACACAAACTGACTGAAGACTACATCACCGGCCGTTTCGGCTGATTCGAGG
>JAEPDS010000058.1 GCA_016842065.1 Candidatus Thiodiazotropha sp. 'RUGA'
GTGAGTGCAACGCCGCAGCTGAGGCTTGTGGGCCGGCCCGAAGGGAGGCCAGCTGATGAGCCAATGCTGCGTTGTACTGCTTGGAAAGGGCCTGCCATTCCCGGCGCAGTACGCCTTGCCTTGGCTCATCAGATGGCCTCTGATCGTTACCTTATTTACCGCGTGGCCCACTAGCCCTTATCGGACAATCTCGTGCGAACTGAAGCTATTTACTCAGAATTGCCGCGAATAAACTGATCATCAACCAGCATGGTTGAGAGGATGCCGACAAAGGCCATATTGTCGCCGAATCCCAACGCCTTGCCTCTGGCACACTTCTTCAGCAGCATATTGGTCGCTTTTGGATTGAAATAGCCTGCCTGCTTTATGCGCGACTCACTGAACAGCTCTTCCACATAGTCCAGGGGTTTGCCATCCTTGAAAAATGATTGACTGTCCGGGGCCCGATAGGGCTGCTTGCTGCGGCTTCGGATGCTCTCGGGTATCAGGCCTTTCATGGTCTTTTTGAGCATGTATTTCTCATTCAATCCCATGATTTTGTAGCGACTGGGAAGCTTTGCGGCAAACTCAATCACCCGATGGTCGAGAAACGGGAAACGGCCTTCGATGGAGTTGGCCATCGCGACCCGGTCACCCTGGGAGCAGAGCAGATAGCCGGCCAGCAGGGTGTGAGCTTCGATATACTGATCCTGGTTGAGCGGTTTCCACTGTTCAATGCCTTCCGGCAGAATCCTTTCGATGTTGGAGAAACCCACTGCAGGCACGGCTTCCCGGGCCTCATCGGAGAAGAATTGCATGATGCGCTGGGTCGTGGCCCAGCGGGGGATATGGGCAAAGAAGGGTTTTTTCAGGTGCTCCAGACCCTGCTGAAAAAAGCGCTGAGTGAAGGCACCACTGGCTGTTGGAGAGTGTTTCAGATAGGGGTAGAGACGCTGCAGGATGAGCGGACGCCACTCGGAGTCCGGAGCGTGGCTCCAGAAGCGCCTGACCTTGGCCTCCTTGAAAATATCGTAGCCGCCGAATACCTCATCCGCGCCTTCACCGGTCAAAACTACTTTGTAGTCCGCTTCGCGCACGGCACCAGAGAGCAGCATCAGGGGTGTCGGGGCAGTGCGTACGATCGCTGTTTCGGCATGTCTTATGACTCTGGGAAAAGCCTCACCGATATCGGAGCGTTTGCATAATACATGGGTATGGTGTGTGCCCAGGTAATCCACCAGATCCTGCTGGAAACTGCTCTCATCGAACTCCTCATCCTCAAAGCCGATGGAGAAGGTTCGCAGTGGTGTGTCGGTGTAGTTTTTGATCAGTGACGTCAGCACGGAAGAGTCGAGTCCGCCACTCAGATAGGCACCGACCGGGACATCGGAGCGCAGTTGCAGCCGCACCGAGTCGATCATCAGCGAGCGCAGCTCTTCGGCCCACTCATCGGCTGATTTGTCGTGATCGATCTGATCGTTGGGAAAGTCCCAGTCCCAATAGCGCTCGATGCGGATCTCACCCTGTTCGATGACCATCATGCAGCCGGGTGGCAACACCTGTATGTTATCGAACAGGGAGTTTGGCGGCAGGGCGCTCCAGAATGTGAAAACCTCCTGCAGTGCAGTGAGATTGACCCTTTTACTGATTGCGGGATGTGCGAAAAGGGATTTGACCTCTGAGGCGAAATAGAGCCTGCCAGCGTTTTCGGTGTAGAACAGGGGTCTGATGCCGGCCCGGTCCCGGGCAATCACCAATCGTTGTTTGTTGTTGTCCCAAAGTGCGATGGCGAATTGGCCGTTGAGAGAGTCGACGAACTTGTCGCCATACTGCTCATAGAGGTGAACGATAACCTCGGTATCCGAATGGGTATAGAATTGGTGACCCAGTTTCTCCAGCTCCTCCCGCAACTCCAGGTAGTTGAAGATTTCACCGTTGAATACAACCTGGATGGTCTGATCCTCGTTGTGGATCGGCTGATCACCCCCGGCCAGGTCGATGATACTGAGTCGCGCATGGGCCAATCCAACCCGGTTGTGGCTAAAGAAGCCATAGCCGTCCGGCCCGCGGTGATGGACGGCATGGATCATGCGCTCCAGTTCATCTCTGGAGGGTGATGCCCCGTCAGTGAGATTCAAAATGCCTGCTATACCGCACATTTTTTGTTTTTCGGTCCTTTATCAATCGGCTGTTACAGGGCAGTTTGCTGAGGATACCCAACAGCCCTGCGTCAGGGACTTTAACATGCTCCAAGGGGTGTTGCCGATAGGGTGAGTTGTTAAATCCTGTATCGGCTGGACTACTTTTATAAAAACAGTGTGTTAGGGCGGATTAACCGGTGCTGGAAGGGACTGCGGGTATGCACGATAAATACAGCTTGCCGTATCAGGATGCACCATTGAGTTTCATCGGCATGCGGGTCACCGGTTTTCCATGAGCGGACAACAACGCATTGGCCAGTGCCGGAGCCAGTGGCGGTACCCCAGGTTCACCGACACCACCCGGATCCAGCCGGCTGTAGCTGATGATTACCTCGATGGGGGGTGTCTCCTCAAAACTCAGGATTGGCGTGTCATGAAAATTGTGCTGTTCGACGCGACCGTTTTTCAACATGATCGGCGGTTTAAGTGCAGCACCCAGCGCATAGATCACCGAACCCTCCAGCTGGGCCTTGATGGTATCCGGATTGATCGCAATACCGCAGTCGATCACACAGGTGATCTTGCCCAGTTTGAGCTTATGCTCATCCAGCCTGATCAGTTCAACAATCTCAGCCACATGGCTGCCGAAACTGGAGTGGACGGCACAACCCAATATCCGCTGTTGATCCTGTCGCTGCCAGGCGGTGGCCTCCGCTGCCCTTTGCAGAACCGCCTTCAATCTAGCTTCTTTCAGCAGCTTCAGACGCAGTTCCAGTGGGTTCTGCCCGCCAGCCCGGGCAAGTTCATCAAAAAAGTGTTCAATGGCATAGGCGTTGTAGTGGTTGGAGACAGATCGCCAGGGACCGATCGGTACAGGTGAGTCGAGTCGCAGCATCTCTACCCGCACATGGGGGATATCGTAGGCCAGAGCGTCTGCACCATATTTGCCCGACTGCAGACCGGTGATCAGATGGTGCCAGGCTTGGGGGTTACCGGCCTCATCCAGGCTGCCCCTCAGTCGATGCTGGGTCAATGGATGATAATGATCGTGTTGGACATCTTCCTCACGCGGCCAGATCAGTTGTACCGAGTGTTTCATATGATGGGCGATTTTAACTGCCTGAGTCACATAGTCCTGTTTGATTCGACGTCCAAATCCACCGCCCAGCAGGGGGGTTATAATTTCAATCCTCGCTTCCAGTTCAGCCTCACTGAGCTCTGGCATCAACGCTTTCAGTGCCTTGGCGGCAGTGGCCATGGCGCTGGTTGGGGATTGGGTCGGTGCCCAGATTCTGTATCGGCCATCTTCAACACCCACCGTGCAGTTCATCGGTTCCGGCGTCATATGCGCCTGGAAGGGGAGTCGATACTCGGTGTCAACGGATTTCAAAGCAGAACCAAGTTGAGCGATGGGCTCTCCATGTTCCAGGATCAGACTCGGTTTCTGCGAGGTTTCGTCACTCAGTCGTTGAATGATGTTGTCGCTGTCCAACTGTGCGGCTTTGCCTCCGTGCCAATCGATTTTCAGGGCTTTTCTGGCCTGGAAGGCCTGCCAGGTACCCTGTGCGACCACGACCACACCCTCCTCAAGCTCGAAGCAGTCGATGATGCCGGGTCTCTGTTTGATCTCTGCACCGTTGAAGCGCTTGACCCTTCCGCCGAACTGCGGGGATTGGGCGATTGTGGCATAGAGCATATTGGGCAGTTTGGTGTCGATGCCATAACGCGCTTTGCCATTCAGTTTATCCGCCAGGTCCAAACGGCTGACCGGGGTGCCGATCAGTCTGTAGTCCTCGGGTTGTTTCAGTGTTACGCCTTTCGGCACCGGCATCTCGGCGGCCCGCCCCACCAGCTCTGCATAGCCGACTGATTTCGAGGATGGGCGATGGGTGATGTGGGAGCGTTGTGCCTGACATCGGTCGACCGGTGCCTTCAGATACTCGGCGCCGGCCGCCAGTAGCATCTGCCTGGCAACAGCGCCGGCTTCCCTCAGGATCTTCCAGTTTCTTCTGACACTGCGACTTCCGCCGGTTCCCTGAAAGCCGTAGGCCGGATCGAGGGGGGCGTGCTCCACCTGAACCTTCTGCCAATCCACTTCCAGCTCTTCGGCAATCAGCATCGAGAGTGAGGTGAAGGGACCCTGGCCCATCTCCGACTCTGCGATGTAGAGCGTCACCACTCCATGCGTATCGATTTTCAACCAGGCGTTCGGTTTGAACTCTGGTGTGGCATCGGTTTCGGCTACGATTTCGCCACTCCAGGCGATACCCAGCACCAGGGCAGAGCCGGCCGACAGGGCGCTCTTCTTCAGAAAATCTCTTCTCTCCGGGTCGAACGGCTTCATCAGGATGGGTCCTTCGCACGCATCATTTCGGACGCCTGCTGAATGGCCTGGCGTACGCGTGGATAGGTGCCGCAACGGCATAAAATTTGAGACATGGCCTGATCAATCTCGTCCGCGCTCGGATCATGCTTTTCACTCAGCAGGGCATAGGCCATGATGATTTGACCGGATTGGCAGTAACCACACTGGGGAACCTGTAACTCAAGCCAGCTCTTCAACAGTGGGTGGTCAGCCTGATCTGCCAGCCCTTCGATGGTGGTGATTTTTTTGCCGGCACACTCTGCCGCTGTGATCCGGCAGGCTTTTGCTGGCATACCATCCAGCAAAACCATACAGGAGCCGCAAACGCCGATACCGCAACTGTATTTGGTGCCGGTCAGACCAAGCTGGTCCCGCAATACCCAGAGCAGGGGAATATCGCTGTCTGCCTCAACCTGGTTTATTGAACCATTGACGTGAAGTGTGACTGCCATCAGATCCATTTCTCCCTGGTCGATTGTCAGTATTTATTATTGATTCAGTAATCGGTGCGTTGATCACTGGCTTGCCAGGCTTTGAATAGCTGCAGGCTTGCATCGCGCATGATCTGTCGGCTTGGCATCTGGCGTTCCGCGGATGGTTTGCACAGTTCCGCAGCGATCAGATTGTCGTCGAATCCGCTGACTGCAGCATCTTCAGCATTAGCCGCGTACACAAGTCGCTCTATTCTGGCCCAGTAGGCGGCACTGAGACACATCGGGCAGGGTTCACAGGTTGTGTAGAGTACCGCACCCGACAGATTGAAATTCTGCTGATGCTGGCAGGCCTTGCGGATTGCCTGCATCTCAGCATGGGCGGTGGGATCATTGAGATGTACAACCTGGTTCCAGCCCGCACCGATGATCTGATTCTCTCGCACGATGACGGCACCAAATGGACCGCCATGTCCCAGCGTCAGGCCCTGCTGTGCCTGTTTGAGCGCCTGTTCCATGAATCGTTGATCCTGGTCCACTGCCTGCCTACTCCCAGCGAAAGCTTTTAGAACCTATTGTGACAAAGCATAGAGTAAAAAGGCAGAGGGACAACAGGGGAGCGGCAACCTCTTTGATGCCGGCACCCTCAATCATGACGGCTCTGGCGGCATCCACCATATGAGTCAATGGCAGTGCCAGCGCGAGATTCTGAACCAGTGGATGGGAGCCCTCCAGGGAGAACCAGACACCGGAGAGCAGCATCATCGGCCAGCTGATCAGGTTGAGTAAGCCATTCGCCGCCTCTTCACTGGTTATCCTGGCAGCCACCAGCAAGCCAACACTGATCATGCTCAGGGCGCCGACGATCAAGATCAGTAACAGCAGCCAGTAGGAACCGACCATGCGGAAATCGACCAGCAGATCGGTACCCAGATAGACCAGCGTGGTGACCGTAACGATCATCAGCAGACGGGATGCGATCTGTGCAGAGATAAACTCAAATGCACTCAATGGAGTCGCTCTGAGCCGCTTGAGAACCCCGTTCTTGCGGTATCGGACGATCACATAGCCAACCCCGAAGAGGGCACTGAACATGATGTTCATGCCGAGTACGCCGGGTACCACCCAATCCACATAGCGAATCTCCGAACCGGACAGGGCAACCCGCTCAAACTGGTAGGGGGCAACGACTTTTTCAAGAAGATATCCCTTCGGTGAGGTGCTGTTCACCCAATAGCGCTGGTTGTCCAGGTCGAGCAGTAGGTCGATCTGGTGCCGGTCCACCTTTTCGATGGTCTTGTCCAGCTCGTCGATCTCGATGAACTCTACATAACGGGTCTGTAGAAAGGCCTGGATCGGTTGCTCAGTGTCGGTTTCGCCATACAGTCCCACCTTGTAGAGCTCCTCCTGACCGGTTGTGAAGGCAAAGGCAAATCCCATCACGATCAGCACCGGCATGATCAGATTCCAACCCAGGGCGGTGCGATCCCGCAGAAACTCCAGATTGCGTGCTTGCAGGGCGGCGAGAAAACGGCGTATTGACATAGTATTCTGGGTTCGGTCGCAAACTGATTGGTTGGTTAACTGGCAGGGCAGGATTGATTGGGTTGGCTAGCCCTGACCCCAAGGCCACGATAAGGCGTCACTATACCTTCAGACTCCGCTCTCATACTAATGCGTGATGACAACGCATGGCGTAAACGCACACTCTTTTCTCGACAAGTTCAAAAACCCTCAGTTCACTTTGCTCTTGAAACCTTGAACACCAGACGCCGAGTCGCCGGATTATTGAAAGACACTAACTGCGCAGATGGTGTCCCGTTAGCTCCAGGAACAGGTCTTCCAGGGTAGGGGAGCGCACCTGTAACTGCTTCAGGGGTATCTGATTGGCTGTCAGCAGACGGATGGTGCTATCCACATCCTTCGACATGATCTCCACCAGGTCTCCCTGTGGATGAACCGAAGCGCCGTCATCGAGGGTGAAATTTTCAGGTAATGCCGTTCGTGGAAGCGAAATCACTGAGTTGTCGAAGTGGTCGGCGAGAAGTGCTTTCGGATTGCCCTGTGCGATAATCAACCCATGATCCATGATGATGATCTCATCACATAGCTCAAAGGCCTCTTCCATGTAGTGGGTGGTCAGTACCAGGGTCTTGTTTTCAGCCTTGATACGACGCACCTGACCCCATAGATTGCGTCTGGATTGGGGGTCGAGTCCGGTTGTCGGCTCATCCAGAAATACCACTTCAGGATTGTTGATCAGCGCGATCGCCAACAGCAATCGTTGTTTCTGGCCACCGGAGAGTTTGCGGGTATCCCGGGTCAGAAACTCCTCCAGGGCGCAGGCTTCTACCAGATCATCCAGCGAGCGGGGATTTGGGTAGAAGCGCTGAAACATCCGTAAGGCTTCATCCACCTGAATGAACTCTTGCAACGCGGTGTGCTGGAACATAATCCCCGCTTCATTGCGAAATCTCTGTCCCAGGGGTTCGCCTTTATAGAGAATCTTTCCGGATGAGGGGGTGATGATCCCTTCAAGCATCTCTACCGTTGTGGTTTTACCCGCTCCGTTCGGCCCAAGCAGTCCGAAACAGACGCCCCGGGGTATATGGAAACTCACCCCGTTGACCGCTTTCACGCCAGGATAGTGTTTACAGAGGTTTTGTGCCTCAATCATCTCGAATCAGCCGCTCGCCACGCATCAGTTGTGGAACATGACTTCGATGTTCTGAATATCTTCGGCAACACCTTCGATTTCGATGATATTGACTTCAGGTTCCATCCCCAGTTTCTTCATGGCGGGTACATCCGGCATCTCAAAGTCCGTATTATGGTTCAGATTGGCTTGCAGACGGGCTACCAGCACAATATCCGAGTAATCCCCATCCCCGTCACTTTCGTACTGAAGATTCAGAAAATTGGCCGGTACCGTGATCAGGCTTTCAGGAAAATCCCACATCTCAAGAATCCGTTGTCCAATCTGGGGGCTCAGGATATCGATCACCCGATCGAGTTCCGCCGCGTCCTGGACCAGTTCGTCCCGGGTCTCTGCCATCGCCAGCACAGGTAAGGCGCCGATGTTATGGATCAGACCGGCCAGCATCGCCTGTTCCTTATCCAGGTGATCCAGATTGTAGGAGAGAACCCGGCTGATCGCGGCGATCTGCACACTCTCTTCCCAGATCTGGTGAAACTTTGCATCCAGCAGGTCGTTGGTGGCCTGAAAGATCTGTTGCATGATCAGACTGATCACCAGGCTGCGCACCAGACGGATACCCAGGCGGGCAACCGCCATCTGCAGGTTATCGATCGGTACTCTTCCCCGGTAGAGCGGGCTGTTGGCTACTTGCAACAGGCGCGCGGAGAGAGCCGCATCCGACGCGATGATTTCGGCAATTTCGTTGGCGCTGCTCATCTCCTGCTCTACCGCATCCCGCACTTTCAGTGCCACTTCAGGCAGTGTTGGCAGGGTCAGCTTGTTGCTGTCGATGGCTTCGTTGAGGTCGGTTAAGAACTGTTTTTCGTCGATCATATTGCTGTCTTGTCCTGGACTGCAGGGTCTTTCACCGTTAGCGGTAGAATCTGCGATATCTTAATGCAGATGGGGAGTGTTCCCCGTGGATCACGACTCGGCAAAAGGGTAGGGCAGATTGACGATCTTCAGGGGTGATCCCTGCTCACCCAGCAATACCTGATCCTCTTCCGCGCTGGCGATTTCGATCACTGCCAGGAGATCGTAGCCATCACCATTGGCCTGGGCCTCGACGACCTTACCCGTACCCTGTCCTGAGGTGCTGAGCTGGGCAAACAGTTCATCGCCAGGTTGGGGTGAGGTAGTGGACTCTACATGGGCCAGATACATCCTGCGCTTCAGTTTGCCCAGATATTGCATGCGGGCGACAACCTCCTGACCTGTGTAGCAGCCCTTGGTGAAGCTGACCCCATCGATCAACTGCATGTTGGTCATCTGCGGGACAAAAGCCTCTTTGGTTGCCTGGTAGATCGTCGGAATGCCTGCCTGGATCTCCTGCAGCGCCCAGAAATCGGCATTGGCGGACTGGGCCTGACCTTCAGCTGTCTGCCAGATCTCCTGCAGATGCTGGATCGGTCCAACGATCTCATATCTGGGCTTCTTCCCTGGAAGCCGGATCAGAGTCAATTGATCCTGTTGCTGAACATCATTGGGTTGTTCAGGCATCTCATCGAAAAAGGGCTGTAACAGGGCCTCTGAGCACTCACCGGTCAAGCCGATTTTGATCAATTCGTCACTCACATCGCTCAGTGTTACTTTGGATCGCAGGATGTACATCCCCAACCGCTGCACCACGCTGGGAACATTCTCCACCGGGGTCTGCAGGTAGTAGTCGTCTGCACGGCGAAAACATCGGAAGTTGGCCAACATGCGTCCTTTGGCATTGCACCAGCCCGCCAGATTGCTGTGAGATTCGGTAACTTCACGAATATCATTGGTCAGCTGGCCCTGCAGGTAGGCCTCCGCATCCTCACCGGAGACCCGGATCAGTCCGAGATGGGAGAGGTCGTTTAGAGCGCAGTTCAATTCTGCACCCTGCGGGTCATTATCACTTCTTGATGCCAGAAATTTGGTCCATTCTTCGTTCATATCAGGAACAGCTCCTGGGTTTGGGGATAAACTCTGCGTATCATACCCGATCCCACGGGGTACGAAATCCCCCTGGTGACGTGTTTTTTAGGTTTGAATGAGAGCCCCAATGGGTTACAGACATCTCAATCAGCGTGTTGAACGATTCGGAAATAGTGATGAGTAATTTGAAGGCAGGGGCTCTGGTGCTCTATAAGATCCGTCCAGCCAAGGTGACGGAAGTGGCGGATAAGATCACCATCGAGCTGGAAGGGGGAAAAAGCAAACGGGTTCGGGACAAGGATGTGGTTCTGCTGCATCCAGGCCCCCTCGACAACCTGAAGAGTCTGCAGCCGATGTCAGGCGAGGTTGAGGATAACTGGGAGCTGCTGGAAGGGGCCGAGACTGACATCAAAGAGCTCAGTGAACTGGTCTTCGGGGACTATACCCCAGTCATGGCCTGGGCGACCTGGATGCTGGTATCCGAAGGGATCTACTTTGAGGGGGAGCCGGAGGCGATCCGTCCCAGATCCGCCGAGGCGGTAAAACTCGAAATCGAGTCGCGAGATAGAAAGGCGTCTGAAGAGGCGGCCTGGGACAGTTTCATGGCCCGTGTCCGGCAGGGTGAGATCATTCAAGAGGATCGAAAAACACTCGGCGAGGTGGAAGCGCTGGCACTGCAGAAAAGAGATAAAAGCCGAATTCTGCAGGCATTGAAGCTGCAGGAAAACCCGGTCAGTGCCCACCGGCTACTGGTGAAAACCGGCTATTGGACATTGAACGAAAATCCCTATCCCCGACGAATGGGGGTTGACGAATCCATTCCAGACCATCCGGTCGCGGAGTTGATCGAAGAGGAGCGCCTGGATCTGACCCATCTGCAGGCCTTTGCGATCGACGACGAGGATAATCAGGACCCGGACGATGCGATCAGTATCGACGGGGAGCGACTCTGGGTGCATGTGGCGGATGTGGCGGCGCTGGTGAAGCCGGATAGCGAGATGGATCTGGATGCCAGAAGCCGCGGCGCCAATCTCTATCTGCCCGATCGGATCGTACCCATGTTGCCACCGAGAGTAACCGATCTGTTGGGTTTGGGCCTGCAGCAGCGCTCCCCGTCACTCTCGATCGCCTTTCAACTATCGGAGCAGGGGGAAGTCAGTGAGGTGGAGATCCACCCCAGTTGGCTGAAGGTGGAACGAATCAGCTATGGCGAGGCGGAACGTCGCCTGGATGAGGCACCTTTCAACACCTTGCTGGAGAAGTGCCAACGCTACCGATTGCGGCGCAAGGCGGCTGGTTCGGCCTCCATTCAACTGCCCGAAGTGAAGATCAAAGCGCACAACGATCAGGTGGAGATCACTCCACTGGAGAAGCTTAAGAGTCGGGAAATGGTAACCGATTTGATGTTGATGGCCGGGGAGGGTATCGCAAACTACTGTCTGCAGCGTGATATCCCGATACCTTTTGCCACCCAGGCGCCACCGGATGATGCACAGCAGCCAGAGGATCTTGCCGCAATGTATGCTTACCGGCGTCAGTTCAAACCGACTCAGGTCAAAACCGAAGCCGAACCGCACTCAGGATTGGGGCTGCCGGCCTACAGTCGGGCGACCAGTCCACTGCGCCGCTATTCGGATCTGTTGACCCATCAGCAGTTGAGAGCCCATTTGAAAGGTGAGGGTTTACTCGATCTGGCGGCGATTTCTCAACGCATCGCTGAGTCTGAAATGGGCAGCATGGCGAACAGAAAGACCGAACGGGTGTCGAATAATCACTGGCGGCTGATCTTTTTGAGAGACCGTCCGGAGTGGCAGGGTGAAGGTATCATTGTTGCACAGGAGGGGGAGCGGGCAACCGTCATGATCCCATCCATCGCCTATGAAGCCAAGCTGCGGATCCGAGGTGATTTTTCACTCAATGACAGTGTCAAACTGAAACCAAGGGAGATCGATATTCCCGATCTCAGCTGCTATTTCAGAATTGTCTGATAACGGGTCGGTATCTGTTGGGTTTCTGAATGCTGCTGTATTGTTCTGAGTTGTTTCGATTCAACAAACTGAGGTGTTTCAACTATGAGATGGGTCGTAATTGCACTCTGCCTTGGCGGCTGTAGCGCCAACTTTCAAACCAGCTTCAATCCGGCTAGCCCCTACTCCCAGATACCGGTTGGTTCCAAAGTCGTACTGAAACAGCCACTGGAAGTCTCTGCCTATCGTACCCGTCTGTTTCTGCAACTGGGTGAGACGATGCAGCTCGAAGATTTCGATCGATACAGGGCGAATTGTAATTTCGAAGTTACCTCGCTGACCGATGGTGTGCAGACCATACAGCCTCAAACATTCACCATCGAACGGGTGGAGGGATTGATGGTGGAAGTAGTCGATGGCGTAGCGGAATACCGGTTTATCCCGGCGGGCCTGGATGATCAGGGTACACCGATGGTTACCCAGGGCTACCACTTCTGGCTCAAATCCAACCAGCAGCCCGAGGTTCGTCGTCTCTCCTGCAGGGGGGCCTTTGGCGATATGTGGGCGGCTCAACCACCTTCGATTGAAGAGATTCAACAGAGCATAGGTAATCTGGCAGAGTTGCAATTGGCGCTATAGCCTTTTTTGGTTGCTACCTGGTCAATCAAACAACCTGATACAGCGACAAAACACCTCTCTGTTTGTAGGCTCGCTAAAGGCTTTTAATTCCCTTTCATTACCCTTGTTTTGTTGGGGTTAAGCGCTATCAGCTCTCTGATAGCGTATGCCTCTGTAACTGCCATAAATCATTGATTTTTTATTTAAACAATGACTTTTCCGGGATCATAGGGAATTTGCACAAAGCAGGTTGGTAGAGTGTGCTATAAAAACTAGATAACGGTAAGCAATTACAGCGGCTTGAGATAATCATTTTGAGCCATGGGGTTTTAAAATTGGGTTTGAACACGGCTTATTGCGACTCGTGCTTTAGGTTCTGTTTGAACGACAAGGGATCTTTCCTGAACGTTATTCATCAATATTCACTCTTTGCACCAAGGCGGGACAACAAATATCGCCTAAAAAAGCGTCACGACCAGAAGGACCATGTCCAAGACTAATAAAAGCGAACAATCAGAGCGTCTCGAAACATTAATTGCAGAAGAGCAAACCAGGATTCTGTTTCAGCAGGCGCCGATCTCCAATGCAACGGTCTTTGCAGTCGCCACTCTTTTCTACTTCATTTTGATTCCACATATCGAGTCGGGGATTGTGGAAATCTGGGTGGTTTCGCTGTTTGCGGCGGCCAGCTTTCGCTTGGCTCTCTGGTGGTTGCGAAAACGCAACGCGCAGAAAATGACCACGATCCAGTGGCAGCGGGCCTATCTGTTTGGATGTCTTCTGGTCGGGGTGGCATGGAGTTTGATCGTCCCCCATATCTATCTGACTGAGAATCTCACCATCGCAATAGGCTTATGCATGCTGTTGTTCGGTATCGTTGCATCTGCGGTTGTTATACTTTCCTGTTATCTGCCGGCATTCGTGGCCTATGTCTATCCTCAACTGCTTACCCTGATCGCAACGTTACTTTTTTATGGTGATTTCACACACAATATTCTGGCCTTTGCGACTTTTGCCTACTTGGTGATGACCACCTTGTTTACCCGAAACATACATCGGAATTTAGTCGAAAACATCGACCTTGAGGTGCAGAACAGGCAACTCATAGAGGAACTCAGTAAGGAGGTGAAAAACCGTGAAGCAACCATCAATTTGCGTACCTCTGAGTTACAGGAGAAAAACAGCGAGTTGAGTAGAGAGATCAGTGAAAGGGAGTTGGCAGAATCGGCGCTGCGTAAAAGTGAGGAGCGATTCGAACTCGCCATGCGCGGCGCCAATGACGGGGTTTACGACTGGAATCTGAAGGCCAACGAGATCTACTACTCACCCCGATGGAAAAAAATGCTCGGCTATGAAGACGATGAGTTGCCGAACGATTTTTCAACCTGGGAGGATCTGGTAGAAGAGAAGGACCGGGAGCGATCCTGGGCCATGCTTACTGACTATATTGAGGGAAAAAGGGATAATTTCCATATCGAATTCAAGATGCGGCACAAGGATGGTCATTGGGTGGATATTCTCTCCCGAGCCTTTCTGGTGCGTGACGCCGAGGGTAACGCCATTCGCACGGTCGGAACCCATGTGGATATCTCCGAGAAGAAGAGGCAGGAGGCACACATTCTCAAACAGGCCCATTACGATGGGCTGACCGGTCTGCCCAACCGGTTTCTGGCGATGGACCGACTGACTCAGCTGCTAAAAGAGACAGACCGGGATCATCAGATGATCGCCGTTCTGTTTCTCGATCTCGATGGATTCAAACGGGTCAACGATACCCTGGGGCACGAAACCGGCGACCGCTTGCTCGTTCAGGCGGCGGAGCGTCTCAAATCAGCGGTGCGTGATGCGGACAGTGTCTGTCGTCTCGGCGGTGATGAGTTTGTTGTCATGCTGCGCAATCTATCCGAATTGACCGATGCCAAAGCAGTGGCCGGTAACCTGATTGCACAGTTTCGCAGTCCATTCACCCTGGATGAACGGGAGCTGGTGGTAACCACCAGTATCGGCATTTCCATCTATCCCAGTGATGGCGTTACCCCTACGGAACTGCTGCGTAACGCAGACACCGCCATGTATCACTCCAAGGAGCAGGGGCGAAACACTTTCAATTTCTTCACCAGCGAGATGAATTTGAACATCTCCCGAAGTCTGGAAGTGGAAGAGCAGCTTCAGGGCGCCCATAAGCGGCAGGAGTTCTCGGTGCTTTATCAGCCGGTGATCGATATGCGGAGCAATCGGGTGGTTGCCGCTGAAGCTCTGTTACGCTGGAACAATCCCGCCCTTGGCATGGTTTCACCGAACGAGTTTATTCCGATCGCTGAACAGACCGGCGTGATCCTCGATATTGGTCGGTATGTCCTGCAGCAGGCGGTGATCAATGCCCTGCAGTGGCAGCAGATGATCGATTACGATTTCAGAATATCCATCAATCTGTCCCCCAGGCAGTTCAGGGATACAAAGCTTGTGGAGTTTATATCGGATCTACTGCAGCACAGCGGACTTAAGCCTGAGGCGATGATTCTGGAGATTACCGAAGGTGTCCTGATGAGCGGGCAGCGGGAGATCGTTGAGTCTCTGAATCGGCTGCATAGCAAAGGCATCGGTCTGGCGATGGACGATTTTGGTACCGGCTACTCATCGTTGAGTCATTTGCGCAATTATCCCTTTGATGTGCTGAAAATTGATCGCAGCTTTATCAGTGATCTGATGGTCGATGCGGCCGACTGGGAACTGGTTAATGCTTCTGTGTTGATGGCCCATGGAATGGGATTGGAGGTGATCGCCGAAGGTGTGGAGACAGAGGATCAGTTGAAGCAACTGCAGAGTATGCAGTGCGATCATGCCCAGGGGTTTCTATTCAACAAACCGATAACGGCAGAGGCTTTTACGAGTATGTTGCAGGATTCGGTCACTGTATCCTGAAACAGCTTTGCGGTGTGTAAAGGGGAACGACTACCTGACTAGAGGTTCTGCCTCTATCCGCTGCAGACAGACCTGTCCAATCGGTAATCACCCGCCCGCCATTCACACCGCCACTCATGGCATAAGCCACTCCACCGGTAGCGTGGCTAACGGGCTCTAAAAAAAGCGTGTCAGGGTGAACTCTGCATAGTCATCCCGGCGCATGGAGTAGAGGGGGTCCTGTTCTGCGATATCCGACCATACACGGATTTGTGCACTGGTTTTCCAATCACTGCCGATGCGGCGGCTGGCTTCAAGATTGAACATCCAGCTCGATTCATCCATGTCCTTGATCACACCAGCCAGCAATTCGCTGCCATCCACGTCATTTGCGGTGAGTCGAAAACCGATAAAAATGTCGTTCTGAAATGGTGTGGTCGCCTTATCCCCGCGGTCGTCATATAAGTATTCAGCCAGCAGACCAAGGTCCATATCAGTGTCAGCAATGCCGACCAGTGTATACTCGAATCCACCGGTTGCGGCATTGTAACTGCCACTGTCGATTGATCGATGAATTGCCTCCAGTTTCCATAACCAATCCCCCTTGGTGGCCTGCAGATCGAGACTGGTTTGACGCATCTGTTCATAGAACGGTATCAGGCTGAGCTCACCCCGATTGCTGACTCTGGGAATAAACAGAGGATCCCGGCTGGTACCGTTAAAATGTGCCAGGCCGATGTCCCAGTCACCGATATAGTGTGACCAGCGCAGTGCGAAGTCCAGGTGTCTCTCTTCCCGGTCCGACTCATACTCGGCATGATCCTGGTCAACCGGTGGGTGGGATCTTAAGCGTCCCTCTTCGCCGGGAAAGGTGCGTTCACGAAATCCGATCAGGGTGTAGAAATCGAGGATACCCCAATTCCGCTCCAGAGAGAGCTTGATCAGAGGTTGACCAAGCTTCTGTTCACCATCAGGGTTCTCCACCAGGTCGGTCTGGTTGATGGTGTCCACCAGATGCAGGGCTTCGGTCACCCCCCAAAAGACTTTGCCGACACCGGCCTGTGCCTCCCAACGGTTTCCGGCATAGGTCCAGATCAGCTCGCGGATGTCAGCGTGGGTCCGCTCCTCGTCTTTGCTGTCCCAGCGAAAGAAGGGTACAAACAGCAGACTCTGATTACCCTTGTCCCAACGTTGATAGTACTCGGGCTGAAATGCCAGTGAGATGAGATGGTCCGATTGGTTCTCGTAAGCGGCATCCTGAGGGAAGTAACGCCCTTGCAATTCAGCATAGCCACTCCACTCACCAGCTGACAACAGGCCAGGCATCAGACAAACAATCCAGCGCCATAATCTCACGACAACATGCTCCCTATCTGGCCCGCTTGAGGCTGTTCTTATTGAAATCGGCATCTGTTAGACCACTGCGAAAATCGTACTGTTTCCATGACAACAGAGTACTTTTACCGGTTTGATGATTCTCCATAAACATCTCATCGGCGCGCCAGTATTGATCCAGATATTGTTGATAGCCACGAAACACCAGAGTCTTCAGCAAGACGTTTTTTCGATCGTAGTAGTCGATCTTAATCGGAATGTAACGCGCCTTGTCAACCCACATCTGCTGGCGTGTATAGCCCGAATTGGGGTCAACCGGATAGCGTTCCACCAGATACGAGTCGATGCCATCGTGCTCGCTCTCTTCGATCAATTTATAGGTGTATTTTTCAATCTCCTGTGAAGAGATATCTTCATAGGCGAACTCGCTGCCCATGAAGGGCCCGGACTTGTTTCTGGAAGCGATTCTTTTGACCCGCTTGAGTGCAGGAAGATAGAGCCACTGATCATCATCACCAACCTTATGCGAAAAGCTCAGCAGTGCAGTGCCTTTGACATCTCTGGGTTCATCGAAGACCACCAGGGTTTTGTCGCCGTCGTTTTCCACCTCCAGGGTCTGATTCCGCATATCCCGCAGGCTCTCTTCACCATGCCGGTTTTTCAGCAGCATGGTCATACTGGCTTTGAAATCATGGAAACCGGTGTCTCTGCTATCGACCTC